>DATKQX010000101.1:0-18961 GCA_035532495.1 Saccharimonadales bacterium (SeqCode)
TCACGGCGGACATCATCAACAACGGGATCGCGCGAGGCGACATCGCGTACATCTGGCGGACGGGGGGCGTGATGCTCGCCGTGACCGTTGTCCAGGGAGCCATCGCGATCATCGCCGTCTACTGGGCATCGCGGACGGCGACGGGGGTCGGCCGCGATGTGCGAGCGGCGATCTTCGGCCGGGTGCTGCGATTCTCACAGCGCGAGATGAACAGCTTCGGCACCGCGTCGCTGATCACCCGCAACACCAACGACGTGCAGCAGATCCAGCTGTTCCTGCAGATGGCGCTCACCGTCATCGTCGCCGCGCCGATCATGATGATCGGGGGCGTCATCATGGCTCTGCGGGAGGACGTGACGCTGTCACTGCTCCTTGTCGTCGTGGTTCCGTTGATGGCTGTGGTGATCGTCACGATGCTCATCGTCGCGGTGCCGCTGTTCCAGTCGATGCAGGTCAAGATCGACCGGATCAACCAGGTCCTGCGCGAGCAGATCACCGGCGTTCGGGTCATCCGCGCATTCGTCCGCGGCGGCCACGAGGAACGTCGCTTCGCGGCCGCCAACGCCGACCTCACGGCGACGGCCCTGCGGGTCAACCGTATCTTCGTTCTGGCCATGCCGCTGCTCATGGTGGTCATGAACCTGTCGAGCGTTGCCGTGCTGTGGTTCGGCGGCCACCTCGTGGACAGCGGCCGGATGCCGATCGGCAACCTCACCGCGTTCCTGGCCTACATCCTCCAAATCCTCATGTCCGTCCTGATGGCGGTGATGATGGTGATCCTGGTTCCGCGCGCCCAGGCCAGCGCAGAGCGCATCAGTGACGTGATTCGCCGCGAGCCGTCGATCGCGCCTCCGGCGCGCGCCGTCGAACCGGGTGCCGCGGCCGGCCTGGTCGAGTTTCGCGACGTCTCATTCGCATACCCCGGCGCTGAGCATCCGGTGTTGTGTGACCTGTCGTTCGCATTCCAACCCGGTCAAACGACGGCTGTCATCGGGGGCACAGGCTCGGGCAAGACGACGCTGCTGAATCTCGTTCCCCGATTTTTCGATGCAAGCTCAGGGACCGTCCTCGTGGATGGCGTCGATGTCAGGGATCGCGCGCTCGAGTCCCTGTGGGGCGAGATCGGGCTCGTCCCCCAGCAGGCGTATCTGTTCAGTGGAACGGTCGCGGACAACCTCCGCTTCGGCAACGCGCAGGCGACGGACGCCGAGCTGTGGAGGGCGCTGGAGATCGCGCAGGCGCGCGACTTCGTTGCCACGATGCCGGGACAGCTCCTCGCTCCCATCGATCAGGGTGGTACCAACGTTTCCGGCGGCCAGCGACAGCGGCTCGCGATCGCGCGTGCACTCGTGAAGCGACCACGCGTGTATCTGTTCGACGACTGCTTCTCGGCGCTCGATGCGACGACCGACGCGAACCTCCGCACGGCGCTCCGGGAAGAGACGCGCACTGCGGTGGTCGTGATCGTGGCGCAGCGGGTGAGCACCATCCTCAGCGCGGACGCGATCATCGTCCTCGATCGCGGGCTCGTTGCCGGTGCCGGAACGCATGCCGAGCTCCTCCGGGTTTGCGCTCCGTATCGCGAGATCGTCGAATCCCAGCTCGGAGCGGCCGCAGCGTGATGATGCACGGCCCGGCCGGGGCGCGGCCCGGAGGCGCGTTCGGGGCTTTCGGCCGCGCCGGCGGACCTCCGCCGGCCACGCGACACCCGGGGAGAACGCTTCGCCAGCTGATGGGACGGCTCCGCCCTGACAGGACGCCTATCGCAATCGCGGCGGCGCTCACCTCAGTGGGCATTGCGTTCACCGTCGCCGCCCCCCGGCTCATCGGGAGCGCCACCAACGTGATCTTCAATGGGATCGTCGGCAAAGCACTCCCTGCCGGGATGACGAAGGCCGAGGTGATCACACTCTTGAACGGGCGTGGCGAGGGGGCGCTCGCCAAGTTGTTGTCGGGAATGGACGTCGTCCCCGGCCGGGGGATCGACTTCTCCCAGCTCGGGCTCATCCTCGGATGTGTCGCGCTGCTGTATCTGCTCGGTGCCCTCTTCAGCTGGAGTCAGGGGTACCTGATGGCGGGGGTGGCTCAGCGAACGGTCTACGGAATGCGCCGGGACGTCGAGCAGAAGCTGAGCCGCCTGCCGTTGCAGTACTTCGACAGCCATCCGCACGGGGACCTGCTCAGCCGCGTCACCAACGACATCGACAACGTGGCCACGACCCTGCAGCAGGGGCTGAGCCAGCTGCTCACCTCGCTGCTCACCATCGTTGGAGTCCTTGCCATGATGCTGTGGATCAGCCCCTTGCTGGCCGCGGTGTCGCTCGTCACCGTGCCGTTGTCGATCGGCGTGATCCTGGTTATCGCGCGGCGTTCCCAGAGGGAGTTCGCCGCGCAGTGGGAGTCGACCGGTGCGGTCAATGCTCAGGTCGAACAGGCGCACACGGGGCACGCGCTCGTCCAGGTGTTCGGCCGCACCAGGCGGACCATGGAGGACTTCGACCGTGAGAATCAGCGCCTCTACAAGGCGTGTTTCCGAGCGCAGTTCTTCTCGGGCGTCATCCAGCCCGCCATGCAGCTGCTCGCGAACCTCAACTACGTCGCGATCGCGGTGATCGGAGGCTACCGGGTCGTGTCGGGGCTGATGACGCTCGGTGATATTCAGGCGTTCATCCAGTACTCGAGACAGTTCACGATGCCGATCACGCAGATCGCCGGCCAGATGAACCTGCTCCAGTCCGGGCTTGCTTCAGCCGAGCGGGTGTTCGAGTTTCTCGCTGCCGGCGAGGAGCCGGCTGATCCTGTCGCTCTACCCTCCATGCTGTCGCCCAGAGGACAGGTCACCCTCGAGCACGTGTCGTTCCGCTACGAGCTCGACACGCCGCTCATCGATGACTTCAACCTCGATGTGCAGCCCGGACAGACGATTGCGATCGTGGGTCCCACCGGCGCCGGCAAGACCACGATCGTCAACCTGCTACGACATCGACTCGGGTCGCATCAGCATCGACGGCGTCGATATCAGCATGCTGCCACGCGAGCGTCTGCGCAGTCTGTTCGGCATGGTGCTCCAGGACACATGGCTCTTCGCCGGGACCATCCGCGACAACATCGCGTACGGCAAGGATGGCGCAAATACAGCCGAGGTCGTGGCGGCCGGCGCCGCCGCGTATGTCGATCAGTTCGTCAACACACTTCCCGATGGATACGACACGCTGCTGGACGGCGACGCATCCAACATCTCCTCCGGTCAGCGCCAGCTCCTGACGATCGCCCGCGCGTTCCTCGCCGATCCCGCGATCCTCATTCTCGACGAGGCCACGAGCAACGTCGACACACGTACCGAGGTCTTGATCCAGGGAGCGATGGCGCGCCTGCGCCGCGGCCGGACGAGCTTCGTGATCGCGCATCGACTCTCGACCATCCGGCACGCGGACTCGATCGTCGTCATGGATGCCGGGCGGATCGTCGAGCAGGGCAGTCACGACGAGCTCCTGCAACGGCGCGGCTTCTACTACACGCTGTACACGAGCCAGTTCGCGGACGCGCTGGCCGCCACGTGCTGACCCGCCCGAACCTCGGAGGGAGCCTCAGACCTCCTCCGAGGCCTGCACCCTGAACGCCAGGGGGCAACGACCCGGCTGCATGTCCGTGACCAGGAAGGTTGCGCCATCTTCCGGCCCGTCTTCCCGCGTGACGAGGCGGAGCCCTGCGCAGATGTACGGCGGGCGGTCACTGACCGGGCACCGACCGTCCGCCTCGGGACCCGCGCACTCCGCGAGGACCTCATCGGTCACCGGGTCGACCATCACGACCGAACGTTCACGCTTCATGGCTACAGAGTGCGCTCGCCATCGGATGGCGACCAGTGCCGAAGGTCGTGACGTCCTCGGGACTTCGGGGCCCCCTGCACGGGCGCCGGCCGTGCCCAGCGTATGACCCGGATAGGTGAGGACCATCGGCCCTTGTCGTTGCTGCGGCGACCTGTTTACCTGAGGAGAGAAACGCCGAATGCTGAGGAGGTTTTCAGCCGTGAACGTGCTTCCGATGCCCGCAACAAGTAACCACGCCATCGGGTTGCACTCGATCCTTGTCGCCACCGACGGGTCGCCAGACGCCCACGTTGCGCTTGTCTCGGCAACTGATCTGGCCAGGCGTGCAGGAGCAGAGCTGCACCTTGTCAATGCATACAACCTCCCGGTGGCTGTCTATGCGTATTCCGGATACGTCGGCACCGACGGGCTCATGGATCCTTTCGAGGCAGACGCCCGCTCGATACTCGAGAAGGATCAGGTTCGCGTGGAATCGCTCGGTGGTCGGGTCGCCGGCCTGCACACAGGCCGCGGGCCCACGTTCGACGTGATCGAGCGGGTCGCGGACGAGGTGAATGCAGATCTCGTCGTGGTCGGGAGCCGCGACGTCGGCGGACTCCACCGTCTCCTGGCCGGGAGCGTGTCGACGAGCGTGCTCCACACCACTCATCGGCCTGTCCTGATCGTTCGGGGCGGCGACGAATCCTGGCCCCCGGCGAGGTTGATCGTTGGGGTGGATCGGTCACGTGAATCGAAGCGCGCGGCGTTGGTCGCGGCGTCGATCGGGCGTCTCTATGCCGATGCGGTGGTCGAGCTCCTCGAAGTGCTGCCCGATCCGTTGGCGCCAACGGCCCATTACTTCAACCTTGACAGTGAGCTCACGGTCGAGCACGAGCATCTCGACGCTCTTGCGGAGAGCATCGAGCACGTCAGCGGCAGGTCGGTCTCAGCGGCAACTGCTTTTGGTGCTCCGGCCGAAGCCCTGCTCGCGCGGGGAGATGAGCAGACGGGACCGAATCTCCTCGTGGTCGGCACCCGCGGTCTCGGCGGTATGCGCCGTCTCCTGCTCGGCAGCGTCTCGACGAAGATCCTGCACTCCGGACACACGCCGGTGCTCGTCGTTCCGGGGAACGGAGACAGCGGCGCTGACAGCACCCCGGAACACTGATGAGCAACGTCCACGACCCCACGCATCGCTTCAGGGTTGACGAGGTCATGACCGCGGAAGTCGCCACGGTCTCGACCTCAACGCCGCTCAAGGAAGCGGTTCGGATCATGAACAGCAAGCGGATCAGCGCCGTCCCGGTGATCGGCGTTGACGGCACGCTTGCAGGAATCCTCTCCGAGAGCGACTTCATGAGCAAGCGGGTCAATGCCGAGGTGGTCGGGGAGCTCATGTCGTCGCCGGTTGCGACCGCGTCCGCGGACGATCTCGTCCCAATCGCAGCGCGGACCCTCCTCGCTCGCAACGTCAAGAGCCTGCCGGTCGTCGACGGCGCCGGAAGGGTTGTCGGCATCGTCAGCCGCGGCGACCTCCTGAAGGTCTTCCTGCGGTGGGACGAGGAGATCAGGAATGACGCGCTTGCGAGCATCGCCCGCTCTGTCACGGCCATCGAACTCGGAGTGATCGACGTCAGCGTGATCGATGGCGTGGTGACCCTGTCCGGTCTTGTCGACACGGCTCGTGAAGCCGACGATGCGGTGGCCGCGACCGTGGCGGTCAGTGGCGTGGTCCATGTGCGCCGCGACGATCTGCGCGTCCGAGCGGATCCCGCTCCTTAGATCTTCACACCTCGGCCAGCGGAGCATAGAGCCGCTCGATCTGCTGCGAATACCGTTCACCCACCACCTTGCGGCGGACCTTGAACGTCGGCGTGAGCTCGACCCCGACGCTGAAGTCGCCGGGGAGCACCACCCACCGGCGCACCTTCTCCACGTTGGCAAGATTCCCATTCACCGCGTCCACCCAGCGCCGCACCTCGTCGAGCACGGCAGGATGGGACGTGAGATCCGGCGGCTGCGCCGCAAGGTTGTGTTCGGCCGCGAATGCCTCAAGTCCGGAAGCGTCCAGGGCGAGCAGCGCCGCGAGGTAGGGTCGGCGGTCACCGATGACGACCGCGTTCGCGATCAGATGGCTGTGCAATGCGATCTCGATATTGCTCGGTGAGACGTTCTTGCCGCCGGCCGTGATGATCAGATCCTTCTTCCGGTCGGTGATGCGAAGGTATCCCTCACCATCGAGTGCACCGATGTCACCGGTGTGCAGCCATCCCCCCTGGACGGTCTCCGCATACGCGGTGGCGTCCCTGTAGTAACCGGCGAACACGACGTCGCCGCGCATCAGTATCTCGCCATCAGCCGCGATCCTCAGCTCCACACCGGGCACAACCTGGCCGACGGAACCGATGCGGGCGCGGCTGTGGCGGTTCAGCGTCGTCACCGTCATGTTCTCGCTCATCCCGTAGCCTTCAAGCACCTCGAGGCCGATCGCGTGGAAGAAACGCAGGAGATCGGCGCCGATTGGCGCGGCGCCCGTGATGAGCGTATGCGCTTGGTCGAGCCCCGTCTCGGCGCGGATACGCCGTAGCACGACACGATCCGCGAACCCAAGGCGAATGCGTTGCAGGGCCGTGAGCGCGGTTCCCGCCTGGCGTCGATCGACCGCATGCTCACCCACGCGCATCGCCCAGCGCACCATTCGCCGGCGAGTCGGGGGCATCGCTTCGACAGCTGCGTTGATGGTCGCCGCCATCTTCTCCCACACACGTGGCACGCCCACGAAACACGTTGGCCTGAGCTCGTGTATGTCAGATGGCATCTCGGCGATCGCCGACGCGAACCACACGGGACTCCCCACAGCGTAGAGCCGGATCTCACTGTTGAGACGCTCGAGGATATGTGCCAGCGGGAGATAGCTGAGCACCCGGTCGCCGGGCGACAACAGGACGAGGGGACCCAGGTTGTCGATCGCGGCAATGAGGTTCTGGTGTGTCGCCATCACTGCTTTGGGCGGGCCGGTGGTGCCGCTGGTGTAGACGAGCGTCGCCACGTCGCTTGCTCCGACGCGCTCGCTGCGGTTATCAAGCTCCTGGGCAACGTCGGCCAGCACGGCGCCGCCCTGCTCCAGGGCTTGAGCCCACGTGATCACCAGGCCCGGCTCGGCCGTGTCCGGTGCTCCCTCGATGAGGATGATGCGACGCAGCTTCGTCAGACCGCTCCGCACCGACAGCACGCGGGAACAGACCTCGTTATTTTCCACCACTGCGATGGGCGCCTCGCAGTGCGCGAGCACGTAGGCTGCCTCGGTGGCGCTGAGCGTCTGGTACAGGGGTGCCGTCGATCCGCCGGCGAGCATCGCCGCTGTGCTGGTGATCACGAACTCCGGGCGGTTGAACGTCCAGACAGCGACGTGGTCGCCCTGTGTCAACCCGTCATCGACGAGGAACGCCGCCAGCGCGCGCGCCTGGAATGCATACTCTGCCCAGGTCAGCGTCAACCAGCGCCCGTCAACGCGCCGGACCATCGCGGGCATGTCGGCCCTCAGCTCGACCTGCCGGCGATACATCTCCACGAGCGTTCGCTCGTGCACCGGGCCCATGACCGTCTGGCGCTCTGTGAGCTGCGTTAGGGCCTGGGTCATGTCGCCTTGGGCCGCTGTTTCACATCTTGATCCTGCCCCATAGTCTGGCGCGGGCGGGGGCGCTCCCACAGAGGCATTTGTCACGAGTCCCGGCGACCCTGGCGGTCTTCTGCGATATGACCTTCGACCCTTGTGAACGGCTTGCGTGGCAAGCGAAGATGGAGGCAGGCCCGGCCACACCAAGCCGGCACGAACGACGACACGGAGGCATGACCGGGATGTTCGAGAAGATCGTTGTGGCGATTGACGGTTCCTCATTCTCGGATGCGGCGGTCAGCGCCGCGGCCGGGCTGGCCGCGAAGGCGGGTTCAGAGGTCGAGGTGGTCCACGTGCACGAACACGATGTGATTCCGGCAAAAGCGAGCGTCGCGCCCGATCTGGAATCGCCGGATGAGGCGCGGGCAGTGGTTGCTTCGGCGATCGCGCGCCTCAAAGAGAGTGGTGTCGATGCCCACGGGCACCTGCTCCAGTCGGCCACCCGCGACGTTCCACGCAAGATCCTCGCAGTCGCCGATGAGACGGGTGCGGACCTGATCATCGTCGGTAGCCGAGGCCTTTCCAGCCTCACCGGCATGCTCGTCGGCAGCGTTTCGAACAAGCTCATCCACACCGCCAAGGTTGGCGTCATGGTTGCCCACTAGTCCCGGTGTCATACCGCACTGTCGCCGCACGCGCTACCGCGGGTTAGTTTGGGTTGCTGACATCAACCGCAGCCGGGGGTGCTCCCGTCGCGACCACTGTGACGAGCACGCGCACGGGTGGCGCACGTGAACGCGTGGGATTCACCGTTCAGGGCGTTGTTCAAGGCGTGGGGTTCCGTCCGTTCGTCTGGAACCTCGCAACTCGTCTCGGGCTCAGCGGCGAGGTCTGCAACACATCAGGCGCCGTGCTCATCGAGGTCGAGGGTGATCGACGGGCGCTCGAGATGTTCGCGGCCGCCGTGCGCCACGATGCGCCACGGCTGGCTCGGATCGAGGCCATCGACGCGACCAAACTCGACGTGCAATGGGATGAGGGGTTCCGCATCGCGACAAGCCGTCGCGTCGACGGTGACTATCATCCGATCGCACCCGATGCCGCCACATGCGAAGACTGCGTCGCAGACATTCTTGAGCCCGGCAACCGGCGCCATGGTTATCCGTTCACCAACTGCACCAATTGCGGCCCGCGGTACACGATCATCGAGGACATCCCGTACGACCGTTCACTGACCACCATGCGCCATTTCGCGATGTGCGACGCATGCATGCACGAGTACCGGCATCCGGCAGATCGACGCTTTCACGCACAACCCAACGCCTGCCCGGACTGCGGACCGCGTCTCTGGTACGCGGACTCACGTGGGAACGAGATCGCCGGCGACGCGATGGAGTTGGCGGCCGAGGCGATTGCCCGCGGCGAGATCGTCGCGCTGAAGGGCTTGGGCGGATTCCAGCTCTGTTGCGACGCGAACAACGACGCTGCGGTGGCGCGGCTGCGGGATCGCAAGCACCGGCCGGCAAAGCCCTTCGCGGTGATGTGCCCGGATGTCGCGACGGCACGCCTTCGATGCATCGTGAGCGACATCGAAGCGGCGCTCCTCGAGGGTTCGATCCGGCCGATCATCCTGCTCCGGCGCCGGCGTGATCGCGACGTCGTCCCCGTCGCCGACTCGGTCGCTCCGGGCCTCAACGAACTCGGAGTCGTCCTTCCATATACGCCGATGCACCACCTCCTGTTGCGCGTCGCAGGCGGAACACTGGTGATGACCAGTGGCAACGCCGCTGACGAACCGATTGCCAAGGACAACGACGAAGCAGTGCTTCGGCTTGGTGGCATCGCCGACTGCTTTCTCCTCCACGATCGGGATATCTGCTCGCGCTATGACGACTCCATCGTGAGAGTGGTCGGCGGCACCGCACACATGATCCGGCGCGCTCGCGGATACTGCCCGCTTCCGGTGCGCATCGAGTCGGGAGGTGAAGGGGTCCTCGCTCTCGGTGCTCATCTGAAGAACACCTTTTGCGTGCTGCATGACAGCAGGGCATTCGCCGGCCCCCATATAGGCGATCTCGACAACCCCCTCGCGCTCACCCACCAGGACGAGGCGTTGCGCACCTATCTCCGGTTGTTCCGGACGGCACCGACGACGGTCGCGGCCGATGCGCATCCCGATTATGCGTCGACGCGGATCGCCGAGCGGTGGTGGGACTCCGGCTCGCGGGTGGTGCGTGTGCAGCATCACCACGCCCACATAGCCAGCGTGCTTGCGGAGCACAGCCTGCGAGGAACGGTGCTCGGGGTCGCTTTCGACGGCGCCGGGCTCGGGCCCGACGGTGCGATATGGGGCGGTGAGTTTCTGCTGTGCGATGAGCGCTCGTACCGCCGCGCCGGCCACATCGCCCCGGTGCGACTGCCTGGCGGCGATGCCTGCGCTCGAGAGGGCTGGCGCATGGCGATCGCGTACCTGGCAGCGGCGGGCGAGCTCGGCGATGCACCGCCGAACTGGTACGACGAGACGGCCGGCGCCCCTGACCATCGTGGCTGGCGCCTCGTGTCGCGGCTCGCGCGCTCCAGCACCGCCCCGATCACCACCAGCGCCGGCCGGTTGTTCGACGCTGTGGCAAGCCTGCTCGGCGTTGCTCATGCTTCCACGTTTGAGGCGGAGGCGGCCATGCGTCTCGAGGCACTCGCGAGCTCGTGCGGCGATCTGTCGAACGTGGATCATTTCGACATCCGACTGGATGGCGATCCTGCGGTGCTCGACACGGTGCAACTCGTCCGGACATTGTTCCTCGAGCGCCAGCGTGGCGGCGACTCGAGGGCACTCGCGGCCATATTCCACGAGAGTCTTGCTCGCGGCGTGACGGCCACCTGTGTGCGACTTGGTGCGGATCATGGAGTCCAGAGAATCGCCCTCAGTGGCGGCGTCTTCCAAAACGCATTGCTCCTGAACCGCGTGACGTACCTCTTGCGCGAGCGTGGCCTCATCGTGTACACCAACGAGCAGGTCCCCGCCAACGACGGCGGCATCAGCCTGGGGCAGGCGCTGGTCGCGGTATCACAAGATGAACAGGTTGACGTGCTATGAGCGTTCAGGTACAGCCGGGTCGTGACGCCTCCGCGGCCGGCAGTCGTGCATTCCTCGATGGGCGGGTGGCGGCGTCGAATCGCGACGGTGAGGCCTACTTCGCCCGCCATGCCCACGACATTGCCGCGTGCGCCGCGGCGATGGCGGATCGCTTCTTTGCTGGGGGCATGCTGCTCGTCTTCGGGTCTGGGCCACATGCCACCGACGCCCAGCACAACTCCGTCGAGTTCGTGCACCCTGTGCTGCCAGGCTGCCGGGCACTGCCCGCACTCTCGCTGACCAACGACATCGCCACCATCACCGGAGGGCTCGATGGCGATGCCGCCTCCGAGGTCTACGCGCACCAACTGCGTGTGCTGGGCCGTCCCGGTGACATCGCGCTTGCGCTCGCGCACGCGCCGCTGCCCGAGTCAATCACTCGAGGGCTCAGCGCCGCTACCGGGGCGGGCATGCTCACCATCGCGCTTCTGGCGGGCCACGGTGACGGTTGTACGGAGGCCGACTTCGTTTTCCACGCCACCTGTGCCGATCGTGATGCGGCCCACGAGATGCACCTCGCCACGTATCACATGCTCTGGGAGCTCGTCCACATCGTGCTCAACCATCGCGGGATCGGTGCTGGCTCATGAGCGGTGCGTGCCCGGACGAGGTCTGCATCACGTGCTCTGATCAGCTGCTCGCGTTGGTGGTCACCGCCACGGACGCTGCGGCACGGACCGCACGCGGCTCGATCGACGGAACGGTTGTCGACGTGAGCACCGATCTCGTCGACCGTGTGGCGGTTGGCGACGTTCTGCTCTGTCACGGCGGCGTGGCGCTGCAACACGGCGCGCCCGTGGACGTTCTCGCGTGACCGAGGCCGGCCGCGACCCGTTCTCGCAACTGCTGTATCCGATGCTGAGTCCCCAGCCCCCTGTGGATGACGCCGTTGTCCGGGAACTGGCCGGCGCACCCATCGAAAAAGCGGCGGAAAGCAACCGGCTTCGCACGCTGCTGCTCGAGGAGTTCGGCGACGAGATTGTGCAAACCTCGGTGGAGATGGCCGGGGCGTTCCGTACAGGGGGCAGGCTGCTGGCGCTCGGGAACGGCGGGAGCGCCACGTCTGCGGCCGACATGGTCACGGAGATGCTCACCCCGGCCGCGGATCATCGGCCCATCCCCGCACTGTGCCTCACGAATGACAGCGCGGTGGTCACGGGCATCGGCAACGACGTTGGATTTGCAGATGTCTTCGTTCGCCAGATCATTGCGCTCGGGAGGCCGAACGATGTTGTCTTCGCCGTCTCCGCCAGCGGGAACTCAGAGAACCTCGTGCGCGGACTCGGTGCAGCGCGGCGTCGCAACATGAGCACGATCGCGGCCTGCGGCTACGACGGTGGGCGTCTGGCCGGCGAGGGTGTCGCCGACCACTGTTTCATCGTTCGGTCGAGCAGCGTCCATCGCATACAGGAAGTGCAGATGACGCTGTATCACCTTCTCATCTCGCTGGTGCACCGCACGCTTGCAGGAGAGCCGGCATGTGCCTAGCGATCCCCGCCCGGCTCGTCGAGTACGCCGACGAGGACCATATGTATGGGACCGTGGAACTCGGCGGAGTACAACGCCGAATCAACACCTCGTTGCTGGTGGGTCACGATGTCACCGAGCCCGGCGAATATGTCCTCGTCCACGTGGGCTTTGCGCTGAGCCGCGTGAGCGAGACCGAGGCCGCGGAGACGCTGCGGATCCTCGAGGAGATGGGCACGGCATACGCCGACGAGGTCCGGCAGATCCGTGAATGGCAGGCGGTGGATGATGAGCCTGTGAGCGCCAACCACGTCGGCGGCGGCGGATCGCCGGCGTGAAATTCGCAGACGAGTTCCGCGACCGCGTCCTCGCCCGCGCCCTGAGCGCGCGAATTGCAGCGGACTCCGGTGACAGACACTGGAAGATCATGGAGGTGTGCGGTGGCCACACCCACACCATCTTCAAGTACGGCATCGAGGATCTGCTGCCGATCAATGTCGAGCTGGTGCACGGACCGGGGTGCCCCGTTTGCGTGATTCCCATGGGGCGTCTCGACGACGGCATCGCGCTTGCCCAGGAGCCCGCGGTCATCTTCACGTGTTTCGGTGATCTCCTGCGCGTGCCCGGCAGCAGCGGAAGCCTTCTCGATGCAAAGGCCGCCGGCGCCGACGTGCGGATGGTGTACTCGCCGCTCGACGCCTTGACGATCGCGCGGCAGAACCCGCATCGGAAGGTCATCTTCTACGCGATCGGTTTCGAGACGACCGCGCCGTCAACTGCGCTGACGCTGATGCGCGCCAAGGCAGAGGGCATCCGCAATTTCTACGTGTTCTGCAATCACGTGACGATTGTCCCGCCGATGAAGGCGATCCTCGACTCGCCCGGTCTGCAGCTCGACGGCTTCCTGGGTCCGGGGCATGTGTCGACGGTGGTGGGAATCCGACCCTACGAATTCGTGACCAAGACGTATGCGAAGCCGGTGGTGGTTGTCGGATTCGAACCCCTCGACATCCTCCAAGGCGTGCACATGATCATCACGCAGATCCTCGAGGGCCGTTGCGAGGTCGAGAACCAATACAAGCGCGTCGTGCACGACGATGGCAACCCGAAAGCGCTCGAGGTGCTCGCCCGCGTGTTCAAGCTGCGGTCTCACTTCGAGTGGCGCGGCCTGGGGTTCATCAGCCAGAGCGCACTCGAACTGCAGGACGAGTTCGCCGACCACGACGCCGAGAAGGTGTTCGCCGTTCCCGGGCTGCGGGTCGCGGACCCAAAGGCATGCCAGTGTGGCGAGGTGCTCAAGGGTGTCCTCAAGCCGTGGGAGTGCAAGGTGTTCGGCACGGCGTGCACGCCGGAGACGCCCATCGGCACATGCATGGTCTCGTCGGAGGGCGCGTGCGCGGCGTACTACAGCTTCGGCAGATACTCTCGGGCCCGTGAGCGCGAGCGTGTGCTCGCATCCGGTGAGCATCGGAACGGCCAAGTCCGCGCCGGCGAGCGTGAGCCGGGCTTCCCACCGGTGCCGGCGCAAACACGATGACCGAGACCGGCGTCCAGCCCGGAAGCGGGGCGGCGATCAGGGCAGCGACGGCGGGTACCGCCGATCCCGAACAGCGTGTGCTCGAGCGCATCGCGGAGATACGCAAGCGCAAGCCGACGCTTCGTGAGGACTCCATCACGATGAGCCACGGCGCGGGTGGGAAGGCGAGTCATACGCTGACGGCGGCGCTGTTCGGCGCCATCCTGAGCAACCCCGCGCTCGACGAGCTGGGCGATCAGGCGGTGCTCGCGCTGCCTGGAGTTGAGGGCGTGGGTATCGCGATCACCACGGATTCCTTCGTCGTCAGCCCACTCTTCTTTCCGGGCGGTGACATCGGCGAGCTCGCCGTCAATGGCACGATCAATGATCTCGCGGTTGGGGGTGCGATGCCGCTGGGTATCGCTGCGGCGTTCATCCTCGAGGAGGGCCTGAACATCGCCCTGCTCCGGAGAGTCGTGGAATCAATGCGCCGCGCAGCGGATCGCGCCGGCGTCCACGTCGTCACGGGCGATACCAAGGTCGTTCCGCGAGGCAAGGTCGACCAGCTCTTCATCACCACCACCGGGGTGGGGACTCTCGTCGTTCCCCGCAAGCTGGGGATCCACCGGATCGTTCCCGGCGACGTGGTGGTGCTCAGCGGCGCGATCGGTGACCACGGCGCCACCGTGATGCTGGCGCGCGGCGATGTCGACCTTGAGGCTGACAACCTGCGCAGCGACACCGCGGCGCTGCACGAACTGACGTCAACACTGCTGGCTGGTGGCATCGACGTGCACTTCATGCGTGACGCCACGCGAGGCGGGGTCGCCACCGTCCTCAACGAGATCGCGCAAGCAGCCGGCGTTGCGGTGGCCATCGATGAGGACGCGCTTCCGGTCCACGACGAGGTCCGCGGCGTGGCCGAGATCCTCGGCATCGATCCGCTCTACATCGCCAACGAGGGCAAGCTCGTCGCGCTCGTGGCCCACGATGACGCAGGCCGCACGCTCGAGCTCATGCGATCCTGCGCTCAGGGCGCCGAGGCAGCTGTCATCGGAGAGGTGATGGTGGAGCCGGAGGGCATGGTCTTCATGCACACCGGGTTCGGCGGCACGCGCGTCGTCGACATGCTCATCGGAGATCCTCTGCCCCGCATCTGCTGAGCATGACCGGCGCGTCTGCCGGACCTTGCGTCTGAGGGACCGGGCTTCCCGCGGAGGTCGCTATCCGCCGATGCGCTGCTCCGTCGGCGGCTTCACATGGCGGTCATCGAAACGGAACGTCACGGACGACTCCACCCCGATGACACCCTCCACAGCGAGCGTGAGGCGGCTGAGGATCTCGACGACGCTGCGCCGGTCAACCTCGCCGTGCATCCGCACCACACCGTCGTCGACCTCGACCTCGATGGTCTCCGGGTCGAGCCACATGCTGCTCTTGATGACTCCCTCGACGATATCCACGAGGATGTCCGCGTCCGAACGAAGGTAGGTCTTGAGGACGTCCGCACGGCTCACGATGCCAACCAGGCGCCCGCCGTCGACCACCGGAAGCCGCTTGACGTTTCGCTTCCGCATGAGGCGGGCCGCAGCCGCGAGGAGGGCGCCCGGTTCGACGGAGATCGCGGGAGACGACATCAGTCCGCCGGCGGTCTGCGCGTGGGCCTTGGAGTCGCGCTCACGTGATCCGGGGCTCCAGCCACCGCCTGCCCCTCCGTCAACCTCGGTCCTCAGCAGCAGGTCCGCTTCGGAGACGACGCCGACCGTGACACCCGACGTATCGACCACCGGGACAGCGCTGATGCGATGCTCGGCCATCAGCTGCTCGAGTTGTTTGAACGGTGTCTCCGGGGTGACCGTGATGACGTCCCGGGTCATCACGTCAGCCACGGTGAGCCGGGACGGCCGCCGAGGAATCTCCTGACTATCCATCAGGCGATTCTCGCATCGCTGACGTCCCTCGAGTGTGCTCGGCCGAGGGTCCGCAGGCGCCCTATCGCAGGTATGCCTCGATGACCGGAGCAACACGCGACACGAGGTCCTCATTGCTCGCCGACGCGACGGCCTCGGCCTTGACGACGTGGCGAAGCATCGCAATCCCGATCAGCTGGGCAACGAGGAGCGACGCGCGCAGCTCAGCGTCGGGATGCGCGATGAGCGGGCGCAGAAACGAGGTCACGTTCTGGCTCAGAAACTCCCGCAGCATCGTCGCCGCACGCTCGCTCGATACCGCCGATCGAACGAGCCCGAGCACCACGTCCCGGGTCTGCTCGTGATCCAACATGAGCAGGTACCGGCGGACGATCAGCTGTGCCGCCTCGGCGATGGTCTCGTTGGCGAGACCGCCGAACATCGCCGACGGACCCATGGTGACCTCGAGCGCAGCGACGAAAAGCGCGTCCTTCGTGCCGAAGTAATGAATGAGGAGCGCGGGGTCGACGTCGGCCTGTCGCGCGATGCTGCGCAGCGATGTCGCGTCGTAGCCGCGAGCGCCGAACGAACGCCGGGCGACGAGCAGAATGTCCTCTCGCGTCCGCGGAGCACCGGGCCTCCGGCCGGTGCGGCTCACCGTGCGGCTCCGGCCGAGACGATGCTGACGAACGCCTCTTCGAGGTTCGCGGGAACAGTCCTGACGTCTCCCCGGAGGCCGTGGCGTTCGAGCAGCCTCTCGACATCCTCTCGTGATGCGGGGACGCGCAGCGCATCGCCGTGCACCTGCACGACGAGGCCTTCCGCGTCGAGTATCGAAAACGCCTGCTGCCAGCCCTTGCAGCTCACCTCAACCACCTGGCGGTCACCAATCACTGCGGCCACGGTGCCCTGGGCGACGACGCGTCCGCCTGCCATCACGACGAGACGGTCGCATTGTTCTGCCTCCTCCATGTTGTGGGTCGTCACGAGAACGCCCGTGCCGTGTTCGGCGCTGCCCCGGATGTCCTGCCACAACCTCGCACGATTGAGCGGCCCCACACCGGAGGTCGGCTCGTCGAGCACGAGCAACTCCGGCTCATGGGAGAAGGCCACCGCAAAGGCGACCCGTCGCTGGACGCCCAGGGGCAGCGTCCCGACAAGCTGATTCCGAGTGGTACCAATACTTGGTGGCACCGCGAGATGAGCGGTCCCAAAAGCGGACGCCGTGAATGTCCAGTTCTCCTCCACGGTCAGATCGTCATAGAGGCCAAGGGTTTGCGGGACGTACCCGAGCCGGCGACGAGTGCTCATTGAGGGTGCGGCACCGAACAGCGATACGCGGCCGTGCGACGGACGCACGAGCCCGAGCAGGAGCCGGATCACTGTCGTCTTTCCGGCACCGTTCGCCCCCAGGAGGCCGACCACCTCGCCGGCGCTGACCGCGATGCTGACGCAATCCACGGCGGTGAACTCACCGAACCGCATGGTCACGTCACGGGTTTCAGCGAGCACCGTCATCGGCCCAGCGCTGCTGCTCGTCGGCGAGGGCGGCGATCATCACCGCATCCTCGA
Organism: Saccharimonadales bacterium (SeqCode); assembly: GCA_035532495.1. Lineage (GTDB taxonomy): Bacteria > Chloroflexota > Dormibacteria > Aeolococcales > Aeolococcaceae > Palsa-851. Next base: position 17,024 of record DATKQX010000101.1, read on the forward strand.
AGTCGGGCTGCAGAGGGGTCGCCCCGGTGGGCAGCTCCCGGGTCGGTGCCCAGACCCGCCATGTGGTGCCCCAACGCCACGACAACCCCTGGGGCTGTTCCCCGGATGCGACGACGCCGAACGCACCCGGGACGGCGGCCATGATGTCGGAGGGAGATCCGGTCGCGATCGACCGGCCCTGTTCCAGCAGCACAACAGCTGACGCTCGGTGAGCCTCATCGACATAGGTGGTCGCGACGACGACGGCGCTGCCTTCGGCTGCAGCTCCGGCGATCAGCCGCCACAGTTCAGCGCGGCTCACTGGATCCACGCCCGTTGTCGGCTCGTCGAGCACAAGCATCGCGGGGCGGTGCAGGAGCGCCATTCCGACTGCGAGCTTTCGTTGCATGCCACCGGAGAGCTGCCCAACCAGGCGCCCCCGGACGCCCGCAATGCCGATGCGTTCGAGCAGCGCTTTCGACCGCTTCGCCAGCTCGGGTCCTCGCAGTCCATAGGCGGCGGCGGAGAAAGCAACGTTCTCGTCGACCGTGAGATCGACGTACAGACCCGCCGTCGCCGGGACGTAACCGATCTCCTGCTTTGCGGGCCGCTGTCCGATCCCGCTGGTCAGACGCACCAGCCCCACCAGCGCGCGGAGGAGCGTGGATTTCCCCGCGCCGTCGCCACCGACGACGATGCTCACTGTGGACGGCACGGCGCGCAGAGACACGTTGGCGAGCGCAGTTCGCGCGCCGAACACGACGGTCGCATTCTCGACACCCCAGGTCATGCGGCCGCCTCTGGCACACCTGGTTCGGCGGCGGCGCCTTCGCGCCTCGCACTTGGCGCAAGATCGCGCCGGAATCGCAGTACAGCAAGCCCGAGAACGACCACCGCCATGCCGGCGAGGACGACGAGCGGACCCCAGAGTGCCGTCAACGGCGTGGCTTTCAGCATCACCCCGCGACTGATGTCGATGAAGTACTTGAGCGGGAGCACATAGGCGATCCACTGGACTCCACCCGCCATCGACGAGACGGGGAAGATCAAGCCCGACAGGAGGATCTGCGGTACGACGAACATGATGGCGAGCTGGATCGCCTGCCCCTGATTCTGCGACACGGTCGAGACGAGGACTCCCATGCCGAGGGTCACGAGCAGGAACAGGAGGGCGCCGACCGCGAAGGTGGCAACGTTGCCGACGAACGGCACCCCGAACAGCACCATGCCGATCACCACGATGGCAACGAGGTCGAGCGCAGCGAGCAGGAGGTACGGGATGATCTTCCCGAAAATCACATCCCAGGGCTTGAACGGCATGACCGCAAGCTGCTCGATGGTCCCGGTTTGCCGCTCCCGAACGATGCCGAGGCTCGTGATCAGGGTTCCGATGAACAGCAGGATCAGACCCGTGAGGCCTGGGATCATGATCCAGGCGGTTGTCAGGTTGGGGTTGTAGAGGATCTGGACGGAGACAGGAGGCGTGGCCGAGCCAACCGTCCGCGTCTCCTGCGCCATCCGAGCGAGCGTGCTCTCCGCGGCTTGCACCGCGAAGAGTTGGGTGCCGTCCAGCAGCGCCACGATCTGCGTCCCTCCCGTGACGACGCCGACCACCGCCGACCCATCCTGGATGCGGCTCGCAGCCTGTGACCTGTCGCCGGCCGGATCGATCTCGACAACGTCAAACGGTGCTGGGAGGTCGCGGGCGACCGTCGCGGCGTCCGGTCCGACGACGACCGTCGTGACCTTGGAGACGTCGAACCGCGCGGCGTAACCGAAAACCACGAGCAGGAGGACGGGAAGCACGATGAGTAGCGCGAGGGTTCGCCGGTCTCGCTTGAGCTGCCGGAACTCCTTGACGATCATCGCCCGCATGGCCGCCTCCTCATTCGTGGTGACCGGTTGAAGTCTACACTTGATGAATTACGGCGAATAGCTCGGTAACGGTCGGGCGATCCC
>DATKQX010000102.1:0-5932 GCA_035532495.1 Saccharimonadales bacterium (SeqCode)
TCGGCATCGTCACGATCCGGACCCCCTTGAACTCATCCCTTCGGCGCCCTGCGCCATGACCCGAGTATTGAGGATCGCGTCAAAAGTTTCAAGTGGCAAGTTACCCGCACGGGGAGTCGAACCCCGGTTACCACCTTGAAAGGGTGGTGTCCTAACCGCTAGACGATGCGGGCGTGAGGGGCAATCTTAGGTTCGGGCACGCAACCCGTCGCGCGTTGCGAAGTGACTGGAGCACGCCGGTATACTCGCGCCATGCCTGTACGCGAGATCGTCGGCAAAGTCCTCGGCTTCGGCCTCGTCTCCCTGGCCCTGATCGCGGGCGGCATCTTCGACCTGCTCGGTGGCCATGTCTACAACGACTATCTCAACGCCGCACTCGGCATCATCCTCATCCTCATGGGCCTCGGGACCGGCGCCCTCGGCACCGCGTTGATCGTCGGCATCCTCTACGAGGACAGGCTGAGCCGTCAGGAGGGGCAGGTCCACATCACCCCGCGCGGAACGCCGCCCGCCGCTCCGCCTCCGTGGGGAATGGCCGACGTCGGCAAGCCGCCAGGAGCGGGGGTTGTTCGCGTCGGCGAGGCAGCCGGTGCGCACGGCGGTGGTTCGCCGCGTGTCATGAGCGTCGTTGTCTCGAACCTGGACGCGCCGATGCTGATTGTCGGCCTGCTCGCCTGGACGATCCTGACGCTCGTTCTCTTCGCGCCGCACTAGGTGCCGGCCGGCGCAGGCGCGAATCGCGTACGGACGCGATTCGCGCCCTCGCCCACCGGGGCGCTGCACTTCGGCTCCGTTCGCACCGCCCTGTTCGCATGGCTCACGGCACGGCATATCGGCGGCGCGTTCATCCTGCGGATCGAGGACACGGACCAGGAGCGCTACATCCCCGGCACCGAGGCGCTGATCATCGAGACGCTCAGCTGGCTCGGGCTCGATTGGGACGAGGGACCGGAGATCGGCGGCCCGCACGAACCGTACATCCAGTCACTGCGCATCGCGACGTACCGCGAGCACGCGGACACGCTCGTCGCGAACGGCAACGCGTACTGGTGCACGTGCACGCCGGCTCGCCTCGCGGCGATGCGCGACGAGCAGCGTGCGCGCAAGGAGCCGACCCGCTACGACCGGCGCTGCCTCGCGCGTCATGAAGAGGTTGCAATGGAGCGCGCGAACGGCGCCCCCGCGGTCGTGCGTCTGCGCATGCCCGTGGGAGTCACGGCGTGGGATGACGCCGTGCGTGGACGCGTGAGCTTCGAGAACTCGGACATCGACGACCAGGTCCTCCTGAAGTCCGACGGATTCCCGACCTATCACCTCGCGGTCGTGGTGGACGACCACCTGATGGAGATCAGCGACGTCATCCGCTCCGAGGAGTGGATCCCGTCGACCCCGAAACACCTTGCGCTGTATCACGCGTTCGGCTGGACGCCGCCGCGCTTCGCGCACGTCCCGGCGGTCCTCGGCCCCGATCACCAGAAGCTCAGCAAGCGCCGTGGCGCGCGCAACGTGCTCGAGTACGGCGAGCTCGGGTACCTCCCGGCTGCGATTGTCAACGCGATGGCGCTTCTGGGATGGTCATCCGGCGACGGCGAGGAGGTCTTCACCCCCGCGCAACTCTGCGAGCAGTTCACGCTCGAGCGCGTCAACGCAGCGCCGGCGATATTCGACCCCAAGCGTCTCGACGACCTCAACGGCGTGCACATCAGGATGATGGACACCGATGCGCTCGTCGAGGCTCTCGAGTTTCCGCTCATCGGGACGAGCAAGGACGTCCGGCGCTCACTGATTCCGATGCTCCGGGAGCGGATGATCACACTTGCCGACGCAACGCGACTCTGCGCGCCGCTGCTTGGCGACATCGTCATCGACCCGAGCGTCGAGTTCCCGCCGAAGAAGGTGGACCAGGCGACCGCCGTCGCAATCGTCGATGCTGCAATCGTCGCGGTCGCCGAAGGCGGGCTCGACGACCAGGCTGCGCTGCTCGAGCACATCCGGACGGTCGCCGAGGCGGCAGGGTCCAAAGCCCGCGAGGCTTTTCGCGTCCTCTACGTTGCCATCCTCGGCAGTCCCACCGGGCTGCCGGTCATCGAGTCGATGGCGTTCCTTGGACGGGACATCACGCTGCAGCGTCTCCGAAGCGCCCGAGCGCGCCTCGGCTGAGCGCGGCATCAGCGCTCACAACCCGCGGCCGTCCATTCGCGTCTCCACGGGATGGTCCGCCTTCCGGGGATGGCGGGCACGTCCGGGCGCGTGTGCTGTCGGCGGCTGAGCGCGCGGCTCGCGGCGGACCCTGGCCGTCGCGGTCGACGGCGGATGCACGTCCCGTCGCGGCGCTGACGGCTGCGGCGCGGGAGCCGCCGGTGTGGGCGGCGACGGCGACGGATCGGCGTGGGCGCGACCGCGCATGGCAGATGCAATGCGTTCGGCAACCGACCTGGTCAGCGACCACGCCTTGCGGTCGAGGCCAGTTGCGTCTGCTGCGACCGCGACGGTGATGACGATCGCGCTGACCGGCCACAGTGCCGAGAACAGCGAGAGGCCGGAGAGCACGCCGAAGCCGGCCAGGATGGGGTGACGGCGAACGAACGAAGGCCGCAGCGCGGGCGGGGTGACGCTTGCGGGACGATCTGAAATGGTCATGTCACGACGCTATGTGACGGCGCAGGACAGCATGCGGACCAACGCCAAATTCACATCAGACATTTCCGTTCCGGCCGCGTTACCACGCTGTGACGCTGCCGTGGATAGTCGGGGCCCGATGTCGCGACACAATCGAGACGCCACTCAGCGGGGGCCTGAATGTGGATCGACAGGAGGTCGACTTTGATCAGGGGAACGCGACGACGTGGTGTGACATGAGCGACATCTCGGTGGCGCGCCCACCGGTGCTCGTGTCTCGCGCTCGGGCGCGGATCGGACGCCTCAACGGTCCCCAGCGCCTCGTGGCGTTCTCGGTCCTCCTCGGCGTGATCGGTGCGGCGCTCTGGCTCATTCCCCTGCACGACGTGCAGCGCACGAGCCTCATGGGGGCGATTCCCTGGTGGGTCGAGCTCGCCACCTGCTACGTGACGAGCCTGCTGTTCGTGCAGGTCCGCGTGCACCGCGAAGCTTCGTACCTCTCGCTGACAGAGATCCCGCTGGCGATGGGCCTCTTCCTCATCGACCCCCACCAGCTGCTCGGCTGCTTCGTGGCGGGGGTCCTCCTCGCGAGCTGGACACGGCGCCGCATTCACTGGGTCAAGGACTTCGCCAACGCCATGCTCGACGTCCTCTACATCGGTGTCACCGTCCTCGTCTTCAACGCCGTCGGCCCCGACCCACACAACCCGCTCGCGCTACGGAGCATCGTCGCGTTCGCGGTCGCCATGGTGGTTGCCGGGTGGTTCGTCTATCCGATTGCGCTCAACGTCGGCACCGCGCTCGCGCAGGGACGGATGAGGCTCGGCGGGGTCGGCCGCGCGTACCTCTTCCAGGTCGCCGCCTCCACCACGAACGCGTGCCTCGGGATCGTCGCGTTGATGATCCTCACCACGTCGCCGTGGCTTGCCTTCGCGCTCGTGCCGCCGGCGATCCTCGTCCTCGCGGCACAGATCGCGGCAAGTGAGAGCCAGCGCCGCGCCGACCGCAACGAGTTCCTGTACCGCACGACGGAGATCCTCCACTCGACGAGGCAGATGGGCGAGCGCGCCGGCGAACTGCTCAACGCGATCACCGAGATGTTCGGCGTCGCTCGCGCGGAGCTCGTCGTCATCCCCGAAGTGCGCGGTCCGGCGGTGCGCTTCGCGTCGATCGGCGATGACGATCAGGCTGTCGTCTCGACGTCCGAGTTGACCTTTGCGGAGCAGGAAGTCCTCAACGAGCTGCGCTCCGAGGCGATCCTCAGCGGCCCGCTCGCCAAGGATCAATCACTCGGGCTCGCACTCGCCGAGCGCAACGCTCACGCCGGGACGGTGGTGGTGCTGCGTGGTCGCGAGGGTCCGCAGGGGATGCTCCTGCTGCTCGATCCCATGCGCGGCGGGGCAAGGCTTGGACAGCACGAGCAGAGCCTGCTGACGACCGTCGCAGGGCTCATCAGCGTTGCGCTCGAGAACGGGCAACTCGCGGAGGCGATCCTGGCGATGTCGCTCGAGAAGGCCGATCTGGCACGGCGCGCCTTCTACGACCCGCTCACGCAGATCGCCAACCGCTCGCTCTTCATCGAAACAGTCACGACGTCACTGTCCCAGCTCAACTCCACGCGACGCCCGATCGCGGTGATGTTCATCGACCTGGACGGCTTCAAGGACATCAACGACACCTTCGGCCACGCTGTCGGCGACCAGGTGCTGAGTGCAGTCGCCGCGCGCCTGCGCGTGCAGGTTCGCAAGCTCGACATGGCGGCACGCCTGGGTGGCGACGAGTTCGGCATGCTTCTTGACGGCATGCGCCACAAGTCGGATGCATCGGTCGTTGCGGCGCGGATCATCGAGACCGTCCGGCGCCCGATCCCAATGGGTGACGCGATGGTCACCATCGGCGCCAGTGTCGGCGTCGCCGTCGTCGACGATCCCGCAGACGCTCCCGATGCCGAGGAGTTGATGCGCCGGGCGGACATGGCGATGTATCTCGCGAAGCGGCAGGGCAAGGACCGCTTCGTCATCTTCGACGAGAGCGCACGGACGCCGGTCATCGCCACCACGCCCGATGTCCTCCACCAGGCGGCCGTTTAAGGGCAGGGCTTGTCCATCTACGATGGACCGGTGACACCCCCTCGCTGCCTCTCCATCGCGACGTCTGACTCCGGCGGTGGCGCGGGCATCCAGGCCGACCTCAAAGCGTTCGCCGCCGCGGGCTGCCACGGGATGAGCGCGATCGTGGGCGTGACCGCGCAGAACACCGAAGCCATTCTTGCGGTGCACCGCCTGCCCACCTCGGTCATCACCGCGCAGCTCGACGCCGTGTACGCCGACATCGGGGTCGACGTCGCCAAGACGGGCGCACTCCTCTCAGCAGAGATCGTCACCGCGATCGCGGACTTCTTCGAACGTCACCCGACGCGGCTGGTCATCGATCCCGTCCTGGGCGCGAGCACCGGCGCGGCGCTCCTCGACCGGGACGGCGTGGACGTGCTCATCGCGCGGTTGCTCCCGCTGGCAACCGTGGTGACGCCGAACCTCGCTGAGGCGCGCGTGCTCGCGGGCGGAGACGGGGAGAGGCGAACGCTCGCCGAGGCGATCGTCGGCCGCGGCGCTCACGCGGTGTTGATCACCGGCGGCGACGCGAGCGGCTTTGATCTCCTCTTCGACGGCGTCGATCATCTGGAGATCCCGATCGCGTGGGTGGACGGGACAGCCACGCACGGGACGGGCTGCACGCACTCGGCCACGCTTGCGGCCGAACTCGCATGGGGCACGCCGCTCCCTGATGCGGCTCGTCGCGCCGCGGAGGTCACCGCCGCCGCGATTCAGAGCGGGCTCGTGGGGATCGGCGCCGGGGCAGGACCCGTGGCTGTTGGTCAGGCTTCGGGCGCGAGCCAGCGGGTGCGCACGAGGTAGATGAGCAGGCCGATCCCGATCATGTCGATCAGGAGGAGCAGCGGGCCGAGGTTGAGGCCGGTGCCGAAGTCGAGTCCACTCAGCGGCGTGAGCGCTTCAACCGGTGGGATGCGTGCCGCGTCAAGGCCGGTGCCGGTGCTCAGGGCGTCCACGTTGCCCAGCGTTCCGAAGGGAGTCGGGTCGGCCGGCACGTGTACACGGGTGGCGCCGGTTGTGCCTGAGGCTCCCGTCGTCGCGGCACCCGTGCCACCCGAATGCGTCCCACCCGTGGCGCCGGAGGAGCCGGACGGCTTCGACGTCGGTGCGGGCGCTGCCGTTGGCTTCGGGGTCGGGGTCGGGGTCGAGGTCGGGGTCGGCGCCGGCGTGCCGTTGCCACCGTTGCTCATACCACCGCCCTT
>DATKQX010000103.1:0-7530 GCA_035532495.1 Saccharimonadales bacterium (SeqCode)
GTGGTCGACGATCTCCTCGGCCCCGCGGAGGGCGCACGAGACGTTGATGCAGACGATGACCTCGTGGCGCCCGTGCGGGTGCTGGAAGTACATGGAGTAGAACGTTGAGACTGCCTCGACCTCGCTCGGTGCGACCTTCAGAATGCCCGCGACCTCGCCCATCGCCTCCGGCGTGATCTCCCCCAGGTCGTGCTGCACGGCCCAGAGCGCCGGGAGGATCGCGCTGCGCGGACGCGGGTAGCGATCGCGGGCCTGCTCGATCACGGTCCGCGTTGCCGCCTGCAGACTCATGAGGCGTGCCCTCCGCCGCCGCGGTGGCCGGGGGCGGATTTCGCGGGATGAGTCATCGATCGACGTCCCCGAGCGTGATGTCGATCGAGCCGATGACCGCGACGACGTCGGCGATCAGCTCCCCGCGGACCATGTACGGGAGCGCGCTCAGGTTGCTGAAGGAAGGGGCACGGACCTTGCAGCGGTACGGCCGGGTGCTGCCATCGCTCACCAGGTAGAAGCCGAGCTCCCCACGCGGCGACTCGACCGCCTGGTACACCTGCCCCGCCGGGACGCGCATCCCCTCGGTGACGAGCTTGAAGTGATAGATGAGCGACTCCATGCTGGTGTTCAGCTCATTGCGCGGTGGCAATGCGACCCGCCGGTCGCTGGTGTTCACCGGACCACCCGGGAGATTCGCGAACGCCTGCTGAATGATCTTCAGCGACTCACGCATCTCCTGCATTCGAACGAGATAGCGGTCATAGACGTCGCCGGTGCGCCCGATGGGGACATCGAAGTCGAAGTGGTCGTATGAGCTGTACGGCGCGGCCTTGCGCAGGTCGTACGCGACGCCACTGCCGCGGAGCACCGGGCCGGTGGCACCGTATGCCATGGCGTCCTCGGCGTTGAGCGTGCCGAGCCCGATGGTGCGCTGCCGGAAGATCGGATTGCGCGTGAGCAACAGCTCGTGCTCGTCGATGAGCTTCGGGAACGTCTTGATGACCTCGCCGACGAGCCCGTAGAACTCGTCGGGCACGTCCGCCATGAGGCCGCCGACGCGAATGAACGACGTGTGCATGCGCACGCCGCTGACGAGCTCGTTGATGTCGAGGAGCTTCTCGCGGTCGCGCCATGCGTACATGAAGGCCGACGTCGCGCCAAGGTCGAGCCCGCCGGTGCCGTACCAGAGCAGGTGGCTCGCGAGCCTGGTGAGCTCGCACATGATCACGCGCAGGTACTGACCGCGCGGGGGCACCTCGATACCGAGCAAGCGCTCCACAGCGAGTGAGAAGCCGAGGTTGTTGAACAACGGCGCGAGATAGTCCATCCGGTCGGTGTACGGGATGCACTGCCAGTACGTGTGGCGCTCGAAGTCCTTCTCAAACCCCGTGTGCAAGTAACCGATGTCAGGGCGGCATTCACGCACCACCTCACCGTCGAGATCGAGCACGAGGCGCAGCACACCGTGGGTCGACGGGTGCATCGGGCCCATGTTCAACTCCATGGTGCTGTCGCCGATCTCGACGAGGTCGATGGAGTCGAGGCCGCGCTCGATCCCAAGTCGCTCGCGGCTTGCTTCGTATTGCTCGGAGAGCGGATCGAGGTCCGCTGTCGGCGCGCCGGGCGGCGGCAGAGTGGTCATCGCGATGCCCCGGGCATGTCGCGCGGACGTTCCTGCGCAGGAAGTGCCCACTCCAGGTTGTGCGTGAACGCGATCGGCTCACCGAATGAGGCGTAGTCCTTGCGCAGCGGATGCCCGTCCCAGTCTGTCGGGAGCAGGATTCGCTTCAGATCGTGATGGCCGGTGAAGTTGATGCCGAGCAGGTCGAAGCACTCGCGCTCGTGCCAGTCCATGCCGGCGAATACGCGCTCGAGGCTCGGTACGCTCGGGTCATCCTCGGTGACCTGCACGATCAGCCGGCACGTGTCGTTGTATTGCAGCGAGCGCAGCATGTAGACGACATCGAATCGCGGCTGTGCCGGCTCGCGGTCGGGCCAGTCGACCGCGGTCACGAAGACCGGAGTCGTGTAGGCGGCGTCTTGATGGTCGCGAAGGAGCGTGCACGCCGCCACGAGATCCTCGCGACCGACCCAGACGGTCTCCTCGCCGAATCCTGCCTCGCGCCGGCGCACTGCAGCCGAAAGCTCCCGCTCGAGGAGGTCTGCTGCGCGTGCGCCGCTCATGGGCGACCCCACGGCGGTCATCGCGCTACCCGAGCAGCGAGCCGGGGAGTTCCCCGGCGATCTTTTTCTGGAGCTTCATGACCGCGTCGATCAGGCCCTCCGGTCGCGGTGGGCAACCGGGAATGTAGATGTCGACGGGCACGACCTTGTCCACGCCCTGAACGATCGCGTAGTTGTTGAACATGCCACCGCTCGATGCGCACGCGCCCATGCTGATCACCCACTTCGGCTCGGGCATCTGGTCGTAGATGTGGCGGAGGACCGGGGCCATCTTCTGCGACACCCGGCCGGCGACGATCATGAGATCCGCCTGACGGGGCGATGCGCGGAAGACCTCGGCGCCGAAGCGGGACATGTCGTAGCGCGATGCCGTCGAACTCATCATCTCGATGGCGCAGCACGCCAGCCCGAAGAGCGCCGGCCAGAGCGAGCTGTACCTCCCCCACTGGATGAGCTTCCCGAATGTTGTGGTCACGATCCCGCTCTGCACTGCGGTGCGCTCCGCGGCCCCGGTACGAGGGAGCGCGATGGTGCCCGCATCCGCGTCCGCGAACACGATGCGGCCGGACGCTGGGCTGGTCACGCTCAACTCATTGCTCAGTCCCACCGCAGCGCCCCCTTGCGCCATACATAGAGGAGCCCGACCAGGAGGGTGGCGATGAAGACACCCATCTCGACGATGCCGAAGACCTTCAGCTGGCGGACGATGGTCGCCCACGGGAAGAGGAAGATCGATTCGACGTCGAAGATGATGAACAGCATCGCGGTCACGTAGAAGCTGACCGAGAACCGCCGCCGAGCGCTTTCCCGCGGCACCATCCCGGACTCATACGGGAGGTCCTTGGTAGGCGACGATCGCTTCGGACCGAGTGCCGCGTTGAGCAACTGTGCAAAGACAGCAAACGCCGCGCAGATACCGAAGAAGAAGAGGATCGGCGCGTAGTCCGACAGCATCGTGGGCGATCGTAACAAACGGTCCGCGACGGACGAGGTGGTCCCATCGCAGACGCGACCGCGTCGCGGCCGCTGCCCTCAGGAGGTGAGCTCCCGTCGCCAGAGCCCATCCAGCCTCGACCCCGACCCTCGCGATCGGCGCAGGGAGCCTGGGTTACGCCCGGATTCACGATGAGGCGAGAGACCTGGACCGTCCTCGGGCAGCGCCGGTGACCTTGCAATCCGCGCCTTCGCAAAGCTGCGAAGTCGCGTGGGCACCGCGTCGCGTTCTAGTAGGCTTCGGCTGGTGACCGTGACCACTCTCGACAAGGCGCCGCTCCAGGACAATCTCACCGAGACGGACGCTCGCGCCCGAGCCGCACTGCTCTCCAACCTCTCGTACGAAGTGTCACTGGCGCTGAGCGACGACCCGGACGCCGAGACGTTCCAGAGCGCCACCACCGTGGTCTTCGATGCCGCGCACGAGGGCTCGGAGACGTTCATCAATATCGCCGCGCGCTCGATCGACGAGTGCACGCTCAACGGCAAGCGCCTGACGGCGGCTCAACACGGGTTCGACGGCACGCTGCTCTGGCTCCGGGGGCTGCGGGCCGGCTCCAACCGCCTGTCGGTGACTGCGCAATGCGAGTACCAGCACACGGGCGTCGGACTCCACCGCCTCCGCGACCCCGTCGACGGCGAGGTCTATGTGTACACACACTTCGAACCGTTTGACGCTCACAAGGTCCTGGCATGCTTCGACCAGCCCGATTTGAAGGCCGGGGTAACCATGACCGTCACCGCGCCCAAGGCATGGCGTGTCTGCGGTAACGGCTCGGTCGTTCGCACCGAGGCGCGGGGCGATTCGAAGGTCTGGCATTTCAAGACGACACCGCCGCTGCCGCCCTACCTGATCGCGGTCGTCGCGGGCAGGTACCACACCGTGGAGCGCAAACACCACGACATTCCGATGGCCCTGTGGTGCCGCGAGTCCCTCGCCTCGTGGATCGACCTGCAGGCTGATGAGATCTTCCAGATCACCGCCGCCGGCCTCGACTTCTTCGAGATGTACTTTGGGTTGAAGTACCCGTTCGACGAGTACAACCAGCTCTTCGTTCCTGAATTCAACATGGGTGCGATGGAGAACCCTGGATGTGTGACCTTCAACGAGGCATACATCCATCGCGGTCAGGCCAGCGAAGCGCAACTCCAGCGTCGCGCGGAGACCATCCTTCACGAGATGGCGCACGTGCACGGTTTCGGCGACGTGACCACGATGCGATGGTGGGGCGATCTCTGGCTCAACGAGACGTTCGCAACGTACATGGCAAACCTGGCGCTCGAAAAATCGACGCGGTTCACCAACGCGTGGGTGGATTTCGCGAACAGCGTGAAGTCCATCGCGGCTCGCCAGGACCAACTCGTGACGACACACCGCATCGCGGACCACGTCCCCGACACCGTCTCGGTGCGCCAGAACTTTGACGGGATCACGTATCACAAGGGCGCATCGGTGATGCGCCAGCTGGTCGCGTGGGTCGGCGACGACGCCTTCAAGCGCGGGGTTCAGGATTACTTCAAGCGTTACCGGTGGGGCAACGCCGACCTGCAGGAGTTCCTCGACTGCCTGCGGCGTGCGTCGGGCCGAGACCTCACGCGATGGGGTCAGGACTGGCTGCAGACGACGGGCCTCAACACGTTCCACGTCAAGCTCGCAGAGGCCAACGGCCGGTATACCGCCTTCGCCATCGAGCAGTCGGCGATCCCGGCGCACCCCACGCTCCGCGCGCATCGCGCCGGGGTCGGGCTGTACGACCGCGATTCCAAGGGAGTCATCCGTTTGCGCCGCCGCGTTGAGACGGACCTCACCGGCGCGGTGACGCCGATCAACGAGCTGATCGGAGAACGCGTCTGCGACTTCGTGTTGCTCAACGACGGCGACCTCACCTTCGCGAAGCTCCGCTTTGATGAACGCTCCCTTGAAACGCTCAAGGCCGACATGTCCCGCATCGCGGACCCGCTGTCGCGCGCGCTCTGCTGGGCGTCGTTGTGGGACCTCACCCGTGACGCCGAAATGCCCGCGCGCGAGTTCGTGGAACTGGTCGCGCGTCATGCGCCCGCAGAGAAGGATTCGCTGCTCGTCGAGCGAGTGACCAGCCAGGCGCGCGCCGCCATCGATCTGTACGGCGACCCGTCGAACCGGGCGACCGCGCGCGAGCGCCTCCATCTTGTTGCGGTCGAGCAGGTCAACAGCCCCGACCTTGCAGCCGACCTGCGGGTGATCTGGGCAAGGATCCTCATCGCCACGGCGGCGTCGGACGAATCGCTCGAGAAGGTCGCGACAATGCTCAAGGGCGGCGACGCGATCCCGGGCATGCCGCTCGACACCGACCTTCGCTGGTTGATCGTCGGCCACCTCGCCGAGGAGGGTCACGCGGACGTCGCGCTGATCCACGCCACGATGGCGTCGGATCCGTCGGATATCGGCCGCCGGCGCGGCACCGCGTGTCTCGCTGCGCGCCCTACCGCCGCGGCCAAGGAAGAGGCGTGGCAGCGCATCGCCGACCCGAGGAAACCCATGCCCAGGGCTTGGAAGGGGGCAACCGGCGGCGAGCTATCGGTGGCGTCAACGGCCGCGATTCTTCGTGGTTTCTACATCGGCTCGGTCGGCGTCGGCGGGATGATGGCCCACGGCCCCGACCCGGAGTTGTTGCGCCCGTACGTGCAGCGCTACCTCGATGCGCTGCCCGAGGTGTGGGAGAAGCGCACCATCGACGAGGCGGAGATGTTCACCGAGTGCCTCTACCCGAGCCATCTCGTGGATGACTCCGTGGTGACGGCGGTCGACCTCGTGCTCGAGAGTGGCGAGCTCCCCGGTCCAGCGGTGCGGATCCTGCGAGAAGGGCGCGACGGCATGCTGCGTGCGCAGCGGGCACGTGAGCTCGACGCGACTGCGGGAGGCTAGCTCGCCGCGGCGCCGATCAGCCGGACAGCGTCCTCATCGTCGTAGCCGCACGGGCTCCCTGAGGGCTGCCCTTCCGCACTGAGCCGGTCATAGATCGCGGCAAGCCGGTCGACGGCTCGGTGCCACGTGAAACGTCCCGCGCGCCGACGAGCCTCCTCGCCCATCTCCGCTTTGCGCAGTGGATCGGCGAGGACTTCGGCCATGGCGCGAGCGTAGTCGGCGGGATCGTGTCCCTCAACCAGGAAGCCGGTGACGCCGTCCTCGACGATCTCGCGGAGGCCGCCGACCGCCGCCGCGACAACCGGCGTGCCGAGCGCCTGCGCCTCCAGGGCGACCAAGCCAAAGCTCTCCGTCAGCGATGGCACGACGCAGACGTCCGCCATCGCGTAGTAGTCGGCGAGCTGCTCATGCGGTACGGCGCCGACGAAGCGAACGTGCTCACCGAGGCCGACACGTGCGGCGTGGCGCTCAAGGCGGCGTCGCTCGCTGGCGCGGCTGTCGGGAGCACCATCGCCGCTGTCGTCGCCGGCGACGACGACGGCGAGGTCGGCAAAATCGTCGCGAGCGCGGAGCCGGGCGGCTGCGTCGAGGAGGATCTGCGCTCCTTTGAGCGGTTCCAGCCGGCCGGCGAACAGGGCCACGCGCACTGTCGGGCTCAGGCCGAGGCGCTCGCGGAGGCCGGGCCCGTCATGGGGCGCGAAAAGCCGGGGATCGACACCGGGCTGGGCCACGCAGATCCGGTCGCGGGACGCGTGGTAGAGGCGGATCAGGTCCTTGGCCTCGGCAACGCTGCCCGCCACGAGGCGGTCGGCCTGCGCCGCAAGCACACCCTCGGCCTGGGCACGGATCGCGTCGAGCGGGAGCCCCGCCCGCGCCTTGGTGAGCGCGAGCGTGTGGAACGACTGCACCCAGGCGACATCCCACTCGTCGCGCAGCAGGCGGCCGACGAGCCCACCGTGCCAGTAGTGGCCGTGGATCGCTCGGTACGAGCGACGCTCGGATGCCGCGTGGCGGATGGTCGCGGTGGTGAAGTTGTCGAGCAACTCCGTCACCTCTTCCTTTCGGAGCGCGACCGGCGGTCCCACCGGGAGCCGGACGAGCCTGCTGAGCGGAGCGATCAACTCCTCATCGGGACCTGCACCATCGCGGCGCACGAAGACATCGGTGGGAACGCCGCGAAGGGACAGTCCTTCGCAGAGACGGCGGATGGCAAGGTTCATCCCACCGTTCTCTCCGCTGCCCAGATCCGAGAGCGGCGACGCGTGCACAGAGATGACGGCGACCGCGCGTGAGCCGGCTTGGCGCATGACGTTCAGTGTACCCACAGCCCCCTTGACGAATCCCGGCGGACGGCGCGCATACTCGACGCCGACAACTGAATAACGCTCCGGGTGACGGGAAGCCGGTGGGAATCCGGCGCTGTCGCGCAACTGTGAGCGGGGAGCCAGCGGCCA
>DATKQX010000104.1:0-2836 GCA_035532495.1 Saccharimonadales bacterium (SeqCode)
GCGAACCGACGATCGCGATGTCGACGACAGTCTCGAGCGGGCATGGGCCGCGCTGACACTGCTTCCCGCCGCGGACCTCTCACGCCTCGAACCTGACGACCTGGCGCGCCACGGTATCGGTGCGCGGGATGAGCACATCCAGGCGGCGACATGATCCGCGTCCCCCCCGGCCGCGCCGGACAGGTCTGGTTGCGACGCCGCCGCGCCACAGCGGCGCGGGGCGTCGACAACCTCGCTCGCAAGCAGCACCTCCACGCCGAGTAGCGGTCGCAGCGGGGCGCGCTGGCCGACGCGGCGAGACTCGCGTGGATCGACGCGTGCGAGGACGCGGAACGATGGTGTTCGCGCGCGCTCCGTCTTGCGCATCACGCGCAGATTCCCATGGTCGCTTCGCAGCTGCGGTCGCCCGCGTCGGTGGAAGTCGAGTGGCACAACGTGATGGCGGTGGCCATTCCGGCGTCAGCTCGCTGCCGCCTGCCGGACGTGACCATCCCAGGTGGGAGCGGCGGCTCGGCGGCCACGGACCAGGCCGTTGCGGCCCTCTCCCTTGCCGTTGAAAAGGCTCTTGACCACGCGGTGATTCAGCGCGCGCTCGCCAATATCGATGCCGAGCTGCTCCAGACGCGCCGCCGGCTCCGGCTGCTCGAACGCCGCCGCCTTCCCCAGCTTGATGCGGCGCTTGCCAGTGGCGCGGAGCGGCTCGAGGAAAGCGAGCGCGAGGACATTCTCCGTCTCCGATGGGCCAGGGGCCACTGACGTTCATGGGCCGCCACACCCGGGGAACACTGCATGCCACGGCCGGGGCGGGCGCTCCAACGGCAATCACACTGGTCGACTCGGCGCGCACACCTGCTTCCGATGTGCTTCGCATGCTCGGATCGAGCGATCAGGGGCTGACGTCATCCGTGGTCGCGGAGCGTCTCGAGACGGTGGGTGCCAACGTTCTCCGAGAGCAGCATCTCACTGCGAGGACCGTCCTGCTCCGTCAGTTCCGCAACCCGCTCCTGCTCCTACTGCTCGCATGCGCTGCGATCTCGGGATTCACCGGCGATCCGACCGATGCCGTGATCATCGCGGCAATCGTCGTCGTGAGCGTCTTCCTCAGCTTCGTCAATGAGTACCGTGCTGAAAGCGCCGTCGAGGCGCTGCACGCCGAGATCCATCACCGCGCGCTGGTGCGCCGTGACGGTCGCGATCAGATGGTGGACACAACGCTCCTCGTCCCCGGGGATATCGTGTACCTCGAGGTGGGCAATATCGTCCCCGCCGACGTACGGCTCCTCGATGCCGACGAGCTCGAGTGCGATGAGGCCGTGCTCACCGGCGAGGCCATGCCGGTCGTCAAGAGCGACGAAGCGGCAGTGGGCGCCACCGGGATCGCCCTTCCGTCGTGCGCGTTCATGGGAACGATCGTTCACGAGGGCGCCGGTCGGGCGGTGGTCGTCGCCACCGGTCGCGCGACGGCATTCGGGGGCATCGCGTCGGGCCTGGAAGAGCGCACGACCGCCTCGGCGTTTCAGCAGGGGCTGAGCCGGTTCTCGATCCTCCTGGTCCGGGTTGCGGGTGCGCTCACCGTGACCATCTTCGTGTTCAACATCCTGTTTCACAAGCCGATCCTGGATGCGCTGCTCTTCTCACTGGCCATCGCGGTGGGCATCACTCCCGAGCTGATGCCCGCGATCGTCACCGTCGGTCTTTCGAGCGGTTCTCGCGCGCTGGCACGCAAGCGCGTGCTGGTGAAACGCCTTGTGGCGATCGAGGATCTCGGCAATGTGCAGATCCTCTTCACCGACAAGACCGGAACGCTGACCGACGGTGCCATCACGTTCGATCGCAGCCTCGGACCCGACGGCGCGGCATCGGACGTGCCGCTGCGCTGGGGTCTCGTCTGCAATGAGTCGACCCCGGGGGTGGACGGGCCGGTCGGTGGCAACGCGCTCGACCAGGCGTTGTGGGCGAGCGCGCAGGCTGCCGCGACCGCGGCACTCGCTGACGGCCCTTCGGCGTACACCCGGGTTGGGCGGCTGCCGTTCGACCACGAACGGCAGCTGGCGTCGGTGGTCGTCGACGGACCCGGCGGCCGCCTCCTGATCACGAAAGGCGCTCCGGAGAACGTCTTCGCCCGCTGCACGGCGATGCCGGCGGAAGCGGGAAGGACACTCGACGCGCTGTTCGCGACGGGAGCGCGCGTCGTCGCGGTCGCAACGCGATCGTTCACGGGTGCCTCGCCGACGCGAGAGGACGAACAGGGCCTCGAGCTGAGCGGATTCCTCACGTTCGTCGACCGACCGAAACCCGACGCCGGCGCCGCCATCGCCCGCCTGCACGGGCTGGGGATCGACGTGAAGATCATCACCGGCGACAACGGCATCGTCGCCGCGACCGTGTGCAAGCAGGTGGGCGTCGACGCGGGGACCGTGTTGACGGGTGCGGAGATCGACACCATGGACGATGCCGGGCTGGGCGCGAGGATCGCGACAACGCGCGTGTTCGCGCGCGTGAGCCCGGATCAGAAGTCGCGGATCATCAAGGTGACGCGCCGCTTCGGGCTTGACGTCGCGTTCCTGGGGGACGGCGTCAACGACGCGGTTGCCCTGCATCATGCCGATGTCGGCATCTCCGTCGACTCGGCGACGGATGTCGCCAAGGACGCGGCCGATATCGTGCTGCTCGAGAAGGATCTCGGTGTGCTTGCCGACGGTGTCGTCGAGGGCCGTCGCGTCTTCGCCAACACGATCAAGTACGTCCTGATGGCGACGTCATCGAACTTCGGCAACATGTTCAGCGCGGCGGTCGCCTCCGTCTTTCTGTCCTTTCTTCCGATGCTGCCCTCGCA
>DATKQX010000105.1:0-21126 GCA_035532495.1 Saccharimonadales bacterium (SeqCode)
CCTCGTCTTCGCCGGCCCCGGCGACGTCTGCGCCGGCGAGGATCCGCCCGATCAGCGCACGAAGCAACGCCGCGCGCCGGGGCATCATGCCGACTTCGACGTACTCGCCCTCGGCATGGGCGCCATCGCCCACCGCGCCGAGCCCGTCGAGCGTTGGCACCCCGATCGCGCCCGTGAAGTTGCCGTCGGAGGCACCGCCCACGCGCGCTGTTCCGAGCGGCGGTTCGCCCAGGGATGCCGCACATGCCTCGACGAGCTGCACGAGCGCTGTCGAACGCCGTTCCTCGAGCGGCGGCCGATTGATCCCGCCGCTGATCGCGAGCAGGGCTCCGGGCAGAGTCGGGGTGAGGGTGCGGATGGCCTTGTCGACCCGCTCTTGCTCGTTGATGCTCCACGCCCGCACATCGATGTCGACCTCGGCCGCCGCCGGGACCGTGTTGATGACGGTGCCGGCGTGCGAGCGTGTCGGAGTCACCGTCGTGCCCACCGCCGTGTTGCTGATGGCGGCGATGACGGGGACCTGCGCAGCGAGCTCGACCAGTGCATTGATTCCGCGCTCGGGTTCGAGTCCCGCATGCGCCGCACGACCCGTGATGCTCAGCTTGTACATCGATATTCCCTTGCGTGCCACCTTGACTCGGGCGCCGAGGCCGGGTTCCAGCACCAGCACGCACCGTGCCCGCCGGGCCTCGTCCTCGATGAAGCCCTGCGAGGAAGGCGAGCCGATCTCCTCGTCGGACGTCACGACCAGTGTGACCCCCGCAAGCTCAGGGAGCCCGCGCATCGCAAAGAGCGCCTGCACGAGCCCCGCCTTCATGTCGAACGCTCCGGGACCGGTCGCACGTCCGTCTTTGACGGTGAACGGCCAGCGCCCGATCGTGCCGGCCGGCCAGACGGTGTCGAGGTGACAGAGCACGAGGACGCCGCCATCCTCGCCGCGAACGCGAAGCTGTGGCCGCCCGCGGATGTCGAGCGGCTCGGGGACGAGGCCGGCGATCTCCTCGATAATCTGCGCCGCCAGGCGCATACCCACGCCAAGCAGGTCGAGGTCGTTGCTCGGCGTCTCGGCCGTCACCAGGCGCTCGAGCACGGCGAGCATCTCCGCCTCGGTCGCGTCAGCCACTTGTGGGCTCCAGAGTCTGGCGCGTGAACCGATAGGCGCCGCTGTCCCATTCGATGGCGAGGCCGTCGCGCACAGCGGCAAGGACTGCGTCGCGCGCCGCGGTGCGCGCAGCCCGAGCAGCGGCCGGGTCGGTGCGCGACAGCGTGGTGTAGTCCTGCGGGATGGCATGCGACCGCACCACGCCGACCGGACGGAGCGGGCGTCCGGCCAGGGCGGCAACCACACGGGGCGAGTCGAGGAGCCACGACACCTCCAAGCGGTCGCTCTCCTCGCCCGCGTTCACGATGTCGTCCATTGCGCCATAGAAGTTCGGATGCATCGCCACCACCGCGGCGCCGAGTTTGACCAGGTTGAACTGTGCATTGCGTGCCACCAGTGGGTCATAGGTCCAGCGAACTTCGCCGACTCCCTCGCGAAGACAGACGGCGCGCTGCCACAGTTTGAGCGCATAGCCGACGCCGCCCGAAATGCGGCCGGGGATCACGGCGGTCATATGCGAGTGCAGGTGCATCCCGCCCTCCCAGCCAACGAATCCCAGGGTCGTGCCGACAGGCTGGTCGCCGGCCAGGGCACCGAGCAACGTGCTCCCGGCGTGCGCGAAGGCACGGAGGAGATTCGACTGTGGGATCTGTTGTGGTCCCCACACGGCGCCGATCACCTCCTGGGCGATCGCAATCTCGCTGCTCTGCAATTCGCGGACCTCAACACCGGCCCGCGACGCTGCGTCGCGCGCGACGGACCATGCGGCGTCGACTCCTCTGCCCGAGATCACCGCGCCGATTCTAGGTCGGCGGCTCGACGGGTCCGGGTCTCGAGTTGACGCGATGCCCGTGACGGTTGGCTATCGTGGGCGGCGATGAGCGAGATCGGGCGCCTCGACGACGCGGCTGAGCAACCCTGGACGTGGGAGGAGGCGCGATGGCGCGGCGCTGTGGAGCGTGTCCGCGCCGGCAGCCCCCTTGCTCCGCCGGTGTGGCCGGAAGGCGCCGAGGTCGCGGTCGCACTCTCCTTCGACTCGGATCACGAGACCATCCCCCTTCGCAACGCCGAGACGCATCCCGGCAAGCTCTCGCAAGGGGAATACGGTGCGCGTGTCGGGGTGCCGCGCATCCTCCGGCTGCTGGACCACCACCGGGTCCCGGCGACGTTCTTCGTCCCCGCCGTCTCGGCGCTGCTCCATCCTGAGGAGATCCCGGCCTGCATCGCGGCCGGCCACGAGGTCGCGTTGCACGGCTGGATCCACGAGTGGAACACGGTCCTCGACCGTGGCACCGAGCGCGAGCTGCTCCTGCGGAGCATCGACGTCCTCGAGCGACTCAGTGGCTCACGACCGACTGGGATCCGCACGCCCTCGTGGGATTTCAGCGAGCAGACGCTCGACCTCATTCGCGAGGCGCGGCTCACGTACGACTCGTCGCTCATGGCCGACGACGAGCCCTACGAGCTGCTGGCAGCGGGGGAGGCGACGGGCATCGTCGAAATCCCCGTGGAGTGGATACGCGACGACGCCCCGTACCTGACGATGGACCGATACACCGGCACTCGCCCGTACACTCCGCCGCGCCAGCTTCTGCAGATCTGGATTGACGAGTTCGACCAGGCGCGGCAGCAACGAGGGCTTTTCCAGCTGACGATGCACCCGCACCTGATCGGGCATCGATCCCGGATCGTCGTCCTCGAGCAGTTGCTCGAACACATCACTGCGGCGGGCCGCGTGTGGTTCGCCAGTCACGATGAGGTGGCCAGGCTCGTCGCTGAGTCTCTCGGGCGCGGGAGGTCATCGCTGTGAGCTACCAGGCAACGCTGGTGGGCTGGCACGAGTTCTACGCGATCCTGGCCACCGCAGCCGCCAGCCTCGTGGGCCTCCTCTTCGTGGGGCTGTCGCTGCACCTTCGCGTCGTGATCACGCACCCGGAGGTCCGCGCTCTCGCCCGTATGACGTTGACGAGCTTCGGGCTGACGCTGGTGGCGTCCCTCTTCATGGTGATTCCCGAAACAACGCCGGCCAATACCGGTGTGGAGCTGCTCATTCTCGGCATTGTGGGAGTGCTGCTCATCATCCGCAGCCTCGTTTCCGGCGCGCGCAGCGAGGAGCACGCCATCAGTTTCCTGCGGCTGCTGCTCCGCTTCGGCCTCCTCGCACTGAACTTCGTGGGCGTCGGCATCGCGGGAAGTCTCCTGCTCGCCGGTGACTACCAGGACGCGCTCAATGCGCTCGTGATCGTCGCGATATTCCTGATTGTGCTGTCGCTTCGCAACTCCTGGGACCTGCTTGTGAGCGTCGGCGCGGCCGTCGCGCAACGTCAGTGAATCCCGCTCGCGGCGCGGACGTTCAGCGTGAGCGTGTGGGAAGCGATATCGCGCGGGCCGTGTCACCCTCGCGGCGAAGTGCGTAGGTGAGAGCCCCAGGCGTCTCGGTGATCGCTTCGTATCGCGGTTGCCTCCGCTACAAGCTAGGGTTTCTATAGGAGCAATAGATTCTAGCCCGTTGCATGCGCTCACTTCGCGGGTCGCTCCCGATGGGCGCGTCCGGTTACAGCACCTTGGAGAGGAAGGCCTTCGTCCGTTCGTGCTGCGGGTTGGCGAGCACCTCGCGTGGCGGGCCAGACTCGACGATGACGCCGCCGTCCATGAACACGAGCGCATCGCCGACCTCGCGCGCGAATCCCATCTCGTGTGTCACCACGATCATCGTCATTCCCTCCTGGGCGAGTCCGCGCATGACGTCGAGCACCTCACCGACGAGCTCCGGGTCGAGCGCTGACGTGGGCTCGTCGAAGAGCATGAGTTTCGGCTGCATCGCCAGCGCTCGAGCGATTGCGACACGCTGCTGCTGGCCGCCGGAGAGCTGGTTCGGGTACACGTCCACCTTATCGCCGAGCCCGACCCGATCGAGGAGCACCCGACCGCGTTCCTCAGCCGAACGCTGATTCTCTCCCTTGACGCGAACCGGCGCTTCACGGACGTTCTCGAGCGCCGTCTTGTGCGGGAAAAGGTTGAACCGCTGGAACACCATGCCGATCTGGGCACGCTTGCGGCAGACGTCGCGCTCACGCAACTCGTAGATCTTGCCGCCCCGCTCCTGGTACCCGACGAGCTCGCCGTCGACCGACAGCCTGCCCGCGTCGATCTTCTCCAGGTGATTGATGCAGCGCAGGAACGTGCTCTTTCCGGACCCGGACGGACCCACGATGCACAGCACCTCCCTGGGCGCCACCTCGAGATCGATGCCCCGGAGCACCTCAAGCCGGCCGTAGCATTTATGGACATTTTCGGCACGAACCATCGGAGTCGGCATCAGCTGTCAGCGACCCCGATGGGGTGGGAAGAACATCGGCGGCTCGACCGCCGTCACGACCGGAAGTGGCTCATGGGCGTGGAAGAGGAGCCGGCGGAAACGTTGGATCGGTGTCAGCGGCAACTGGCGCGCGGCGCCACGTGCGAAGTACCGCTCGAGGTAGTACTGGCCGAATGTGAGAACAGACGTCATCGCGAGATACCAGATGCTCGCCACGATGGCGAGCTCGATGATGTTGTAGTTGAAATTGGAGATCTCCTTCTGGATGAAGAAGAGCTCTGGGACCGTGGCGATGTACGCGAGTGACGAGGTCTTCAGCATCGATATGGTCTCGTTGCCGGTCGGCGGGATGATGACGCGCATCGCTTGTGGGAGGACGATCCTGCGCATCACGAGGACGCGGTCCATGCCGAGGGCCTGCGCGGCCTCCGTCTGCCCCTGGTCCACGGAGATGATGCCCGCCCGGACGATCTCGGACATGTAGGCGGCTTCGTTGAGCCCGAGCCCAAGGATCGCGGCGAGAAACGGGGTGACGATCCTGTTGGTCGTTCCCACCCACACCAGGTGTGTGAACGGGATGCCGATGTGGAGCAGCGGGAGGATGGAGCCGATGTTGAACCAGAAGAAGATCTGCACAAGCACGGGGGTTCCGCGGAAGAACCAGATGTAGAACCAGCTCACCGAGGAGACCACCGGGTTCACCGAAAGCCGCATCACGGCAAGGATCACCCCGAACGTGACGCCGATGACCATGGCGATCGCGGTCAACGCGAGCGTGACGAGCACGCCATGCATGATTTGGGGGTAGAGAAGGAAGGTCCCGACGACGCTCCAGTTGAGACCCGGCGCCGTGGCGAATGTGTAGATGACCGCCACAGCAAACGCGAGCACGACGACCGCGGCGACCCATCGCCACGGATGGCGGACGGGAATCGCCTGGATCGCCGGCGGCCTCCCCTGTGCCGCGGGCGCGGGAAGCGGGTTGCCGAGGACGTCGGTGCCGGTGGTCACTGGCGCCCTAGCCTCCCGTCAGTCAGCGCGTGTTGGTCGGACGATCTCAGTAGGCCGGCACGCAGGTTGCGCCCACAGCATTGTTGTCGTTGACTCCCACCGCCGAGCTGGTGATCGCGCCGTCCTGGACACCCCAGGTCTTGAGGATCTGGGTGTAGAAGTTGTTGTCGATCAGGTATTTGATCGCGTCCTCGACGGCCTGGTCGAGCCCCAACTTCTTGACGATCGCGACGCCGTAGGGGTAGACGCTGCAGGCGCTACCGCCGATCGCAAGCTTGCCCGACTCGAGCTTGACCTGATAGTCGGCGACGGGCTGGTCGGCCCACCCGAAATCGGCCCGGCCCGACAGCAGGGCCGCATTTGCCTCCGTCTGTGTATCGAAGCTGTCGACGGTGATGTCCTGCTTCCCGGCGGAGGTGCAGTTGTCTGTATCACCCGTGATCTTGACGCCGCCCGGCTGCATGCCCATGTAGCCCCAGGCGTCGGCTTCCTCAGTGGTGCCCGCCTCGACGGCGACCGCGTGCCCGCACATGTCGGCGGCCTTCGAGATCGTCGCGCCGCCGGTCTTGACGAGCCACGCCTCGCCGGCCTGGTAGTAGGTGATGAAGTCGATACCCTTGCCCTCGCGCACGGTGGTGGGCGTGTAGCTCGAGAAACTCAGCTGATACTTGGACGGGCTCTCGAGCAGCGACGGGATGATGTCCGAGAAGGTGACGTTGTTGATCGTGCAGGCGATGCCGAGCACCTTGCAGACGTCCTTGGCGAGGTCGATATCCCAGCCGACCAGGTTGCCGTTGAGATCGACGAATTCGTTTGGTGCGTAGGACGCGTCGGTCGCGATCTGCAGCGGCGCATCAGCCTTGACGGCCGCTGGCACCTCGGCGGCGATGGTCGGTTGCATCGTCGGGCCGGCGGCGGGAGTGCCCGTCGGCGTGCCGGAGCTGCCACCCGTGCTCGAGCCACCGCACGCGGCAAGCAGCGCGGCCGGGAGGAGCAGAGCGATGCCGGCGCGACGGGAGGAACTGACCGTGCGACCCATGGGAAACCCCCGATTTGCGGCAGATTGAACAGGTGCGCCATTGTGGACCGCGATCTGTCGCCGTGTCCAGCCGAATCTGGAAATGAGGCCGAACCGCTTGACCCTTCGTACCGGCGAATGCCAGCATGGCGTCGCCCAGGTCGCCATTCCGTCTTTGGAGGAGGTTGCATGACTCAGCTTGTCGCGGTAACCATCAACGGGAGGCGCCGGGACGACGAGGTCGAGCCGCGACTGCTCCTTGTGCACTACCTCCGCGAGGTTGCCGGTTTGACCGGCACGCACATCGCCTGCGACACGAGTCAGTGCGGCGCATGCACAGTCCTGATCGACGGGGAGGCGGTGAAATCCTGCAGCGTCTTCGCTGTGCAGGCGGACGGCCGCAAGGTGACGACCATCGAGGGTCTCGCCGAGGGCGGCGTACTCCACCCGGTCCAGCAGGCGTTCTGGGACGAGCATGGGTTGCAGTGCGGGTTCTGCACACCGGGATTCATCATGGCAGCCGCGTATCTGCTGCAACAGAACCCGACGCCGACGGACGATGAGATCGAGCGCGGGTTGGAGGGCAACCTCTGCCGCTGCACCGGATACACCAATATCAAGAAGGCCGTGCGGTCCGCGTCCAAGGCGATGCATGGCGGCGCTGCTGAGGTGGCCGGACATGCAGCCGCCGCGGTCGCGTCGTCGGTGGAGGCTTAAGCCATGGCTGTCACCACAATGATCGGCGCGCGCGTCCAGCGGCGTGAGGATCCGAAGCTCATCACCGGGCACGGGAGCTACGTCGACGACATGACCCTCGTGAACATGGCGCACATGTCGGTCGTGCGCAGCCCGCATCCGCACGCGCGCATCAAGTCGATCGACACCTCCCGCGCGCTGGCTTCCAAGGGCGTGGTCGCCGTGCTGACGTCCGCCGAGATCAAGCCACATATCCTTGGTCCGATTCCGGTCACCAACTCCTTTGTTCCCGACAAGAAGCAGGTTCCCGAGCAATACCCCATCGCATCGGATGAGGCCCTGTACGCCGGCGAACCGGTCGCCGTGGTCATCGCTGAGGACCGCTACCTCGCCGACGATGCGGCGCAGTTGGTCCTCGTCGAATACGAGCCACTCCCCGCGGTGATGGATCTCGACAAGGCGATGGCACCGGGCAGCCCGCTGGTGAAGGGCGACCGCCCGGACAACATCGGCTGGGATGCCGCCTTCCCATCGGGAGACATCGACGCGGCCTTCGCCGAGGCCGAGGTCATCGTCAAGGAGCGCATCGGGCAGCAGCGCCTGTTCCCGACCGCGATGGAGACGCGCGGTTGCGTTGCCGACTGGGTGCCCTTCGACAATCGCGTGACGCTCTGGACGTCCACGCAGGTCCCGCACTTCATCAGGCTGTTCGTCGGCGGCGCCCTCGGGGTGCCGGAGTCGCAGTTCCGGGTGATCAGTCACGACGTTGGCGGCGGCTTCGGAGCCAAGTTGCGTCCGTATCCCGAGGAATACCTCGCCACAGCCGCTTCCAAGATCTGTGGGCGTCCCGTGAAGTGGATCGAGGACCGCACCGAGAGCCTGCAGGCGACAACCCAGGGCCGCGGACAGCTGTTCGACGTCGAAGTTGCAGCGAAGCGCGACGGCACGCTGCTGGGGCTCCGCTTCACGCAACTCCTCGACATCGGTGCGTATCACGGTGTGTTCAGCGCGTTCCAGGTCGTCGCCTGCCTCCTCGGGGGCGGTTGCTACAACTGGAAAGCCATCAACGCGCGCAGCATCGGCATCTTCACCAACCGCATGTCGACCGACCCGTATCGCGGTGCCGGCCGTCCCGAAGCCACGCATCTCGTCGAGCGCGCCGTTGACCTCGTCGCGCGCGAGATTGGCATGGACCCGGGTGAGATCCGCCGGAAGAACTTCGTGCAGACGTTCCCGCACACCAACAACTTCGGTCTGGTGTACGACTCCGGCGACTACGAGAAGTCGCTGGATCGTGCCCTGGAGAACATCGGGTATACGGAGCTCCGCAAGCGCCAGGAGGATTTGCGCGCCCAGGGTCGTTATATGGGCATCGGCTTCAGCACCTGGGTCGAGATCTGCGGGATCGGTCCAAGCTCCGCCACGGCGCCCGCCGCCGGCATCGCGCTCGTCGAGTCGTCGATGGTGCGCGTGCATCCGACAGGGTCGGTAACCGTCTCCGTCGGCACCCATTCACACGGTCAGAGCCACGAAACGACCTTCGCGCAGATCGTTGCCGACCAGCTTGGCGTTCCGATGGAATCGGTCGAGATCCACCACGGCGACACGGGGGACACGCCGTTCGGGTATGGGACCTACGGGTCACGCAGCCTCGCGGTGGGTGGCATGGCAATCGTCGCGTCGTGCCACAAGGTCGTCGAGAAGGCACGCAAGCTCGCCGCACACGCGTTCGAAGCATCCGAGGACGACATCGTCGTCGACCAGGGACGCTACTTCGTTCGGGGTAACCCGGCCGAAGCCAAGGTGCTCGCAGAGCTCGCGTTCGCCTCCTACGGTGCCGGCCTGCCGGAGGGTATGGAACAGGGTCTCGAAGCCGTCTCCTACTTCGACCCACCGAACTTCGTCTGGCCGTTCGGCTGCCACATCTGCGCGGTGGAGGTCGACCCGGAAACGGGCGCGGTCACCATCGACCGCTACGTTGCAGTCGATGACTGCGGCAACGTCATCAACCCCATGGTCGTTGACGGCCAGCTGCATGGGGGTATCGCGCAAGGCATCTCCCAGGCGCTCTTCGAGGAAGTGCGCTACGACGACGAGACGGGGCAGATGCTCACCGGCACACTGCTCGACTACTGCGTGCCGACCATGGCCGAGATGCCCGACTTCGAGCTCGACCGCACCGTGACGCCGAGCCCGACCAACGAGCTCGGAGTCAAGGGAATCGGCGAGGCGGGGACGATCGCAGCAAGTGCCGCGGTCATCAACGCCATCACGGACGCGCTGGCACCGTTCGGGATCAAGCACGTCGAGATGCCCGCCCGACCCGATCGGATCTGGTCGATGATCAAGGAGGCACGCGCATGATCACCGGAGCGTTCGAATACTCGCGCCCGGATTCCGTCGAGGAGGCGCAGTCACAGCTCAACAAGTACGGAGCCGATGCGAAGGTCATCGCCGGCGGGCAGAGCCTCATCCCCCTCATGCGTTTACGCTTGAGCCAGCCGACGGCCCTGGTCGACATCCAGCGCATTCCAGGCCTCAAGCAGGTCAGCCGCAGCAACGGCACGGTCGAGATTGGTGCGTTGATGCGCCATGTCGACATCCAGCGCGACGCGACGCTGCGCGAGACTCTCCCGCTGCTGGTCGAGATGGCCAACGACATCGGTGACAACCAGGTTCGCAACCTCGGCACCATCGGCGGCGTCATCGCGCATGGCGATGCCGCGGGTGACTACAACGCGCTCGCTTTGATGCTCGACGCGGAGATCGTCACCAACAAGCGCAGTCACCGGGCCCGCGACTTCTATCGAGACATCTTCACCACCGCGCTCGAGCATGATGAGATCGTCACCGCGGTCAGGTTCCCCGTCTCGACCGGTCGATTCGCGTACACGAAGTTCCGCCGCCGCCTCTACGACTGGGCGATCGCCGGCGTTGCCGTGCAGGAGACCGGGTCGTCCTGGCGCGTGGGCTACGTCAATCTCGCGCGCACGCCACGTCGCGGGTCTTCGGTCGAGCAGGCCCTGGCCGGCGGTGCGTCGGCCGCCGACGCCGCAGCGCAGTCGGGTGCCGACATCGAACCGACCGGTGACGTCCGCGCCACCGCCGAATACAAGCGCCACCTCGCCCAGGTGCTGACCGCTCGCACGCTGCAGAAGGCGACAATGGCGGCTTGAAGCAGATCAGCCACTGGATCGGTGGCCAGGTAACCGCGGGAACCTCGGGGAAGCAGGGCCCGGTCTACAACCCGGCGACGGGGGAGCAGACCGGGTCCGTCGACCTTGCCTCCGCAGCCGAAGTCGATGCTGCGGTCGAGACGGCTGCAGGCGCGTTCCGCGAGTGGCGGGCATCGTCCTTGTCGCAGCGGACGACGATCCTCTTTGCGTTCCGCGAGCTGCTCGATCAGCACCGCAAGGACATCGCCGCGCTCATCACGTCGGAGCACGGCAAGGTGGCCTCAGACGCTCAGGGCGAGGTGGCTCGAGGCATCGAGAACGTCGAGTTCGCCTGCGGGGTGCCGCACCTGCTCAAGGGCGGGTTCTCGGAGCAACCGTCGCGCGGCGTCGACGTCTACTCGATCCGGCAACCACTCGGGGTCGTGGCCGGCATCACGCCGTTCAACTTCCCGGCGATGGTGCCGATGTGGATGTTCGCCAATGCCATCGCGTGCGGCAACACCTTCATCCTCAAGCCGAGCGAGAAGGACCCGTCGCCGTCCTTGTTCTTCGCGGACCTCTGGAAGGCGGCGGGCCTGCCCGACAGCGTGTTCACTGTGGTCCAGGGCGCGCGCGAGGCGGTCGATCGCCTGCTGGAGCACCCGGACGTCGCCGCTCTGTCCTTCGTCGGTTCGACTCCCGTCGCCCGGCACATCTACGCGACCGGAACGCGCAACGGCAAGCGGGTGCAGGCGCTCGGTGGCGCCAAGAACCACATGGTCGTCCTCCCTGACGCTGACATCGAAGCCGCCGCCGACGCAGCCGTGTCAGCGGGGTACGGCTCGGCCGGAGAACGCTGCATGGCAATCTCCACCGTCGTCGCCGTCGGAGATATCGGCCAGCGTCTCGTCGACGCGATCGCCAAGCGCATCCCTGCGGTGAAGGTCGGCCCCGGGACAGACCCGACGTCGCAGATGGGGCCGCTCGTGACACGTGAGCACCGCGACAAGGTGGCCACGTACCTCGACGAGCAGGCGCTCGGCGGCGCAAGCCTCGTTGTCGACGGCCGCGGCAACACACCGGATGGCGACGGGTTCTTTCTTGGGCCATCGCTCGTGGACCGCGTCCACCCGGGGTCAAGGGTCTACGACGACGAGATCTTCGGCCCGGTGCTGTCGGTGGTTCGCGTCGACACCTATGAGGAAGCCATCCGTATGGTTAATGACAATCCGTACGGAAACGGTGTAGCCATCTTCACGCGCGACGGCGGAGCGGCTCGGAAGTTCCAGTTCGAGGTGCAGGTGGGCATGGTCGGGGTTAACGTCCCGATCCCGGTGCCGGTCGCGTATTACAGCTTCGGCGGATGGAAGGCGTCGCTGTTCGGCGACACGCACATGTACGGGCCGGATGGCATCCATTTCTACACGCGGACGAAGGTGGTGACCTCGCGGTGGCCGGAACCGGGACCCGGCAGAGTGGATCTCGCGTTTCCCAGCAACGTCTAAGCGTCACGGCGGGTGCCTGCTAGGCTAGATCGGCGATGACCGAATGGACTGGCGTACGCGACAAGCGCGTGCTCATCACCGGTGGGACCCGCGGGATCGGTCTGGCGGCGGCGGAGGGGCTCGCGCGTCGAGGAGCACGGGTCGCGATCGTTGCCCGCGACGACGCCCGCGCTGCCGAGGCGGTCCGGCGCATCGAGGGTGCGGGAGGCTGCACGGTGGACATCCTGCGCGCCGAGCTGACATCACAGGCGTCGGTGCGCGCGCTCGCGGCTGAGGCGCTCGACCGCTATCCGACGATCGAAGTGCTCGTCAACAACGCGGGCGCGATGTTCACGAAGCGTGAGGTCACTGCCGATGGTATCGAGAAGACATGGGCGCTCAACCACCTTGCGCCGTTCCTGTTGACGACGCTCTTGCTCGATCGCCTCAAGGCTTCCGCTCCAGCGCGGATCATCACGACGTCGTCGGACGCGCACAAGGGCAAGCTCATTCCGTTTGACGATATCCTGGCGGAGCACTCGTACCGTGGATTGGGCTTCACCCGCTACGGCGAGACGAAGCTCGCCAACATCCTGTTCACGGTGGAGCTCGCGCGCCGGCTCGACGGCACCGGCGTCACCACGTACTGCTTCCACCCCGGTTTTGTCGCCACCGGTTGGAACCGCAACAATGGAGCGCTGATGAGCGCGGGCATGTTGATGGTCGCGCCCTTCTCACGCAAACCGAAGAAGGCGGCCCAGACGCTCGTCTGGCTCGCCGACTCGCAGGATGTGTCGAAGCAGAGCGGCGGCTACTACGTCAACAAGGCGCGCGCGGTGCCGAGCCGGCCCGCCCAGGACCCGGGAGTCGCTCGCCGCCTCTGGGAGGTCAGCGAGGCACAGGTGCGTCCCGTAGCCGTCGCCGGAGGCTGACGACTCGCCTCAGCGGTGTCCGAAACGCTTGAACCAGGGCTTGCGCCGCCACGCCAGCTCACCGGAGAGCGTCTCGTTGCGGATCAGCTCGCTGTGCAGAACCGTGACGAGCTCTCGCTCGCGATGGATGTACTCGCGCTGCTCGACCGCACGGTTGGCGTGCTCTTCGAGGGCACGGTTGCGCCAGAGGTCGACCTCGCCGGTGAGCGCGGCCATCTGAGCTTCGCGCTCCTGGACGATCTCGCGCAGCTGGATGATGTCGACGAGATTGTCCATCGCCAGCAGGCGCAGCGCGCGCACGGTGTCGGCGCTGTACGGTGCGTCGACCGACTCGGTCTCGAAGAGCGCTTCGGCGAGGCGCTGCTCGCTGCGCCCGACCAGATGGAGCGTCGGCACCTCGTCGCCGGCCTCCAGCGGTGGCGGTTCCGGGACGGGGGGTGAGCTCAGCGGGATCCCGATCGTCCCGGTGGGCAGGACACGCACGGCCATGGCGGCGACCTCCTGGAAAGACGTGGAGTGAGATGACGTGAGTCGCTTCGGGAAAGGCTACAACGGATGCGGTCGGAGTGGCCGCAGCTTTAGGCTGTCGAAATGTCATACACGGATCTGGACGCCTACTGCGCCGGCAATCAACAGCGTCACGTTGACGAGCTCATGGCCGCCCTTCGAATCCCCAGCATCTCCGCCGACCCGGCGCACGCCGCCGACGTCCGGCGCAACGCCGAGCACTTCGCCGCCGAGGCCCGCACGGTCGGCTTTCACCACGCCGAGCTCATCGAGACCGCCGGGCATCCCGCCGTCTACGCCGAGCGTCTCGTGGACCCGTCGCTCCCGACCGCGCTCATCTACGGCCATCACGATGTTCAGCCCGTCGACCCCCTCGACGAATGGCGTACGTCACCGTTCGAGCCGGAGGTGCGCGACGGCAACCTCTATGGGCGCGGTGCCGTGGACGACAAGGGCCAGGTATGGATGCATCTCAAGGCGGTCGAGGCGGTCCTGGCTGTCCGCGGGGAATTGCCGCTCAACCTCAAGTTGATCGTTGAAGGGGAGGAGGAGTCCGGCTCCGTCCACTTCGAGGACATCGTCGCGAGCGAGCGGGATCGGCTGCGGGCCGACGTACTCGTGGTCTCCGACACGTCGGTTGTCTCGGCGAGTCTGCCGTCGCTCTGCACGGGGCTGCGCGGCCTCGCCGGCGTGGAGGTCCATGTGCAGGGTGCTTCCCTCGACCTCCACTCGGGACGATTCGGCGGCGCGGTGGCCAACCCGATCGCGGCCCTTGCCGAGATCCTTGCCTCCTTGCACGACTCGGCCACCCGGCGAGTCACGGTGCCGGGCTTCTACGACGACGTCCACGAACCGTCGACTGCTGAGCGTGAGCTGTTCGCACGGGTCCCGTACGACGTCGATGCGTTCCGCGCCGAGGCAGGCGGCGTTCCGGCGACCGTCGGCGAAGCCGGCTGGAGCGATCCCGAACGCCTCTGGGCGCGCCCGACCCTGGAGTTCAACGGTATCTGGGGCGGGTACTCCGGCCCCGGGAGCAAGACGATCATCCCGGCGAGCGCGAGCGCGAAGATCACGTGCCGGCTCGTGCCCAACCAGGACCCTGCGCGCATCGCCAACCTCGTCCGCGACGCGGTGCTGGCGGCCGCGCCGATCGGCGTCACCGTCACCGCCGAGCCCAAAGCGGGCGGCCGGCCAGTGGTCACCTCCATCGACCACCCCGCGGTGCTTGCGGCGTCCAGGGCGATGGAGGACGTGTTCGGTGTTGCGCCGGCGATGACTCGCGATGGGGGCTCGATCCCTCCGGTCGAGTCATTCGCGCGCCTCATGGGGTTGCCCGCAGTGCTCGTCGGCCTCGGACTCCCCGACGATCAGATCCACGCGCCGAACGAGAAGTTCACGCTCGACATGTACTTCAAAGGCATTCGCGTCCTCGCCCGGCTCTGGGACGAGCTGGCGGTCGCGCTGAGGAAGCCATGAGCACCATCCAGGGAATCGCGGCGCTCGAGATCCTCGACTCGCGCGGCAACCCCACGCTCGAGGCCGTGGTGACGCTTGCCGGTGGTATCGAGGGGCGCGCGCGGGTGCCGAGTGGTGCCAGCACGGGAGTCCACGAGGCGGTCGAGCTCCGCGACGGCGACCCGCACCGCTACGGCGGCAAGGGCGTTCGCAGCGCCCTCGCCAACGTCGTCACCGTCATCGGCCCGGAACTCGTGGGGCTTGATGTCATGGACCAGGCCGCCCTCGACGCGCGGATGTGCGCGCTGGACGGCACGCCGAACAAGGCGCACCTCGGTGCCAATGCGATCCTGGCGGTGAGCCTCGCGTGCAGCCACGCGGCCGCGATGGTCGAAAGGGTGCCCCTCTATCGCCGTATCGGTGGTGAGCATGCGGTGGTGCTGCCGGTGCCGCAGTTCAACGTCCTGAACGGCGGCGCGCATGCGCAGACGCGTGTTGACTTCCAGGAATTCATGCTCCTGCCGATCGGAATGCCGACCTTCGCCGAAGCGCTCCGGGCCGGCGCGGAGTGTTTCCACGCGCTGCGTTCGATCCTCCACGCGAGAGGACTCGGCACGGGCCAGGGCGACGAGGGTGGCTACGCGCCGGACCTCGCCCACAATGAGGCGGCGGTGGAGCTGCTCCTCGAGGCGATCGGCGCGGCGGGATACACGCCGGGCCGCGACGTTGCAATCGGTCTCGATCCAGCGGCCAGCGAGCTGTTTGAGGATGGTCACTACTGCCTTCGCGGCGAGGGTCGAACCCTCGAGCCCACGGAGCTCGTGGACCTCTGGGAAGCCTGGTGCGACAAGTACCCGATCGTCTCGATCGAGGACGGCATGGCCGAGGACGACTGGGAGGGCTGGCGCCTGCTGACCGAGCGGCTCGGTCAACGCGTGCAGCTGGTGGGCGACGACATCTTCGTGACGAATACCAAGCGTCTCCAGCTCGGTTTCGATCGTGGCGTGGCGAACGCCATCCTCATCAAGCTGAACCAGATCGGCACCGTCACCGAGACGCTCGACACCATCGCGCTCGCCGCAAAGCACCACTACCGGACGGTCATCAGCCATCGCAGTGGCGAGACTGAGGACACCAGCATCGCCGACCTCGCAGTTGCGGTCAATGCCGGCCAGATCAAGACGGGTGCGCCGTCGCGGTCGGAGCGTGTCGCGAAGTACAACCGTCTGCTGCGCATCGAGCACGAGCTCGGTGAACGTGCCGTATATGCGGGCGCGACCGCGTTGCACAGGACGCCCCCGGCCGACGAGGGCGAGCTGATCCAGCCGTGACGCGACGCGTCGATCCGTCGACCACGACGGCGCGCGCCGGACTCGGCCGCGGCGACGCTGAGGGCGTCGATCTCGTGGCGCCGATCAGCCTCGCGGCGGTCCGGGCATACGCCGACCTTCCCGCTGTTGATGAGGCGATGGAGGGCAGGCACTCGTATCGCCGCTACGGCGGTGTCAACCCGGAACTCCTCGAGGCCGCACTCGTCGAGCTCGAGACTGTGCCAGGCCGGCCCGCGCCGGTCGCGCGCGTCACATCGAGCGGGCAGGCGGCGTTGCTGATCGCCATGACGCTCCTGGTCACCCCGACGCGGCGCCGCGTCGTGTTGCTGCGTCCGTGCTATGGCGGGACCGAATCGCTGCTGGCGGGCCCGCTCGGCACCCTCGGCGTTCAGCTCACGACCGTCGATGTTCCAGTCGGCGGGGCCGGCGATCACGGCGAGCTGGTGACGCCCGCCCTGGGTGCGGACGTCGCCGCCGTGGTCACGGAGGTGATCACCAATCCACTTGTCGGCCTCATCGACGTCCCCGCCGTCGCCGCCGCGGCGCGCCGCGCCGGAGCCGCCTGCATCGTTGACGCCACGTTCGCGCCGCCGATGCTCTTCCAGGCCTTCGCGCACGGCGCCGACCTGGTGATCCACAGCCTTACGAAACATCTGTCGGGACACAGCGATGTGCTGGGAGGCGCCCTCCTCGTGAGCACCGATCACCCGTGCTCGGACTGGCTTGACGCCCACGCTCGGCTCCTCGGGTGCAATCTCTCGCCGTTCGACGCCTGGCTGGCGCTTCGCGGGCTGCGCACCGCCGGACTTCGCATCGAGCGCTCGACTGAGAACGCGGCGGCGCTCGCGACATTCCTCTCCGGGAGGTCAGAGCTGGCCGCGGTGCACTACCCGGGCCGGCACGGAGCCGAGGACGCGGCCCTGGCGCAACGCCTCCTGCCCCGCGGCTGTGGCGCCATGCTCAGCATCGACCTGCATGGCGGCAGTGGCGCGGCGGATGTCTTCATTCGCGCGCTCGACGGGGTCCGCCTTGCGCCGAGCCTTGGCGACGTGTCGACCACGATCAGCCACCCTGCGAGCACATCGCACCGCGCGCTGAGCCCGCAGCAGCGCCAGGCGTTGGGCATCGGAGATGGACTGATCCGGGTCAGCACCGGGATCGAGCACATCGACGATCTCACGGCCGAATTCGACGCCGCCCTCGTCGCCGCTTCGGCCGGCTGACGTCCGACACCGTCCCATAGCACGCGGACCCGGTACCCTAGGGAGACTATGGCAGTCGTACGTCTGGCCAATGGAGACGACCTGACGGTGAAGCTCACCGTCCGCGAGGTCATTGCCAAGCTCAACGTCCCCGACGGAGGCCCGACCTTCATCGAGCTCCCCGGCGAGGACGGTCCGTTCCTTGTCCGTCCCGAAGCCGTGCTCGCGGTCATCGCCGACCAGCGTCGCGGCGTTTCCGGATTCCGGGTCGCGCAGGGAGCCGAGGCGAGCTGATCGGCGTGACCACGCCGCAGCAACCGGCGCAGCCGGCGTTGACGCTTGTCCGGAGACCGATCGGGGAGTCGATCACCGACCGGATCGGCAACACACCGTTGCTGCGAATCCGCCTGTTCGAACGGGACTTTCCCGATGTGGCCGTGTACGCGAAGGCCGAGTTCATGAACCCAGGCGGCTCCGTCAAGGATCGCGCGGCGCTGCGCATGATCGAGGAAGGCGAGCGATCCGGACGCCTGACACGCGACCGGATCATCATCGACAGCACCAGCGGGAACACGGGCATCGCGTACGCGATGATCGGAGCGGCCAAAGGGTATCGCGTGCGCCTCGTGATGCCGGCGAATGTCAGCGAGGAACGCCGCCGGTTGGTGACCGCGTTCGGCGCGGAGGTCCAGTACAGCGATCAGCTCGAGGGCAGCGACGGCGCGATCCGTATGGTTCGTGCCATGTATGCGGAGAACCCGGACGCGTACTTCATGCCCGATCAGTACAACAACGATGCCAACTGGCGCGCCCACTACGACGGCACGGGCATGGAGATCTGGGACCAGACACGCGGCACCGTCACGCATTTCGTCGCGGCGCTCGGCACCAGCGGCACGTTCATGGGGGTGACCCGGCGCCTCAAGGAGCTGAACCGGGAGATCCAGTGCGTCAGCGTTCAGCCTGCCGAGCCATGGCACGGCCTTGAAGGCCTGAAGCACATGGAGACGTCCATCGTGCCGGGCATCTATGACCCCTCCCTTGCCGACGAGGACATCGGCGTCGAGACCGAGGCCGCATACGACGTCGCACGCGAGCTCGCACGCACCGAGGGCGTCCTCGCCGGCCATTCCAGTGGCGCGGGGCTCTGGGCCGCCGGTCAGATCGCGCGGCGCATCGGCGCCGGTGTGATCGTGACCGTGCTTCCGGACGGCGGTGATCGATACCTGTCGACGGGCCTGTACGGGCGGAGCAACCGGTGAACCTGCGTACCGCGACCATCGCGCCCGCTGCGGAACGGCGCATCCGTGAACTCGCCGTCACCGCGTATCCGGACGAGGGATGCGGCGTCCTGCTCGGACGGCGTGATGGCACGCACATGGTCATCGTCGATGCGACATCTGCGCGGAACATGTGGACCGAGCGCAGCGCGGACCGCTATGACCTGGACCCGGTCGACTTTCTCAAGGCCGATCGTGAGGCACGCTTCCGGGGCCTCGATGTCACCGGGATCTGGCACAGCCATCCCGACCATCCCGCGCGGCCGTCGCAGTTCGACACCGACCGCGCCTGGCTCGACTACGTGTACATCATCTGCCGCACGACCGAGGCGGGAGCCGAGGACATGAACGCGTTCGCGCTTGATGCCGAGGGCGGCCCGATGCCGCAGATCGCGCTGGACATCACCCCGGTCCCCGGCGGAGGCAAATGAGCCCCGCCGGCGCGACGCACCGGCGCCGGCGCGAGGAGGCGGATCCGGTTGCGCCCGCCGTCGGCGTCGTTGCCATCGTTGGACGGCCGAACGTCGGCAAGTCGACGCTC
The DNA here is from genome assembly GCA_035532495.1 of Saccharimonadales bacterium (SeqCode). Lineage (GTDB taxonomy): Bacteria > Chloroflexota > Dormibacteria > Aeolococcales > Aeolococcaceae > Palsa-851. The sequence continues at coordinate 19,034 of DATKQX010000105.1, forward strand.
TTCAACCGCCTGACCGGCACACGACGGGCGATCGTCGACGAGATGGCCGGGCTCACGCGCGACCGCCTCTACGGCGTGGTGGAGTGGGGTGGCAAGCGCTTCACGCTCGTCGACACCGCCGGACTCGACGTCCCGCTGCCGAAGGATGCAGCCGCCGACATCACCGCCTTGACTCGAGCGACACAGGAGCACGCGCGGATGGCCATCGCCGAGGCAGACGTCGTCTGCTTCATGGTCGATGTTCGCGACGGTCTCACCGCGCTGGATGAAGAGATCGCACAGACGCTGCGACGCGGCGGCAGGCCCGTGTTGCTCGTGGGGAACAAGGCGGAGAGCCGGGTCGAGCGCTATCACGCCGACGAATTGCACCGCCTCGGCCTCGGTGAACCGCTGCTCATCTCCGCCTTGCAGGGCACCGACACCGGCGATCTGCTCGACAGGATCGTGGGGGCGCTCCCGGACGACGCGTCACCCGGGACCGAGCTCTCAGTCGGTGAGGTGAGCGTCGCCATCATCGGCCGCCCCAACACCGGCAAATCATCGCTCCTCAACGGGCTCGTCGGACAGGAGCGCGCGCTCGTCTCGCCCGTGGCGGGAACGACGCGCGACGTCGTCGACACCATCGTGTCGCTCGACGGACGCGTCATCAGGCTGGTCGATACGGCCGGCATCCGGCGGCGCGGCGTGGTGACGGAGAACGTCGAGCGCTACAGCCTGCTGCGATCGTTGCGCGCGCTGCAGCGGAGCGACGTCGGTGTGCTCGTCATCGACGCGGCGGAAGGAGCCGGTTCCCAGGACCGGCACATCGCGGGCTATGCGATCGAAGCCGGCTGTGGACTGGTGATCGCGGCGAACAAGTGGGATCTCGTCAGGCACGAGGATCGTGTCGACGCGGCGTTCCTCAAGAAGCTCCAGGACTCGTTCGACTTCATTCCGGGTGTGCCGGTCCTCACCATCTCGGCGACCGAGCACCGCAACCTGCGCAGGGTGATGCCCGCGGTGCTCGCGGTTGCCGACGCGCGAGCGACCCACATCCCGACGCCGGCGCTCAACACCCTCATTCGCAACGCACTCGATGAGCACCCGCCCCGCACGCACAAGGGACGCCGTCTCAAGATTCTCTACGCAACGCAGGCCCGCAGCCCGGTGCCGACGATCGTGCTCTTCGTCAACGACCCGGAGTTGATGCACTTCTCGTATCAGCGCTATCTCGAGAACCGCATCCGCGCGGTGTTCGGTTTTGCGGGCGTGCGTCTGCGCATCGTCACCCGGCGACGCGAAGAATCCGACGACTGAGTCATGAGAATCGCGATCGTCGGCGCCGGGTCGTGGGGCACCGCATTGGCGCACGTGCTGGGAAGCGACGGGACCCGCGACATTGCTCTCTGGGCCCGGGATGCGGGCGTCGCTGACGTTGTCACGAGAACACGGCACAACCCGGCGTATCTGACCGATCTCGCCCTGGATGAGCGCGTTTCGGTGAGCGCGGATCTCGCTGCTTGCGTTGGTGGTGCGCAGATCATCATGCTGGCGGTGCCCACGGACGCGATGCGTGAGGTGGTCTCGGCGCTCATGCCCGTGCTGCCGCAGGCCGCGATCGTGGTCAGCGCTGCGAAGGGATTCGACGCGGAGCGCGACCTCACGATGACCGCGATGCTTCACGAGATGCTCGGCCCCGACTCGAGGAATCGTGTCGCGGCGTTGAGTGGCCCGAACATCGCCGTCGAGATCGCTCGCGGACTCCCTGCCGCGACCGTCGTCGCGGGCCAGGAGGTGTGCGCCAATGCGGTTCGCGACGCGTGCACCGGCCCGACGCTGCGCGTCTACAGCACCACTGACTGCATCGGCGTGGAATACGCGGGTGCGCTGAAGAATATCGTGGGCATCGCGGCTGGCGCGTGCGATGGCATGGGCGCGGGCGACAACGGCAAGGCGGCGATCATGACGCGTGGACTGGCGGAGATGGCGCGCCTTGGGCTTGCCGCAGGAGCGCGAGTGCTCACCTTCGCGGGACTCGCGGGACTGGGGGATTGCGTCGTCACCTGCATGAGTCCGTACTCGCGCAATCGCCGTTTCGGCGAGTTGATCGCGCG
>DATKQX010000106.1:0-8088 GCA_035532495.1 Saccharimonadales bacterium (SeqCode)
ACGGACGCGCCCGAAGCCGCCGAGCTGCTCCATGCAGCCTCGGTGATCCGCGCGGACATACGCCAGCCCGTGCCACCCACCGATGCCGCGGAGCTCGCGGCAACACGGGCGCGCATTGATGCGCTCGGCCTCACACTGCCCGCGTCATCGCCCTCGGCGGCCGGCGTCCATGCCCGCGCCACAGCGGCGCTCCGGGGGGTCGCGCACAGCAACAGGCGCTGACCGCCGGTTGCGATCGCGCTGCGATCGAGGCTCCCCACGCTCGGCTGACAACAGGCAGTCACGCAGCGAGGAGGATTCAGTGAACAGAGACAACAAGCCCGCGTTCGAGCGGTGTCGCACGGTGCTTGCCGTCGCGGCGCTGGGCGCCACCGCCGCCCTCGTCGCTGCCTGCGGCGGCACGAGCAGTACCAACACCATATCGCTGCCGACGCTGCCCGGCGGGGGCGCATCCACGTCGAGTGCGGCCGGACCGACGAGCGGCAACCTCGGCGACACGCTCGTCATGCAGGACAGTGGCGACGACATCGCGCATGTGACGCTGCTCAAGGTGTTTGACCCGGCGACCGGATTCGACCCCAACACGACACCACCGGACGGCACTCGGTGGGTCGGATTCGAATTGACCATCGTGATCAACGGCTCCCGCTCGGGCGAGGACGACACCTCCGTCGAGGTCATCGGGTCCGATGGGAAGACCTACGGCACGGACACCGCGTACGGCCTCAGTAAATTCGACGGGTGCGTTGCAACCGATACCGGTGAGCTCGCATCAGGAGCAACGCAGACCGCCTGCTCGGGCGTCGGCGTGCCTCCAGGCGTCACGGTCGCCAAGGTCGGATATAGCACCGAAGGGGTCTCGGGCAACGGCATACCGGCGAAACTCTTCTGGACCGTTGCGGCGTCAACAGCAACCGCGCCGGCCGACACCCCAACGCCATCCGACTCGCCGGCGACGACACCCACTGCATCCTCGGCAGTGACGACCGGACATGTCGGGGATACCCTGACCATCTCTGGTCCGACGAGCGATACAGCCCACATCACGCTGGTGCAGGTCTTCGACCCCGCGACCGGCGTGCCCGCGACCACGACGCCGCCCGACGGTACCCATTGGGTGGGCTTCGAGATGACCATCGCCGTCGACGACGGGAGCGCCAGCAGCGAGAGTTCGGCCGTCGATGTGATCGGCTCGGACGGGCACACCTACGGGCTCAACACCTCCTACCACCTGACGACGATGGCCGGGTGCACCCCCGCCACCGGCGCCAGCGGCCAACCGTCCACCGTCTGCGCCGGCGTTGGCCTGCCGGCCGGTGTCACCGTGGCGCAGGTCGGGTACAGCGAAGGCGGTGTCGACATCGGAGTCGCGGCACAGATCACCTGGACCGTCCCATGACCGATCTCGTCGAGCGTCACAAGCCCCGAGAGGGGGCGCAACGTGAGAGGGCCGCGAGTCACGCCTCGCGGCCCCCCTTGCACCTGGCTATTCAGTTGCTGTCAGTCGCTTGGGATACCACTGCTGGGTGGTGTCGACGGGCTGCCCGACGCCGTGGTCACCGGGCCGCTTGCCGTGTCATCGGTGATCTGGACGGGGCCGATTGCCGTTGCGGTGCCGCTGGTGCCGATCTGCACCATCTCAACACCGAGGAACCCGAGGTGGTTGCTCGATGAGAAGCCGTACGGAGTCAGCCCGGGCCCGTCGGTCCAGTGGCTCGACTCGATCGCCTTGACGATGCCGGCGCGAGTCGGGTTCTGGCCCGCCGCCTTCAGGGCCTGCACGAACGTGTACGCCTGGGCCAGACCGTAGAGGACGTTGCCGTCCCAGGGCAGGCTCGGTGCGTAGGTGTTCTTGATGCTCTGGAAGAGCGTGATCCACGGGTTCGTGGTGTCGCTCTCGAGCGGGAGGTACGCGTCGCTGATCGTCCCGTCGATGAGCGCCGCCGGCAGCTTGGTGCCGAGTCCCCCACCGGTGAGAATCGCTGTGAGCGTCGGGGGATCCGAACCGACGTTGCTCACCACGAACTGCGGCGCGTAGTGGAGCCCGGCTGCGCTCGCCTCCGCGACCGCCGTGAACGTCGGGATCGAGAAGCTGATGATCACCTGCACGCCTGCCGCCTGCAGCTGCGCGATCGCCGCGCCGACCGCCATGGCTCCGGCTGCCGTCGGCGTGTAGTACGCCGGCGATGAGTCGAGCGTCACGCCGCCGCTGCTCAGCGCGTCGGTGGCCCCGAGGATGCCGTCGGTGCCGAACTCGTCATTCGGCCCCTGAGCGAAGAATCCGACCTTCTTGCCGGGGAACTTCTGGGCGACGTACGTACCGAGGATCTTTCCCTCGATGGTGTAGTCGGGCTGCCACCCGAACGTGTACGGATACTGGGAAACGTTGTTCCAGCAGTTGCAGCCGGACGAGACGAACAGGTCCGGGATCTTCTCGCTGTTGAGGTAGCTGACCACCGCGAGATGGGTCGGCGTGCCCAGGGCGCTGAACATGGCGAAAACCTTGTCCTGCAGCACGAGCTTCTTGGTCTGGGACGTCGTGGTCGTCGGGTTGTAGCCGTCGTCCAGGTACGTGTAGTTGATGGTCCGCCCGTTGACGCCACCGTGGGCGTTGACGTACTTGAAGTACGCGTTCGACGCGGGGGCAATCTCGTCGTATCCCGGCGCGGCGGGACCGGTGAGCGGTTGGGTGCTGCCGATGGTCACGGATGTCGCGGTGACCCCCGGCGCCGACGCGGAGTTGGCTGCGGGCCCCGACGACCCGCTGCCGCAGGCCGCGGTCATGACGGCGATGGTCGCCCCCGCGGTCGCCACCGCCCAGGTACTCGATCTCCTGATCTCTGAACGCATACCGGTGCTCCTCCTGGTGGTTGATCCGCTATTGCCCGATCACTGACTCGGTGCCGCCGGGGATGTCGGCAGGGTACTCGTCCGCCGGCCCGAGTGACGCAGTCTCGACACCCGGTGCCCCACCGATGCAAGTCCGCCCGCGATGCCGCGGGGGAAGAGCAGGATCGCGACGATGAGCACGATGCCGTAGATGGCAAGCGGCACATTGTTGGCGACGTTGCTCGGGAGGTTGAGGCTGCTCGCGTACCCGCTCGTCCAGACCGGCAGGTAGACGAGGATGAACGACCCGATCACCGCACCCGTCAGGCTGCCGAGCCCACCGATGACGATCGCGGTGAGCAGCGAGAGCGACAGGGTGAGCTGGAAGCCGGTCGGCGACGTGATCGTCGCCCAGTACGCGAAGAGCGATCCGGCAAGCCCGGCGCACACCGCGCTGATCACGTACGCGAGCACCTGGGTGCGGGCGACGTCGATCCCCGCGAGACGCGCCGCGACCTCGTTGTCGCGCACCATCCGCAATCGACGCCCCGTGGCACCGCGCACCAGGTTGGCGAGCAGGAAGAAGGTGAGCACCGCGGCCGCGAGGCAGACCCACGCGAACCACTGCTCCGGTGAGAAGTCCGCGCCGAGCGCATCGGGCGGCGACGGCGTGGGCACGCCGATCCCCTGATTCCCACCGAAGATGCTCGCGAAGTGCGTCGGCACCTGGGGCAGCGCGACCGCGAGCGACAGGGTCGCACCGGCGAGGTACGGCCCCCGCAGCCGCGCACCCGCAAGACCGATGATCGCTCCGGCGATCGCGGTGGTCAGCATCGACGCGACCAGCATGAGGAGCAACGGCAGACCCGCATGCCATTGCAGCAGCACCGACGTCGTGTAGGCGCCGATCATCATCAGCGCGCCGTGACCGAGTGAGACCTGTCCGTTGATCCCGGTGAGCACCGTGAGCCCCGCGGCGGAGATGGCAAAGATCGCGATCTCGGCGACGTTGTAGTTGGTGTACGGGTCGAAGACGAACGAGGTCAGCGCCACAAGCACCGCGGCGAGCACGAGGAAGAACAGCCCATGGCGCAGGAGCGTTGACTCGCGAAACGCGCCGCGCATGCGCTCGTCGTCCTCATCGGGCAGCGCTTCGGCCGTGTATTCCGGAGTCGTCGTCACGGAGTCGCTCATACCTGGCGTTGCCGTCCGAACGTGAACAGTCCCTGCGGACGGACCATGAGCACGGCGATGAGGATGACGAGCCCGCCGAGCGGCGCCAGGTCGGCGCCGATGTAGCCGCTGACGTAACTGAGGACGAGACCGACCGACACCGCGCCGACCACCGCGCCGACCGGGCTGTCGAGGCCGCCGATGATGGCGCCGGTGAAGCCGAAGACGAGCACCTCGTCCATGTTGGTGGGATACAGGAAGATCGCCGGTGCGGTGAGCATCCCGGCGAGCGCGCCCAGGAGCGCCGCAAGGCCCCAGCCGAGCGTGAGCATCCTGCCGACCCGGATGCCGAGGATGCGCGCGATCTCAGGATTGAACGCGGCGGCGCGCATGCGCAACCCGAGCGTCGTGCGCTGGAACACGATGAAGAACACCAGCATCATCAGCAGCACGGCGCCGACGGTGAGGAGCGCAAACGGCGAGAAATACAGGTCGGTCTTGCCGACGAGGATGTCGATGTTCGAGACCGGTGCGGGGAACGACTGCGTCTGACCGCCGAAGAGCATCGGGGCTGTGGCCTCGAGCAGGATGAGCACGCCGAGCGTGAGGATGACCGCGCTGAGTGGCGATCGCGACTCGACCGGACGCACCAGCACACGCTCGGTCACGGCGCCGAGCACGAGGCCCGCGGCGAGCGCGATGGCGAAGGCGAACCAGTACGGCACACCGTGCTGGATGACGACGAGCGCGATGTACGTCGTGAACATCGCCATCGCGCCCTGCGCGTAATTGACGATGCGGGTCGCGCGCCAGATCATCACCAGGGCCAGCGCGACGGCGGCGTAGATCATGCCGTTGACGATCCCGTCGGCGGTGTAGATCGCAAACAGGCGCATCAGAATCCCAGGTAGGCGTGACGCAGCGCGGCATCGCCGGCGAGGCGGTCCGCGGTATCGGTGAGCGCCACCCTGCCGAGCGAGAGCACGACCGCCTGATCGGCAACCGACAGCGCGGAGCGTGCGTTCTGCTCGATGAGGAGCACCGCGAGCTTGCGATCGGCCACCAGTGTCTGCAGTCGCTGCATGATCAGCGCGAGAAGACTTGTCGCAAGCCCAAGTGACGGCTCGTCGAGGAGGAGCGCTGCCGGCCGAGCCACGAGCGCCCGCCCGATCGACAGCATCTGGCGTTCACCGCCGCTGAGGTTGGCCGCGTGCAACGCGCGTCGGGTCAACAGTGGCGGAAACAGCTCGTACGCCTCCTCGATCGCGACACGCTGATCCGCGCGATCGCGTCGCCAGAGCCCACCGAGGCGAAGGTTCTCGTCGACGGTGAGCTCGCTGATGATGCCGTGGCCCTCGGGGACGTGACCGACACCGAGACGCGCGATCGCCTCCGGGGACCGCCCCAGGAGTTGCTGGTCGCCGAGCAGGACCGAGCCGTGGCGCGCTTTCACGAGCCCGGAGATGGTGCGCACGAGCGTGGTCTTCCCGGCGCCGTTGGCGCCGAGTACCGCGGTGATGCTGCCGTCCGGCACCGACAGCGACACCTGATCGAGGGCGACGACGCCCCCATACGCGACCGTGAGCCCGCTGATCTCAAGCATGGGCGACCTGCTGGCCGAGATATGCCGTCGCGACGGCGTCGTTGGCCCGGATCTCGTCCGGTGTTCCGGAGGCGAGGACGCGACCGAGGTTGAGGACGGTGATCGTGTCGCTCACCGCCAGCACCATGTCGACGTTGTGCTCGACCAGCGCGATGGCCATACGCCCACGCAACGCGCCGAGGAGGTCGACAAGCTGGCTGACGTCGGCAGCCGACAGTCCACTGGCCGGCTCATCGAGCAGGAGCAATGACGGTTCCGCCATGAGCGCGCGGGCGATGATCACCCGCTTCTGCACGCCGTGCGGGAGGGCGCCCGGGAGCGATGAGGCTCGGTCGGCGACGCCAAGCTCGTGAAGAATCGTCATCGCGTCGCCGCGCAGGAAACGGGTGCGGCGATCCGCGCTCGGAAACGCGAGCATGCCGGCACCGAGGCGGGTCCGGTCGGGCGCGCCCGACATGACGTTCTCGAGCACGCTGAGCGTCGGCCACAGCCCCAGCCCCTGCAAGGTGCGCGCGATCCCGATGTGTGCAAGCCGCCACGCCGGCAGGCGAAGGAGCGATTCGCCCCGATACGTGATCGTGCCGCTCGCGGGGCTCACGAATCGCGAGACCGTGTTGAAGAGCGTCGTCTTGCCCGCGCCGTTGGGACCGATGACACCGACGATCTGGTGTGCTCGAACGGTCAGCGAAACATCGTCGAGAGCGACGACGCCTTCGAAGCGCACACCGACCCCGGCGACCTCGAGCACCACAGGCTCTCCGCCTGATGTCTGACCAGTCACGCTACGGTGACCCGCAGGACCCCATACGTGCCCGCCAGCGTACAGCGATCACCGACCGCCTGCGGGCATGCGCGAACCAACTCCGCGCATCACGCGTTCACTACCCGACGGCGAAGAACTCCGTGATCGCGAGCGCCGTGTCGTCATCGGTCACAACCGTGTAGTGGTTCGCATCGACCTCGACCGCCTTGGCGCCGGGGACCGTCGCCACGAACCGCTCGAAGTCGCGTGGCGTGAGGATGTAGCCGGTACCGGCGGTCATCTCCCGCCGTGCGCGAATCACGAGGGCTGGCATCGTCAGCGACTTCCAGAGGCCGTAGACGCCGGCGCTGTCGCCGAAGGCGAAGGCACCCTGACCGAACATCGCGTCCTCCATGACCGCCACCGCGCTGGTGCGAGACTGGACGCCACCGTCGACGGGGCGCGCGTCGTAGCGGAAGTACTGCTCCCATGCATCGCTCCACGGGGCGATGACCCCGGCGTTGCGCGCGAGGTCGATGTAGGCCTCGACGGAGGGAAACACGACGCCGAGGCGGGCGACCGAGGCGCCGATCGGGCCGGACGTCGATGGATCCGGGACGCCGCAGAGGTCGATCAGTGCGATCCGATCCAGACGGGTCGCATCCTGCGCGGCTGCGGCCATCGTCACTGCGGCACCCATGGAGTGGCCGATCAGCGAGAACCGGCGCGCCCCGATGTGGTCGGCGACGCCGAAGAGATCGGCCGCGTGCTTGACCCAGCCGTACGAGCCGACCACCGTCGCGTCACTCTTGCCGCGGCCGCGGAGATCGAGCACGACGACCTGCAGTCCCACGGCGGCAAGACGCGGGCCGAGGAACTCGAAGCTCATCAGGTTGGCCGAGAGGCCGGGCACGCAGAGCACGAGTGGCGCATCCGGCGACCCGTGACGCTTCGCGTGGAGACGTCCGGACTCGAGCTGGATATCGAATTCCGCTTCGACCACGGCGGCATGGTGCCACACGCCGTCCACAGCAGGCGCGTCGACCTGCGATCCAGCCGCGATCGACGCTCCGTAGCTTGACGTCCCGACCCCGACACAACGTCGGGCCACAACAGAAGGAGCGCCTCCGATGATCGTCCCCAACTTCCGACACGCTGTCTACGTACTTTCGGCAGTCGCTGTCTTGTCGGTTGCCGCGTGCGGCAGCACCTCACCCACCGGGAGTAATGGCACCAACAACAACGCGACGCCCAGCACCACCGGTTCGGCTGGCGCTGGAACTCACCACACGATCGACGTTTGCACGACGCTTCCTGCTGCGTCCGCGGCCCAGCTCTCGGGGCAGCCGATCACGACAGCCGATGTGATAGCCGACCCGAGTTCTGATGGGTATGGGTGTGCGTACGGCAACACCGATGATTCCATTCAGGTGGAGGTCAAGATATTCACGCACGACACAGCCTCGAGCTATGCGCTTTTCCTCTCGGGCAGCAAGAACGCCACCCCGATGAGTGGCCTCGGTGACAAGGCCTTCTTCGACAACGACGGGACGATGTACGTCCTCGCGGGAGACAACTTGATTCAGGTCAACGGTCTGAGCACTGCCGACAGCTGCGCGGCGCTCGCGCGGCCGGTAGTCGCAGCTCTATGAGGAGCGGTGGGTAGGACGATGTCTAGAGCTGGACCAGACCCACGGTGTTCCGGTCGGGGTCCAGAAACCAAGCGGCCCTCGTCGGCGGA
>DATKQX010000107.1:0-2949 GCA_035532495.1 Saccharimonadales bacterium (SeqCode)
ACGCGCTCCTCCCCACCCGCTCCACCGCCGTTGCCCTCCACGGGACATCTCTGGCCTCTCTAAAATCCGTGTCGTCTGGCGTGCCGCCCACCGGCTCTCGCCGTTGACCGGCTGTTCCGCACCTGTTTGAACTTGATCACAGGGTTGGCGCTTCGCGCTTGGGAACGAGGGAGCGAGGGGGCGAGGGCGCGACCAACCAACGGCTATTCAGCCCGAACCTCGCTCTCTCGCCCATTCGCTCATTCGCTCATTCGCCCATTCGGCTCGTCGCTCAGGCGACCGCAGTCGCCCTATACTGGCAAAGTGAATGCCGACATCGCGCGCGAATTCTCGGCTGCCGTTGCGGGGGCAAGCCATGAGGTCGATCTCTTCGGCGCGGCGATCGCGATCGCCCGCATCGGCCGCCCGGATGGCACCGCGCAACACGTCGACGGCCACGCGGTCGCGCGCGAACTCGACCTGATTGCGGAGGCCGCGCGCGAACACGCCGGCGATACGCTCGACCAGGGTGCCCTCGCCCACGCCGTCGACCACCAGCTCTTCACCGTCCTCGGGTACCACGGCAACGCGGGCGACTACAACGACGCTGCCAACAGCTACCTGGATCAGGTGATGGCACAGCGCTCGGGTATCCCCATCACCCTCTCGCTCGTCTACATGGAAGTTGCGCAGCGGATTGGCCTGCAGTGCGATGGCATCGGTTACCCGGGCCATTTCATCGTCAGCTCCGGTGGCGCGGAGAACCCGATTTACGTCGACCCGTTCCACCAGGGCGCCCGCCTGGACCGCGAGGAGTTGCTCGCTGGCTTGCGCTCGATCCACCTTGGCGGCGCGAGTCCAGAATCGTTCCTTTCCGCGATCACTCGCCGCCAGATGCTCCAACGCATGCTCAACAACCTGCATCTGATCTTCCGCGAGCAACGAGACATCGCCCGCTGGCACATGACGGTCGAACTCCTTCTCATACTCGAACCCTGGAATGCTGCACTCACCGGCGAACGCGGTATGCTCCACTATCGCCTCGGCGAACCACGCAAGGCGCTCGCCGACCTTGAGCGCTACGTGGCTGCCCTCAGTTCGGATGGTGCTGCCGGGCCGCGGCTCTCGGCTGCTCCCGAAAGCCCCGCCGTGAGTGCGGGCGCACTCCGCCTGCTCGATGAACTACGACTCCATTACGGAGACTCCGGGGGATCTCGATGACTTTGGAATCGCACTCCCGCACCCAACTCGCACGCGGGCACAAAACCGTCCAGCGTTCTATCGCCTGGTACCTGCGCCAGCTGAGCAAGCTCATGAACGTCCTCAGCGACGAAGAACTCGAACGCCTCATCCCGCTCCTCACCGAACGCCGCTTTAAGCCGCGCCAGGTGCTCTTTTCGGCGGGCGACCCGCCGGAGCGCGTCTACCTGCTGCTCAAGGGCCGCATCAAAATCTACCGCGTCGCGGAAAACGGCAAGGAGATCATCCTCGACGTCGTGGGGAAAGGTGATGTCGTTGGCGATATGGCCGTCGTCGAAGATGGCGAGCGGACCGCGTACGCCCAGGCCATTGATGAAACCGTCGCGGTTAGCATCTCGTGGGAGGACTTCACCCATCTTGTCCAGCAATCGCCGCGGCTGGGCTTCGCCATGATGGAACTGATGGCGCGGCGCCTTGCGGGGATGCAGCGCACGTTCATGAACATCGTCTCCAAACCCGTTTCCGCCCGCCTCGCCGATACCCTGCTCAACCGGCAGGATGAGGGCAGCGTTTATCTCGGGCTCACACACCAGGAGCTCGCACAGACGATAGGCACCAGCCGCGAGACCGTTACCGCGCTCCTCAGCCGCTTCGTCGCCCTCGGCGCAATCGCCCCCATTCTCGATGGCTATCGCATTACCGATGAGGATCTGCTCGATGACATCGCCAACGGCGACCTCCCCGTATCCCCACGTCACCCCGTGGGCTCCCAGCCGAGCACGCTGACGCCCTGATGGCCGAAGCCCCTGGAAGTCGTACTCCACGGGCCCCGCAGGCGCCGCTCGCGCCGGGACACGCGGGCCCCGCACTCATCGCCCATGGTGCCGGAAACAGCCGGAAGCTCGTGCGGGAGGCACTCTCCGACCAGCCTGACTTCCTCGAAGTCGACCTCTGGGTGCATCACCATCGTTTCGAGGCACGCCACGAACGGGCAGCGTACCCACTCCCGCTGCTCGTTGAGAAGTGGTACCTGCGGGTCGTGCCTCGTCACCCGTTCAGCCTCCACGATCTACTCATCGAAACAGGCCCGGCTGCCGGAATCTTCCTGGACCTCAAAAACGGCGCCGAAGAGGCCGCCGCACTCGTCCGCCGCTCGCTCGATTCGGCCCCCGGGCACCCCCGCGTCCTCGCCTCCTCCCAGCAGTGGCGCCTCCTTCGCGCGCTTCGCATGACTTGCCCGGAAGTCGATTGTTTCTACTCCATCGACGTGCTCCCGAAACTCGACCTCTTTCTCTCCATCGCGGACCGGGACGCGGTCCCACACGGTGTCTCCTGTGAACACCGTCTGCTCACCAGGCCGCTCGTCGAACGGCTGCACGACCGCGGCTTCTCTGTCATCGCCTGGACGGTCGACGAACCCGACCGTGCGCGCGAATTGATCGCATGGGGCGTCGATGGCATCACCACGCGGTGCGTCGCTGAAATCCGCACGGCTCTCAAGCTCCCCCGGCCGGTCACATGACGCGCCCGGCTCAGCCCCTCTCGGTCTACATCCACATCCCGTTCTGCACGGTGAAATGCGGCTACTGCGATTTCAACGCCTACGCTGGCCTTGACACGCTCCGGGGAGCCTATCGTGACGCGGTGATCGCGGAACTGCGGGCGGCAGCCCCTTCCCTTGCCGGCTATACCGCGGCGACGATCGCGTTCGGCGGCGGGACACCCGGCGAAATGCCAGCCGGGGACATCGGCGCTATTATCGCCGCTGTC
>DATKQX010000108.1:0-24525 GCA_035532495.1 Saccharimonadales bacterium (SeqCode)
ATGCAGCAGCGTGGTGAGGACCCGGACCGCAGTGGTCTTGCCGGCGCCGTTCGGTCCAAGCATGCCGAGCACGCTGCCGCGGGGTACCGCGAAGTCGATCCCGCGCAGCGCATGCACCTTGCCGAACGACTTGTGCAGCGCAGAGACCTCGATGGCGAAGTCGGTGTTGGTGAGGGCCAAGGCCGCACGAGGATAAGACAGTCCAGCCCGCGGAGGTCATGTAGCGTCAGGGGTGTCTGTCGAACGGTGTAGCCGGGGCACAACGAATGTCGGACAGGCGGTACGAGCAAGGCTCAGCAAAGAGGGGGTGGGGAAAGCGGCGGGTCGGCACTCGTGGGCCTGGCCGGGCGCCCGTTTCGCTCGGGAGCTTCAGTCGTCGTCGCCACTGGAATGTGCGTGCGCAACGATCAGCAATTCGTCGAATATCCTTGCGATGATCGCCGCGCGCGTCGCCGTCGTGGCCAGGGTCGAGAGCTCATCGTCGATAGTGGCGAGGATGGCCTCCACCTCCTCGCCACTGACCTGCAGGTCCATCGAATCCGCCGCTTTCTCGACCTCCGTGGTTCCGTAGGCGACCTTCACGGTCACGCGCCGTGCCCGTTCGGATGCTGTCGGTGTGGCCGTCGCCATGGCTCTGATATTCATCGTCCCGCGATCACCGCACCAGGGCCATTGGTCCCGAAAATACTAAAGTGGAGCGCCCGACTGCCGGACGCCCCACTCCAAAGATCCCGTGTCAGCCGCGGGATTGCGTCATGTGAATTGACGCACCGCGCGTGCCGCTCTACCGTTTCGACACCGCTCGATGTGTCCGGCACGTGGGCCTGTTCGTCATCCACCAGCGGTCAATCGGAACGCCGTCAGACCCGTCGGTATCGCATCTCCATAAATGAGTACAGACCGTACGCCGCCAGACCGGCGGTCACGATGAGCAGGAGCGCTTGTCCGAACGGTGCGTGCGCGACGGTGCGCAGCGTCTGGTCGAGGCCCTTGGAGGCGTGGGGATTGTTGGCAACCGCCGCCTGGACCAGGAAGATTCCCACCAGCGCGAGCACGAACCCTCCTGCGCCATTGCCGGCGATGCCAGAACCGACGGCCCAGCTTCGCGCTCGCGGGCCCATCTTCTCCAACGCCAGGTTCCTCTCAAACTTTCGGGTGACTGCCCCCCGGATCACGACGATTCCTCCGATCACGACGCCGACACCGATGGCGATCACAAGGGCTCGCCCGAGAGGCAGTGCGAGCAGGCGGGCAGTGACGCTTTGCTGTTGCTGCGTGCTCGACGATGTTGGTCGACCTGTGACCACAAGGACCGTGCTGATGCAGAAGCCCGCGTAGATCACACCGGTCGCGAGTGCGCCGAGCCGCTGCAGCAGTCTCTTGAAGTGAGACTCTGCTTGGGTATCCGGGCCGCCGGCGATGGCGACGGACCACCGCCAGAGTGCGTACGCGCCAAAGCCGACCGCCATGGCAATCAGCAGCACCCGGCCAAATGGTTTGGAAGCGACATCCTCGAACGCCCCGCGCTGGTCGGCGCTCTGTGCCGTACCACCAAATGCAATCTGTGCCGCGATCCACGCAATGGTCAGGTAGGTGAGGCCGCGAGCGCCCAGACCCGCTCGGGCCATCGCTTCCACAGCGCGACTATGGCGCGCCGTACGCACGACACCGGCTCCTGCCGTCGCGATCGATCCAACGGCGGGGGGATTGGAGACGGTTGCGTTCTGACTCATGCTCACTGCCCTTATTCGCGCTCCAAACGATGGACGACCGGGTCGAATCTGAAGGCCGGCACCGGCCTGTGTTCGCGGGATGGGCTGCCGTCGAGCGGCAGCGACTCAGCCACGCAGCAACAGGTGGAAGAAGTCCCGATAGCGCTGCAGCGCCTGGCGCAGATCCTCGGTGGAGACGTCGGTTCCCCGCGACCACGCGCCCTCGAGCCGGCCGCGCTCCGCAGCAAAGACCCGGGCGAGCTCCCGCACGACCTCGGCGACGAGGGTGTCCGCCTGCTCCACGGCCATGCGCGGCTCGTCGACGAACGTCGTCTGGATCGCGGTCCAGCGCGCCATGAAGTCGGCATTGTTCGCCAGCAGAGGAGCACCCTCGCCGCTCGTGCCATACGGCGGCCGCGAGGACTGACCCTGGATGGTCACGTCCGGGCTTGCTGCAGGCGGAGCAGCCCTGCCCGCATAGGTGCCGGCAGGCTGCTCTGTGCTCCATTGGGGGCTGGCGATGGACTCGGTCATTGCCGCGGACCCGCGATTGGCGCAACTGGTTGGGCAGGCGGTGCTGCCGGCGGCGCCGCCGCGACCGGCATCGCTGGGGCAGCCGTCTGCTGAGGAGCACCGTCAAGCAGGTCGGCGAACAGGGCTCGGTACTGTGTCATCGCTGTCCGCAGGGCCTCGGTGTCCACCGTGCCCTGGCCGCTCGCCAGGACGATCGCGTGGGCGCTGCGGTAGTTCTCGACGACCGCTGCGTGATCCACCGAAACGTCGTCGGCTCGCTGCTCGAATTCGGCGACGGGGTAGCCGCGATCGGTCATGACCTGGGAAACGAGCGCATCAGCCTGACGCACGCTCTCGACCGGCGCATCGACGAATGCTGCCTGCACACGCTGCCACTGGGCGATGTACTGCTCGCGAGCCTGCTGGGGCAGCGGCACGATGGCCAGCTGCTTGCGGCGGTCCACGCGACCGGCCAGCTCGCGCTCAGCCAGACGCCGGTCCCCGGTTTGCTGCACGGTCCTGTCGTACTCCGGGCCAAACGTGCCCTGCAGCCGGCCGGAGTTGCGTCGGGAGGCGGCCATGCCCGCGGCGATCACGACGATCACGACGACGACGGCAATGACGATGATGGCGACTGTCGACATGCGCATCTCCTTCTATCGATGAGGGCTCCAGCGTGAAGCCTGATTTGATAGTCAGACTATCATATCATGCACCCATAAGGGTGGGGGGATCCACCCGTGGTGAGGGATTCAGCGGTCGCCGGAGGGAGTGATGATGAGGCGCACCGGACGGTCCCAGAAGACGTAGTTCCACGCCCACGACCAGAGCGCCAGGGCGCGGTTGCGGAAACCGACCAGGTAGAGCAGGTGGACGAAGATCCAGATGAACCAGCCGATGAGTCCGTTGATATGTATGGGTCCAATCTGTGCCACGGCCGCACCCCGTCCAACCGTCGCCATCGTCCCCTTGTCGTGGTAGCGGAATGCTGGGCTGCTCTCGCCTTTGAGGCGAGCCGCGATCACCGCTCCGACGTACTTGCCGCCCTGGATCGCAACCGGGGCCAGCATGGGGATCACGGCTCCTGCTTGTTCGAATGCCGCGGCGTCACCGATGACGAACACCTCGGGGTGGTCGGCGATAGTGAGGCTCGGCGTGACCTTGACACGCCCGGAACGGCCCAGCGCATCACGGTCCATGTCGAGCGGCGTCGCTGCGCGGACGCCGGCAGTCCAGACCACGGTATGTGTCTCGATGCGTTCTCCCCCGTCGAGCACGATGCCGTTGTCGTCGATGCTGCGCACGGATTTGCGGAGCACGATGCGCACTCCCTTCTGCTCCAACGTATGCGCGGCGAGGCGGCTGAGACGCGGAGCGAAGCTCGCGAGAATGCGATCCCCGGCTTCGATCAGCACGACGGAGACGTCCGCGAAGTCGATGCTCCGGTAGTCCTTCGGCAACACGTGCTTGATCAGCTCACCCAACGCACCCGAGTACTCGACGCCGGTTGGTCCAGCCCCGACGACGGCGAACGTCAGGAGACGCCGTCGAGCATCTGCGTCGGTTGTGAGAGTCGCGCGTTCGAAGCAGCCGAGAAGGCGTGAGCGCAGTGACAGCGCCTCGCTGAGATCTTTGAGGCCGGTGCTCCTCTGCCGCGCGTCCTCGCTCCCGAAGTAGTCCGTCACGCTGCCGGACGCGATCACCAAATAGTCGTACTCGAGCGTCTCAACGGAGGTGGTGACCCGCCGTTTTGCCAGATCCACGCCGGTGACCTCGGCACGGAGGACGTTGACGTTGCGATTGCGCCGGACGATGGTGCGGACCGGACTTGCGATGGCGGAAGGGTCGAGCAGTCCCGATGCCACCTGGTACAGGAGTGGCTGAAAGAGGTGGTAATTGTTGCGATCGACGATGGTCACATCGACGTTCACCTGACGCAGGGCGCGTGTGGCGGCGAGTCCGCCGAAGCCGGCGCCGACGATCACGACATGCGGGCGTTGGGCCATGGATGCAATCGCCTACCCGTCGACCAGCAACCCCTTGATTGGGCCGAGCAAGCGTGCAGACCGCCGGGAAACGGCCGGCAGGCGACGCAGTGGTTGCTGATGCGGAGCCGAGGCGGCGAGCACACGACGCCAGTCGGTCTCGATGACGTCGAGTGGATCGCGACCCGTGCAATCCAGCGCCAGATGCTCGCTCCACAGCCGTTCGCGGACGCTCCGGGCGAGTGCTGCGTCGTCCGTGACGAGATTCACCTCGGTGTCGTTGAAAAGCGAATGCTCGTTGAGATTTGCTGACCCAACAGTGAGCCACTCGTCATCGACGATCCCCACTTTCGCGTGGACGTAGACGCCGGGGCGCTCCCGCCCGGCCGTGCCCACGGTGCCGAAGAGCAGCCGGTTGTGCCGGTCCGCCGCTTTCAAGACGCTCAGCTGGCCGCGCGTGTCGTCATTGCCGTTGTTCGGCCGCTGCGGCAGCAGCAAGACCAGACGGAATTCCTTGGTGGGTGGCCGCAGCAGTTTCTCCTCGAGCAGAGCGACGATCTCCGCACTCCAGAGAAACTGATTCTCGAGATAGATCAACCGCTGTGCCCGTCGAATGGCACCCACGTATGCCTCGAGGATGCTGAAGTCGCCCTTGGGAAGCGCGGTATACGTCTTGTCCGGGACGGTACGGATGACTTGCACGCGGCTGGAGCCCGCCTCGGCTGGGACGATCGGCCTTGGCAAGGGCTCTCCCGTCGTCGCCGTCCATCGCATGGCGAAATGCGCTGCGACGTCCGCAACTGCGGGCCCGGAGAGCGATGCCGCCACGTCGTGCCAGCCAATCTGCGTCACCTTGTCGTGCGGCGGGCCGTCGAACCGATCACCGGACATGTCGGTCAGATCGATGCCACCCACGAACGCCAGGATCCCGTCGATGATGACCAACTTTTCGTGATGGCAGTGCATCGGACGGTTGCGCTTGTCGAGCGCACCGCGAATGCGTGTGCCGTGCGTCAGCCGTGTCATGAGCTGTTTCGCTTCCGCACGCGTCGGGTGCATGACGGGGACTGGCGGTCCGGCCCAGGCAAGCACACGCACATCGACTCGCGTGGCAGCCTCGGCGAGCAACTCTCGCAGCGTCACCACCGCGGGAATGCGTTCTATCGCGAAGTCGGGATCGACTGTCCACCCCGCAACATGGACGAACGAACGAGCGCCGCGAACTGCCATCACGATGGCCGGCAGGGCCGATGCCCCGTCAACGTGCACAGCAACACGGTTGCCGTCGCGTGGCGCCGTCCCGCTGCCCCACCCGGTGTTGCCCCGGAGGGCGTGATACCAACCGAGGCGCCCCAGACGACGGATGTGATGCCGGCGATTGGCGGTTTCGATTATCTCGCCGAATTTGCCATCGGCGCTGGCGACCAATTCGCTGATCATATCCGTACCTTTCGCTCGTTGCCGAACACGGGTTTCGTCAGCCGGCCCAGCGAGAAGCTCAAACAGGTCCAGGCGACCCCGACCAGGAATCCGCCGACAACGTCGCTGGGCCAGTGCGCGCCCACATAGACGCGACTCAGTGCCGAAGCGGCGACGAGCACCATCGCCAGCAACCAGGACGCGATGTAGAGGGCTCGAGGTAACCGGTTGCGGGCGAGGAGCACCACCGCGAGGACGCTCAACCAGACAAAGAATCCCACGTGTCCGCTGGGGTAGCTGTAGCCGATCAGATTCGACGTCGTGTGTGCCACACCGCTTGGGCGCGGCCGGCTGACGATGATGTTCACGATGTTGTACACAGCGGCGTACATCGCAGAGAAGGCGACCAGGGGCGTTGCGCGACGCCGGAAAAGGAATGTGAGCACGATCACCGCTGCGCCCACACCGACCCCGACAAAGCCTGCGAACGCGGAGACGAACGTGTTGAACCAGGCAAACGGACCGACGTTGGCCGATTGCACGGCCACCTCGATCGGACGGTCGAAGAAGAATGGAGCTGGATGGGCGAGCACGAGTAGCGTGAGCAGGGTAAAGAGAACTCCGGCGACGATCGCCACGGTCATCAGTGTCCAGTTGATGTCACCCGTGAGCCAGTGCAGCCTCGAAGAAGCGCTGGTCGGATGCAACCGGCGCGGATCAACAGCGTCACGGGCCATAACCAAATATTATACCGTCATTATCATGTCCAGACCACCGAGGCACCGGTCGTGAGCACGGGCGCGGTTGAATCCACCCTCACGGACGGATCCCAGGCGGCGCACGAGGTTCTGGCGGGAGCACCGGGGCCGTCTGCCCGCCGCTGGCTCGGACCACTCTCCCTGATCTCGTTCCTTCTGTTCGGGGTGGTGACGATCCTGGTCGTGAGCGGCGTCACCCGAGCGGGATTCGATCTTCCTGTCGAGCGTTTCATCCAGCACGTGCCCTGGGGTCCCCTGACGTACTGGATGACCGTGACCAACGTGACGGGAGGCCTGATCCAGGACCTCGTTGGAGTCGCCGTGGTCATCGGCCTGTTTCTCTGGGATCGCCGGGCCGGGTGGTTGATGGCACTCGGTGCGATCGGCAGCCTGCTCGGGCAGGTCGTCAAGGTGTCGGTGGCGCGGCATCGACCCACCGCGGACCTGGTGACCATCCTCAATCCATCGAGCGGCTACAGCTATCCAAGCGGACACGCCCTGTTCTTCACGTGGCTCGGCTTCATGCTGGCTGTCGCGATCGCGCCGCATGTCGGCCCGCGCTGGCGCGTCGGCATCTGGATCGCTGCGGGACTGCTCATCCTGTTCGCCTGCATCGGTCGCATCTGGGCAGGCGCGCACTGGCCGTCGGATGTGATCGGAGGATTCCTGCTTGGCGTGGGCTGGTTGGCGTTCCTCCTCTGGCTTCCGGAGCGCTGGCTACCGACCCCGAGCGCGCATTGGATCCCCAAGCGGCGGCGGGCGTCACGGAGGTCCCACGTATGAGCGCAGCCGGGCGCGGCATCGCACGTCTCCTGATCGTCAGTGGGGGTGCCAAGGGTTTGACCGACGCGGTGCAGCGCAAGTTGGCGACTGCCTTCCCTGACCACGTGCACATCCATTTCGAACCACGACGCGATTTCCGCACCTCCCTGACGAGCAACGCGACAGTCATCGTGGCGGGAGGCGACGGTACCGTGGGCACGGTCGCGCGGGCCCTGGCGGGGAGCCGTCGCCGGCTCGGCATCCTCCCACTCGGCACGTACAACAACTTCGCGCGTGGCCTTGCGATCCCGTCTGGACTCGATCGAGCAATCGCGGTGATCCGAGCGGGCGCGACCCGACCGGTGACGCTCGGTCGCATCAACGGGAAATACTTCCTGGAGGCAGCGGCAATCGGCATCTTTGGTGAGGCGATCGTGCTTGGCGAGAAAGCCAAGGACCGAGCCTTCGGTGAGCTCTCCCGCGAAATCGCGGCGCTGGCCAAAGCCGAGTCCTTCTTGTTCGAGGCAAGCGGCGCCTTCACCGCGCACGGGCGGAGCCGCTCGTTGGTATTCACCAACACGCCCACCACGGGCGCGCGCCTCTCCATCGGCGATACCGACCCGACCGACCCGTTTCTCGAGCTCAGCATTGATGTCGGCGCAACGCGCTCCGACATCGTGCGTCGCGTCGTCGCATCGACTCTCGGAGGCCGGCATCCGCAGGAAGATGGAGTCACCTTTCAGTTCCGCTCGCTGACAATCACGACGAAGCCGCGGATCGCGGTGGTTGCGGACAACGAGCGCGTCGGCCGGACGCCCGCGACGATCGAAGCGGTACCCCGCGCGCTCCGCGTGATCGTGCCTGCATGACCGCCAAGGTCACCGCACCGGGTCGTCGTCCCAACCCGCGACGCACGAACGCGGCGAAGCAGACCGTGCATCGAGCACATCAGGAAGCCAAGAAGGTCGTCACCAACCCATGGGTGGAGCGTACGGCGCGTCTTGGGTATGTCGTGCGCGGGATTGTCTACGGGACCATGGGGGTGCTTGCTCTCGGACTTGCGATCGGCGTAGATTCGAGCACCACCGATCAGCGCGGCTCGCTCGCACTCATTGGCGAGAATATCGTGGGCCGACTGTTCCTGCTGGTCGTGGTCTTTTCGCTCATCGCCTACGCGGGATGGGGATTGATCCGGGCCATCTATGACCCGCTCCACCGCGGCAGCGATCCCCCGGGCATCGCATCGCGCATCGGCTTCGCCTGGAGTGGCCTGAACTACGCCGCGCTCGCGATCTTTGCAGCCGGGATTCTGGTCGGCGGGGCGAAGGGCGCCGGCGGCGACTCGGTGCAGAAGACGGTGGCGTGGGCGCTGACCATGCCGGCGGGGACAGCCATCGTCATCATCGCGGGCGTCATCGGGGTCTTCGGCGGACTTGGGCAGTTCCTCGACGCGTACAAGGCTGGATTCCGCAAGGATTTGAAGCGCAATCAAATGACACGTGTGCAACGGATCACTGTTGATGCCCTCGGGCGTTTTGGCATGGTGGCGCGTGGCGTGATCTTCGGCATCGTCGGGATCTTCGTGCTCGTTGCGGGACTGCATCGCGACGCCCACGATGCGCACAGCTTTGGGCCGGCGTTCGCGGCAGTCGCCCGCGAACCGCTCGGTCACGCCCTGCTGGCGATCGTGGCCCTTGGCTTCATCGCGCTCGGGCTGCACTCATGGGCGAATGCCCGCTGGGTGCGGATGCCCTCGAACTAGCGAGAACGGGTGTCAGTTCCAGCCGATCAGGAGAGTGTTGAGCTGACCAACCTCGACACGCCGCTGTTTGACGGGGCGGGGGCAACCAAGCGGGACCTCATCGAATATCTGGAGGCCGTCGCGGACCGGATGATCCCGGAGCTCGCGGATCGGCCGCTCTCCGTCATCCGTGTTCACCGCGGTCAGGAGTCCTTCATGCAGAAGAACCTGCCCTCGTATGCGCCGGTGTGGGTGCAGCGGGTGACGATGTGGGCGGAATCGTCGAGGCGGGAAGTGACCTACGCGCTCTGCAACGAGCGGCGGACATTGGTGTGGTTTGGGAACCAGCGTGCTGTCGAGTATCACCCGGCGCTGGTGCGCGTCGACAACCCTGAGCACATGACACATCTGGTGCTCGACATCGATCCACCGCAGGGAGATACGTTTGCGGAGGCTGTCCGCGCCGCGCGTGTTGTGCGGCAGGTACTCTCCGATGAAGGCCTCGACGCCGTCATCAAGACGAGCGGTGCAAAGGGCCTGCACATCTTCGTTCCGGTCGACACGAGTGTGTCCATCGACGCCACTGCCGCGGCCACCCGGGCCATTGCCGCACGGGCCGAGCGACTGGATCCAGACACCGTCACCAGCGCCTTCATGAAGGAAGACCGCGCGGGCAAGGTGTTCGTCGATTCGACGCGGGTCGGCGGTGCAACCGTCGCGGCCGCATACAGCCCGCGAGTGCGGCCGGGCGCTCCCGTGTCCTTTCCGGTGGACTGGGAGGCGCTGGATGACATCGTCCCCGGCGACTTCACGGTGCTCACTGCCGTGCGTCACCTCGAGGATGGCGACCGATGGGCGGGTCGAATGCCGGAGCCGCAGGCGCTGAGCACCGAGCTCGTCGAGGAGGGCCGTGCCATTCCGGTCGCACGCGTTCAGGCGATGCACGAGGGGAAGCGCAGGGCGCGGAAGACCGGATGACACCCAACCGCGGCACTTATACTGTTACTATCACTAGTATTGATAGTTAACAGGGCGGCGACTGGCGCCGCCTCATCCCACGAGAGGGTCGGTGCAGGAGATGGACGTGTTAGACGAAGGGCTTATACATCGCAGCGAGCTCACGTGGGTGACCGACCGCGAGCTGCTGCTTCCCGGCGAGGATGCGGCGTCCGGCGAGATTCGTGACGCCATTCATTGGATCCAGATATACGGCGAGTTGATCGGGATGACCAGCTCGCTGCTGGAGCGCGCCGAGCCAACCGTGCGGGGCATGCACCAGGAGGCCGCCAACGAGGCACGCGAGACCCAGCGGCTCCTGCGCGCCCAGCGGCAGCAGTACGAGACGAGATATGACTTCTGGCGAGACCGTGCGGCTGCCCTGACCCGACACGGCAGCTAGTTTGCTCGCAACGGCACAGATGCTGGGCTCGACCGGCGACCGCGAGTGATCCTCGAGAGCGTCGTCTTTTTCGCGCTGCTTCTTGCGACGACGCTCGTTCTCGCGGTGCTGCCAAGGACGATGACGGCTCACGCGTGGTTGGCGCTTCCGTGCTGCGCGCTCGCACTCGTGGGGGCGGGCGCAGCGTTCCTCCCGCTCGAGCGTGATGAGCCGGGCGTGATCACGCTCGGCACCGTGGCCATCTTCCTCGTACTCGTGATGCGGATCGCCCAACGACGTTGGAGCTTCGTCGGTGTTCAGCTGTTTGTCGCCGTCACCGCAGCTGCGCTCTGCTACCTCGCGTACGCGTTCCTGCAGACTTTCTTCGGCGGGCTGCCCCTGCTCGCGGTGATCCTGTCCATTCCGCTGCTGCTGCTCGAGATCCTTGCGCTGGGCTTGTCGGTGTCCTTCACGTTCGAGATCTGCGACGTCCTGGCACGACGCGAGCGCCCGCGAGCGATCCCATCGTTGACGCGGGAACCGTGGGTCGCCCTGCAGGTGCCGACGTACAACGAGCCCGTCGAGGTGGTTGGGCCCACGCTCATGTCACTGGCCCAACTCGACTATCAGAACGTACTGGTGCAGGTCGTCGACAACAACACGACCGACCCGGCACTCTGGCAACCGCTCGAACAACTCTGCGCGCAACTCGGGCCGCGGTTCTCGTTCGTCCACCTCGAGAACTGGCCGGGATTCAAGGCCGGGGCGCTGAACGAAGCGACACCGCGGTTGCCCGAGGAGGTTGAGATTCTCGGCATCGTCGACGCCGACTACCAGGTGCATCCCCAGTGGCTGCGGAACACGATCGGGTATTTCGACGATCCAACCGTCGGGTTCGTGCAGACGTCGCAGCACTATCGCGAATGGCGCGACAACGCGTACCTGCGCGGCCTCTTCTACAGCTTTCGCTACTTCTTCGACATCACGATGATCGCGCGCAGTCATCGCAACGCGATCATCTTCTGCGGCACGATGGGGCTGATCCGGCGCTCGGCGTTCAACGAGATCGGCGGCTGGAACCAGGAGTGCATCACGGAGGACGCCGAGGCCTCGCTGCGCATGCTCGGCGCCGGCTATCGCGGCGTCTACAACGCGGCCGCATACGGCGAAGGGCTGATGCCGCTTGACTTTGACGGCCTCAAGAAGCAGCGCTTCCGGTGGGCGCTCGGTGGCATTCAGATTCTCAAGTTCCACTGGCGCGAGATGGCGCCCTTCGCGAAGCACCGCATGCGTCTCACCGTCGCGCAGCGCATCCACTACCTGCTCGGGAGTGTGCAGTGGTTCGCGGAGGCGCTCACGGCCACGTTCACCGTGCTGCTCCTCGCAACCGCGCTCGCGGTCTCGCTGCATGAACGGCTTCCGGTGCGGCAGTTGACGGGCGCGGTGCTCGTCGTTCCTCTGGCGTTTGCGGGGACAGGCATCCTGCGCGCGGTCTGGGCCATGCGACGCGCCTGCCATGCCAGTACCCGGGATGCGCTGAGCGCGCTCCGCGTGTGGTTCGCGCTGTCGTGGGTGGTCACGCTGGCATGCGTGCGCGGGCTCGTGCAAAACCACGCGGAGTTTCTCCGCACCGCGAAGAGCAAGGAGGGCCGCTCGCTGCTCGGAGCTCTCCGGGCGTCGCGCGCGGAGACGGTGTTGATGGTCGCGGGTGTCGCGGGCGCATCCGCGATGCTGATCCGCTCACCGAGTGCGTCGACGATCGTCCTCGCGGTGCTGCTCGTGTTCGAGGCCTTCGTGTACTCGAACGCCCCGTGGGCGAGCCTCGCTGCGGAGGGGATCATCCTGACGCCGGAACGTCGCGCCTATGCTCGATCCCCGCAGAACACGGGGGACCGGCCGGTGCGCCGGCGAACGGTCGCCGTGCCGCTTGCGGCCGTCGGGATCGCGACAGCTGCCGCGGCTGTTGCGCTCATTCTCGTTTCGCCCAGCCAGAACACGCCGTTCGGCGGTCCGCAGGCAGACCTGCCGCGGATCGGCAACCTCGTCCCCAATGTCAAATTGGGGCCGATTCCCGCCGTGACTCCTTCGCCAGTGCCGTCGAGCTCGCCATCGCCCAGTGCGAGCGCCTCGCCGTCGCCGGGCGCTTCGCCGACGGCTTCGCCAACGCCGGGCCCGACTCCGACCCCCGGCCCGACTCCCACGCCGACGCCTGTACCACCCACGCCGACCCCGTCGCCGTGATCGTGATGTTGGCGGTGCTGCGATCGTCTGACGGTGAGGCCGGCCTCGGATCGTTCAAACAGACTATATAGTCGTATACTTACCGTATCAAGCCGCAGCGCACAGGCCGCACGGACGGCAAGCAAAAGCGAATTCGGAAATTGGTGATAAGGGATGACTTGGCGTCCTGTCCCTGCGCGCTCCGGCTCCTTCTCATGGAGACTGATCACGCTGTTTGGGCCAACGTGGTACGCGCCATCTCCTGGCCCGCGGTCGGGGCGTGGATTCGGGCGTCGTCGATGAACGGTCGCGCTTTCGCGCCCAGTGTGCAGGAGGCGCTCACATGAGCATGGGACCTTCGCTGACCGGCAGTACCTCCGAAGATGTTGTTGCGACCGCGGTGACGGCCATGCGCGACGCACGCACAACCTCTTCGGATGCGTGCCTTGCATACCAGATGACACTCCCACCGGAACAACGCTCATCGGCGCGGACGGACCGCATTCCGCTCATCGCTGTGGGACCGCCACGCGCGGCGCTGGAGTCCGCCGTGGCGATGCTGGCGACGTGCAACGCTGCGGCGGGGCTCGCCCTCGAACTCTCGCTCACCTTCGACGATGTGCCTCGGGTTGCTGCGCTGACCGCTGCGGTCGAGGAGACGTCCCGAAGTGCCCGCCTCGGCGTTCGGGCGTTGAAGCTGCGGGCTTCAACCGAACTCCGTCTCAAGCTGGCTCATGCCGCGGCGCATGCGACCCACCAGGTTGCCGACGCACTCAGTGTGCGCAGCGTCGGACGTGACATGCGCAACAAGATGCGTCCCTCCGAGTCGCTGCACAACCGGTTTCCCCCGGCCTGGCGGGATGTCATCGCCTGTCTCGGCACACGCCTGACCTTGCGGGACGTCACGGAGGGGGATGCTGAGCGGGCCGGTGGTGCCGCAGCAGCTCACGATGCCGCTGATCGTGTCATGCATGTCTACGAGGAATTCCGAACGGTCGGGGCCGCGGACGGTGCGCTCCGCCGCTACGCCCGCATCGCAGCGCTGGCCTCGATCTATGCTGGCTGGTCGGCGCTGGGGGACGACCAGGCAACGTCGGTCCCGTCCAGGATGCAGCCATGAGGCACAGCGACATGCCCACCTCGACGTCGACTGACGATGCTGGTCGGACCGCGCAAGCCGTCCGCGACGCCTGTGTGCGCGCGGCCATCGATGCATATGAGGCGGGAGGATTCAGCGGGCTGTGCGCCGAGGGTCGGTTCGAGATGGCCGTCGACGCCATACGCGCACTCAACCTTGACCGCGTCGTTCGTGTCTGATGGCACGTATTGTCGGGAGCCCGGCACTCTCGTGCTGCGGTAAGGCGTGGTCGGCATTTCGTGGGTGACGGTCGCGCTCTGGCTGCACATCGTTGCGGCATGCATCTGGATTGGCGGTCAGGTCACGGTCGCCGCGATCATCCCCATGCTGCGCGACCAGCGAGACCTCGCACGGCGAGTGGGACGCCGGTATCAGGCCATCGCATGGCCGGCGTTCGCGGCACTCATCGTCACCGGGCTGCTGAATGTCGCGAACGCGGGGCTGCGCTGGTCACTACTGTTCGACAGTCCTGCCGGCAGGACGCTCGTCATCAAACTCGCCTTCGTGGCACTCTCGGGAGTCGCGGCAGGTGTGCACGTGGTGGTACAGGCGCCACGGCGTCGGGACGCAGGCAGTTCCGCCGTCGGGTGGTCGGCGGTGCTCGGATCCATCAGCCTTGTGGCGGCACTGCTCGCTGCGCTCTATGGCGTAGCGATTGCACGCGCCTGAGCGAACAACGTCGAATGCACAAACGAACTGGCGGGTACGGTTCGTGATAGCCTGAGAGCGTGCCAAAGCTGCTGGAGAGCACTCGAGAGCAGCGCCGCCGGCAGATCCTCGACGCTGCGTGGCGCTGCATAGCGAGGCAGGGATTTCGGGACCTGACCGTCGACGACGTCTGCGCCGACGCAGGGTTGAGTAAAGGCGCCTTCTACAGCCACTTCGTGTCGAAAGACACACTGCTCATGGGCTTGCTCGCCGACGACGCCGCATCGATTGCGCAGATCGCGGAGGATCCGGCGACACTCCGTCTCAGTCCGGTGCAACGCATTCGCAAGGTGACGGAGTCGATGCTGATGCAGGGAGCCGACCCGGCACGCGTGCAGTTGCGTGCCGACGTGTGGGGTGCGATGCAGACCTACCCGGACGTGCGTGCGGCGGTTACGGCGGCGGTCGCGGAGCGGCAGCGCGTGTTCCGCGAGTGGATCGACGAGGCGGTGCGAATCGGCGAGATGTCGATTGACTTCCCGCCGAACGCTTTGGCGGCGTTGCTCCTTGCCATCAGTGACGGACTTGTGTTGCATTACGCGCTCGATCCGCGCGCCTTCCGCTGGGGCAAGATCAGCAAAGCGGTCGATGGGCTGCTGGATGGGTTCGCGACGCAGCGCCGGCTCGAGGGGGTGCGATGAAGGCACTGCAGTGTTCCGAACCATCCTGATCGCCACCGACGGCATGGAGGCGGGGGACGCGGCGGTCGCATACGGCCGTGACCTCGCGCTGGAGCCGGAGATTCGGGCGAAGATCAGAGAGCAGGTGTCGGACCTGCAGGACGATGGTCTGGATGCCGACTTTGAGATACGCCGGGTCGTCGCCAAGAGTCCCGCGCATGCGATCGCCGGTGCCGCAACTGCTGTCGACGCCGATCTCATCATGCTCAGCCAGGTTGAGGAGGGCGTCGTGAGGGGCGCGCTCGGGGGCGGCGTCGTACGGCGTCTGATGCAGCTCGCGAGGTGTGCTGTCCTGGTCGTTCCGAACCGGCGCACGCCGAGCCGAAGCGCCCGGGCGTCGCTCCGTGTTCTGGACGGCAGCCTCGTACGTATGCACGAAGTTCGGTAGGCGCCTCCCTGACCTGAAGCGGCGCCAGCTCCACAACCTCGTCCTCGAGAATGACGTCACGACGTCATGACTCCGGTACGCTCGGAGCCAGGACGATGCTGACAGACTGGATCAAGCGCTTCCAGGCGCTCCCTCCGATCCTGACCGACGGGGCGCTCGCGCTCCTGCTGATGATCAGCGCCGATGTCGCGTCGTATCAGGATGCAGGGAAGCTCACGGCGCTCCGGGTGGTGCTGATCGCG
Source organism: Saccharimonadales bacterium (SeqCode) (assembly GCA_035532495.1). Taxonomy (GTDB): domain Bacteria; phylum Chloroflexota; class Dormibacteria; order Aeolococcales; family Aeolococcaceae; genus Palsa-851. Next base: position 15,645 of record DATKQX010000108.1, read on the forward strand.
CTCATCACGCTGCCGGTGGCGGCGCGTCGTCGGCTCCCCGCAACGGTCACCGCCGTGGTCGGTGCCGCGCTGATCGTCAACCTGCTCCTCGGCTTCACGAACTCGTTCATCGAGAACTTCGCCGTCCTTGTTGCGCTGTACACGTTGTTCGCGTCAGTCGGCGCCGAATGGCGACTCGCTGTCGGCGGCGGACTGCTCGTGATCGGTCTACCGCTGGGCGTTGCTCTGGGTTGGCGCAACCAGCACCAGGTGTATCTCTCGGACATCGGCTACAACGCCATCATTTTCGCGCTGCCCGTCATGCTCGGCTTCGGCGTCCGCACGCGGCGGGCATACGCCGCGCAACTGCACGAGCAGTCGCGACTCCTCGCGCGCGAGGCCGCAGCCCACGAGCGCACTGCCATTGCTCGCGAGCTGCACGACGTGATCGCCCACAGCGTCAGCGTCATGGTGCTGCAGGCCGCGGCGGGCGGACGGCTCGCGCGCCGTGATCCCGCCGGCGCGGCGGCGACATTCGGGGTCATCGAGCAGGCAGGTCGTGACGCGCTCGCCGACATGCGTCGCGTCGTTGGCGTGCTCAAGGATGACGCCGCCGAGGAGATGGTGTTGTCGCCGCAGCCCAGCTTGCTTCAGTTGGATGCGCTGGTCGAGCAGGTGCGGCAGGCGGGCGTCAACGTTCGGGTCAGTATCGATGGGGCGCAGCGTCCACTTGCCCCGGGAGTCGAACTGTCAGCGTATCGCATCGTGCAGGAATCATTGACGAACGTGCTGCGACATTCGGGCGCCAGTGACGCCGCGGTCGCCATCCGCTATGGAGGCAACGACGTCACAGTCGAGGTCACCGACAACGGGCGGAAGAACGCCACCCAGAAGACAGAGGGAAACGGGCTCGCCGGGATGCGCGAGCGTGTCGCGTTGCTGCACGGCGACTTTGATGCCTGCGAGACCACCCAGGGCTTCAGGGTATCCGCCCGACTCCCGCTGGAGGCACGACACACATGATCCGTGTCGTGCTGGTCGACGATCAGCCGCTCGTGCGCACGGGACTTCGCACGCTCCTCGAGGAGGAAGCAGACATAACGGTGGTGGGTGATGCAGCTGACGGCGACCAGGCGGTGCGTGCTGTTGCTGAGCTTGTGCCCGATGTCGTGCTCATGGACATTCGCATGCCGGTGCTCGACGGGCTCGAGGCAACGCGACGGATCATGACCAGCGGATCCGCGGCGCGGATTGTGATCCTGACGACGTTCGACCTGGATGCGTACGTCTTCGAGGCGCTGCGCGCGGGAGCATCCGGATTCCTATTGAAGGATGCGCCGAGCGATGAGATCGTTCGAGCTGTGCGCATCGCGGCTGCTGGTGACGCACTGCTCGCACCATCGGTCACCCGGCGCTTGATCGAGCGGTTCAGCGGGCACACGCCGCGTGCCGAGGCATCGCGCCTTCGCGAGCTCACGGAACGTGAGCGCGAAGTCTTGCTGCTCGTGGCGCGCGGCTTCAGCAACCTCGAGATCGCGCAACGTCTCTTCCTCGGGGAGACGACGGTCAAGACACACGTCGCACACATCCTGGACAAGCTCGAGGTCCGCGACCGCGTGCAGGCCGTCGTGCTCGCTTACGAATGCGGTTTGGTGGCGCCTTCGTTGCAGTAGGGGAGCGGCAATCTCATCCGTGAGGATGACGATCATTCACTCCTGCGGCTGACGCTGGGCGACCGATCGCGATCGGACCATCCGTGGTACCGGCATTACCGGGAACGGTCATCGAGGAGCGAGAGCATGAGCGAGCACCCGCCGTTCGCGATGCGCACGAGCACTGAATCCACCACGCTCACGAGACCCGTCCGCGCTTCCTCCCCTGATGTCTCGCCTCAGCCGTCGATGGCACACGATCGGTCACACAGGATCACGGAGTGTCGGATTGTCGGTGGCATTGCGCTGGCGGTTCTGGCCCTGCACCTGGCCACCAATGCGCTCTATGGATTCCAGCGTGACGAGCTCTACTATCTCGACAGCGCGCGTCACCTCGCGTGGGGATTTGTCGACTACCCGCCGGTGACGCCGGCGATTGGCAGGTTGAGCCTGCTGCTCTTCGGCCCCACCAATGTCTGGGGGCTCCGCCTATGGCCGAGTCTCGCCGGGGCAGTGATGGTCGTGCTCAGTGCACAGATCGCGTACGAGCTCGGTGGCGGCCGGACGGCGCGCATCCTCGCCGCCATCGCTGCCGGCGCCAGCCCGGTGCTGCTCGGCGCGAACTGGCTCTTTCAGACGGTGACCTTCGACCAGCTGACGTGGCTCGTCTGCGTGTGGGTCACTGCACGGCTCGTGAGAACTGGAGATCGACGGCTCTGGCTCGCACTCGGTGCGGCCGTTGGCATCGGACTGGAAACCAAGTACACGATCGTCGCGCTCATCGCAGGGTTGATGGTTGCTGTCGCCGTGACTCCGCTGCGCCGGCACCTGCGCACACCCTGGCCGTGGCTCGGACTCTCCGTTGCGGGTCTGATCATCCTCCCCAACGTCGTCTGGCAGATCGCCAACGGATGGCCTTCGGTTGCGTTCACGCTCGCGCATCCTGTTGCTCAGTCCGGCGATTTCGGACCGCTGTCGTTCCTCTCGGAACAGCTCGCCCTGATCGGCCCGCTCGCCATCCCGTTATGGGTTGCGGGGTTCTCCTGGCTGCTTTCCGGCAGAGGCCGTGCTCTCGGCGTGGCAGCCGTGGTGGCCTTCGTTGTCTTCCTCCTCGTGGGCAAGGGCTATTACATCGGACCGCTGCATCCCGTCCTCCTCGCGGCGGGTGCCTGCGCCGTGGAGTCCTGGACACAACCGCGCCGGCGATGGCTCCGAACGACCACAGCGGTTGCGTTGGTCGTGCAGGCGGTCATGCTCGCGCCGATCGCCATACCACTCTTTCCAGAGTCGATCATGGCGCGATCAGCACTTCCCTCGATCCGCACCGACTTTGCCGACACCGTCGGCTGGCAGGACCTCGTCGCCCAGGTTGCCGCCCTCTTCGACCGGATGCCGGCGAGCGAGCGATCCCGCACCGTGATTCTCACCGACAACTACGGCGAAGCCGGCGCAGTGAACGCTTATGGAAAAGCCATCGGCTTGCCGACGGCCGTATCCGGGGAATTGACCTACTACTACTGGAAGCCCGCGCGCATGAGCGGTCCGGTCATCGCCGTCGGCATCGACGTGGGCTTCCTCTCGACGCTCTTCAACGACTGCGCGACAGTCGGGACGGTCTCCAACTCCTACGGTTTGAACAACCAGGAGTTCGGCGCTCCCATCGTCGTGTGCGCGCAGCGCAAGCTCCCGCTCGATCAACTCTGGCCAAGGCTGAAGTCGTTCGAATAATGCGTCGGCGCGTACGGCGGCGCTACTTCTGCAGCACGAACTGATACATGAACGGTCCGACGTCCGAGAAGTTCACGATGAGCTCGTACGTCCCTGACTGCTGCAGGACGTACCCCGAGTTGGGAGTGCAGTCCAACGCGGGACCCACCGGCTTCCCTGTGGCGTCAGCGAATCCGATGATCGAGTTATCGGGACCTATGGTGCAACCGCTGCCGAAGATGTGAATGGAATCACCGGCCTGCCCGGTGAATTCGTACACGTCGTGTGTGGCCTGGTCGGGAATGGAGCCTGAAAGTGTCTGCCCGTAACTCGTCTGGCTGAGGACGTCGTGACGGTCGAAGCGGATTGGCACCCCGTAGCTCCCCGTCCTCTTCTTGTCTGCATTGGCGACGAGTTGGTACGTGCCGGACGTCGTGGCGGCGATCCGGCCGATCTGGCAGCCGGACAAGCCGAGCGAGACATCGTCGGCGTTGAGCGTGTTGCCCTGGGGGTCGATGACCGCAAAGGTCAGCCCCCCGTCGTCGCAGGCCGGTTGCCCGAACCACAGGATGTCGCCGGCCTGCGCAGCGAAGGTGAACACCTGCTCCTCAGAGGGGCTGCCCACCCGGCCGCTGTCGATGGTGACGCCCTGGAGATTCGGTGTCGGTGTTGCGGTGCCTGGCGGCGGGGTTGACCCACCGCCCAACGTCGATGGCGGCCCGAATGCCGGCAGGTGATGTGCCAGGTTGGATGCGACCGTCTGCACGACCTGCGCCTGCGCGTAATGGCTCACCACCGCCGCGGACTTCACCGCGGTCGCGTCGAGCACGCAATCGGCAAGGAGTGTCGGATCGGTGACGCCGTCTGCCTGGCATTCCTGCGTCGCCGTCGCCGCACCCGGAACGTTGCTGCCGTTGACATAACTGGACGGGAACGAAGCGTTGGTGAAGGTCGCGGTGGTTTGACCGGGCTTGTAGTCGAAGAGGGATTGTGCCTGCGTGATGCGCCACGAATTGGCGAACTGCTGGTGCACGGTCTGCGCCGTGGGTGCGGTGAGCATGACCCCGTCGCTTGTGGTCAGGTCATCGCCGGGTTGGCCGTTGTCGTTGCCGAGCAAGCCGGTCAGCGTTCCTGCTCGCCCCGCGGCCGGCTTGATGGTGATGTTGAGGCCGACGACACCCATCTCGCCCACCTCCAGGGTCGTCCCGTCCTGCCACTCGAGCAGGAAGCCCACGCCCGCGTCGGTCCCGAGACGCTCCAGCGTGCCGGTGCCGACGTTCATGACGCCACCGGTGTTGTCAGCGACCCCGTCAACGCGCGCCACGAGCACGCCGTTGTCCAGCGTGAGCGACACACGATGGCCGCTCAGCTTTGCTGCGACCGCCGAGGTCACCGCTACGGGGTAGCGACCGGGGAGCGCCGCTTGGCGCACCTGAACGAGCATGTCGTCGACGGTTGATTTCACCAACGTGAACTCTCCAGCCGCCTGCAGGTCGTAGGGGCGATCGTCGAATGTCAGGAGGTGCGGATCTCCCTCCGAGATGCCCTGTGGCGGCGGTGTTGGCTGATCATCGCTGCCGCCACCGCCGCCCCCGCCTCCGCCATCGTTGGGCGGCGGACCCTGCGGCGGAGGGCCTGGATCCGGCTTGTCGCAGTACTTGTCGAGCGAGAGGCCGGCCGCGTAGGAGGCGATGCCAGTATCACCACCCTCGAGTCCGAGTGAGACAAGACCTTGGGAAGGGATCGTGAACTCAGAGGCGCCGGCACTGCCATCGGGGCACTTGCAGCCGCCCGACTTCTGGCAGAGCGCAAGTGGTGCCGTGTTGGTGAGCGTCTTCTCCATCCCGTAATCCTGGTCGTGCGCCTGGCCATAGCCCGCCGCGAGCACGATGATGAGGACGTCTGCGCTGCCGTCGATGGTGATCGGATGCGCCTTGTATGCGGCGTCGCTTGCGATGTCCTTGATGTCGCCGTCGTTGATGTGCTGGCTATCGGGTGCAGGGCCGGTGGTTGGCGGGCTGCTCGGGCCGGCCATCCGCCAGTCGCCGTGCGTCGCATCCTCGTAATAGCTCGATCCCCACGCGCTGTAGTAGTGGTCGCTGCCACTCCCCATGAGCAGCGTCAGCGCGGCCGTGTCGTGGTGGCCGATGTCGGCGGCAACCACCGGGAGCAGCTGCGACCAGATGGTCGCCTGGTCCCCCGCAATGTCACCCTGGTGGCCGAACACGCCGACGCCGTCATAGTCGCGCTGCGAGTAGGGCGTGCCGGGTGTGTTCGTGTAGAGATCCCACGCCTTTTGCTCAACCACCGCGCCCGGGTCGAGCGCGTCCATCACCCAGTCTGCCTCACCTTCGTTGATCCAGGCACCGACCGTCTCCCAGTTCGCCCCCGATACCTCCTGTCGGTATTCGAAGCAGTGCCACACCTCGTGCGCCATGATCGCCGCTGCGCTCAGCGCATCGAGCCCGACGAACTTCGAGTCGTAGACGAGGGAGATGCAGCCGTTGGCAAGGGGCGTCCACGGTCCGGTGCCGTTCCGCACGAAGAGCCACGTCTCCGCGTACGTCGTCGGGGTTTTCGGCGGGTTGTCCGTCACCTCGACCTTGAGCTGGACGAGCGAGGTGCCGGTTTTCAGTGCCTCGTCATGGTTTGCCTGGTCGGCGAGCTTCTGGTAGTCGAACGCGGGGTTGTTGGGGACTCCGAGGAGCACCGCGTCGCCACTGTGGGTTGCCGGTGCCGTGGTTCTGTGCGACTGAGTCGTCGTTCCGGCGAGGTACTTGCTCGCCGTTGCGCGCTGGGCCGGCGTCAGGTGGTCCCACTGACCGTAGAGGCCGGTCACCGCCATGGATGCGTCGAAGCCGCCCGTGGGCGTGATCCCCTTGACCAAGACGCCGGGCAGCGGCCCGACATCGAGCGCGAAGAGTTGCTCGGCGCGCACCGGCGTCCAGCCCTGCGTCCTGATCGCATCGAGGAGCTGGCCCTCGTTGGTAATGCTGCGCTGCGTTGTGGTTGAGCCCGGCGAGGGGGTGGTTCCTGGCGTGGCATTGCTGTGCCGGTTCACAAGTATCATGGCCGCGGTCGCGGCGATGACGACCGCCGCAATGGTCGCGCCGGCGATGGCCATTTGCTTGCGGTTCGGGCCGCCGTGGGGACGCGGCGACGCGGGGAGGGGCGGCGGCTCCGGCAGAGCAGGCGGATGAGGCGGCCCCACGTCTCCCATGGAGAGGGAGCTTACTCAAGGCTGTGCGATTTGTCTTGAGGCGGAGGTGACGTTTCGGTGCGGATGCGTGGCGCGCTGGGGCATGGCGGTGCCACAGCTTCTGCGACGTCCGGGGACGCGTCGGGCTGGGTATGCGCACCCGGGGCGCAGAATCCGCCCTGCAGCCCCCGCGGAGTCATACCCGGGCTCGGCTTTCAGCCGGTTCTCGGTGAGCGAACGATGCTGAACTTCGTGTCGTTCGAACCACATCCCGCGTCGTCGCACTCATTCCGGGGTTGGCCGCAGCAACACACCCGACACCGTGACGATTCTGGCCGGATCATAGCGCAGGTGATCACTCACTCCGAGAATCGATCAGTCGCTCTGGAGCAAGGGGAAGCACGTTGTCTGGTAACGATATTCCTGCGCGGCGCTCGACTTCAGGAGGTGCCATAGGGCACGAGTAGCTCTGGATCAGTTCGCCATCCCAATTGCAAGAGACCGCGAGGATTTCCACCGGCTACGTATCCGTTCACGATCTCCCTGGGTGCGCGGTAGCCGCTATTGGAACCAACCCTCAACGTCCAATAGCGCATTGACACTACCGATAGCATTGAACAGCCGCACGCCCCCCGCAGGCGACGCCTTCGAGAGACCGACCGCCACGAGGTTGGGCAGCACCGAGCTCACAACGTTCAAATCAGATGCATTCGGCCGCGGGGAAACGTCCGCTGGATAGGCGGTGAGATACGTCCCCGCCGACCCAAGGGTTATCGCCGTGAGGTTGCCGATGATGGCGACGGGGCCGTTGCCCGGAACGCCGTGGACGCCGGCAACCGCTACGAGCAACGTGCCACCCGACGCGAGCGCGTGACCCGCGCACGGCGTTCCAGAACCGACTCGCGTATCGCATACCCGCGTCGGCCCAATGGCCTGGAATTGTGTGCCAAGCGGCGCCGTCGCTGATCCGAACCAACCACCGGCGTCGAGGACGAAATCAATCGATCCAACGGAATTGAGGACACACACATCGGTCGTGGGCCCACCGGTCGCACCCGGCCCAAGACTCACGATGACTCGGTTCGCCTCGACGGCGCCGGGGAGGAGGTTGATGGTGGACGTCGCCGCAGATGTTGCACACGCGCCGTTCGCTTGCGGCGGGAAGACGCTGAGATACGTCGACACCGTGCCCTGGACTGCGGTGAGATTGAGCACCGCGGCTTGCGCGGTCCCGTCACTGGGGATGCTCGCTATCGCGCCGTGCACTCCGGTTGGAAGTCCCGAGACATTCACCTTCATCACTGCGCCAGCACCCAGACGATGCTCGCCGCCGCCATTGCCGTTGCAGCTGTTGGCAGACTGGTGCGCCCTGGTGTCACACACACGCAACGGTGCGATGGAGTGGAACTGGCCCGTCGGATCCGACGCCGCGTCAGGGGCAAAATATCCCTCGACATCCATCACAACGTCGACCGAGCCGATCGGGTTGTAGATGTAGATCTCACGGTTACCGTCAGCTGCATTGGCTTGACCCAACGCGACCGTCACCAGGTTGGGTGTGATCGCGCCGGGACCGAAGTTCAGGTTTGACGCCAGCGGCCGGCCGGTACCGGCGGGGTAGATGGTCAGCAGGCCGCCTGTGGTGCTGGAGACCGCGGTCACGTTGACAACGATCGCCGTCGCAGTCGCAGGCACTGGGTCCGCACCGACTCTGAGCCCCGCCACCCCTGTCATCTGCACGCTCCGTATCTGACCCGTCGTGAGTCGGCCGCCGCTGCACTGCACACACGTGCGTGCACGCGTGTCCCAAATGCGGAAGGGCGTCAGGGCAACGTACTTCGCCAACCCCGTGTAGATGTAGCCCCCACCTGCGTTGACTGGGTTTGATCCCCCGGCTGTCGTGACCTTCAATTGGGCATATCCCGCGGCCTCGGCCGGGGTCGTGAACGTGAACGCGGCGCTCGTGACAGCGGCGGGCGTGACGGGCGTTGGTCCCAGAGTGACGGTCATCGATGGCGTGAACCCAGTGCCCGTGACAGTCACTGACTGGCCACCGGTGACCGGCCCAGCGGCAGGCGACAGAGCACTCACCACCGGATACGCCGGCGGGTGGACCACTGCGGGTCCAACAGCCACACCCATGCCGCCGAACGTCGACAGCATCGCGGCGAACTGATCCTCGGTGTACGTGTACTGGTTGCCCGAGAAGACATCGAGGAGCGTGACCGAACGCCCGGGAAAGACACCGAGCACGGTCACCGCATGCTCATGGAGCGTGTACGGAATCTGCCGGCCATCGAACGCGGTCCACGTGCTCGTCGGGTATCCGACGCCGCTCGCCAGG
>DATKQX010000109.1:0-2294 GCA_035532495.1 Saccharimonadales bacterium (SeqCode)
GAGCACGCCGTGCGTCCGCGGCAGCTCGCCGATCGCCGCCGCACGTCGTTCACTGATGCCCGAGGTGACGAAGCGCGCGAACCCGCCGCGACCGTCCGGAACCCCGATCGCCGCGTAGCGCGCATCCACCTGGCGTCGCGCGGCGCGCACGATGCGATCGAGGACGGCATTGAGGTCCGGCGTGTGGCCGAGTGCCAGCAGCTCGAGGACCTCGGCGGCGACGGCATCCGTGTCGATGCGTGCGGTCACCGTACTGGATGCTAGCGCTGCGGTCAGGCGTTCGCCCGAGTGCGCGCTCGTTCCCGTGAGGCGGCGAGCTGATCGTCCAACGCCGCGCGCAGCCCGTCGATCGGGACGCGAACCTGCGTCATGCCATCTCGTTCGCGGATTGTGACAGCGTGATCGTTCAACGAATCGAAGTCGAACGTGATCGCGAGCGGCGTTCCGATCTCGTCCTGGCGCCGGTAGCGGCGGCCGATTGCCTGGGTCTCGTCGTACAGCGTCGCGAAGTGGGGCCGCAGCTCATGCTCGATGCGTCGCGCGGGCTCGGTGAGCTCCGCCTTCTTCGACAACGGCAACACGGCCACCTGCACGGGCGCGACATCGGGGTGCAGATGGAGCACCACGCGTCTTTCGCCGCGCACCTCCTCCTCGTCATACGCGTCGACGAGCAGCGTGATGAAGATGCGGTCGGTGCTGACCGCGGGCTCGATGACGTACGGCACGTAGCGCTCGTTCGTCTCCGTGTCGAAGAAGGACAGATCGCGACCGCTGTGCTCCATGTGGGTCTTGAGGTCGAAGTCGGTGCGATCCGCAATGCCTTCGAGCTCACCCCAGCCGAACGGGTAGCTGTACTCGATGTCGCTCGTGGCGGTGCTGTAGTGGGACAGCTCGGCCTTCTCGTGCGCTCGGAGGCGGAGATTCGCGCGTCGCACACCGATCGTGTCGACGTGCCAGCGCATCCGCTCCGCGCACCAGTACTCGTGCAACGCACGGTCGGTCCCCGGTTTGCAGAAGTATTCCATCTCCATCAATTCGAACTCTCGCAGACGGAAGACGAAGTTTCCCGGCGATATCTCGTTGCGGAAACCCTTGCCCTGCTGGGCGATGCCGAACGGGAGGCGCCGGCGTGTCGAGCTCACCACGTTGGCGAAGTTGACGAACATGCCCTGCGCAGTCTCGGGACGCAGCCAGATCTGCGCGGCATCCTCCTCCACCGGACCGATGAACGTCTTGAACATGAGGTTGAACTGCCGGGCAGCGGTGAGCGCACCGCCGCACTCGGGGCACCCGGGCTCATCTGCGGCCTTGCCGCGGGCGATTCGCTCGGCGGCCAGATGGTCCTCGCGCCACCGCTTTCTGCACGTTCCCGTGCAGTCGACGAGGGGATCCGTGAAGCCGGCGACATGCCCGCTCGCAACCCAGACTTCGGGGTTCATGAGGACCGCGCTTTCGATGCCCTCCACGTCGTCACGGAGGTCCACCATCGATTGCCACCAGCGCTCGCGGATGTTGCGGCGCAGCCGCACACCGAGCGGGCCGAAGTCGTAGACGGCGTTGAGGCCGCCGTAGATCTCGCTCGACGGGTAGACGAAACCACGCTGCTTGCACAGCGAGACGAGCTTCTCGATGACGTCGGATCGCGCCGGGGCGTCAGCCATGGCGCGTCAGTCTACCGGCAGCCCGACACCACTCCGGCCCTCGATGGCACGGAGCACGTCGATCGATCGCAGGCGGCGGTCGAGATGATAGGCGAGCTCGGACTCGACAATGCGTTCGAGGGTCTGCAGGGTTGGAGTGTCGAGACGGAGGCGCAGCCAGAGCGCCTCGTCGCCGTCGGCCGCGGCGCGCAGGACCTTGATCACGCGAACGGAGCATTCCGTCGCCTCGGGATCCCCCGGGGCGCAGCGCGCGCAGAGCAGTCCGCCACCCGGCGCGCTGAACCAGGCGGTGCTCTCCGGGAGGCGACGTTCGCACGACGCGCAGTCGACGAGCTGCGGCGCATAGCCCAGGCGGTCGACCATGCGCCGAGCGAACCAGACGACGGCGGCGCGCGGATCCCGCTCCGGATCGGCGCAGGCCGTGAGCGCGGCGGCGACGAGCGCGTAGATCTCGGGTTCCGCGTGGTGACTCTCGAGCACACGGTCACTCAACTCGGCGCAGAGCGAGGCGTAGGCCGCGCGACGCGCGTCGCTGCGCACCGGGGTCGTTGCAATCGACTCCGCCTGCGTCAGCACATCGAGCTCACCACGACCACGTGCGAGTTGCATGCGGCTGCGCGTGAAGAGATCCGT
>DATKQX010000110.1:0-4269 GCA_035532495.1 Saccharimonadales bacterium (SeqCode)
ACGTGCAGCAGGTGGGCCAGACGGGCATGGTGTCGCTCGAGGGAACGATCTCAGCGCTTTCGTCCGGGTCGCTCGTGCTCGCCGTCGAGGAAGGCGCGCTCACCACAGTCACGATTCCGGCCAGCATCACGCTCCCCTCGATGATCGCCGCCGGCGACCGGGTCGAGCTGCTCACCCAGGTCGCGGCCGGCGTGTTCACGCTCGTCACGATCCAGGACGACCACGCAGCGGCGACCTCGAGCCGGGGCACCAACATGAGCGGCTCCGGTTCGAGCTCCTCGGCGAGCGGTGACCAGGCCGAGGTGGAGGCCGAAGGCCTCGTCACGTCGGTCGGGTCCGGCACGCTCACCGTGCAGGGTGGCGACAACGCCTCGGGCGTCACGTTCACCGTACCGGCCGGCTTCACGCTGCCGACGCTCGCCACCGGCGACCGGGTCCACGCCAGAGGCACGCTCAACCCCGACGGCACCATCACGCTCGTGAAGCTGGAGCTCCAGCACCCCGAGGGCGGCGACAGCGGGAGCGGGACGCAGAGCAGCGACGTGAGCGCCGAGGGAGCCGTGACGGGGCTGACCACAGACTCGCTCACCGTCCAGCCCGGTGACGGCGGCGCGCCCGTCGTCTTCACCGTGCCGGCCGGCTTCGACGTCTCGGGCGTCGCAGCCGGCGACACCGTCGAGGCGAAGGGCAGCCAGGACGCAAGCGGGACGGTCACGCTGACGAAGCTCGAGGTCAAGAGCTCGAGCACCTCGACAGGCGACAGCTCGGGCAGCGGCACGAGCTCGGGCGGCGGCACCGACTCGAGTGGCGGCACGAGCTCTGGCGGCAGCACCGACTCCGGGAGCGGCACCAGCTCGAGCGGCAGCACCGACTCAGGGAGCGGCGGCTAGGAAAGGCCCAGGCTAGCGGCCTGGGCCAGTCGATTCTTCGGCGTCAAACGATTGGCCGGTGTGCTCGCAGATGACGCGCAGGTCTTCGTCGAAGAACCACAACACGACGTCCTCGCCGGCCTGCTCCGCGGTTGCGGCGATCAGGTAGTCAACGGCCGGGCGGCGATGATTGCCGTGTGAGCCCGCCGCGAGCTCGCGTTGCACCTCGAGGGCGCGCCGGCTCCCGTCCAGATCGAGCTCGAGCCATTCGACCGGCTCGAGGAGCGTGCTGAAGAGCTCTTCGTACTGAGCATTCGTTTCCGCGCGGTGCATCACCTCGAGCGCGACTGGTGTGCACGTCGCAATCTCATCTCGTTCGAGCCGGTCTGCGAGCTTCTCTGCGAGATCGGGGCGGTTGCCCTTGTTCGCCCAGGCCCAAATTGACGAATCGGCGAGATAGAGCGGCACGAGACGTGCCTAGACGCGCCGCAGATCAGCCAGATCTTCAGGCTGGACGATGTTCAGCCCACCCGCACGCACAAGACTCGCCGCGCGGCGCAGCGCTGCTTGACGATTGACCTCGCGCAGCGCCGAGTTGATCGTGTCGCGGGTGGTGGCGGTGCCGAGGATCTTCTTGGCCGCCCTGAGTTCGTCCACGTCCAGGTCCACGGATGTCCGCTTGATCGTGTGATCGGATGCTGTCGCGCGTCTCATGGCCTCAGTATGCCAGATGTGAAGCTTGGTTACGCATCATGTGGAAGATTCGTTACATATCTAGAAGACTTGGGAGTATGTATGGCGGTTCGACTCCACCCGGACTACGCGCCGAGGAGAGCTGCGGGCAGACGACTGGAGCATCGGTCCGCTTTACAGATCCGACGGTGTGGAGGCTACAACTTCGACGCTTCTCTTCAGGGGTGTCCGGACCGCTAGAGAGAACGCGCTCGTCGCTAGGCGCCGCCGGTGACGGTGCAGGTGAACGTGGCAACCCCCCCTGCGGGTGGCCGACCGGGAAAGTTGGTGGCCCCATCCGGCATCGGACGGCTGGAGTCCATCGTCCAGGCGATGGTCACCGTGTCACCCGCTGCGAGCGCCCCTACCGGGTAGAAGAAGATGTCCGACCAATATGGCGGATTCCATTCGTGGGTCAGACCCAGGAAGTACGGCGTCATGTCGAGTGAGGGTCCGCCGCCCACACTGAGCATGTTCGTGGTGCCGTTCAGCCAGTCCCGCACCTCGCCGATCGTCGAGGCAGACCAGCCGCCGTACACGACGAACGGCAACCCGGCTGGAACGGTGACGGAGCCGCCCTGGAAGTTGCTCTGTTTGAAGCACCCGAAGATGTTGACGGAGGAGCTGTCCGACGGCCTTGTATACCCCTGGTCGAGCGGATTGCCACTCGCCAGCGCTACGCCTGCAGAGGTGCAAGCGAGAAGGACGATGCCCAGCACCACCGGTAGCACCTTCGTCGCAGCGCGCCTCGCAGCCATCAGGTCAGCCTCCTCGGTTGCCACAGAACGGGCGCAGACTACGCCTGGTTCGTGCGATTCACAACCTGCTCCGCACTTCCCGAACGAGCCCAACGCCGCACCCAGCGAGTTGCACATCACCTGGGCGAGTGCGGGAATCACACCCGAGGGATGATCGATCCTGGTTGCCGGCGCAGCCGGAACCAGGATCGTGTCTGAAGCGCTGCGGCGAAGGCCGAAGACGTGAACCTGGTTTCGCCTGCGGCGAGACCCAGGTTCAGCGGGGTGGGCGAGCGTCCGCGAGACCCCTGACGAGCGACGCCGTATAGTCGACCAGTGAGTCTTGCTGGCTGGTCAGAGCGTCGTCGGCGCTGGGCTGAGGAGCCGTATCGTCGTCATGTAGCGAGTCTTTCGGTCGGGCGGGCGATCTCGGTAACTGGGACTCGGGCGGCGTCGATCGCTTGGGTCGCGGTGGTTTTCAGCCGCAGTGGAGGGTCGGGCGCTTGGGTAGCTGCGCTGGTGCTCACCCAGTTTGCAACGTCTGTGCTTGCCGCGCCGTGGGCAGGAGCGATCGGCGATCGCTTCGACCGCCGTGTGGTCATGGTCGCCTCCGACCTGTTGTCGGCGGGGGTTTTCGTTGCGGTTGCGTTCAGCCACTCCGCGCTCCAGCTCGTCGCGTTGGCGGCTCTCGCGTCTGTCGTCAGCGCACCGTTTGGACCAGCCTCGTCTGCGCTCCTGGTCATGCTGGTGCCGGAGGCGGAGCGAACACGCGCGACAGCGGCTCGGGCGTCGGGAGTTGCGATCGGATCGGTTCTCGGTGGCGCGTTGGGTGGCGTTGTCGTCGCCCTTCTCGGCGGCGCGACGGCGTTTCTTCTCAACGGCGCCTCGTTTGTCGTGTCTGCGCTCTTCGTGATGGGGATTCGCGGGCGCTATCGGGCGGAGCCGAGTAACGATCCTGCCCATGCCGGGATCTGGGCTGGCGTCCGTTTCGTGGCGCGACACGACGCGCTTCGTCTCGTGCTCGCTGCGAACGGCGCCGCGCTTCTTGGCTACGGGATGATCAACGTCGGCGAGTTTCCATTGTTTGCCCATCTTGGGTCGGGCGCGTTTGGCTTCGGTATCGCCACTGCCGGTTACGGCGTCGGCAACTTCGTCGGGGTGCGTTTCGGCCGCCGGGCGGAAGGAGCCTTCAGGGAGAAGCAGGCGCTCTTCTTCGGCTGGCTGGTCGGGGGTTTTGCAATCGTTCTCTGCGCCGTCAGCCCGAGCAGCGCTGCAGTGATCATCCTCTTCTCGATCGCCGGTGTCGGCGACTCCGCAGCGCTCTTGGCCGGGACGCTGCTGACACAACGCCATACGCCAGATCCGGTGCGTGCGCGTGTGTTTGCCGCGTCGAGTTCGGTGAACACCGGTGCGATGAGTGTGGCGATGTTCGGTGCCGGGTTCCTGATAGGCCCGCTCGGCCCGGTCGCACTCTGCCTCGTCTGCGGCATCGTCACCTTGAGCGCGCTTCTACCGGCCACGCTCCTACCGCCGCGCGGCCAGGTCCCCTGGAAGCCTGACGTTGAGACTGTGGCCGAACCCAGGCGTCGCGGTCGTTGGCTGTTTGCGACGTAGAGCCCACGCGGCGGGTCGGGCCACCGTCATTGCACATGACGACTGGTTATTTCGCCGGGTTGCCCATCGTGGCTTGCGCCAGGGTTCAGCAATGACCCCTGACTCCGTTCGTGCGGAAAGGGGTATGACCGGCTTACTCCGGCTTCTCCCACACCGAGACATGCTTGCGGCTTTCACTCGTGAACGGCTCGCGGCTCCAGCCGCCCCAGCGCTCGCGCAAGCGCATCCCCGCAAGCTCGGCCATGAGGTCGAGCTCTGACGGCCAGACATAGCGGAACGGATTCGAAGACCGCTCGATGCGGCCGTCGATATTCTCG
>DATKQX010000111.1:0-4504 GCA_035532495.1 Saccharimonadales bacterium (SeqCode)
AGCAGCCACGACCGCGATCAGGATCACGAGACTGCCAACGGCGACCTTCTGGTGGGTCCTGGTCAGCCCCGGTGCCAGGTTCTTCACTCGCCGACACTGCGCACGACGGCTCCGACCACAGGGCGTCCCGGTTGCTCGGCCCTGCAGATCAGACGCATGCCGGCCGTCGTCCCGTCTTCATCCGAGCCTCAAATGGCGCCTGGCCGTGTGCCCGCTCAGAGGTTTCGAGCATTCCACATCCGATCGCTGAGTTCACTGTCGCCGGCCGCCAACGCTTCCGCGCAGTCATCACACAGACGCGAGACTTCCGGTGCCCCGGCGATGAGCACACGAGGGCCGGACCGGACTCCGCAGAATTCGCAGGCACCGAGGCCGCCCTGGTGCCACCCGGCCGATAACTCACTCACGTGTCGTAGCTGGCCGCGTGCTTCATCGACGTCCCTGAGCATGCTGTGGCTGCGTTGCAGCGGACGCCAGCGTGCTAGCAGCGTCCACATCCCACGACAATTCATCGCTGACACCCATGTGAAGTACCCTCGGAACCGAACCTGACGATCCCTGAAGACGAGTCCTCGGGGGAACCCCGCTGCCGTATGCGGAGAGGATCGCAAGTGTGGCCGTGACAGCGATACGCAAAGAGCAGTAACGATCAGCCCTCCACACGGGTCAAGTGTGCTGCCGGGAGATAAATGCGCCCTAAACCTGAACCGGGTTCGCGATCGGAGCAGGCGCCGCGCGCTCCGTGGGTCGCCGGAGATCCTCCCACACCGATGACCGCATCACGAGGTACTCGGCTTGGCATGATCGCACTCATCGCGGCGGATGGGCTGGACGCCGCGTGGCGATCCCTCGCCGTGAAGCGCGGAGTCCGTCACAGGGGAGGAGGGCACCACGATCGGCAGCCGGAGCCGGAACACGGCTCCCTGGTCGCTGGCGACATAGGTGAGATCGCCGCCGTGGGCACGGGCGATGGACCAGCTCACGCTGAGACCCAGCCCGGCACCTCCCGACCAGGAACCGGGAGTGCGCGCGGAGCTGGCTCGGAAGAAGCGGTCGAAGAGCAGTGGACGGAGGTCCGCGGGAACGCCCGGTCCACTGTCGGCAACCTCGAGCTCAACTCCGGCTTGGGTCGAGGTGGCGCGCACCGTGACGCTGGTGCCCAATGGGGTATGGCGCAGCGCATTGCTGACGAGGTTGTCCAATACTTGACGGAGGAGTGCGGGGTCGGCGGGGACGGTCCCAACCAACGCTGCATCAGCCGTGAGCGCGACCCTCCTACGCTTCGCGGTGGGCCGCCATCGTTCCACCGCCTCGGTCACGAGGTCGGTGATGTCGACCGGCTCACGCTCGGGCTGCAGTGTCCCCGCATCGGCTCGGGCCAGCAGGAGCAGGCGGTCGGCGATATCGGTGAGGTGGCGAACCTCACGCAGCAGCCGTCGCTGGCTCTGCCGATAGTCCGAGGCCGTGCGCTGCCGGCCGAGGCTGACCTCGAGTTCCGCTCTCATGATCGCCAGCGGCGCACGCAGCTCATGCGATGCGTCCGCGGTGAAGCGCTGGAGGCCGTCGAAGGCGCGCTGCAGGCGGGACAGCATCTCGTTCAGGGTGACCACCAGCTCGCCGAGCTCGTCCGCGGGCGCGGCCACGTCGATGCGTCGATGCAGATCCTTTTCGCTGATGGATCGGGCTAGACCTGCGAGCGTGCGGACCGGCCGCAACACCCGCCCGGCCAGCCATCGCGCGATCAGCCCAGTGATCACCACCGTCGCCAAGGACAGAGCCATGGCGATCAGCAGCGTCTGGAGTTGCGACGCCTGCAGTGCGGCAATCGACCGGCTCACCACCAGGATCCCGCTCACTCCCTGGTCGGCGCTGAGCGGCGTCGCATAGACCCGCTGGGGTGCGCCGGTGCGGTCGCTGGCATCGACGAACACCGCGACGCTGGCGCGGCCCGCCTGCCTCGCGATGGCAATCGCGGTCGCTGCAGGCAGGGGATCGGTGCCCGCGCTGGTCAGCACGCGCCCGCCGCTGACGATGACCGCTGAACCGGTCAGGGGTCCGGCGCCGCCGCCTGCCGCGCCGAACGACACCCGCCCGTTGGAGTCGTCGATGCCGGCTTGGAGCAGCGACGACTGCGCCACCAGGTCCTGCTTGACCTGCGAATTCTCGATGCCGCTGAGGGTGAGCAGCAGGGCGCAGTCCGCAATGGCGAGCGCGGGAGCGACGGCCACCATGGCCAGCAGCGACAGCCGCCATCGTGTGGTGAGCGTCGGCCTCACCCGGTGTCACCGTCGAACCGATAGCCGGAACCTCGAATGGTGACGAACGGATCGGCAACGCCGGCTGTAACGAGCTTGTGGCGCAGCCGTCCGATGTACACCTCGACAAGATTGCGGCCACCCTCGAAGTCGTACGGCCAGCCGTGCTCGAGGATCTGCGCGCGGCTGAGTAAGCGGCCGCGGTTGAGCATGAAATACTCGAGGATGGAGAACTCCTTCGCTGTCAGGGGGACCGTGACACCGCGGACGCGGAGTATGTGCGCGGCTGTGTCGAGGACGATCGGACCGGCGCGGAGGACGGCGGTGCGGTTGTCCAGGTGTCGCCGTGTCAGTGCCCGAATGCGGGCCACCACCTCACGAAGGGCGAACGGCTTCACCAGATAGTCGTCGGCGCCAGCCTCCAGACCGCGAACCCGATCGTCAACGGCGTCTCTGCCCGTCAGCATCAGCACCGGCGTGCGAATACGGCGGTCGCGGAGCTGCCGGGTGACCTCGAAGCCGTCGATGCCGGGCAGCATGAGATCGACGATGAGCACGTCGAAATCGGTGGTCGACGCTGCGGCGAGGCCCTCGTCGCCGTCCTCGGCGGTGTCGACTGCCATCCCCGCCTCGCGCAGGGCGCGGCGTAGCAGGGAGAGCAGGCGGCGGTCGTCCTCGATGACCAGGATGCGCACGGCCCATTCTGAGCGCAGCTTCCTAAAGAACCCCTAAACACCGCCTCGGTATCTACCGGATGAGGGCCGCTGAGGGCGATGGCCGACGTGCGTGCCAATCGAGCTGCCCCAGGCGACGAGCAGCCGGCGAGCCGCGGCCGGACCCGGTCGCGGCTGCCACGGAGCGGCTGTCGAGTCGAATTTATGGTGAGTTGAGAATGGCTCGCCATCCTGGATGCAACGGCCGGTCACCACGATCGATTCGGTGGCGCGGCTCAAACCACACTCCAGGAGGAGAACCGATGAATCACAGAACCAGCATCCGGCGCCGCGCCGTCGTGGTGGCGGGCGGCGCAGCCCTGATGACGGCGGCCGGCGTCGGCGGCTATCTGGCGACCGCGGGCGGAAGCTCGACGGCGCACTTCGCGACCGTGGCTGCCCATGTGAGTACCGCGGGGGCGGCTGTCGATGCCGCCAACACGGTTGCGACGGCAGCGACGACGGACCCGGGCCCCGACGTTCAGCAAGGCCCCAACGTCGATGTGCAGAGCGGCGCGCAGAGCGGCGCCCAGGACACCACCGGCGTGGACACGCCCGAAGCGGCGACGGCTGCGGAAGCGGACGGCTGACGGGTCCCTGGTCGCCGATGACCAGGCCCAAGGCCTGAGCAGATGCCCAGAAGGGGCGGACGGTCCGCCCCTTCTCCGGGGTGCGGAGGAGATGATGATGCCAAGGACGTCGTTGGCCGAGGAAGCGGTCGCCCTCACCTCGCCTGGCCGGGTCTCGCTTCTTTCGCCCTGGCCCGCCGGCAAACCGATCGACCTTTCCGATATCGCTCGCGGGGAAAGGCGGCCAGTGCTTCCAGCTGTCACCGGCATCGCGTGGGACTCACGAGCGGTCCAGCCTGGCGACGTGTTTATCGCCCTCCGGGGGGGTCGGCACGATGGCCACCTCCACATCGATTCGGCGATTCAGTCGGGTGCCGTCGCCGTAGTAGTCGAGCGTCCCACCGACCAGGCGGTGCCGGAGCTCGTGGTGAGCGACACGCGCCGAGCCATGGGCGGCCTGAGCGCCCTGCTTTTCAACCATCCGGCCCGACGGCTGCGGCTGATCGGGGTCACCGGCACCGACGGCAAAACCACCACGGTCCATCTCGCGCATGCACTCCTCGTGGCTGCGGGCACCCCGGCCGGCGCCATGAGCACGCTGAGCTTCATTGGCCGCAACGGGCAGCGCTCTCCCAACGCCACCGACATGACCACCCCCGAGGCTCCAGCCCTTCATCACTTCATGGCCGAACAGGAGCGGGCCGGCGCCGCGGCGATTGTCATCGAGAGCACCTCACATGGGTTCGCCCAGCGTCGGCTCGACGATTGCCGATTCGAGGTCGCGGCAGTGACCAATCTCACGCCGGAACACCTCGACTTCCACGGTACCTACGAGCGTTATGCCGCCGCCAAGCTGCGCGTCCTCGATCTGCTCGAGGACGTCGGCACCCTGGTGACCCACGAGGGGGACCGTGAGCTGGACCGATTCCGTCAGGCGTGGCGAGGGCATGAGCTTGGCTTCGGTATC
>DATKQX010000112.1:0-7297 GCA_035532495.1 Saccharimonadales bacterium (SeqCode)
TGGATGAGCGCGGATACCGGGGTCGGGCCCTCCATCGCGTCGGGCAGCCACGTGTGCAACGGGAACTGCGCGCTCTTCGCGAAGGCGCCGATGGCGAGCAGCGCGCAGATGCCGGTGATGAGCAGTCCGCCCGCCGGGAACGCCTGGGTGCGCGCGAAGATGTTGGGCAGGCTCAGCGTGTGCGTGTTGAGAACGATGAGGAACGCCGCGATGACGAGCGCGATGTCACCGATCACCTGGGTGATGAACGCCTTGCGGGCCGCGATCACCGCGCTCGGGCGGTCGTGCCAGAACCCGATGAGCAGGTAGCTGCTGAGCGCGACGAGTGCCCAGCCGATGATGAGGATGACGAGGTCAGCGGCCAGCACCAACGTCAACATCGAGAAGATGAAGAAGTTCATGTAGCTGAAGAACCGAGCGACGCCGGGGTCGTGCTCCATGTAGCCGACGCTGTAGACGTGGATGAGGAATCCGACGCCGGTGATGACCATCAGCATCAGCGCGCTCAGCGCATCGAGCGTGAAGTCCATCCCGACGGAGAGGTTCGTCCCACCGCCGAGGTTGATCCACTGCCAGAGCCGTATGGTGATCGAGGCATGCCCGGCCGGCGCGCCGATGACATTGGCGAGCACGAAGCACGCGGTGACGAACGCGGCGAAGATCGAGACCGTCCCGACGATGTTGACGAAGCGGCGGCCGAGCACAGGCGCGAGGAGCCCGTTGAGCGCGGATCCGATGAGCGGGAACAGCAGGACGAGGACGACGAGCGTCGACGCGGTGCCGACGTTCACTCTTTCATCTCGCTGAGGTCATCGACGTCGAGCTCACGGCCGAGCCGGAAGATCTGCGTGATGAGCGCCAGCCCGACCACGACCTCGGCCGCGGCGACGACGATGACCATGAACGCGAAGATCTGGCCCTCCTCGCTGTTGAGGAAGCGCCCGTAGGCGACCAGCGCCACATTCGCGGCGTTGAGCATCAGCTCGATGCACATGAACACGACGATGGGGTTGCGGCGGATCAGCACCCCCGCAGCACCGACGGTGAAGAGGAACGCTGACAGCCCGAGCAGGAAGGGGAAGAGGTTCGGATTCAGCACGCCGTGTTACCGATCACGAGCTCGAGCGCCTCGTGAGGTAGACGGCGCCGATCGCGGCGACGAGCAGCAGCATCGACGTGATCTCGAACGGCAGCAGGTAGTTGGTGAAGAGCTGTCCCGCCACCGTCTGCACGTTGCCGGCGTTATTCACGGCGTCCGCCGGGAACGCGAACGTGTGGTACGGGTCGTTCGCGGTGCCCACCCCGGTCGCGTGGAACCCCTGTGTGCTGTAGGTGATCCCATTGCGTGACTCGATGAAGACGAGCACCGTGACCACCACAACACCGAGGCCACCGATCGCCGCTCGAACATCCAGGACGGGACGGTCTTCGGCCTCCGGGCTGAGGAGCGCGACGATGAACACGAACAGCACCATCACGGCTCCGGCGTAGATGAGGAGTTGCGCCGCGAACAGGAACTGCGCATTGAGCAGCAGGAAGATCACCGCGAGCATCGCGACCGTGACGACAAGGCTCAGCGCCGAGTAGATGGTGCGGCGTGAGAACACGACGCCGAGCGCACTGACTGCGGCAAGCGCGATCACGACCGCAAAGATGACCGTCATCGCTGCTGCTTCCCGGCACCGGGTTCCATTACCGTGGGCACGTCGACCGGCACGCCGAGATCGCCTGGGAGTGGCGCCGTCTCGTGGTCGATCTTCCGTTCCTCAGCGCTCCATGCGGCGCGGGGTTTGACGCCCGGTTGCATGTCCTCGCGTCCGGTCTGATCCGCGCCGGCGCCGACCGGGCTCGCAGGACGGCGCGCCTGCGCGAGCCCCGGCCACGACTCGAGCAGCTCGGCCTTCGTCACGACGGTGCGCTCGCGGCGGTATTCCGCAAGCTCGAAGCGCGGTCCGAGCGTGATGGCCTCTGTTGGACATGCCTCGGCGCAGTAGCCGCAGTAGATGCAGCGCATGAGGTTGATCTCGTACCGCTCTGCGTAGCGTTCGCCGGGTGAGACCGGGTGTGCCGGATCGTTCTCCGCCGCGAGTACGTAGATGCATCCGACGGGGCACGCCGCCGCACAGAGCTCGCAGCCGATGCAACGCTCGAGCCCGTTGTCGTACCGGTGCAGGATGTGCCGGCCACGGTGACGTGGCGCGACGGGCTTCTGCTCCTCGGGGTACTGGACGGTGATCGGCTTCGTGCCCATCTTCTTCAAGGTGAACGTCAAGCCCTGCAGCAGTTCTCTGATCACGACCGCATCGCTCCTTCCTAGGCACGCCACGCGACGACCGCGCCGGTGATGACGATGTTGATCAGCCCGAGTGGAAGGAGCACCTTCCAGCCGAAGTTCATCAGTCTGTCGTAGCGCAGCCGGGGGAATGTCCAGCGCACCCAGATCATCACGAAGAGCAGCACGGCAGCCTTCCCGAGGAACCAGATCGGTCCGGGGATCCAGTCGAACGGATGCCATGGGAGGAGCGGAAGCCAGCCGCCGAGGAAGAGCGCGGTCGCGATCGAGCAGACCGTGACCATGTTGATGTACTCGCCGAGGAAGTAGAGACCGAAGCGCATGGCCGAGTACTCGGTGTGGTAACCGGCGACGAGCTCGGTCTCCGCCTCCGGAAGGTCGAACGGCAGCCGGTTCGTCTCCGCAAACGCGGCTGTGAAATAGAGGATGAATGCAAGCGGTTGCAGCACGATGTACCAGAGGCCGTGCTGGGATCCCACGATGTTCTCGAGGTCCAGCGACCCGGAGAGGATCACCACACCGATCAAGGCGAACGAAACGGCCATCTCATAGGAGATGAGTTGCGCCGAAGAGCGCAGGCCTCCGAGCAGCGAGTACTTGCTGTTCGACGCAAAGCCGCCGAGGAAGAGGGAATACACACCGAGCGACGTTATCCCGAGGATGAACAGCAACCCGACGTTGATATGGGCGATGTCCCAGTGGAACTCGTGCCCGAACCAGTTGTTGGTGCCCCATGGAATCACCGCGTACGCGAGCAGCGCCGAACCACCGGCGAGGCTTGGCCCCACCAGATAGAGGAGCTTGTCGCGCTCGGCGGGCGCCACGTTCTCCTTGAAGAAGAGCTTCAGGCCGTCGGCGGCAGGCTGCAGCATCCCGAACGGGCCGACCCGGTTCGGGCCATAGCGCAGCTGGATACGGGCTGAGATCTTGCGTTCGGCGAGCGTCAGATATGCGAACGCCGTGAGCAGGAAGACGACCAGGACACCGCACTTGATGAGCAGCACCCACCAGAGATCGTCCGGCCCGATCACGCGACGACCTCCGCGCTGAACAGCGCGCGTCCACCATTTCCCGCAGAGGCGTACGCGGCGAGCGTGTCGCGCATCTCGCGGTTCACCTCGAGCGGGTCACCCTTGCCCCACCCCTCGGCGCCCATCTGGGCAGCGATGCTGCTCAGGATGCGAGTCTCCGTGGGAGTGGAGCTTGCGGGTGGCAGTGCGGTGCGGATGCGCTGCACGCGTCCCTCGACGTTGGTCACGCTGCCGGCCTTTTCAAAGATCGCGTGCCCGGGGATGACGACCGTGGCAGCGCGGGACACGATCCCCGGCCTGGTCTCGATAGCGATGACGCACGCGGCTTTGCGCAACGCGCGCTCGAGCAGATCCGCCTCGGCCTCGAGCGCGGGGTTCGGACCGAGCATGAGCAGACCGCGGAGCTCACCGGCTGCGAGGCCTTCAAGGATCTGCCGCCCATTCTTGCCGGGCTTCGCCACCGTGGTGTAGCCGGGTCCCGCGTTGGGCAGCAACCCCAGATCCTTCGCGCCCCGACCGTTGACACCACGCGTGATCGTGAGCCGGCGCACAGAACCGAGCGCGCCGGCGACTGCCGCGGCATGAGTGCGATTGGTCTCATCGACGATGAGCCCCACGCGTGCACCGCCCTTTGCGGCGGCGACCGCGTCTGCGACGGGAACGTCACTCGCAAGCCTGACGACCTTCGCGCCACGCTTCCGCTCGGCCTTGTACAGCCGCAGCGTGAGCACCGGAGCCTGCTCCTCAGGCTCGGTGCCGAGGATCACGACGACGTCGCACTCCTCGATTTCCGCGATACCGAGCTCGTGCTCTTTCGCGGAGAGGTCGGCGAATGCTTCGAGCTGATGGTCGATGTGCGGTGTGGCGATCACCTGGCGAGCGAGACGCTCGAGCAGGAACAGCTCCTCGTTGGTGCTGGACGCGGAGCCGAGCACACCGATCGACTCCGCTCCGTACTCGTCAGCGATCTCACGCAGGCGGCGCGCGGACTGGCTGATCGCGTCGAGCACCGATACATCGCGTGATTCGTTGTCGGTGGTGAGGACCGGCCGCCGGATCCGCTCCGACGTGTTCCACTTCGGGAAGCTGTAGCGGCCGCGGTCGCACAGCCACATGTCGTCGACCTGCGGGTTGTCGCGCGACGCGAAGCGACGCACCTCGAAGTCGCGGCTGTCGACATTGATGTTGCAGCCGTATGAGCATTCCGGACAGACGCTCGCCGTGCGTTGCAGGTCCCACGGGCGCGAGACGAAGCGGTACTCGCGATGGGTCAGCGCACCGACCGGGCAGACCTCCGGAAGGTTGCCCTGAAACCTGGACTGCAGCTGCTGGTCGTTGAAAGTCGCAATCAGCGTGTCGACGCCGCGCTGCATCAGCACGATCTCCTTCTCGCCCGTGATCTCGTCGTAGTAGCGGACGCAGCGCCAGCAGAGGATGCAGCGCTCCTGGTCGAGCTCGATGTGCTGCGACAGCGGCACGGCCTTTCTGAAGTGCACCTTCTCGGTGATCGGAAACCGCGAGATCCCGGGGCCGTAGCGAAAGGTGAAGTCCTGGAGGTCGCACTCGCCACCGCGGTCGCATACGGGGCAGTCGAGCGGATGGTTGAGGAGCAGGAACTCGAGCATCCCCTCACGGAGCTTCGTGACCTCGGGAAGGTTGGTACGCACCACCATTCCCTCGCTGGCGACGGTCGCGCACGCCGGCTGCGGCTTCGGGAACTTTTCGATGTTGACGAGGCACATGCGACACACGGCCACCGGCTCCATCTTTGCATGCGCGCAGTAGATGGGGATGTGAATGCCGAGCTCGGTCGCCGCGTCGAGCACCAGCGTCCCCTTCGGCACACGGGTTTCGCGGCCGTCGATAGTGATGCCGACGCGGCCGTCGTCAGGCTGCTCAGGCGCTGCGCTTGCCGTGTCCGCCACCGTGGTCACGCGACCAGTGCCGCTGCCTGCGTCCTCACCGGGCACCGGCCGGCGCCGCAGTGCGCTTCGAACTCTTCGCGGAAGGCCTTGTACGCGGACATGACGAACCATGTCGCGGTGTCGCCGAGGGGGCAGAAGCAACGGCCATCCATGTTCGAGCAGATGTCCGAAAGGCTGGCCAGCTCGGCGAGCGTCGCCAGGCCCGACTCGAGTCGATGCATCAGCTCCGACTCGAAGTACGTGCCCTCGCGACACGGGACGCACTTCCCGCACGATTCGTGGCGGTAGAAGTCGACGAGCCGCATCGAGACGTCGACGAGGCACGTCGTCTCGTCCATGAAGATCATCGCGCCTGCGCCAAGCGATGAGCCCGCCGCCTGGACCTCATTCATATCGAGGGGAAGGTCGAGATGCTGCGGCAGCAGCACCTGCATCGATCCACCGCCTGGTTGGAACGCTTTGAGCGAGCGTCCCTTCCACATGCCGCCGCATTCCTCTTCGAGCAGCTCGCGGATGGGCGTGCCGAGTTTCATCTCGTAGTTTCCGGGGCGGTTGATGTGGCCGCTGCAGCAGAACACGCGCGTCCCCGTGCTCTTCTCGGTCCCGAGCGCCTTGAACCACTCACCGCCGCGCGCGACGATGTGCGGCAGGTTGCAGAGCGTCTCGACGTTGTTGACGACCGTCGGCTGGCCGTAGAGGCCCTTGATCGCAGGGAACGGTGGCTTGAGCCGCGGCTGACCGCGCAGGCCCTCGAGCGACTCGATGAGCGCCGTCTCCTCGCCGCAGATGTACGCGCCCGCGCCGCCGTGCACGATGACATCGCAGTCGAAGCCGCTGCCGAGGATGTTCCTGCCGATGTAACCGGCAGCCCTCGCCTCCTCGACGGCGCGTTCGAGGAGCAGCCGCTGGTCGTGGTACTCACCGCGGATATAGATGAAGGATGTGTTCACCTGGAGCGCGTACGACGCGATCAACAACCCCTCGATGAGTTGATGCGGGCTCTCATCGATGAGGTAGCGGTCCTTGAAGCAACCGGGCTCCGATTCGTCGGCGTTGCAGCACAGATACCGTGGGAACACGTCCTTTGGGAGGAACGACCACTTCATCCCCGTCGGGAACCCAGCCCCTCCCCGCCCGCGGATGTTGCTCGTCTTCACCTCGGCGATGAGCGTCTCCGGCGTGAACTTCTTGAATGCGTCGCGAAGCCCCTGGTACCCGCCGGTCCTCTCGTATCCCTTCAAGGTCTGGAGCGCGTCGGCGCCGAAGTCCTTGGTCAGGAGCCTGTACTCGCCCATCAGCGTTCGCTCTCCGCGCATCCGCATGCCATTGGGTGCTGCATCCTACTGAGCACCCTTGCTTGGCCGTCGCCCCCGAGCCTTCGGTTGCGGCGCCGTGGTTGCTGGGGGAGCGGGCTCCTTCGGCGACGTCAACGGCGAGGCCGCCTCGGTCGAAGCATCCGGCGCCCCCCCACCCGGGGAATCCGGACGCTGCGCGGGCGGCACACCGCGCACGAGCGGTGCCGACTTCGGTGCGGACCGTTTCGCGAGCGGAGCCCGATCGGTCGACGCCACGATCGGCGGAGCTTCGGAAGGCCCGACCGTCGGTTCAACACCGGCAGCGGGTGGCTCCGCGGGGGGACGCGCCGGCGCGCCTCCAGGGGCGCGACGGGGAGGGGTCCCCGCGACGACAGGACCCGCGTTGTGTGAGGAAACGCCGGATCGGCCGCTACCGCGCAGCCCGCCGAGCACAGCATCGACCCGATCAGGCGTGAGGTCTTCGACAAAATGGTGGTCCACCTGCATCGTCGGCGCTCCGCCGCACCCGCCGAGGCACTCGACCGTGCTCGACCAGGTGAACTCGCCATCGGCTGTCGTCTCCCCGGACGCGCAGCCGAGTGACCGCTCGAGGTGGTCGACGATCTCCTCGGCCCCGCGGAGGGCGCACGAGACGTTGATGCAGACGATGACCTCGTGGCGCCCGTGCGGGTGCTGGAAGTACATGGAGTAGAACGTTGAGACTGCCTCGACCTCGCTCGGTGCGACCTTCAG
>DATKQX010000113.1:0-8569 GCA_035532495.1 Saccharimonadales bacterium (SeqCode)
TCAGCGCATCCCCTTCCGTTTCTCCATCGACCAGGTAGGTGTAGGTCCGCTGTTCAGGCTGGTGAAGGGCTCGCCAGCGAAGGACTTCGACGAGCGTGGAAGATTCCATGATCGGATCAGGAAGGCCTTGCTTCATCCGGATCTTTCTCCCTCGGTTCTGTCACGGTCGCTGTGGACATCGGTTTCGCGCAACCTCCACTCCAGCGTGAATTTCATTTTACACCGTCAAGCAGCCCGAGGTCGTCCGGCACGCGGGGCGCGCGCCGAAGAACAACGCGGTTTGTGATCACCAATGTGCGCCGGACGCCGTGCTTCCTCTACGAACGCGTGTTCCACGTCGTGGTCTCGGTGCGGCGCGTCGTGCTCCATCTGTCGGCGTCGGCGGCCGACCAGGCGGAGTGGTACGCCATCGCGCGCGCCCTCGGTGCCGGCTCGGCAGCGGCTGATGCAGGAGCACCAGGTCGAGGCGGTCCACGCCAAGTGTGCCGGCGCTCTTGTCGTACGCGTGCAGCGTGGCATCGTGGCCGTAGTCGCTGATCCAGACCTTCGTCTCGAGAAACACGTCATCGCGGGCGGTCTCCGACCGGCGCATCCCTTCCCCGACCTGACGCTCGTTGAAGTACGACGCCGCCGTGTCGATGAGGCGATAGCCCTGTGCGATCGCAGACTCGACCGCCGTGACCGTCTGCTCCGGTGAGCTCTGAAATACGCCGAGGCCGAGCGCGGGCATCCGAACGCCGTTGTTCAGTGTGAGGAGTGGACTTCTGCTCGTCATCTCATGTTCTCCATCGGCCTGCGGGCGACTGCAAGCTATGGTACTCGCGAGGCGAATCGTTCGAATCGATACGCGACCTCCGGCCCGCCGTCGCCTTCGTACGCCAGTTGTCCCATCAACAGCGCGAACGGCTCCAGGTACCGCGCGATTCGCAGCGGCCCGGCGTCCACCGGCTCGAAGCCGACGTCCTTGATCAGCGTCGCCGCGACTTCCTTCGCGCCGTTCTCGTCGCTGCAGTAGGCCATGCTCGGTCGTTCCGCCTTTCGCCTGTTCTCGAACACGCCGAAGAACACTTCGCTGGGTACCGTCCCAAACGCGAGACGACCTTCGCGCGGCCTTCTTCGCGAGCTCCTCAGCGCCGGACGAGGTGTGCCCGATGACGAGACCAGTGTCGTCGGCGTTCATCGGCAGCGAGCAGTTCACGACGATTCTGCCCGACAGATCGGCCTGTTTCAGCACGTCGTCCATCCGTAGCCAGTGCACGGCGAGGAGCACGGCATCGGCATCGCTGACGGCTTCCGCCGGCGTGCCCGCGCGGGCATGGCCCTTCGCCTCATGCGCAAGGCGTTTCAGCTTCTGGTCGCTGCGTGCGTAGCTGAAGACGACGTCGTGGCCGGCCCTGGCGAACAGGATGCCGAGCTTGCCGCCCATCAGCCCTGATCCAAGAATGCCGATCTTCATCGCGTCATCGCTCCCTCAGGGAGACGTCGACCTCCGCGGTGCTCACGTCGAAACCGGCATCGGCCGAAGTCTTTGCCGCGGCCGCCGCGTTGTCGCGGTGCAAGTCGGCCATCGGGACATGCTTGCCCGCACTGACCCGCCGCGCAACCGCCTGGCCGATTGATCCGGCCCCAATGACACCGATGACAGTCCTCATGGCGATCCTCAGAACTCGATCATCACCTTGATAGCCTCACGCGCGTTCATCGCCCGGTAGCCATCGGGCACACCGGCGATACCCGTGACGCGGTCGAACACGCGGCCGGGCTGAATCCTGCCCTCGAGCACGTCGGGCAAGAGCTGCTCGATGTACGCACGGGCGCAGGGCCGCCGGCGATCGTGATGTTTGCGTAGAACGTCGGTTGCGCGTCTGGGATCGTCGTCTCCTGCGGCACGCCGACACGCCCGACGGCGCCGCCCGCTCGCGCGATGCTCATCGCGGTGCGCGTCGCCTCACCGTGGCCGACACACTCGAGAACGGAATGGGCGCCGAGTCCTCCGGTGAGCTCGCGCACTCGCTCGATCGCGGCATCACCGCGTTCGCTCACGATATCGGTGGCGCCGAACGTGCGCGCCAACGCAATGCGGTCGGCATGGCGGCCGAGCATGATGATTCGTTCGGCGCCGAGTCGGCGGGCGGCAATCACCCCACACAGGCCGACCGCGCCGTCGCCGACGACAGCCGCGATCCTGCCCGGTGCGACTCTGGCAGAGAGAGCGGCGTGATGGCCGGTGCCCATCACGTCGGAGAGCGTCAGGAGCGACGGCATCAGCGCGTGATCGGATTCCACTGGAAGCACCACGAGCGTCCCATCCGCCTGCGGGACGCGCACGGCCTCGCCTTGGCCACCATCGAGCCCGGTGCCACCCCACCAGCCGCCGTGAAGACAGGAAGTCTGCAGCCCACGCCGGCAGAACTCGCAGGTGCCATCGGACCAGGCGAAGGGAGCGACAACCAGGTCGCCTTTCTTCACCGTTCGGACAGCGGAACCAACCGCGTCAACGAGACCGATGAACTCGTGGCCCATCCGATTCCCGGTGGCACTCGGTGCCATCGAGTTATAGGGCCAGAGATCGCTGCCGCAGATGCAGGCCCTGGTCACCCGGACCATGGCATCGGTCGGCTCGACGAGCCGGGCATCGGGAACGGTCTCGACGCGGACATCGTGCGCGCCGTACATCACAGTTGCTCGCATGGGGTACCTTCATTTCCCGCGGACGCAACGATCATCCGCCGTACTGTTCGTCGGTCACCTTCTCCATCCAATGGACCACTGTGCCATCGAGATTCTCGGCGATGGCGATGTGCGTCATCGCGGTCGTCGAGGAGGCGCCGTGCCAGTGCTTCTCGCCTGGCTCGAACCACACCACGTCACCTGACCGGATCTCCTCGATCGGGCCGCCCTGACGCTGCAGCCGTCCACACCCGGCGGTGATGATCAATGTCTGCCCGAGCGGGTGCGTATGCCAGGCTGTGCGCGCGCCGGGCTCGAAGGTGACGATCGCGCCGCCAACGCGTGCGGGAGCGCTCCGCTGAAACGGCGAGTCGATCCGCACGGCGCCGGTGAACCAGTCGGACGCTCCCATGCCCGAAGGTTGAGATCCGCTTTTCATGATGTCCATGTCGCGTCCTTTCGACGTCATCGTTCGATCCCAGCGTAGCAGCAGGTCCGGCGGGTGTGCAGCCGGAGAAATCGACAAGGGTTTGTGAGTACCATTCATGAATGGTGCGTGATGAGATGCGGCTGGGCGTTTCACCCTCAGCCTTGAGTCACGCGATTCGGGGACGCGTCCGGCCCGGCGCGTCCATTTCCGCGTTCGTGAGATCGATTCCCATGTCTTAGAAGACGTCTTCTTCTCGTCGCACGCGGCCGGTCAGCGACCGGTCAGCCGCTCCAGCTGTTCGGGGTACCGGGCTCCGTGCACCGTGACCTGCGAGGTCGCGCGATCGATCTCGCGGAGGTCGTCGGACGTCAGCTCGATGGAGGCAGCGCCGATGTTCTCCTCGAGCCGGTGCAGCTTCGTGGTGCCAGGGCTGGGCACAATCCACGGCTTCTGGGCCAGCAGCCACGCGAGCGCGACCTGCGCGGGCGTCGCGCTCATCCGTCCTGCGATCCCGGCCAGCAGATCGACCAGCGCCAGATTCGCCTTCCGGTTCTCCGGCGCGAAGCGCGGGACAATGTTGCGGAAGTCGGAGCTGTCGAACGTCGTGTGCTCGTCGATCTTCCCCGTGAGGAAGCCCTTGCCGAGCGGACTGAACGGCACGAAGCCGATGCCCAGCTCCTCGAGCGCCGGCAGCACTTCCGCTTCGGGGGTTCGCCACCAGAGCGAGTACTCGCTCTGGACCGCGGTGACCGGCTGGACCGCGTGCGCGCGACGGATCGTCTCCGCGCCGGCCTCAGAGAGCCCGAAGTACCTGACCTTTCCCTCGTGAATCAGATCCTTCACCGCTCCCGCGACCTCTTCGATCGGCACATCCGGGTCGACACGGTGCTGATAGAGCAGGTCGATCGCATCGATCTTGAGCCGCTTCAGCGAAGCCTCGGCGACCTCCCTGATGTGCGCCGGCCGGCTGTCCAGGCCCCGCTGCCCGCCGGATTCGATTTTGAACCCGAATTTCGTCGCGATCACCACCTGATCGCGGAACGGGGCGAGTGCTTCGCCCACGAGCGCCTCATTGGTGAACGGGCCGTAGACTTCGGCGGTGTCGAAGAACGTCACGCCGCGTTCGACGGCCGAGCGGATCAGCGCGATCATCTCCCGCGTGTCCGCCGCCGGGCCGTAACCGAAGCTCATGCCCATGCAGCCGAGCCCCAGCGCCGAGACTTCCAGGTTGCTCTTTCCAAGTCTGCGTTTCTGCATTGTTTCTCGCCTCCAAGCTCAGAGTAGCGATCCCTTCGTCTCCTGACTAGTCGGTAGAATCAACAAGGGTTTGTGAGTACCATTCACAAATTGTCCGTGACGAACTCAGCGTCCTGTCCGGGTTCCTGGCTGTGGCCGAGGAACGGAGCTTCACGCGGGCGGCAAGACGGCTGGGGGTGTCGACCTCGGCCTTGAGCCACGCGATTCGGGGACTGGAAGAACGGATCGGCGTGCGCCTGCTCGCCAGGACGACGCGCAGCGTGGCGCCGACGGAAGCAGGAGAGCAGCTCATCGCCCGTCTCCGCCCGGCTCTGGGCGACATTCGCGGAGCCCTGGACCACGTGTCCGGACTGCGAGACCAGCCGGCCGGCCCCGTGCGTCTGGTGGTCTCGCCGCTGGCCGCGACGATGGTGCTCGCACCAAAGCTGGGACAGTTCGCGCGTGATTACCCCGACGTGGTGCTCGATGTCATCACCACCAACGAGGGTCGTTTCGACCTCGTGGCGGGGCGCTTCGACGCCGGCATTCATCTCGGGGAGTTCATCGAGCGCGACATGATCGCGGTCAGAGTGTCACCCGATCAGCGGGCCGCAATCGTCGGGGCGCCGCGCTACTTCGCATCCCAGCCCCGGCCCGACTCGCCGGACGACCTGACACGCCATCGCTGCCTCAACTTCCGTCACGGATCCGCCGGCGTGTACCGCTGGGAGTTCGACCGGGGCAAGCAGTCACTCGCCGTGGCCGTCCAGGGACCCTTGATCGTCGACGACGTGGAGCTCATGATCCAGGCCGCGATCGACGGCGTCGGCCTGGCGTTCATGCCGCGTGTCCTCAGCCTTGCGCCACGCGATTCGAGGACCTTACCCGAGCCGGCGCCGGCAGCCGGCCGTGCTCTCGGCTCTCATCGACACCCTTCGTCTGCAGCCAGCCGTATCGAGCGTCATCGCGAGTGGCATCGCGCGGGCCGATTCGGCGGACCGCCGCTGAAGGATGGACAGGCCGCTTCCCGGCAGCCACGTTTGAGGCCATCGGATTGAATCCGGCCGCCTGCTCCGCTGCACTGCGGCCACCGCGGCGACATCGAAATGTCGAGTTCCGCCTGCGGCGTGCCGGCGGACACCCGGGTGAAGCGCGGAGAAGCCGATTGCACGGTCGTGCTTCGTGGTCTGCCGCACAGCCTTTATCGGCTCGTGCGGGGGACGTAGAGTGCCGCCTGGCGACTTCGTCATGGTGCGGCGCGCCGTCGGGCATGCGGAAGCAGGAGCGGGGTGAACGATGAGCACGTTGCTGCAGGACCTGCGGTACGGCTGGCGGCTGCTCACGCATTCGCCGGGGTTCGCGGCCATTGCCATTCTCACGATGGCGCTCGGCATCGGCGCGAACACCGCGATCTTCTCGGTCGTCAACGGCGTGCTCCTCAACCCGCTCCCCTATCCGCACGCCGGCCAGCTCGTCGCGATGTACCAGGCCACGCCGGGATTCAGTCACGCGCCCACCAGCTACCTGAATTTCCTCGACTGGCAGCGCGACACGCGCGCCTTCTCCTCGATGGCCCTGTACCGCAATGAGGACTACGACCTGACCGGCACGGGTCCGGCACGGCGCGTGAGCGGCTTCATGGTCACGGCCGGATTCTTCCGGACCCTCGGCGTCACACCCGTGCTTGGCCGCGACTTCAGCCCGAGCGACGATCACGTCGGCGCCGCGCCGGTGGTGATTCTCGGCGGTGGATTCTGGGCGCGCCACTTCGGGTCGTCCACCGGCGTTCTCGGCAAGGCTCTCACCCTGAACGGCATCTCGTACACGGTCGTCGGCGTGACCTCTCCCGCGTTCACCTTCTACGGCCCCCAGCGCGACGTCTACACGCCGATCGGCCAGTGGACCGATTCGTCCTTTCGCAACCGCAGCGTGGATGTGAGCGCGCACGCCGTCGGCCGCCTCACGCCCGGCGTGACCCTCGCGCAGGCCAGGGCCGACATGAACGTCGTTGCCCGCCATCTCGCCGCGGCTTATCCGGTCGCCGACCAGAACGTCGGCGTGACGCTCGTTTCCCTGAAGCAGGACTTCGTCGGAGACGTTCGGCCGTACCTGCTCGTGCTGCTCGTCGCGGTCGGCCTTCTGCTTCTCATCGCGTGCGCCAACCTGGCCAATCTCCTGCTTGCGCGCTCGGTCGGCCGCTCGCGTGAATTCGCCATCCGCACGGCTCTTGGCGCCACCCCCGCACGCGTCGTCCGCCAGCTTCTCACCGAGAGCCTGCTGCTCGCCGCTCTCGGCGGCGCGCTGGGACTCCTGCTCGCCTTCTGGGGCACGTCGGTCGTGCTCCGTGTCCTGCCAGCCGCCTTGCCGCGCGCGAACGAGGTGGCGCTCGACTCCCGCGTGCTGCTCTTCACGCTCGGCGTGTCCCTCGTCGCCGGCCTCCTGTTCGGCCTCGCGCCGGCGCTCAAAGCCGTTCAGGGGAACGTGGAGGAGGTCCTCAGGGAGAATGGCCGAGGCTCGAGCGGCGCGCGCCATCGCCTGCAGGGCCTGTTCGTCGTTGTCGAAATCGCGCTTTCGCTCGTGCTGCTCGTCGGCGCCGGCCTGATGGTTCGCACGCTCGCCGCGCTGTGGCGCGTCAACCCGGGATTCAATCCCAGCCACGCGATCACCTTCGCGTTGTCCATGCCGGCCTCTCCCGACACCACGCCGGCCGACACCCGCGCCCGCCTGCGCCGTTTCGACGCCAGAATGCGTTCTGTCCCCGGCGTCACCGCCGTCTCCGTCACGCTCGGCTCCCGCCCCATGATCCACGACACCGACCTCCCCTTCTGGATCCAGGGCCAGCCGAAGCCGGCCACCGAGCACGACATGCCGCAGGCGATGTGCTACCTCGTCGAAGCCGGTTTCCGGCAGGCCATGGGTCTCACGCTGGAGCGTGGCCGCTTCGTCCGCGCGCGGGATGACGAGCACGCGCCGATCGTCATCGACATCGACGACGTGTTCGCGCGCACGTACTTTCCCGGCGAAAATCCGGTCGGCAAGCGGATCAACATCGGGGGCTTCGACGTGCAGGCGACCATCGTGGGGGTCGTGGACCACGTCAGGCAGTGGGGCCTCGGCGCCGATCCGAAATCAGCCGTCGAGGCGCAGATGGACTATCCGTTCATGCAGTTGCCCGACAAGCTGATGCCGCTCGCCGCGTCGAACGTCGCCGTCGTGCTGCGCACCCGCGGCAATCCCGTTGCGGTCATGGGCTCCGTTCGCCACGCGGTCGCGGAGATCGCTCCCCGTGAAGTGGTCTACGACGTCGAAACGATGGACGACGTGGTCGCCACGTCGTATGCGGCGCGCCAGCTCTCGATGGTGCTCCTCGGCGCCCTGGCCACGCTGGCGCTCGCGCTCGCCTGCGTCGGCATCTACGGCGTGATTTCGTATCTCGTCGGCCAGCGCACGCACGAAATCGGCCTGCGCATGGCGCTCGGCGCGCAGCGGTCCGACGTGGTCCGCCTCGTTCTCGGCCAGGGCGTCCGCATGGCGCTCACCGGCGTGGTGATCGGCACAGTGGCGGCACTCGGCCTCACACGCCTGATGGCCAGCCAGCTCTTCGGCGTCAGTGCGCAGGACCCGCTCACCTTTGCGGGCGTCGCCCTGCTGTTGATGATGGTGACCATCGCAGCGTGCTACATACCGGCGCGGCGAGCCACCCGCGTCGATCCCGTGGTGGCCCTGCGGTTCGAGTAGGCATGGTTCCGTCGGGCCACGGTGGTCCCCGCGTGTCCTCAGCCTTGCGCCACGCGATTCGAGGACCTTACCCGAGCCGGCGCCGGCAGCCGGCCGTGCTTTCGGCGTTCATCGAGCCCGTTCGTCTCCGATCGGGCCTGGGGTGCGCACATCCGCTGCTTCCAGACCGACCGGCACGCAGCCCGCGATTCCGGCGACGCCCGCGCAGCGGCAGAAGATGGCGGAAGCGACGGTCGCCGCGCAGTTCGAAACACTCACCGCTGCCGCGACCAGCCAGGGCTCATTCGAGCTTCACGCAGGCGCCGTTTGGGCAGGCCCCGTCAGGCCGAGCTTCCTCACGCGAAATCGGGCCTAGCCTCTTCCCCGCTGCTTCGCTTTCGCGATGATCTCGGCCATCACGTCGCGATGCGCGTCGAACGTGTCGTCGACCACGGTGATCGTGGGGATCTCGTGCGGAGTGAGCGAGAGCGTCTGCGGATTGAACCGGTCGAAGCC
>DATKQX010000114.1:0-3793 GCA_035532495.1 Saccharimonadales bacterium (SeqCode)
TCAGCGCATCCCCTTCCGTTTCTCCATCGACCAGGTAGGTGTAGGTCCGCTGTTCAGGCTGGTGAAGGGCTCGCCAGCGAAGGACTTCGACGAGCGTGGAAGATTCCATGATCGGATCAGGAAGGCCTTGCTTCATCCGGACCTTTCTCCCTCGGTTCTGTCACGGTCGCTGTGGACATCGGTTTCGCGCAACCTCCACTCCAGCGTGAATTTCATTTTACACCGTCAAGCAGCCTGAGGTCGTCCGCCACGCGGGTGCACGCCGAAGAACAACGCGCGGTGTGTGATCACCAATGTGCGCCAGACGCGGTGCTTCCTCTACGAACACGTGTACTGCACCCGAGGCGATGTCGAAGACCGGATCAAGGAGCTGCACGACGGGCTGCACCTGCGTCCCGATGCAGGAACGCCGGTTGCGGGCTGCGCGTACGCGGTGTGCCCGCGTCCAGGTCACGCGGCTCCGCGAGCGGTTGCTGAAATTGGGCGTCCACGTCGTGGTCTCGGTGCGGTGCGTCGCGCTCCACCTGCGGGCGTCGGCAGCCGACCAGGCCGCGTGGTGCGCCAGCGCGCGCCCTCTGTGCCTGCACCGGACAATTCACGCCCGCCTGACATCGCCGTACGCTTCGTCACGGCGGAGCTGTGTCGATCCGCACCCCACAGGCTCTCCAACAGATCGGAATCAGCCGCTGCCACACCTCGCCATTACCATCGTGGCCGCCCACCAGCTCCGCTTCCTGAAGCCAACGGTCACAATCGGATCATTCACGAATCGGGCAGGCGAGTGATCACCGCGCGACAAGATGCGGACGTTCCCGCCATGAAAGCGACACGTTTCGAGCCTCTGACAATGGTGCTCGACCCGCCTCATTTCAAGAATGGGGTCTATCTCGACCCTGAACTATCTGTGTCGGCTGTTCTCACCGAACGTCGGTTGCGAGTGTCTGGCCACCTGAGGAGCGTCGAGGAAGAGGCCGATCCCCTCATTCTCGCCCTCTTGCGCCAGGTCTACGGCGAGAAGTGGCTGAAACCGTTCGTGACGATACTGGACGCCTGATTGTGAGCGCCCTGACCGGCGGCCTGGGGCCGCCGGCCCGGCTGGCAGTTGCGAGGGCGGCTCACTGGTTCGCTCTGATAAGTCGCCGTCGCCTTACGGCTCGGGAAACAGCGTGCCCGGCTCGGGATAGGTGATTCGCACGCCGTCGACCCGTGCGAACGGCGTCAGCGCGTGCGGCCGAGCCGGCCCGGCGCCGGTGATGTGGCGCACGTCGACGGCCCGGGCGACGAGCGCGTCGGCAATGAGCGACCGGTGGCAGCGCCAGGGCACCGCCTCGGCGCACATCAGCGCGATGCGCTCGCGCCGGGCGAGGGCGAGGCACTCCTCGAGGTGCCGCTCGAACGCCGGCGTCTGCATGTAGTCGGCAAACCCGCGAAAGCCCGCGTTGCGCCAGCCTTTGTTGATCGAGTCCGGCCGCGGACGCCGGAGGCCGCCGAGGCCCGCGAGATGCGTGTATCCGATGCCCGCGCGATCGAGCGCCGGCGCGAGCTGGTCCGTGCCGAACTGCGGGTTGTGCCGCGAGCGCGGAATCGTTCGCACGTCGACCACGCGCTGCACGGCGTGCGCCTGCAGCAATGCGAGGAACTCAGCGAAGGGCCGCGTCGAGTGCCCGATGGTGACGACGACGAGTGGTGCGGCCATGTCTTCATCTTGCGCCAGCCTTCGGTTGGCTGCAGCCGCGCGTCTGGCGGGGGCGCGACGCGCAACGGGGTCCGCGTCCGGGAAACGGCGTTCCGTCCTGACACCCGGACCGCCGCCGGGGATTTCACGCAGCCGTGACCAGCCAGTTGCGAAAGTCGTCCCGGACGCCAGGCCAGGCTTCCAACTCGTTCTCCGCCGGCGCTTTAGTCGCTCTTCCGGACGTCTCCGCTGGGGGGGCTTCGCCTGGACCTTCGCTGGATCGCGCAGTGCCTCCCTGCTCCCATCCTCAATTCGCTCTCAGCACGGTCCGAGCTTGATTCCAAGAGTCAGGTCCATGGCGGCGGCGCTTGCACTCCTCGGAGTTCCGCTTATCGGAAGTCAGGTGGTGCTGGGACGGTTGGCCGTCGATCGCGAGACTCTTGAAACACTCCTGTCACTCCGATCGCCGCTGTCCCCGGGGCCCGCTTGCGCCGGGCCCGGGCGGAGCGGATGATGATGATCTTGCGCATGCTGACCTTTGGTGGGGAGACGCTCCGTTGACCGCTCAAGCGGCCGCGATGCTTCGCGGGCAGATCGCCGACATCGTGGTCGGGTCGATCTTCGTGTTCGTCGGCCTGGCGAGCTGCTCGATTGCGGCGTTTCGCCGCGGCCGCGGTGTCCGCACCTTCATCTGGCTGGGCCTCTGGAGCGCGATGTACGGCGCCGTGCTGCTGGAGCGGTCGCCGGCCGTCCTGGCGGTGTCGCCGCGCTGGGCTCGGATCGCCGCTCCCGACGCGGACACCGCCATCACCTATCTGCTCGTCGTCGCGGGATCGCTCTCCTTTCTCGAACTGAGTCTGGGCAGGCTTCGCCGGCTCATTCAAGCGGCGGCCGTCCTCGGCGTCGTCATCGCGGTCGCCGGCGTCTTCGACGCCATCGTCATGAAATCGAGCGGCCCGTGGCTGCTCTACAACAACCTGCTCGCGACCGGCATCCTCCTGATCCTGGTGATCGTGGTCGTGGTGCCCCGCCTGTCCGCCCGGTATCTGGCGCTCGCGGACCGGCGCGTGCTGGCCGGCGGCACGCTCGTGTTCGCCCTTGAAGCACTGTTCGTCAACGTGGCGCGCCCGTTTCACGTCCACACGCCGGCGATCCTCGACCATCTCGGCTTCGCGGCGCTGCTGTTCTCCTTCGGCTACGTCGCGCTGCAGCTCGCCTTCACGAACGAGCGCCGTCTGCTCGCCGTCGAGAACGAGCTGGAAATCGCCCGCAAGATGCAGCTCGAGATTCTTCCACGCGGCGCACCTCGGATGCGGCATCTGCAGATGAGCGCGGCGTATCGGCCGATGACCGCCGTGGCGGGTGATTTCTACGAGTTCGTGACCATCGACGAGATGCGGGTCGGCATTCTGGTGGCCGACGTCGTGGGGCACGGCGTCTCGGCTGCCATGATCGCGTCGATGATCAAGGTTGCGATGCAGTCCGTCGCGTCATCAGCGGCCGAGCCGGGAGCGGTGCTGCGCGGGTTGAACCGCGTCCTGTCGAGCCAGCTGCACAATAAGCTCGTCTCGGCTGCCTACCTGTGGCTGGACACGGAGAATCGGACGGCGCGGTATGCGGCGGCCGGACATCCGCCGCTGCTGCGGTGGAGCCGGGGCGCACTCCAGCGGATCGAGAGCAACGGCCTGTTGTTCGGCCTGCTGGAGGACTGCGAGTATCCGGTTCACGCCATGACCATCGATGCGGGCGACCGGTTCCTGCTCTACACCGACGGCGTCACCGAATCCGAGAACGGGCGCGGCGAGTTCTTCGGTGACGCCAGGCTCGAGGAGATCGTTCGCCGCAATCAGGGACGCTCGCCCTCAGAATGCTCGGACGCACTGCTCGCAGAAGTCCATCGATGGCGTCCGGCCTCCGTCCCTCAGCAGGACGACATCACCCTCGTGATCGTCGACGTGGAGTGATCGGACTGCCCTGGCCTCTTCCCCGCTGCTTCGCTTTCGCGATGATCTCGGCCATCACGTCGCGATGCGCGTCGAACGTGTCGTCGACCACGGTGATCGTGGGGATCTCGTGCGGAGTGAGCGAGAGCGTCTGCGGATTGAACCGGTCGAAGCC
>DATKQX010000115.1:0-24420 GCA_035532495.1 Saccharimonadales bacterium (SeqCode)
GTGCCGCGGCGATCGATGTGTCCCTCGGTGGCGGCGGTGAGTTGTCCACGGTCCCGGAAGGAGTCCTATGGCAATCGATCAATCGTTAGCCGTGAGAGTTGAAGAAGAGGTGGCGCCAGCGATGTCTGCACCTGCGAAGCCGAAGACGAAACCGGCTGATGTCATCCGCGACGCGCGCGAACGCGGCATCCAGATGGTCGACCTCAGGTTCACGGACCTCTTCGGTGCGTGGCAGCACTTCAGCATCCCGGTCGGAGAGATGACCGAGGACCTCTTCAAAGAGGGCATCGGCTTCGATGGGTCGAGCATTCGCGGGTTCCAGAAGATCTTCGAAAGCGACATGCTCCTGTTCCCCGATGCAGGGCGGACCTTCGTCGACAGCACGCTCGAGATTCCGACGATGGCGATCGTCTGCGACATCAAGGACCCGCTCACGCTGGAGAGCTACAGCCGGGACCCTCGGTACGTCGCGCACAAGGCTGAGGAGTACCTGCTCAGCACCGGCATCGCCGACACGTCGTTCTGGGGGCCGGAGCTCGAGTTCTACATCTTCAACTCGATCCGCTACGACCAGAACACACACGAGGGCTACTACCACATCGACTCCGATGAGGGGATCTGGAACACGGGCAAGAACGGGACGGCCAACCTCGGCTTCCGGCCAAAGTTGAAGCAGGGCTATTTCCCAACCCCTCCTGTCGACAAGCTCCAGGACCTGCGCAGCAAGATCGTGCTGGCACTGATTGATGCGGGCGTCCACATCGAGGTGCACCATCACGAGGTCGGCACGGCCGGCCAGACCGAGATCGACATGCGCTTCGACTCGCTCGTGAGCATGGCCGACAAAGTGCTCATGTACAAGCACATCGTCAAGAACGTCTGCTACCAGAACGGCTACACGGCAACCTTCATGCCGAAGCCGCTCTTCGGTGATAACGGCAGCGGAATGCACACGCATCAGTCGCTCTGGAAAGACGGCGTGCCGCTCTTCTACGACAAGGACGGCTACGCGCTCCTCAGTGACACCGCGCGCTGGTACATCGGCGGCCTGCTCAAGCACGCGCCGGCGATCCTCGCGTTCGCCGCTCCCACCACCAACAGCTACCGCCGCCTGGTGCCGGGATACGAGGCGCCGATCAAGCTCGCGTACAGCGCGCGCAACCGCAGTGCCTGCATTCGGATCCCCACCTACAGCGCGGCGCCGGCAGCCCGACGCCTCGAGTTCCGGTCGCCGGACCCCATGTGCAACCCGTACCTCTCATTCTCGGCCTGCCTCATGGCCGGACTCGACGGGGTGAAGCGCCAGATCGAGCCGCCGAAGCCCGTCGAGGCCGATCTCTACGAGCTCGAGGGCGAGGAGAAAGCGCGGGTGAAGGACCTCCCCGGTTCGCTGACCGAGGTGCTCAACGCGCTCGAGGTCGACAACGACTTCCTGCTCGAGGGCGGCGTCTTCACCCAGGACCTCATCGACATGTACATCGCGTACAAGCGTGAGAACGAGGTCGACCCGGTCGCGCTGCGGCCGCATCCCTATGAGTTCGCTCTCTACTACGACGCATGAGCGCGAGCTCAGCTAACTGAGCACACCCCTTCCTGGACAGGGGGCCGGGTTCGTCGCCCGGCCCCTTTCCATGTCCGGGGCCGGACTGACCGCGACGGCCTCAGTCGCTCGGTCGCGGGCGAAGCACGCAGAACTCGTTGGCTTCGGGATCGGCCATGACCACCCACGTGACCTCGCCCTGCCCGATGTCGATCCGCCGTGCACCGAGCGAGATGAGCCGTTCCACCTCGGCCTCCTGGTTGTCCGGACGGAGGTCGAGATGGATCCTGTCCTTGACGGACTTACCCTCCGGTACCTGCAGGAAGAGGATGTCCGGGCTGTCTCCGCCGGGCTCGATCCACCACTCACCGTCGTTGGGTCCCTGCAGGTCGAGGCCGAGCGCTTCGCTCCAGAAGGATCCGACCAGCAGAGGGTCGGAACAGTCGATGACGATGTTTTGCCAGCGGAGGGACATGTGTGTGAGTGTATGGAACCAGCCCTCGCGGGCGTCTTGATATGACTGCCGATCACGAATCCCACGACATCGTCGCGCCCAGCGAGCGGGAGCTTCGACGCGCCGACGGCGAGCTGGCATACGCCAACAAGCAGATCGAGATGCTCAATCGACAGCTTGCAAGCCTGCAGAGCGGCCGGTCCGCGCAGATGGCTCGCATTGTTTCCGGGACAGCCAGCCGAGCCGTGCCGGCCGACACGGTGCGCAGGCGGATCATTGCCGCACCGCTTCGCGCCATGTCCGCGCTCTGGGCTGGAGACCTGAGCGCCGCACTGCACAGCTGGGACCCGAACGTTGCGCCGCGGCTCGCCCCGCCCGACCGCCGCTGGAACCGGTTCTGCGCACAGCATGAACCGAAAACAGCTCGGCTGCGCACGATGCGGGACAGGTCGCGCACCTGGCCGGATCGTCCGCTGGTCAGCATCCTCCTCCCGACGTACGAGCCGGATGCGGCCTATTTGCGGGCAGCGATCGTCTCGGTCGTGACGCAGGCGTACGACCGCTGGGAGCTGTGTATCGTCGACGACGGATCCCCCTCGCCGGTCGCCGCGGACGTGGTCGCGGCATTCGCCGCGGATGCGCGCATCCGGTTCACGAGGCTTGCCGCCAACGGGGGCATCGCGGCGTCGTCGCAAGCCGCGGCAACGATGGCGACCGGCGACTGCATCGCCCTGCTCGACCACGACGACGTGCTCCGGCCGCACGCACTGTTCGAGATGGTCCGTTACCTCCGGTCACACCCGACGTGCGACTTCGTCTACTCGGATGAGGACAAGCTCGACGCGCGGGGACGGCGTGTCTCGCCATACCTCAAGCCCGACTGGTCACCGGACCTGCTCGAGAGCTGCAACTACATCACCCACCTCACGCTGATCCGCAAAGCCTTGTTCGACCGCGTCGGCGGGTTTCGTCAAGGCTTCGACGGCAGCCAGGACTACGACCTCTTCCTGAGGTGCACCGACTCAGCGGCACACGTTGGTCACGTTCGCGAGGTCTTGTACAGCTGGCGGATGCACGAAGGCTCGGCAGCGGGCAACGAGGACGCGAAACCGCATGCGTACACCGCAGCAGTTCGCAGCCTCGAGGATCGGTTCGAGCGGACCGGCGCCACGGGCTCCGTCCGCGAAGGCGCGTGGCGGGGGCTGTATCGGATCGATCGGCCGATCACGGGAACGCCCGCAGTCATCGCGATTCTTGCCGCGCACGGCGGCGCTGAGCGTGTGCGCACGGCGATTGCGTGCCTCGAACGTGAGGCGGTCGAGCGCGACGTTCGTATCGTCATCGTCGAGGGGGGCGGTGCCGACGACGAGCTTCGCAGCTACCTCGCTCTGTGCGGCCACCGCGTTATTGCCAACCCCGATGCGTCGGAGCATCGGTCCCGCCTGGTCAACGACGCCGTCGCCGCCGTGCCTCCCTCGGACCACGTCCTGCTGTTCAGCGCGAACGTCGTCCTCGGCCGGCCGGGATGGATGGATGGGCTGCTCGAGTACAGCCAGATGTCCGGCGTGGGAGCCGTGGGCGCCAGGCTCCTCGACGACAATGGCGGAGCGCCGCGTGACGGCGTGCGCGTGGGGAGTCGCGGCAAGCCGCGCGAGGACATCGACCTCTCGGGCTACCTCGGCATGGGGCTCGCCACGCGAACGGTTACCGCGGTGAGCGGCGATTGCCTCCTGGTCAAAGCGTCACTGTGGGACAGCGCCGGCGGCCTCGATACCGCATATCGAACGGACTATGCGGACCTCGATCTCTGCATGCGGCTCACACGATCGGGACACCGCAACGTGCAGAATCCCGACGCGGAGCTGTTCGTACGGGCGTCCGCTGAACCACCAACCGCGCACGCGCTCGACGATGAACGCCTCTTCACCTCGCGGTATGGGCCGTTCATCCAGGGCTATGACCGCTACGTCGGCGGACACATCCTGTCGTTCACCCCACTCGACTTTCGCTGAGGGCGCACGCAGCGGACGCGAGCGCCAATCAGCCCGCGAGCACCTCTCCGGCCGGCAGGAGCGCGAGTGCCGCGGCCGCGATGCCCTCGGCGTCCAGTCCCATCTCCGTGAGCAACTGTCCCTGCGCGCCGTGCTCGATGAAGTGATCGGGCAGACCCAGGCGGATGAGTGGAACGATCACCCCGTCGTTGGAGAGCAACTCCGTCACCGCCGAACCGAAGCCTCCGCTCGCAACGCCGTCCTCGACGGTGACCACGCCCCTGTGGCGCGCGCAGATGTCGCTGAGCTTCGGATCCAGCGGCTTGACGAAGCGCGCGTCCACGACCGTCGCGGAAACGCCGGCCTCGGCGAGTATCTCCTGTGCCTGCATGGCGACCGCCACCATCTTGCCGACGGCGAGGAGCGCGACGTCGCGCCCGCGATGACGGATCTCGCTGCTCGGGACGGGGAGGGGGTCGAGCGCGGCCGTGCCCGCGCCCGGGGCGGCGCCGCGCGGAAAGCGCAGCGAGAACGGCCCGTCGTGCGCGATCGCGGTCGCGAAGAGGCGGCGCAGCTCGTCGGGAGAGCTCGGCGCCGACACCGTCATGCCGGGAATGCAGCGCAGGAACGCGAGGTCGAGCATGC
This sequence comes from Saccharimonadales bacterium (SeqCode), assembly GCA_035532495.1. Taxonomy (GTDB): domain Bacteria; phylum Chloroflexota; class Dormibacteria; order Aeolococcales; family Aeolococcaceae; genus Palsa-851. Next base: position 4,631 of record DATKQX010000115.1, read on the forward strand.
CGTGGTGCGAGGGTCCGTCGTTGCCGGTGATCCCGGCCCGATCGATGACGAACGTCACCGGGAGTTGATGCAGCGCGACGTCGCACGCGATCTGATCGAACGCTCGCTGCAGGAATGTCGAGTAGATGCACACGACGGGCCGCAGACCGCGCATCGCAAGGCCGGCGGCGAACGTCACCGCATGCTGCTCCGCTATGCCGACATCGAAGAACCGGTCCGGGAAGCGCTGCGCGAACTCGAGCAGCCCGGTCGATGACGCCATGGCGGCGGTGATCGCGACGATCGTGGGGTCGCCCTCGGCCGCCTCGCAGAGTGCCTCGCCGAAGATGTCGGTCCAGTCCGGCGCTTTCTTGACCGATGTGCCGCTGTCGGGGTCGAACGTCGACACGCCGTGGAACTTGTCAATCTTGTCTGCAACAGCGGGTCCGTAGCCCTGGCCCTTGTTCGTGACCACGTGGACGACCACCGGCCCGCGGATGCGTGCCGCGTCGCGCAATGCCTTCTCAACTGCCTGCAGATCGTGCCCGTCGATGGGGCCGCCGTATTTCAACCCCAGCGTCTCGAAGATGGAGATCGGCGCCACCAGTTGCTTCAGGGAGTTCTTCATGCGGCGCGCGGTCTCGTACGCCGAGTGACCGACTGCGGGGAGGGATCGGAGCGCGACTCCAGCCGCGTCCTTGGCGGCCTCGTACCGTGGCGAGAGTCGCAGATGGCCGAGGTTCTCGGCGATCCCTCCGACGGTTGGCGCGTAGCTGCGCCCGTTGTCGTTGAGGATGATCACCATCTCCGGCTTGAGCTGACCGATGTTGTTCAGGGCCTCGTACGCCATCCCGCCGGTGAGCGCTCCGTCACCGACGACGCAGACGACCTTGCCGCCCTCGCCGGTGAGCTCACGTGCCGTTGCGAAAGCGAGCGCATAGCTCAGCCCCGTCGACGCGTGCGAGTTCTCGACGAGGTCGTGCTCCGACTCCTTCCGCGACGGGTACCCGCTCATCCCGCCCTGCTGCCGCAGCGTGTCGAACTGGTCGACGCGGCCCGTCAGCATCTTGTGAACGTAGGCCTGGTGGCCGGTGTCGAAGATGATCGCGTCACGCGGGCTGTCGAACACCCTGTGCAGGGCCACCGTCAGCTCGACGACACCGAGGTTCGGGCCGAGATGACCGCCGGTCCGTGACACGGCGGTGATCAGGACATCCCGGATTTCCGCGCAGAGACGGGTGAGGTCTTCGGGTCCGAGATCACGCAGATCGGCGGGTCCGTTGATCTCCTCGAGCAGCACGAGATCAGTCTAGTGGAGCCGTCCGGGCGGCGGTCCCTCCACGAAAATGCCCACACGCGATGGTCGCGGAGCATGATTACCGGCCATGCAGGGACTGGAGCCGCACGAAGCGGTGCTGGAATGTGCCGCGCGCGACGGCGATATCGCTGAGGGCGCGCTGTGGCTGGCTGCGGACGACTGCCCCGGCGTCGAGCCCGAGCGGTGGCTCGAGCGGCTCGACGAGCTGGCAGGTGAGCTGCGCTCCCGCTGCGGCCTGCGCGAGTGCGGTCCGGCCGACGCACCCATGGTGGGGGCGCTGCTGCGCGATCGCCTCCGGCTGCGCGGCGCCGGCGGTGGCGATCCGCGTGCCCACTATCTCCACAACGTGCTCGAGCGTGGCGCGGGCGTGCCCATCGCTTGCTCCGCGATATGGATCGCGGTGGGGGCACGTGCGCACATCCCCGTCGAGGGCGTGAATCTCCCCGGGCACTTCGTGGTGCGCGTCGACGGCCATATGTTCGACACCGTCGCCAGCGGTGAGCCGCTTGACGACGACGACGTGGTCCGCCTCGTGACCTCGTCGACGGGTGAGAAGATCGACGGCATCGAGCCGGCGCGCCTGGCCCGCGCGAGCTCACGGGACATGCTCGCTCGCATGTCGCGCAATCTCCGGCGCTGTTATACGAGCCTCGAGTGCTGGGACCAGGCCCTGCGGTCGGCCGATCGCTGCGTCGACCTGATGGCGTCGGCGCCCGCCGAGCGGCGCGATCGCGGACTCCTGCTCTGGCGCATGGGAAAGATCGTCGCCGCTCTGGCCGACATCAACGCCTACCTCGACGAGGCGCCGGACACGTGTGCGGACCGGTCGTCGATGACGGAGGTCGCCGGTCGGCTGCGTGCGTTCTTGAACTGAACGCGAGGAGGGCTCCGGATGGACCTGCAGGCCAGCGGCGGCTGCGGCTCAGGTCTGACGTCCCCCCCTCAGTGCACCCCGATGAGCAGCGAGAGCAGCCAGACGAGCCCGATCACGACAAGCACCGCGAACGGCACCATGACGAAGACGACGAATGAGAACACCATCCGCTCGTCGGGCATCCGATCGGGATGGCGCATGCGGGTGCGCACGTCGACCGTGTACCAGAAGACGCCGCCGACGAGGAAACCGACGAGCAGGAAGAAGATCCCCGCGAATCCCGTGATGATGCCGACGGCGTTCGGGGAGAGGGTGAAACGCCAGGCGGCGCCGCCGGCGAGAGACAGAATCCCGCATGAGATGTAGCGCAGCAGTATCGGGACGGGCCGCGGCTGCGTCGGATCCGGGATGCGCCGCTGGCGGGCGGTCTTGCCAGGCGCTGTCGTTCCGGAGCGCGAGTTCGCAGGCACGCGCCGAGTATAGGGAGGCGCTCACTACACTTGGCCACCACCAGCGGCGCGGCACGGAGGACTCGCAGCACCATGACAGTCGGCGCTCGCCTGCCTGACTTCGACCTCGAGACAACGGCCGGAAGCCGGGTCACCAACAACGACCTGCGCGGCGGTCGGACCGTCCTCTACTTCTATCCGAAGGACGACACGCCGGGATGCACGCTCGAGGGTCAGGAGTTCACCGGCCTGGCCGCGGCGTTCGCCGATGCCGGCGTCACGGTCTACGGCATCTCGCCGGACACGCTCAAGAAGCATCAGCGTTTCATCGACAAGTGCGGGCTCGGGATTCCGCTCATCAGCGACCCCGAACGGCTCCTCATCGAGTCGCAGGGCCTCTGGGTCGAGAAGCAGTTCATGGGCCGGACGTACATGGGTGTGGCGCGCACCACGCTGCTGATCGGACCCGACGGTGCCATCGAGCGCGAGTGGAGGGATGTCAAGCCCAGCGGGCATGCCGCCGAGGTCCTGGAGTCCGTCAATAGCCGTTAGGAGCGCGATCGCCGGTGAGCGGATCGATCTCGCGACGCTGCTCCGGCGGCGGGTCATCTTTGTCGCGGGCAAGGGCGGTACCGGCCGAACCACGATCACCGCGGCGCTCGCGCTGCTCGCCGCGAAGGCGGGGAAGCGGGTGCTCGCCATCGATGTCGACGCCGGCGGCGATCTCGCAGCCGCCCTCGGGTCGCCACCGTCAGGTTTCGCGCCGCGGGTCGTCCAGCGCAACCTGTCGGTGCTCGAACTGCGAACCGACGAGTCGTTCCAGGAATACCTGAGCATCTATTTCAAGGTGCCGCGCCTGACTCGGCTCACGCCGCTTGCGCGCGTGTTCGACTTCATCGCGACCGGTGTCCCCGGACCACGCGACATGCTCGTCGTCGGCAAGATCGCCTATGAGGAGCGGCGCAAGGAGGACGGCGGCACGCGGCCGGTCTGGGATCTCATCCTCGTCGACTCAGCCCCGGGAGGGCAGGTCGAGTCACACCTCGCGTCAGCACGGGCGATGCTCACGCTTGTCAAGGGCGGCGTGATTCGCGCCCAGGTGGAGTGGATCGACGCGTTGATCCGAGACCCGCGCCGCACAACCGTCGTGCTCTGCGCGCTGCCCGAGGAGATGCCTGTCACCGAGGCGATCGAGCTGCACGAGCGGATGCGCGCGGGGTCGGGCGTGGCGGTCGACGCGTGCATCCTCAACCGCGCGGTGACGGAGCCCGTAACGCCTGCCCACCGGCGCTTCATCGCTGCGCTGCTCGATCCCGAGTACGAAGTGGCGGTCTCGACGCGGCTCGGCGGGTCACCAGCGCTCCTGGAAGCCGGGCTCGACCTCGAGGCGCGCCTGTATGACACGAGCAGCCGCTACGCGAAACTCCTGCGCAGCCGCCTGCCGATGCCGGTGCTCCCGGTCCCGGCCATCGCCGACCGGCCCGGGCTGACGACGACCCGCGCTGTCGCCGATGCGCTCGGGACGGTGCTCTCGTGAGCACCGGTGCGCGTGTCCCGGAGCGACGGCGCGGGCCTCGCGAGAAACCGGGCGATCTCGGCGCGCGGCTGGCCTCGCTCGAGGTGGTCGTCTGCTGCGGCAGCGGTGGCGTCGGCAAGACCACGGTGAGCGCCGCGCTCGGCATGGCGGTCGCGGCGGCGGAGGACAAACGCGTTCTCGTGCTGACCGTCGATCCGGCGCGCCGTCTTGCAACCGCGCTCGGCATCAGCGGGATCGGCGCGGATCCGGTCAGGGTCCCGAAGCCTCGCCTCAAGCGAGCCGGGATGACGCTCAGGGGCGACCTCGAGGCCGCCATGCTCGACATGAAGCAGGAGTGGGACCGGATGATCGAGCGGTACTCACCGGACCGCGCAACCGCACAGCGAATCCTGCGCAACCCGCTCTATCAGCGCATCACGGACTCGTTCGTCGGCTCGCACGAATATGCAGCCATCGAAGCCCTCTTCGAGCTCCACGAAGCGGGCGAGTACGACTGCATCGTCGTCGACACCCCGCCATCGCGGAGCGCGCTCGATTTCCTCGAGGCACCGACGCGCCTCACCGACTTCGTGGGGTCGCGTCTGCTCTCGCTGCTGTCAGGCTCATCCTCGCGTCTCGGCTTTCGAGCGATGAACTTCGCTGCGACGCCGTTTCTTCGGCTCGCGGATCGGCTGCTCGGTGCGGAGGTGCTCAAGGAGGTCTCGGAGTTCGTCCAGCAACTGCAGCTGCTGTATGGCGGCATCCAGGATCGTGCTCGATCCGTGTCGAAGCTGCTGCGCAGCCCGGAGACTGGCTTTGTCGTGGTCACGACGCTCGAACATGGTCCGTTCGCCGAGGCGGAGTTCTTCTGCACAAAGCTCCGCGAGTTCAAGATGCCGCTGCGCGCCATCGTGGTCAATCGTGTGCTCCCGGACACCTTCCGCGATGCGGGCGCGGTTGCCGCGGCGACGACGCTCGCCGAGGATCCCAAGGTGGCGACGTGGTTGAGCAGCGAGTTGCACACGCGGATCGCGGCGGACACCGCGCGGTTCACCGGTGAGACGTTTCTGCGCCGCAACAGGCTCTCGGAGCGCGAGGCGCGTCAGTTGCTCCGCCTCAACCGGATCGGGGACGTGCCGGTCGTTCGCGTTCCGCTCTTCAGCGAGGAGGTGTCGGAACTCGAGGGGTTGGTGCGCATCGCCCGGGTGCTGTGAGCGGCGGACGTGTTTCCGAGCGCGTGTGGATCAGCCCTGTCCGGAGAGCAGGCGCATTCTGGCGCTGTGCCGTCCGACGGCCGTTGACGAGCCGTCGAGCTCGAGCGACACCGGATCGTCGAGGCGAATCACCGAACAGTCCCCGACGGTGACGCGCGACACAGCCTCGATCATCGACGGATCCGCGGTGCTGATGAGTATCTGGTGGGTTGCTGACACATCGTGCAGAAACTCGATGAACAGGTCGCGCCGGGCAGGGTCCGACGTGAGGAGCGGCTCGTCGAGCAACAGCGGCGCGCGCTCGCCGGCGCCGCCGAGCACCTCGCAGAGCGCGAGCCTGAGCAGGAGCGCCACCTGATCGCGAGTCCCGTGCGATACGGCGTCGAGCGGAACCATGTCCGGGCGCGTGCGTCCGAGCAACCCCAGCGCGAAGTGGTCGGTGTCGACGTTCACGTCGGTGTATCTCGCGCCGGTCAGCAGGCTCAGCCGGTTTCCCAGCGACGCGGCGAGTCGCGGCGCGAGCTCGCGATGCGTGACGCGAGACGCCGATTCGATCATCTCGCTCGCGAGGCGGAGCGCCTTGAGCTGACGGAGGCCGCGCTCGCGCGCGGCGGCGCAGCTGTCGCGCTCATCCTCGAGATCCGCGATCACGGGCAGCGTGTCAAGGACTCCGCCCAGCCGTGCGCGCAGCTCGCGCGCCTGATCGCTCGCCGACGTGGCCGCGCGCCGCGCTCGTTCGGCCTCGAGATCCAGTTGCTGGAGCGACGCCGCGTCCGGGGGAGGTGACGCCAATGCGGCCTCGGGGTCGCCACCGCGGTGACGGAATTGATCGGCAAGGTCAAGCTCGAGACTCCCGAGCGCAGCGGCGTCGCCGCCGAGCGAGCGAGCGGATCGCTGCAGGTCCGCGAGCCGGCGCCGAGCCTCGTCGTGGCCGCGGCGCGCCTCACAAGCGTGGTGGAACCCGGCGACGGCGACAGCGAGATCTCCACCGACGGGAAGCCCGGCGTTGTCGAGCATCATGCGCAGCCGCGATTCGAGGTTGGCGACGTTGCGTCCGCAGCGGTCGACGTCCTCGCGCAGCTGCGCGTTTGCGGCATCGTCGGCGGCGAGGACGGCATCTTCGGCGACGAGCTCCTCGCGACGGCGTGCACGCAGCACCATCGCGTCGACCCGGTCGAGGATCTCGCCCGCGATCAGGAGCGCGGCGTCGACCGTCGCCGGCTGGCGCGGGAGCGGTCGCGCGATGCCGGCCTCGACGGCGAGGGCCTGACAGCGTACGAGCAGCGATGCAAGCGCGACCTGCGTCGCCTCGGCGTCTGCGCGTCGTTGAGACGTGCGGTGCTCCGTGTCATCGAGCGCGGAGTGCAGCGCGCGCAGCACCGGCAAGCGTCCGGCGAGCCGCTCAACCTCAATGGGATCAGCGCCGGCGTCACGCGCCAGCTGTCGTGCGGCTGCGCGCGCTTGGGACGCGGCACCCGCACGCGTCCAGGATCGCCAGGCGCACGCTGCCGTCGCGGCTGCGCCGATCGCAACCGCGATCGCCAGGGCAACCGCGGCGTGCCCGCGGGACAGCACCAGCGCCGTTGCAGCCGTCAACACCGCGATGAGGACCGCCGCGACACCGAGGCGCATACCGCCTCGACCGGCTTCCTCAAGCTGCGGCAGCAGGTCGTCGATCACGCGTGCGGGCAGACCACGGAGCCCGGTGGCCGCGATCTCGCGACGGAGCGCTGCCTCGCGCGCATCGTCGCCGGTGTCCCGATGGGCGGTGCTCCCGGCCGCGAACAGCTCACCGCGTAGCCGTTGCGCACGTTCGCCGATCTCGGTGGGGGGTGCTCCGGACGCGCCGGTCGCCGCCCCAATTGCCGCGAGCCCGCGGGCGATCTCGGCGCGGCGTGCGCCTATGGGCCGCAGCCGTTCTGCGGCCGCCTCCCAGCGCGACCCCGCGTCGGCCGCGGCGGTCCTGGCCTGGGCGAGCTCGCCACCCAGCGTGGTGACCTCCGTCTCCGCGTCGATCGGGAATCTCGCGTACGACGCGGTCGCCTCGAGCGCCGCCCTCTGCAGCGCTGCCTCACGGACCAGGTCGGTGAGCCGGGCACGGCGATCCGCGGTGTCCGCGAGCCGCGCTCCAAGCCGTGCTCGCTCGGCACTGATCCAGCGCTCGGTCTCAAGGGCCAGCGCTGCCTCGAGATCGGCGAGGCGCTCCTGGTCGAGTGCAACAGCCGCCAGCCGAGCCCGCGCTTCATCGATGATGCGGTCGAGCGCCTTGAGCCGGGCGGTGGCAACCCCGAGCGGGCTCGTGACGCGGCGTTCGGATCCGACCCGCTCCATCGCGTCGCGGAGGCGGGCCATCGCCTGGGCGGCGGTCACGCCCCGGCGTGTGTCGGCGAGCCGTTCAATCGCCTCCTGCAACTGCCCCGCGCGCTGTCGGGCGCCCTCGGGTGCATCGATGCGCAACCCGTCGTCGCCCAGCCACGCGGTGGCGCAGAAGACTGCCTCATCGATACCCAGATGGAAGCGTCCGGGTGTCACCGCGCGCCCGCTGCGCAGCTCATCGGTGAGCTCCGACCCGCCGAGCTCGAGCACCTGGACGGACTGTTCACGGGTGTCGAGGCGGCGGGCCACGCGGATGCGGCGCCCGTCGTCGAGCTTGTACGTCAGCGCCAGCCCGTAGGCGCCCCGCGTCCACGGTTCGTAACGCGCCCAGTCGCTGCGCTCGACGGGACGGCCCTGGCCGCCGGCGTCGATCCCGTAGAGCGCGGCGCGCACAGCCCGAAGCAGCGTCGACTTGCCGGACTCGTTTCGTCCCGCGATGACGGTGACCCGCGGATGGAGATCCTCGGAAAGGTCGCGCAAGGGCCCGAATCCGGTGATCTCGAGGCGCTCGAGGATCATCGCAACCCGATCTCGGCGCCCGACAGCGCCATGAGGCCGTACCGCAGCGCGTCGTCAAGGAGGGCCGCCTCGTCCGGGTCCGCTTCCGCAGCAGCGGTCGCCGTGCGAACGAACGAACCACGCGTGCTCTCTTCGATGAGCATCGACTCGAGGTCGAAGAGCGGTGTCGTCAGGTCGCGCACCTTGACGGCGGCAAGATTGAGGCGCTCCCGTACCGCGAGCTCGACGGTGAACGCGTCCAGCGACAGCGAGCAGTCCACGGCGCCGACGAGGTCCACACGGATCATCGTGCGTTCAGGGTCGGTGAGGCCGGTCGCGGCGCAGGATAGGGCGACCGCCTGGATCACGGATTCGACCGATCCGCAGTCCTCGGATTCGCACTCCACGGTGAAGACCGACCAGCGGTTGGTGTCATGCGCGCTGAGGTGGACGTCGCCGCCGCCGTCGACCTCGACGATGACAGGCCCGCGGCCGCCCTGTTCGTCGAAGCTCAGCGGCTCGGGCGTCCCCGGGTACAGCAGACCGGTCCTGGTGTCGAGCCGGCGCCGATGGTAGTGGCCGCATAACGCAGCCGCGAATCCAGCCCCGCGGATCCGCTCAGCATGGAACGGGCCGTGCACGGACTTGCCCTCCGGCCTCGAGCCCAGCTCCGCGCCATGGAACAGGGCGAGATGCACGCCCGACCCGCCGGACGCAGGGGACTCGGCCAGCGGGTCACCCTGCCAGGACGGCTCGCGATGCGCGAGGCCCCAGACCGTGACGCCGTCGACGAGCTCCACCGGCTCGAGGCGCGATGCCTGAAAGACAGTGACGTTGGACGGCCACTCGACGCGGCGGTACAGCGATCCGGGCATGAGCGCGTCGTGGTTGCCGGGCGCGATCAGGACACGCATCGGTTGCCAGGATGCGAAGGTATCGGCGAGGAACCGGCCGGTGTCGACGCCGGCGCGCTCGTGCTCGTAGAGGTCGCCGGCGATCGTCACGGCCGTGCAGTCCTGCTCAGCGGCGAGGTGTCCGGCCGCCGTGAGTGCCTCACGCAGGCCCTGGCGTCGACGCCGGGCGAGGTCGCCCTGGCAGCCCATCGCGGCGAATGCCCGGTCGAGGTGCAGATCGGAGAGGTGGAGAAGACGAATGGTCATGCGTTGCTCTCATGGACCGCGACCGGGCGAACGTCAGTTCGTGGAGCGTAGCACATGCCAATTCAGCAGATCTCTGCCACAATTGAATTCGGACACAGCGCGTTCGGCGGGGTTCCGGGCGCGTCGTATTCAGAGGGATTGGGGATCAGGTGGCAGACCGTTTGGAATTGGCTATGCCGTTGCGTGTCGGACGAGTAGGAGCGGGACTCGTGGGCGCGGCTGTCGCGATCCGAGTGCTCGCGCTTCCGGTGGCGCCCGCGACTCGAGCCGTCGATATCGTCACGGTTGCGCTGGCACTGTGCATCGGCCTCGTCCTCATCCGTCTTCCCTCCCGCTGGGAACCCCGGCGGCATGTCGTGACCGCGGTCGCGACGGTGGCGCTCGCGGTGATCGCCGCCGTCGGTCTCCACGTCGCGGCGAGCGTGCTGCCCGACTTCGCGATGATTGCCGCGGCTGCCTTTGCGGCTGTCCTGGTGGGCATCGAGACGGAGGAGGCGCCGGAGCTGCCGCTTGCCGCCGGCGCTGCGGTGATCGTCATCTTCGTGGTGCTCTGGCTCACGAGCGCGCCCGCCGGATCCGAGCCGGCGTCACTCGCCGTTGCGGTCGCCCTCCTCGCCGGCATCAGGCTGCTGGCACTCGGCAACGCCGAGCACACTCGCCGGCAGATCGACGCCGAGACACGGCGCGGACACGTCTTCGCGACCCTGGGTCGCAAGTTGGGGGTGGCTCGCGACGTGCCGTCTGTCGCGTCGGCGGTCCTGGAAGCGTGTCTCGAGACATTCCCGGAGACGTCGAACGGGCTCGTGCTCATGAACGACTCGGCCGACGGTCTGCTGAAGAGCCCGGGCGTCTATCTCTCGGCGAATGGGGTCGCGTCCGGCGGTCCGCCGTACGAACTTGCTCCGGGTGAAGGGTTGGCCGGCGAAGCGTTCGCCGCCGCGCAGCCGCTGCTCTGGCCGACCACGCTCTCGGCGTCGATGGCCCAGGCGAGCCTTCGCGAGGCAAATCGCGTCCGGCTCCGGCGCTCGAAGCTCGGCTTCATCAGGTCAGCGATCGGCGCGCCGTTGCGGGTCGACGGGAGCGGGATCGGGGTGATCCTCCTGACATCTGAGCGTCACGAGAACGTCTGGAGCGAGGCCGACCTTTCGTTGATGACGGCGCTCGCCGACGAGGCTGCGAAAGCGCTGGAACGGGCGCGTCGCTACGAGGAGGAGATGGGCCGCGCGCTCCTCGATTCGGTCACCGGGCTCCCAACCCGCAGTCATGTGCTCCACGTCATCGACAGGGAACTGGCTCGCGCCTCGCGAGGTGAGGCGACGCTCGCGGTGATCATCGCCGACGTCGACGACTTCAAGCTGATCAACGATCGCTGGGGCCACGACTCCGGCAACCGCGTCCTGGAGACCCTCGCCGGCGTCCTTCGATCCATCCTGCGGCGCGAGGACAGCGCGGCGCGGTCCGGCGCGGACGAGTTCATCTGCGTCCTTCCGGGCGCCGACCGCGACCAGGCACGCCTGATCGCCGGCCGTATTCAGCAGCGATTCGCCGCCGAGACGGCGAGCGATCACGTCGCCGGCAGGTCAGGGGTCACAGCGTCATGCGGCGTCGCGGTCTACCCGGCGGATTCGCAGGATGTCGAAGGGCTGATCGCCACGGCCGGAGCGGAACTCGCGACCGCCAGGCAATCGCTCCATCTCACCGGACGATCGCGCATTCGAGGCCGAGTCAAGGACTCCACGCGACTTGACACCTAGTCACGAATAGTTCTACCCTAGAACCATTCGTCAATCGAACACTCGAGCGGTCGAGCGATTGACCACTCGAGGTCCCATTTGAAGCAAGCAACGACTGCTGCGCGTGTCACGACGACGGCGGGTCAATCGCGAGAGGCGCGTCGTGGCGAGCTCGCCGACTCGCTGTTCGGCTATATCGGCGGCCTCAAACGCCGCCTCATGGCCAGCGTTCCGGACGAGTTGCGAGGCGAATTCGGGGCGGTGACTTGGCATCAGGTCGGCGCGCTCGAGCAACTGCGCTCGGCGATGCGGACGTCGTCGGGCGCGACCATGAACGAGATAGCGCGCATGCAGCAGTGCGCGCTCAGCTCGGCGAGCGCGCTGGTCGATCGCATGATCCGGCTCGGTTTTGCGGAGCGCCGCAACGATCCCAGCGATCGCCGCATCATTCATATCGTCCCCACCGCGCTGGGCGAGCAGATGCTCGAGAAATTCGATGATGCTCGCAAGACCGTGGCGCTCGACGCGCTCGCTCCGCTGAGCGACGCGGATCTCGAAATGCTGGTGGGACTCATGAGCAAGGTCGTCGACTGGCCGGAGCCCGGACATCCGCGGGAGGCTGCGCGTGACTGACGTTCTCGATCGCTCCGACGTCGCCGTCGTCACGCCTCCCCCGGACGGCGTGACCCTCGGCGACACCAAAGCTGGTCGATTCGATTACAAATGGATCGCGCTCGCCGTCGTGCTCCTCGGCACGATCATGACGATCCTCGACGCGACAATCGTCAACATCGCCATTCCGACGCTGCAGACGGACCTCAAGGCGGGATCGTACGCAGACATCGCATGGGTGGTGACGGGCTACATGCTCGCGCAGGGAGCGGTCATCCCGATGGCCGGATGGGCGTCCGACCGGTTCGGCACCAAGCGCCTGTACCTCGTCACGATCGCACTCTTCACGCTGGCCTCGATGGCCTGCGGCATCGCGCAGAACCTCCCGGAGCTCGTGGTGTTCCGCGTGCTGCAGGGACTCGGTGGCGGCATGCTGATGCCGATCGGTATGACGATCATCATGCGTGCGGTCGGACCGCAGAACATGGGCCGTGTCATGGGGATCTTCGGCATCCCGATGCTGCTCGCGCCCGCAGTCGGGCCGGTGCTCGGCGGTTGGTTCGTGCAGGACTTCTCCTGGCGTCTCATCTTCTACGTCAACGTCCCGATCGGCATCATCGCGTTCGTGTCGGCGTGGCGGTTCCTCACGGAAACGGACAGGTCGCACAAGCTGCGTCTGGATACATTCGGACTGCTGACGGCGCCCCCTGCAGCCGTCGCGGTGATGTATGCCGTGGACCAGAGCACCTCTCTCGGCTGGGGATCGCTGCTCGTCGTCAGCATGCTTGCCGGCGCCGCCGTGTTCATCGCGGCGTTCGTCCTGTCGCAGCTGAATCGGCGGCGCATTGCGGCGCTCATGATGGCGCCACTCGCCGTGCTGCTCCTCGTTGTCGGCGTCCGCAACGGGGTGGTCGACGGGTGGATCGCCGTGGACACTCTCGTGATGCTCGGCGGCGCGGCGCTTGCGCTGGTCGACCTCGTCATCGGCGGACGTGGCAGCCCCGAGCCGCTGCTCCAGCTTCGCCTCTTCCGTGATCCGACGTTCTCGTGGTCGATGGGCCTCAGCTTCATCATCGTCACGGCGCTGTTCGGCGGCATGCTGCTGCTCCCGCTCTACCTCCAGGAGGTGCACGGCTACAGCCCGCTGGAGACCGGATTGCTGTTGCTGCCGCAGGCGATCACAGCCGCGGTCGCGATGCCACTCGGCGGCTACCTCACCGATCGGATCGGCCCCCGTCCGGTCGTGGCCGTCGGCATGGTCATGCTCGCCGGCGGTGGGTTGCTGCTCGCGCAGATCCACCCGACATCGTCCAACTGGCTCGTCGTCAGCGCGCTGCTGCTGCGCGGGTTCGCGATGGGCTTCTCGATGATGCCGTCGATGGCGGCGGCGATGGCGCGCGTGCCGCGCCACCTGAGCGCCAGCGCGTCGAGCATCTCCAACAGCCTGCAGCGCATCGGCTCGTCGATCGGCATCGCGGTGCTGGTCACGGTTCTCGCCGCACAGTTCACCACGGCAATCGGCGAGGCGTCGTGCGCCCCGTCGCCGGCGGTGCTCAGTGCGGCATCAACGTCCGGACACCAGGTCACCGCCACGGAGTTCTGCGCGGATCTGAAGGGGCGGTATGCGTCGCTGATCCAGAACGGCGGGCGACCGTCGACCACGGTGAAGGTCGCACCAGCCGTTGCGGATTTCAGCCAGACGTACGCCGCCGACGCGCTGAGCACATCGTTTGATCGCACCTTCGCGTTCATCACGATCCTCACGCTGCTCGGTGTGATCCCTGCGCTCTTCCTGCGCCGTCCGGAGAAGACGGTGGCGCAACATGTCGTGTATGAGCCGTAAGGTCCTCGTTCTCGGCGGCACGGATTTCGTTGGCCCCGCCGTCGTCGGCGCGGCACTCGCGCACGGTGACGACGTCACCATCTTCCATCGCGGCCGGACCGGCTCGGCTCCCGACGGCGTGCGCGTGGTGCACGGCGACCGGACGCAAGCTACCGAGCTGGACGCGGTCGCTGCCGAGCACTGGGACCTCGTCGTCGACGCATGGTCGCGCGCACCGCGCGTTGTGCTCGAGTCGGCGCGAAAGCTCGAGGCGACCACGGCGCGATACGTCTACATCTCAACGATCTCCGTGTACCAGGACGTGCACGACGGCCCGATCAACGAGACTGCGGCGGTTGTCGATGCGAGCCCCGACGCTGATACGACGGACTACGCTGCGGACAAGCGTGGTGCGGAGCTCGCGATCGAGAGCGTGTTCGGTTCGGACCGCTGTGTCTTCGCGCGCCCCGGTCTCATCCTGGGACCACGCGAGAACATCGGCCGCCTGCCGTGGTGGCTCCGCCGCATCAACGCCGGCGGCACCGTGCTCGCTCCCGGACCCGCGGACAACGGCCTGCAGTACATCGACGCACGCGACCTCGCCGAGTTCGCGATCAACACGACGCTGAACGGTGGCGTCAACGTGCTCAGCGTTCCCGGATTCACGACGATGGCGGGGTTGCTCGACCTCTGCAGGGAGGCGACGGGGTCCAACGCGACGTTCACCTGGGTCGACGCGGAGTTCCTTCTCGGTGACCACGTCGAGCCGTGGACCGAGGTGCCCATCTGGGTTCCAGACGTCGGGGAGTGGACCGGCTTCTACATGACTGATTCATCGCTCGCGCAGCGCTCGGGACTCACCTGCCGGCCGGTACGGGACACGGTGTTCGATACGTGGTCGTGGTTGCGCGACAACCCCGACTGGGCGCAGGTCGTCACCGGCAATCGCGTGCGTGTCGGCCTTGCGCCGGAGCGCGAGACCGCACTGCTCGCCTCGTGGGCGAATCAGCCGCCGGCAGCTCTGTAGCGACGCAGGCGTTCGGCGACGAGCTCGTCGACGGGGATGGTGCTCAACGCATCGAGATGACGGAGAACGGCGCCGCGTATGGCGGCTATCACGAGTGGCGCATGTGCGTGAGCGCCCGGTGCTGGCTCGGGGATGATCTCGTCTACCAGGCCAACGCGATGCGCGGTTTCAACCCCGGGGCGTAGCGCCGCGGCCGCCCGGGCGCGTTGCCCCGCATCGCGATACAGGATCGCCGCGCACGTCTCCGGCGGTGCAACGGTGTACACCGCATTCTCGAGCGCGAGCACTCGGTCGGCGAGCGCCAGGGCGAGCGCACCGCCGGATCCGCCCTCGCTGAGCACGATGCTCACCGTCGGGGTGCGCAGGCGGAGCATGCAGAGGAGGGCTTCCGCGATTGCCCATGCCTGGCCGCGTTCCTCTGCGCCGATGCCCGCATGCGCGGCCGGCGTATCGACGAGACACACGACCGGCATCGAGAACTTCTCGGCCTGGCGCATCAGGCGCATCGCTTTGCGATATCCCTCCGGGTGCGGCATGCCGAAGTTGTGGAGCGCGCGGGTCATCGGGTCAGTGCCCTTCTCCTGGCCGATCAACATCACGGAGCGACCACCGAGGTGGGCGGGCCCGCCGACCACGGCGCGGTCGTCACCGAAGAGCCGGTCACCGCGCAGCTCGGTCCAGTCCGGTGTGATCGAGGCGATGACCTGGAGCGCGCGTGGCCGCTCGGGATGACGAGCCAGCTCGACTGCGGCGAATGCGATCCGCTCTCGCTCGGTGGTCTCGATGGTTGTCGTCATGCGCGACCTGTGTAGATGCGGAGCAGCGTGCCGGCGGTGGCGCGCAGGTGCCCGCGCGCGACAACCATATCGACCATGCCGTGCGCGAGCAGGAACTCCGCTGTCTGAAAGCCCTCCGGCAACCTGTCGTGCGTGGCTTGCTCGATCACTCGCCCACCCGCGAATCCGATGCGAGCGCCGGGCTCCGCCATGATCACGTCGGACTGCACGGCGAACGACGCGGTCACACCGCCGAAGCAGGGATCGCCGAGAATGCTGAGGTACGGAAGCCGCGCGGCGATCACCTCGGCCACCGCGGCCGAGCAGCGAGCCATCTGAGCAAGCGACGCGATGCCCTCCTGCATTCGCGCGCCGCCGGACGTGCACACCGCGACCAATGCACGGTCCTCGGCAACGGCCAGCTCGCATCCGCGCGCGAAGATCTCGCCTGCGCCGCTGCCGAGCGATCCGCCGAGGAAGGCGAAGTCCATGCACGCGAGGACGACGGGATTGTGCTCGATGGATGCTCTCGCGACTTGAAATGCCTCATGCAGCCCCGTCTTTTCGCGAGCTCGCGCGACGCGCTGCGGGTACGGGACGCCGTCGTCGAACCCGAGTGGGTCGCGATCGCCGACGTCAAGCGCCAGGGTCTCGGCCGTCCCGGGGTCAGCGAGTTGCTCAATGCGCTGCGCGGCGCCGACGACTCCGTGATGGCCGCACTCGGAGCAGACGTTGAGGTCGGCGGCGTATCGCTCGGCGACGAAGCGTCGCTGGCATTGCGGGCACGCGATCGTCCCCGCGGTCGGCGCCGTTGGGCGGAGCTCCGGTCCGGGCGCCTGCAGCCTGCGACGCGGCGCCTGCCGCCGCGACGTCACTGCGTCGGCGCGATCCATCGAAGAGCGATCCCGCCCCAGACGACCCCAGATCCGAACGCGATGCAGACGATGCGGTCCCCCTGGCGCACCCTGCCGGTGGCGACAGCCTCCGAGAGCGCGATGGGGATCGATGCGCCGCTCGTGTTGCCGTAGCGGTCGATGTTGATCACGACGCGGTCGAGCGGCATGCTGAGCCGCTTGGCAACGGCCTCGATGATGCGCAGGTTGGCCTGGTGGGGGACGAGCAGGTCGACGTCCTCGAGTGCCCAGCCGGCTTCGGCACAGACCTCGCGGGCCGCCTCAGCCATCCGCTCGACCCCGAGGCGGAACGTGCCCTTGCCGTACATGCGGAGGCCGTTCTCACTGTCCTCCTCTCCGGCTTTCGGCCCGTAGTAGATGAGGTCGGCCTCGCCGCCATCCGCGCCCCACTGCGCGCTCTCGATACCGCCGTCGTCCGAAAGACCGAGGACCGCCGCTCCGGCGCCGTCGCCGAAGAGGACGCAGGTGGATCGGTCCTTGTAATCGATGAGCGAGGTGAGCGCGTCGCCGGCAATGACGAGCACGCGGTTCATGCGCGACGACACGATGAGGCCGCGCGCGATCGTGACCCCGTAGACGAATCCCGCACAGGCGGCGGCGATGTCGAACGCCGGAATGCCCCCGAGGCGCATGCGGCGCTGCACGAGGCACGCTGTGGAGGGGAGCGGGGTGTCCGGGGAGACGGTCGCGACGATGAGGGCGTCCACGCTGTCGACCCCGGCGGCCGCCATGGCGCGGCGCCCGGCCTCGGCGGCCATCATCGACGTGGTCATGCCCGACGAGACCTTGCGGCGCTCCCGGATGCCGGTCCGCTCCAGGATCCAGGCGTCGGATGTGTCCACCAGCGCCTCGAGGTCGGCATTGGTGATGATTTCGTCGGGCACGTACGAAGCAATGCCCAGGATCGCGGCGGTTCTGGTGGCGCCCGGGACGGCGCCGGACGGTGCAGACGCGGGGGCGCGAAGGATCGCCATCTGGACAGAAGCTTAAGCGAGGTCCGGGGGTTACGTCACCGATCGGCTGTTGTACGCTTCGCCGTCGAGATGCTCGCGAGCCTGGTTGCGGTCAACAATCCGTTCCCGTTCTCGATCAGCGGGTTCACTGGATTGACGACCGCGCAGATCATCTCCTTCTTCATCGTCTTCGTCATCTTCAACTTCTACGTGGTCCTGCTCGCGGTCGCGCTCGTCGGCTTCTACTTCACGTCGAAGCCCCGCCACGGCAAGACTCGGACTGCGGCGATCTGGCACTTCACAGCGATTCTCTGGATGCTCATGGCGTTCATCGGAACCGTCTGGGGCGCGCCGGCCGAGAAGACATTCCTCGGCGGGACGGGGCTGGCGACGCTCGGCATCGGGCAGCGAGCCATCAATGAGTTCATCAGCATGGGCTTCGCCTTCATCGCCATCCTCTGCATGGCGGTCGGCTTCGCGCAGGCCTCACGCCAGAACCGCGCGCTTCGCGAGGAGGCCCTCGCAGCTGTCTGAGCGGGGCCGCTGAGCCACCCGGACTCGCCGATCTCGGCGCTCGGCTCCTGCGCGGGCTCGGTAACGCATGACGATGCGCTCCTTCGCCCTGCTCGTCGCCTCCTTGACCTCGGCGGCCCGGGCGGCTCAGGGGCCCCGCTCTTGCTTATCGCAGTGAAAATGAGAGGATCGAGGCCGGGTTCAGGAGCGCGAAGGCGCGCTGGACGGCGTGGGTCTCATTGGTTATCGCGGTGATCCACAACGCGGAGAGGTTGGTCACGGGGAGGAAGTCCCCGGGGTGGCGCTCGAGGTGGTCCTGCAGGTCGTTGCCCGGCGAGAGGTGGACGTCACCGACCAGCGAGATGGCAGAGGTGTTGATCGACGCGGCGTAGGAGACTGTCTCCCGCCACATCGCGGAGTTGCCGTCGGGCATCTCCTCGAGCGGGCAGACCAGGATCACCCCGGCCTTGGCGATGGTCACGCGCGGCTCGAGCCGGCTCAGCACGGGGTAGTTCGTGGAGAGCGGTTCAGCCCGCGAGTTGCGCACGTGCAGGAACGCACCGAACCGGTTGATGCTGTCGCTGAGGCGTTCGGCCCCGATGACCTCGAGCTCGCCCGTCAACCGGATGAAGGTGCCGTAGATCTCGACCTCTCGCCATCCGCTCACTGCTTCAGAAGGCTACTCCGCGACAGGCGTCCCGCGGGTCTCGTCGCGGATGCGCGTCATCGTCGTGCCGTGACGTATCCTTTCGCCGGTCCGACGCTCCAGACAGAAGAGATATGGAACGCCTCATCGTCGCTCTCCGCACTGACTTCGGATGCTTCGCCATCATCGTGGTCTTCGTGGTGATCATGATCTCGGCGATTGTGTTCGCCAATATCCTCACCCCCCCGGCGAGCAATCCACTCCTCTAGTCGGATGATCATTCGGCGAATGAGTTGCGAGACGGCCGGGGACGAGACGGCGCGCGGCGTTCGAGTCCCTACACTGTCGGCAGAAATCAACCCCCTCGTGAGGACTGCATGGCGCTGAATCCATACGAATCGACGCGAGGGAAGATGCGCGCTCGCGCCGAGGCGACGCGACGCCAGTTCCTGATGATCATGGGCGGGCTCGCGGCTGCGGGCGCGACGCTGTTCGGTGGCATTGAGGTGCTGCGGTTCATGTTCCCCGTGGCGTCTGGCAACGCGCCGGCGCTCTTCAAGACGGCGTTCACGTTTGCCGAGCTCACCGGCGGAGTGGTCGGCGGCAAGCCGGTGATCCCCGTCAACGTCCTCTCCGAGACCGACAAGCGCGTCACGGTCGTCCTGGACGACGCGGGCATCTACGCCGTGTACCTCGTCTGCACGCACCTCGGCTGTACGCCGAACTATGTGACCGATGTGACCACGGGCTCGGGCGTGAATGCCTCGGTCGCTGAGGCGCGCGGCGTGCGCACCTCCGACCAGCGGCTTCCCAACGGCTGGGCATGCCCCTGCCACGGAAGCCGATACTTCATCGATTCGACGAACTTCTACGGCCCGGCACCGCGACCGATGGACTGGGTCAACATCGAGGTCACCCCGGACGGGTTCTTCGCCGTCGACCGGGCGGCGCTCGTCGCGACGCGTGGTCCCGGGAACAACGTCGCGCCAGAGTGGCGGCTGCTGGTCGACACCAAAAAAAGCAATGGCAAGACCCTGGGGGTCTGACGATGAGGAGGCGGGCATTGCACATGAGGGGTCGCGGTAGATGAGCGCAACGCCGGGCCAAGCAAACCCCGTCCGCGCGTTTGTCGCGCAGCTCTGGGGGTCGGTCTTCCGTCATGGTCTGCCGACCAACGACAAGGTCGCCGCCCGCACCGCGCTCACCAACTTCTTCCTGCACATCCACCCGGTGCGGGTCAAGAAGTCCGCCGTGCGCGTGTCCTACACCCTGTGCCTCGGCGGCCTCTCGTTCTTCCTCTTCATCCTGCTGACGATCACCGGCCTCTTCCTCATGTTCTACTACATCCCGTCGGTGGATTCGGCGTATCAGAACGTCAAGGATCTGCAGTTCGTCGCGGTGTTCGGCGAC
>DATKQX010000116.1:0-2915 GCA_035532495.1 Saccharimonadales bacterium (SeqCode)
TCGGCGTCGACGAACGTGAGCGTTGTGTTGCCGGCGAGCGCTCCCCTGCCAATGGCGAGCAACACGGGGTCCGCGTCGACGGCGTCGACGGTCGCGCCGGGGAGGCGGTGGAGCACGCGGGCGCTCAGCGACCCCGGGCCGCAGCCGAGGTCGAGCACGCGTGGTTCGCGGCCGGCGAATGCCGCCAGCGCATCGACCATGGCGGTGAATCGTTCCTCACGATCCGGGATATGGCGCTGCTGCTGCGCGTCCCAGCGCGCGAGCCAGTCTGTCCAGGCGGTGGTGGCTGTCTGAATGCTCACGGCTCCAAGGGTAGGGATGTCGTACTGCTGCCCGTCGCGACCGGAAGGGTGACGGCGATGGCCGCCCCGCCGGCCGGCGAGCTTGTCGAGGTGAACGGTATGTCCACCACACTCGCGCCGAGATGTGAACCCCGTGTGAACGCGGCGCAGAGGTCTCGCGCGTGCAGAGGTTCAGCGGATGGCGCCGACGGCTTCGCGGAGCACGGCGTTCACCAGATCCGGCGACTCGAGATTCACCATGTGTCCCGCGTCGGGAATGGTGATGAGCCGCGCTCCCGGGATCCGCCGTGCCATCTCCTCCGCCATCACGTGAAAGCACGGCACGTCGAGCTCGCCGACCACGACCGTCGTGGGAGCAGCGATCTGCTCGAGACTCGCAAAGGGGCTCGGGTGCACCGGGGCGCGCGGGTCCTTGTGCGTCCACTGAAAGCCCGTCCACAGCTCGGTCTCGACCTCGAGGCGTGCCGCGAGCCCGTCACTGCGACGCGCAGGAGCGAAGATCGGATGGCCGAGCCACACGCGCTTGCCGGCGGCCACGCCGTCGTTGACCATAGCTGTGCTGGCGTTCTCCATCGCGATGTCCGAGTCGGCATCCCACTCGATCCCGTCGAGCAATGCGTCGAGCAGGACGAGTCCGCGCACACGGCTCGGCGCGGCCACCGCGGTATGCAGGGCGACGAACCCACCCATCGATTGGCCGACCAGCACCGCATTCTCGATACCGAGGTGGTCGAGGATCGCGACCAGGTCAGTGCTCGGGACGTAGTCGACGCCGAGCTCGGGCGTGCTCGATCTCCCGAAGCCACGCGCGTCGTATCGGATGACGGTCGCGATGTCACGAAGGGCGGGGATCTGCTCATCCCACATCCGGCCATCGAGTGAGAATCCGTGCACCAGCACAACGGCTGGTCCGGTGCCGTCGACCTCGAAGTACAGGTCGGCTCCCGGAACGGGGAGACGACCGGTGCGCTTCATCGCGGGGATCCCACGCCTGACCCCCGCTACCGATAGGTGACGGGGTCGCGCGACCCTCGGTCGACCTGCAGCTGGAAGATGTCGGGCCGGCTGTAGTGACCGGTGACATCAAGCGTGCGCCGCTCAGCCGCGGCTCGCGCCGGTTCGATATCGGCGAAGAGGATGCCCTGCTCCGCATGCATCGGACCCGCGACGATGTCGCCGCCCGGAGCGACGACGATGGAGTCGCCGGGATTGATCCACTCGTCCGGATCGGGAAACACGTCTGCTCGACCGGGGAATGTGTCCGGCACGTCCGCGGCGCGCAGCGCGCAGCCCGAACCCAGCACCCAGCATCGCCCTTCGGCCGCGATGTGCTTCATCGTCGCAATCCAGGTGTCGCCGTCGTCCCACGTCGAGGCGACATACACCTCCACGCCCTCCGCATACAGCGCGTAGCGCGCCAGCGGCATGTAGTTCTCCCAGCAGATGAGCGTCCCGATGCGACCGACTTCGGTCGGTATGACCCGCAAGCCGGTGGCGTCACCCTGCCCCCAGACCATGCGCTCGGGATTGGTGGGAACGAGCTTGCGGTGGCGGTTCTGGATCGTGCCGTCGGCGCCGATGGTGACCGCGGTGTTGTAGAGGGTCGAACGGCCGAACGCACCGTCGCGCTCGTGGAGTCCGCACACGACCACCATCCCGGTTTCGGCTGCCGCGTCTCGCAGCGGGCGGAGGTCATCGGTTGCGAGATCGACGCTGTTTTCGACCAGCTGTTGGTGGATCTGTCCCGTGAGCTCGTAGTCGCCACCGGGGCGCAGGCGCCAGATCCACGCCGGGTACCCGGGGATGAAGGTCTCCGGAAACACCGCGATCTTCGCGCCCCCGGCTGCGGCGTCATGAAGATACGTGACGGCGGCAGCGAGCGTTGCCACGCGGTCGAGCAGCACCGGCGGCTGCTGAATGATCGCCACGCGCACCTCGCCGGCCCTTGTCTCCACGGAGCGATTATGAGCCGAGCTATGCTCGGCCCCCGCTGACTCAGCGGTACGAGCGACAGGAGATGGAGGAGCAGATCATGAGTCAGATGCCGGCAAATGCGCCGCTGTCCGAGGACGGTCAGTGGTGGTGGGACGGCGCCCAGTGGCAGCCGGTCCCGGAGCTTCCCGCGATCCCCGGCGTGCAGGTCCAGCACGGCCAGACTCCCCACGAAATCGAGATGCCGCCCGACGGCGGGTTCAATCCCGGCTCGTACCCGGTCGCGACCGATGCGCAGGTGCGAAGCGCGTTGCTCGCGGAGCTCGGCAAGCGCCTCGGCGAGCACCAGATCGCGACGCTCTCGGCACTCACCGCCTTCAGGGAGGGCGCCCAGGGCCACATCGAGAATCTTGATTCGGGTGAAGCCACATACGACTTCGGACCGGTCGTCGGAGCGCTGGAGACGGCGATGAAGATGGCCTTCCCAGAGGTCGGACCGGCGATTGAGGCCATCGGCGTCACGAAGACGCTGTTGGAGTTCGACGTCGCCATGGTCCAGGCGTACGACGGACACGCGGACCTCACGATGGGCGATGCCAAACAGAAGCTGTCGAACTCGCTCCATAAGCTCGTCGAGGGGTACGCCGACCAGTCGCAGCATGCGTGGGACAAGAGCAAAGC
>DATKQX010000117.1:0-4539 GCA_035532495.1 Saccharimonadales bacterium (SeqCode)
AACGGTGGTGGAGGCGATGGACCCGGAGGCGGCGCTCGGCCTGGTCAAGAACGAGGCGGTCCGCGCTGTTGCCTTAGAAGCAAAGCAGCATCTTCTGCGCGCCCTGGAAGCGATTTGAGCAGGGCCGGGCCGCTGTCCAGATGACGGGCACGACTTTGCGGGGGAATTTCGAGGCACATCATCCAATTCGTGATCACTTAGCGGTCACAAATCTGACCATGTGATCGTGACGGCCGTTGCCCGTTCCGCTACCGGCGGAGCAACTCGGCGCTGATGTCTATGACGATGTCGTGGCCGACGACCAGGCCGCCGGACTCGGCGTCCAGCTCCGCTGTAAGCCCGAAGTCGCGTCGCTTGATGAGCGCAGAGGCCTCGTAGGCGACCCGGAGGGCGCCCGTCTTGTCGGTGACTTGCCCGAAGAATCGACCGGTCAAAGGGACGGGCGAGGTGACATCGCGGATGGTCAGGTCGCCAAATATCGTCCACAGCCCGCCCGACTCGGTGGCGATACCGTGTCCCGTATAGGTCATCTGCGGGAAGTGTTCCGTGTCAAAAAAGCGCTCGCTGCGGAGATCCTCATCACGGCGTGCGTTCTGCGTGTCGACGGTGGCTGTCTTGACTGACACGTCGAGACCCCACGCGGCCAGATCGGCATCGACCGTCAGGGCGCCGGCGAACCCTGTGAACCGGCCCCGCACACGCCCCACAACCAGATGTTGAACCGAGAAGAAGACGAATGAGTGGACCGGGTCGATCACGTACTGTGCCGGCGGCGGGAGCGGGAATCCAGGTTGTGGCGGCGGCGGGGATGGGGTCCCGGTCACCGCAAGCTCCAGCCAGAGCCAAGCGGGGCAGGTAGTGGCTCACCCAAGACCGATCTGCTTCATGAAGGTAACGAGGTCATAAAAGAGGTTCTCCTCGACGATCTGGTCGTTGTCCCGTCGACGTATCCAGGTCATGGGCGTTCCAAGCATCGTCGAGCGTTTGCATCAGCTCTTTCAGATGTTCTTCGCTGGCCATGGTGGTTCCCTTCGGCGATCGAGCGGGAGTGGAACTTCACAAGATGAGGCCGGATGAATCGATGGCTGATGTTGGCGCAGGCGATGTTCGGTTCGTAATGCACCGTCCCGGGCGGGTTCAGAGAGGTCACAAGCCATCCACAAATCCTACCGAGGCATGGGATCCGTCGCAGAACGGCTTATTGCTGGAGGCACCGCAACGGCAAAGTGCAACGCGGTTCCTCACCTCGTAAGTCGTGCCGTCGGCGGCTTCAACGGCGATTCCACCGCGCACCCAGAGTGGCCCGCTGACACCGAGCTTTGAATCTTCGACCAGGCCGATCGAGCTTGTGAACAGCGGCTCGTTGGCGTCGCCGGTCGCTTTCGTCCACGCTACGAGTCGTCCTCCAGGGCAGTGCCCGGCTTCATACTTCACCTTTTCGCGTGCATCTTCTTGATCCGTCTCTTCTATGAGGTTCCAGACGCGCCCGTCGGGGTCGCAGAAACGCGCGAAAACGCAAAGCGCCTCGGCATCCGTCAGCTCCATCGTGGGACCGTCGAACGTCTCCGCCTGTTCAGCGTAGGGTGCCCGGGTGGCCGTCTCGGTCCCATCGAACCCAATCGTGGCGTGCGTTCCGTCGCAGAATGGCTTCTTCGCTGAGCCACCACACCGACACAGCCGGTAGGGCGACCCGGCCTCGAATGAGCGGCCCTCACGCCAATTGCGGGATTGGCCCTCGGCGTCCACCTCGATTACTTGCAGCGTAAGTGGCACGGCGCCGCGGACGACGTAGGGACCGTTTTGAGTGATCGTGATTCCAGGCGTGTCGAGCTCGGTCATCGGGACTCTCCTTCCTCCGCTGAGGGCCTACCATGCTACTCCCGCGGAAGCGCTGAATACGATCCTTGGGTGCGGTTCACGCATGGCCTACCACCGGCCCAATCACTCGAAACGCAGCGCTTCAGCAACGGACATGCGAGCCGCAGCGCGGCCGGGGATCGTGCTCACCAGCACGACCACCACAATGGCCACCGGGATCGCGATGAACACCCACAGTAGCGGAGGCGCTGCAGCGACGCCCGACGGCCATCCTCCCTGTTCACCGAAATGGTTCACGAGCGCCGCCGTGGACAGGTAGCCCAGTGGCGCACCGATCACGGCCGCGATACCCGCGAGCACCGACGACGCGACCCCGACGCCGAAATAGACCTGACGGGGTGTGTAGCCGATCGTCTTGAGGATGCCGAATTCCGGCACTCGTTCCCGGATCGCGAAGGCAAGCGTCGAAACGAGGTTGATCAGCGCGATGACGATCAGCGAGATGGTCAGCGGGATCGTGACCGAACGCAGGTCATGCGCACGAGAGGCAAGGTCCGAACGGAACTTCGCGTCGCGGTTGTTCACCGATACCTGGCCAGCTGTGGCGTTTCGGATCGCCAATGCCACGTCGGTCGGGGCATAGCCGTCCTTGAGCCGGACCGCGACGGTCGATGGCTTCGCCGCCAATGCGGGAGACGCCTTCGTTAGGTCGCTGAGCGGGTAGAGCACCGTCTCACCGTTGTTGTCCTCTGACGCGACGGTGCCCACGACTTTCAACGCCATGTTCGGCCCATTCAGTAGTCCGAGCGTGAGCGTGTCACCGACATGAATGTTGTCGATGCGTTCGACCCCGAGCCCTATCACCGCTTGGCCCGGCCCGTTGATCATCCGGCCGGTAACGATAGGGTACGGCATCTTCGAGATGTCCCCGGAGAGCGCGTCGACGGGAAAGTAGTTATTGCCGCCGTCAACCGAACCCGAGAGGCGTTGCAGTGTGACCGTGCTCTCGACACCGGGTTGAGCGAGGGCACCGGCGCGCACTGCGGCATCGGGAAGCGGCGTGGCGCCATCGAGCGACGCCGCAGTGAGTTCGAGCTGGTATGGCGGCCGTCCGATGCGCAGGGGGTCGTCCGAGATGGCCCTAACCGTCGACTCGATGGTCAGGGCCGAAGCGACGGTGGAGAACGCGAGCACGAGCGCCGCGATGCTCAGCCATGTACGTCCCGGCCGCGCGAACAGGTCCTTCACTCCGATCGCGACGGAGGCCGGCAAGAAAAGCCGCTCCGCTACCATTCCCGGGCGCGACGGCCGGTTGGCAGCATTTGAGGGGCCAACGGTCAACGCCTGTACCGTGCTCACGCGTCCGCCGCGCCACGCCGGTACGAGCGTACACAGCAACACTTCCGCCAGGACGACGCCGACGACAACGGCAATCGTCGCGGGATTGAATGGGTCAGGCGGGGTCGTGTCGAGCAGCCCGGCGACGCGGCCGAGGGCCAGCGGAGTGGCCACAACACCGAGTAGCGCGCCGACGATCGCTGCCAGCGCCGCGAGGGCCAGCTGCTCAACGAGCAAGAGTGCCGTCACCTGCCCCGGCGTAAGGCCCACGGCCCGCAACAGGCCGATGTCCCGGTACTGCGAAAGCACCTGGCCGCTCACGGTATTTGCGAGTACGAAACCTACTGCAAAGAAGGCAAACACCGCGAACGTGCGCAAGAGGATGACCAGCGCCTTATCGCCGCTGCCGATCTGGTCGCGGACGCTCTGCCATGTCACGGCGCTTTGCGTCGCTTCCGCGCCCTCGCCCGAGGATGACGCGAACGCGGAGAGGAAAGCTCCGGTGGCGTTCGGGTCAGCGAGGCGAACGCCGGCGCCGTAGGCATCCAGGTGCCCGCCGGAGACGCTCTGGACGACCCCCGGAGTCGTGAACACATCGGCTGGGTCCGATAGCGGATAGGGGGCATCCGTCGTGTTGACGCCGATGCCGACGACATGCAGCGTGCGGCTCCCGCCGGTTCCGCTGACGGTAAGGGAGCTGCCAATCTTCAGCCCTGCCTGGTCCGCCAGGCCGCGGTCGATGACCACCTCGTCCGCGCCGCCATCAAGCCAGTGGCCCTCCCGGATAAGCGTTGGCGCGACCAGCGGCAGCGTCTTGTCCATTCCCCAAAGGACTAACGAATGGGTTTCGATAGTGCTCGTGAGCGTGGCATCGGTGCGAGCGAACGGGCCGCTCGCGGACTGCACGCCGCTTATGCTGCCTAAGTGATTCAGTGGCGCAGCGGTGTTTGAGAACACCCAGACGTGGCCGCCGTGTGCTTGATCCAGGACCGTTGCGTAGGTGCCCGAGGCGGCCTGCGTGATCGAAACAGCCAGCACACCGAGCGCGGCGGCCGCCGCAATGATCACGCCCACCAGCACCGACTGGAGTTTGCGCGAGCGAATGTCCGCCCAGCCCTTCTTTAATAGCAGCCGTGTCATCGTCATAACTCCAGCGCGACGAGGTCCGCCACCCGGCTGCGTTCGTCACCGTTGCGGCTCATTGCGGTCTCTGAGGTAATCGCTCCGTCGCGCATTCGCACTACGCGGTCGGCGGCGCTCGCTACACGCGCGTCGTGGGTGACGATCACCGTCGTCTGACCAGAGGCGTGAAACGTGCGGATGAGCGCGAGCACTTCCTGCGCGGCAACGCTGTCGAGGCTACCGGTCGGTTCGTCGGCGAGG
>DATKQX010000118.1:0-13434 GCA_035532495.1 Saccharimonadales bacterium (SeqCode)
TCGCACCGGTCAAACATTCGAGAAGAGGGGAACGTTTGCGCCGCTGGCAATGCTGAAGGGGCTGTCCAACATGGTGACGATCATCGCCGCAGCCTGATCGGCGGTCACACTCGCGCGAAGAGACGGATTGGCTCGGCGGAGCATGTCAGTGTTCACAGCGCCGGGACTCAGCGAGATGGCCGTCACGCCAAATGGCTTGCCCTCGACGGCGATCGCCTCAGTGAGCCCGATCACGCCGTATTTCGTCGTGTTGTATGCGGCAAGACCGGGAAACTTCTCGGTCGCGTACACGCCTGAAAGCGAAGCGATATTGACGATGCGTCCCCCGCCGGCGTTCCGCATCATCGTGAAAGCGGCCCGGCAACAGTTGAACACGCCCGTGAGGTTGACACTCATCGTGTACTCCCACGATGCAAGGCTGATCTCATCGAAGGACTCGCGCTCCAGGGTGGCGGCAGCGCATACCAGGGCCGCGGGAGGCCCGATATCGTTGGCGATGCTGAAGAGCTCTTTGACCGCGCTCGCGTCGCTGACATCGGTGGGCACGGCGGTTGCCCAACCGCCGGAGTCGCGAATCGCTGCCACGGTTGCGTCGAGGGCGGCGACCCCTCTGGCGGCGACGACGGCATGCGCGCCCTCGCGCGCGATCGCTTCGGCGGTCGCTCGACCGATGCCGCGGCTGGCGCCGGTGACGACGGCGACCCGACCTGCGAGCCAGTGTTCGCGCTCAGCCACGTGCGGCCTCCCGACGGAGCAAGCCTTGGTAGACCCGCTCGTGTGCGTCGAGCACCGATTCGATGTCGAGGTGCGCCTCGGCGTGTCTCCGACAGGCAGTGCGCTCGATGTCGTCGATGCGGCCGAGCGTCGCAGCCGCGGCGGCAATATCGCCTGGAGCCACAAGGAACCCGGTGACGCCGTCGAGTACGACGTCCTCGAGTCCACCTCGCCGGAACGCGACAACCGGGGTCGCGCACGCTTGCGCCTCGGCGGCAACCAAACCGAACGGCTCATCCCAGCCCACCGGACAGAGCACAGCCGCTGCGCCGGTGATGACGCCCCAGAGCACTGGCCTGGGAACCGCCGGGCGGACGGTCACTCCGGGCTGGCCGCCTGCGGTATTCACCTCCCGCTCGGCGTAGCCGCCGTCGTAGGCGTCGCCATACAGGTCGATTGACATTCCGGCGCGGTGCGCAATCGCGATTGCCTCGGCAGCACCCTTCTCAGGGCTGAAGCGGCCCGCAAACACAACGCCGGATCCTGGCGTGGCAGACCACGGGATTCTCGCAGTGGGGATGCCCACTGGCAGCACCAGGTCGATGTTGACGAGCTCTCGCCAAGCCTGCGCCTGCGCCCTCGAGACCATGGCAATCACCGGTGGATTGAACGCTTGCGACGCGTCGCGAAGCGCGTGCACCACAGACGCCTCGGGGGGAAGGTGCATCGTGTGGATCACGGGTGCGTCCACCTCGACCGCAAGCCGAATCGCAGGCGCGTCGAATGCGTGACTGTGGATGACGTCATAGGAGTGCTCGCCGACTGCGCCAAAGACGCGCGCGTAAGCCGCCTCGAACACGGAGTTGTCGACGGGCGGGGTCGTGCCGGCGTGGTAGAGGTATTCCTGCAGTGTTGACGCCTCAACTCCGACGTCGACACAGCGAACCCCGTCGATCTCCGATCCTGACGCGGCGAAGACATCGACCTCGTGGCCGCGCTGAGCCAGTCCCGCAGCGAGGTCTGCAAGAAATGCCTGGGCCCCACCGCACTGGGGTTCGCGAATCGGCGACACAAGCGAGGCGATCAGCGCGAGCCTCAATTGCAGTGCTTCTTCTTGAATACGAGGTCGCGGGGTGGATTGACGCCGAGCACGTCGTACTCGACGCGCGCCGTGTTGCGAGCGCGGACCTCGGGTGCGGCGTGCGGGTAGAAGATCTCCGTCATCTCGATGGCTTCCACAGTGTCTCGGAACTCCATCCACATCGCGCCCGGAAAGCTCAGATGTGTGAATCCGTGACCGCTGAGCCAGTCGAGGTGGTTCGGCGGCCAGACGAGCACCACCATACCCCCGGGTGCGCACACCCGCTCCATCTCGGCGAGACCGGCATCCCCGCCGTGAGCTGTGTCGCGGTCGAGTGCGGAGCAGCTCACCACCAGGTCTGCTGAGGCGTCATCTACCGGCAGTGCGTCGAAGAAGCCATCGACGATGGCGACCTTTCCCATTGCGTTAGGGGACAGGGCGGTGGAAAGCCGCTCGCGCATTGGCCGCGCCGGCTCCACCGCCACCATCTGTGCGCACAAGGTCAGCAGATGCGTGGTGAGGCGACCCGTGCCGGCTCCGACCTCCACCACTCGATCGACGCGTGGGAGCCACTCGAGAACCGCGGGATGAATGCGCTCGGCGGCGACCAACCGGTCGTACAATTCGGGTTCGAGCCGATAGAGCAGCTCGAAAGCGAGCGATCGGTCGATGCGCGGGGCAGGCGTCCCACTGCCGAGAAATCGTGCCCTCTCTGCGAACGAAAAGACGCGCAGGTCATCGTCGCTGTAGCGTCGCGTCAGCTCGGTGTTTCGACTCGTCGTCGCCATCTGGGTCAGTCGCCGCGGCTGCATTCCGCCCAGTTCTTCTCCGTCTCCCACAGGCGCACGCTGTGCAGCGCGCCGCTGGGGATGTGCGGCCGGAGCCGTTCGAAGAACACCATGGCAAGGGTTTCCACCGTGGGAATCCGACCTTCGAGCCAGGGAATGTCGGTGTTGAGGTTGTGGTGGTCGACGTGTTCGATAACCTCGGCCTTAATGAGATTGGCGAGCTGCTTCAGGTCGACGACGTAGCCCGATGCGCCGTCCATCTCGCCGGTGACGATCACCTCGAGCTGATAGCGGTGGCCGTGAAGGTTGACGCACTTGCCGTAGAGAGCACGGTTCTCCTCCGCAGAGAGGCGAGGATCGCACAGCTGGTGCGCAGCATCGAAGGATTCACGTCGGCAGACGCGCAGGACGGGACTCGCGTAGCTCATCGGCACGTCAAGATTGGCAGGTCGGCCCGGAGCAGGGAAGCCCGGGTTGCCCGCTCACGCGATCGCTGACGCCGCGACTGCGGCCACAGCCGACCTGATCGTTCTCGGCAGCGTCGGCAGCGGACCCCTGA
Source organism: Saccharimonadales bacterium (SeqCode) (assembly GCA_035532495.1). GTDB lineage: Bacteria > Chloroflexota > Dormibacteria > Aeolococcales > Aeolococcaceae > Palsa-851. Next base: position 3,143 of record DATKQX010000118.1, read on the forward strand.
AGGGGTTGCTGCTCGGGAGCGTCGCTCACCGCTTGTTACAGATCGCGCCGTGCCCTGTACTGGTCGTCCCTGCGAAAGACCGATAGGCGTTTCACCCACCCCGAGCCGCCGCCCTGCTGGCATGTACTCATGCGATGGCCGAACACCAGAGCCAAATCAAGAGGTAAGCGGCCATGGCAGTCCTCGACCACGATCCTGACGAGACTCACGAGTGGCTCGACTCGGTGGACGACTTGATCGCTACGGAGGGCCGTCATCGAGCCAGCCAGTTGCTCGGCCGCGTCGTCGCCCGGGCCAGGTCCCACGGGGTCCAGGTCGGCGACGTCTCACGACTGACTACCGCAACACGATCGGCCCCGAGTCGGAGCCGCGTTGATGATCGACGCAACGGGCGGCACGACCTGCGCCGCGCCGGCCGCGGCACGCTGGTGGCGCCGGATCACGTGTTATGCGGCGTTTCGCGGACGATGCTCATGCATTGAGCCACGAGCGTTGCCTCGAGTGGCGTGGTATCTATCGTGTGCGCGGCAGGCCACGGAGTCCGCCGCGCCTGTAGCGCTGCAGCCACCTCGGGTGTCGCCTCCGAGAGATCGTCGAGACGCGGGGTGCCACGGGCTCGTTCCTGGATCACCGACAGCGGAGCACGACACTCGATTGCTACGAAGTCGGCGCGACACGCTCGGGCCACACGACTCACCGCACGTCGTGATGACACCTCGGCAAACGTGGCATCGAGAACGACCGAGTATCCGGCGTGGAGCACGATCCGTGTTCGAGCGGCCAGCATCCTGTATGTCAGAGCCGTCAAAGCCGGCGCGTACATGCCGCGGTCGAGCGGATCGCGATCAGCGCGCCGCTGGTGCGACGCCGGAGTGACGTCGCGCCGTATCTCATCGCTGCGGAGGTGAACTCCGTCGATCTCGTCAGCGAGTCCTCGCGCGATCGTCGTCTTGCCCGTCCTCGGAGCGCCTCCGATCGCGATCACCAGTGGTCTCGCTGCCTCGAGATGGCGTCCGCACTGCTCCAGGTGGCGGCGCGCCCGCGACGCGGCCGTCGCGTCGCCCTGCACGACTCGCCAGCACGCCACCTTGGAGCGGACCAGTGCGCGTTGCGCCATGTAGAAATGGAGCAGGCCGGGCGGCGCCGTCCACCCGGCGAAGCGGGTGTAGGCGCGCACGAAGTGGCGGGCAAGATCGGAGCGTGCCATCCCCTCGAGATCCATTGCCAGGAAAGCGACGTCCGCAAGCTCGTCTCCGAAGCGTAAATTCGCATCGAACTCGAGGCAGTCGATCAGCCGCGGCCGGTCCGCCAGGCAGAAGATCGAGTCCGCGCGGAGGTCACCGTGTCCATCAACAATGTGGCCACTGGCGATCCGGCGCTCGAGAAGCCCGGCACGCGCCTCGAGATAGCGGCGGACGAGCGTGCGCTCTCGATCCCGAGCCGGCATACCGAGCACGCGCTGGATCAAAGGATCCCATTCGTCCAGGTCCGCCTCCCAGCGCGCGGCGAGCCCGTCGACGGTCGCAACGCGGTCAATCTCAGGACTGCGAGAGGCTTTGGAATGAAACGCGGCCAGGACATGAGCTGTGCGAGTCAACTCCGTTGCGACGTCGGCTCCTGCAGCCATGAGGGTGGACAGCTGCCTTTCGCTGGGCAGCCGCCGCATCACCACTGCCGCGTCCGTGAGCCGGCCGTCAGGCTCACGGATTTCATCGACACCGAGGTACACGTCGGGCGCAAGCCGGCGGTTCAGCACGACCTCCTGGCGGCAGGCGATCAGCCGCGACTCAGGGGTGGTGAGGTCGATGAAGGGAAGCCTCACTGCCTTCTTCCGTTTTCGCACGGTGTCGCCCTCGAAGGTAATCAGCGACACGTGGGTCTCGATCACACGATGCCGAGCAGGCTCAGCGGGGATCGTCGGAGCCCTGGAGCTCACCAACGGAGTGTCCCATGCATGTAGGGATGCACCAGAGGCCGCACCAATTGAGCAACGTCAGGGCCGGCCGCTGGACCGACACCGGCTCTCAGCCCCGGCGGTGTTCGAGGTGCGCCTCGCTGGTACGCAGCCTGCGCCACCGACCATCGGTGCGTTCCCAACCCAGACTGCCGCGGGTGCCGCTGGGAAGCGCCGCGTCGTCGCCATCGACAGTGACCACATGCTCGCGCATCTCGATGCGATTGACCGTCGGGTCTTCTTGCAGTTTGCGGACGTGAGACAGCCCGGTACGGCGAGCGTTCGGAGTGTTCACGGAGAACACCAGCTCGCGCGTCCCCGCTCTCCAGGCCCAAACCCGAATCGTGTGGTTCTCTTTCGACACGTTGTCCTCCTTTGCCGGCCACAGGTCGCCCGAACTGGTGCCCGCCGGGGTGCGTACCTCGGCGGGCGCCGCCGCTCAGTGCTTGATCGGAATTGTCGCCGCGGCCTTCGGAGTTGGGGGCTTCGCCAAGGCGAGCCGGACTTCCAGGATACCGTCGCGGTACGTCGCGGTCACATCCTTCTCACTGGCTCCATCGGGCAACGGAAGGGTCCGTGAAAACGAGCCGTACTGCATCTCGGAGAAGTGCTTCCCCTTCTCATCCTGCTTGGTCTCGGTCCGCCGCTCGCCGGTGATGGTCAGCAAACCCTCGTCGACCACGACGTGAATGTCGTGGTCAGGGTCGAGGCCCGGCAACTCCGCACGAACGATGAGGTGGCCGTCGTCGACAAACTCCTCGAGACGCATCGGAAAGTCCTGAGTCAGGCCGAGCAGCGGGAAGACCGGCCAGCGCAGGAGCTCCGCAAGGGATCTCCCCAAAACGTCATTGGGATACCGCGGGGTGAGCGTCGTTGTGTCCGCCATGGTCACACCTCCAGTCTGCTTGATGGTTTATCTCATGCTCGATCAACGCAGGGATGGTGGACCACTGCTGAAAGTCACAAGAAATGGCGCCGAAAGCCCTGAGGTCTTCTGCTGCCACCGCAGCGATCGCATGGCTGTGTGGCCGATCGCCATGACGCCAAAGGGTCGTTCGGCCCTGGGCGAGCGACGAGCCGTGGGGCGACACTGTCGGAAGAGACAGCGATGATCTGGCAAGAACTCGAAAAGCCCGTGGCCTTCGTCCTTGGTGGTGGAGGCAGCCTTGGTGCCATGCAGGTTGGCATGCTCGAAGCGCTGGCAGAGCACATGATCGTCCCGGACCTGGTCGTGGGAACGTCTGTCGGGGCGATCAACGGCGCTATCCTCGCCGCTGACCCGCAGGGCGCCGCGCATCGGCTTGCCCATAGCTGGTCACGGCTAGATGCCTCCCGGGTCTTTCCGCGCAGTGTCATGGGGCCGCTTCGTGCGTTGCGGGAACGGCGGAATCACCTCGTCGCGGAGTCAGGGCTTGCCACGATCCTGAGCGAGAATCTCCCCAGCGACGCGAACTTCGATCATCTAGCGGTGCCACTGCACGTGGTCACTACGGACGCGGCGACAGGCGAAGCGATGGTGATCTCGTCAGGACCGCTGGTGACCGCCTTGCTGGCAAGCGCAGCCATCCCCGGCATCTTTCCCCCGGTTGAGCGCGACGGCCGCATCCTCTTCGACGGCGGCCTGGTCGCCAATCTGCCCGTTCGACAGGCGGTCCACGCGGGCGCCAAGTCCCTCGTGCTACTCGATTGCACCTTTCCTGGTCATCCCCCGATCGCGCCGGGAACGCTCGCACAGACAATGCTGTTCGCGGTGACCGCGATGCTGCGGCGGCAAGCAGCCGACGCCCTGGCCGCCATCCCTTCCGACGTGACGGTGCTCTATCTACCCGGACCGCCTCCGAAGCCGGTGTGGCCACTCCACTTCGGTCACACGCTCGAGTTGATCGAATCCGGCTACGCGTCCGCACGCGAATTTCTTGACGGAACAGCAACGGCAGATGACGGTGCCGATGTGTGCATCCCGTCAAAGACTCTTCCTCAAAGCACCAGAGTTCAGCGCTCGAGGGCTACGCTGGCCCCGTGACGACCCCCGCGAAAGGAGGCGCCTCTGCGCGCGCGGCGCACGACGCATCGGCTGTGGATCGAGTTTCGCGCCACTGGATCACCCTCATCGGCGTTGCCGCTGTCGTCGGACTTGTCATCACGGTCCATCCGGCCAGCGTCGCGCGTGCCCTGCGTGGCAGGTGAAGTTGTGCGCCGTTGCGGTGATGGTTCGCTGAATCTCAGCGGTCACCTTTCGTGGGTCCCGTGGCCCGTCACGTCATGACCTTAGGCCCTGGAGTTGACGGATCGGATCCTTCAACCTGAGTGCAGGATCCGAACAAGGCAAATGAGGATTTCATGGCAATCGCGACTTCAGGCGGCCGACTCGAGCGGACCATCAGCGATCTCACCCACGGACATAGCACTCCAGTGGTCGCCACGTGCTATCTGGACGTGGACGGTGCTCATCGGCCGCGTCCAGCAGACTACTTGCGCGCGTTCGCCGTTCTCGCGCACCAGGCGCGACAGCGCGCCGAGGTCGAGGAGCCTGACCTCCAAACGGTGGTCGCGGACGGCGTCAACATGCTCCAGCGGTGGCTCGACGATCAGTTCCAGCGATCGCGCACCCGAGGGCTCGTGCTGATCGCCTGCCCACTCGATTTGTGGTTTCGCGCGATCGAGCTGCCAGTCCGGGTGCAGGACGAAATCGTCGTGGCGCACCACTCGCATCTCCTGCAGCTCGAGACCATCCTGGCCCAGGCAAAGCGATATGGCGTGGCCTGCATCGATCACGAGAAGATGCGCGTGTTTGAATACCGTCTCGGCGAGCTCTACGAATACCCAGCGCTGTTTGAGGGCAGCGCTCCGCACAGAGACCGTCAGCACGGGTGGAATGTCAGCAGCTCGTCGTCCGCGAGCGGCGACGCCGCCGCCCGGTGGGCGCCTGCCGGTACGCATGTCGATCGGCGCGAGGTCAGGCTGACAGACCGTCACCTCGCGAGGTCTGCGGCGTTCCTGTCCGAGCATCTCGATCAACACCCAGTCGACCATCTGCTCCTCTGCGGGCCGACGCCAGAGCGAGAGCGGCTCGAGCGGGCGCTTCCCGATCACTATCGCCCATTGGTGGCCGGACACATCTCGGAGCGCGTCGCCGCTCCACTCGACGAGATTCATGCGAGCGTTGCCACGATGGCTCAGGAAGTCGAGCAGCGCGATGAAGAAGCAGTGCTCGGCGAACTGGTGACGGCGTTCGGCACCGGTTCCGCGATCCTTGGGCTCAAGGCGGTCCTTTCGGCGCTCACTCAAGGGCGCGTCGAGCGACTGCTGATCTCGAGCGGATTCATGAGCCGGCCAGGCGCCGTGTGCCCGTCTTGCCAGGCCTTGTGGCCGGCTCAAGCAGCGTGTGACGTCTGCGGCGCGGCAACCGAACCCGTTGACGACATCGTGCAGCTTGCGGTCGAGCGGGCGATCCGCACCGGAGCGCAATGCCGCTTCGTTCGTGCGGACCAGGTTGCCTCAGCCGCCGACGGCATCGCTGCAATCACCCGGTACTGATGCAGGGCGCGCAGTGACCGTTGCGATGAGTACAGACATCAGGCGCCCCACGCGCCTTGCTGTGAGCGATGTCATGATGCGTGATCCGATCACGGGACGCTGACTTCAAGCAGATAGAGCGTCTGCTTGCGCAGCACCACGTCGGTGCCCTTCCTGCGGCGACAACCGCCCAGGGGCTGATGACCGCACCACCCATCAGCGTCGAGCCTGGGGAGCGGCTCGCTGCCTTCCCACTGACCGCGTCGAGGCACTACGGGTGCGGGCCGACAATGCCAGCTCGCGCGTTGGCAGCGCACTCGAGGAGTGTGGGGCACCGCTGCGGGAAAGGGGAGAGCCCTGGCCTGCGACGATGTGCTGGTTACTGGGGCGGCTGGGTCCTCTCGAGATTCGGCTTTTCCGTCGTCGCAGACGCAGGGCGCGCAATGCGGGTGCGCAGACCCCGCAACTCCTCCCGGTCCGCGAGTTGCCGACGGCGGCGGTGCCGCCAAACGACGCCAACCAGCGCGGTGAGAAGAACGCTGGCAACGATCGTGACCAGCAAAACCACGATGAGGGGTGCGTTGAGGTGCCAGACCAGGTACTGGACCTGCACGGATTGAGCGTTCTGAACGGTGCCGATGAGAATCACCGCGGCGAGGATCAAGCCGAGCAGGAGACTCCAGTACAACCCCGTACCGTGGAACTCGCGCCGTGCGCTGTTGTCGCCGGTTCTAGCGTTCATCGCGGCTTCCCCAGACCCTGAGCCCATTGACCCGCCTCCAGGCTTGTCGCTCCCTCCGCTCATCGTCTACCTCCGGTCTTGCATCCGCGGTGCACCACGCTCGGGTGCGTGGGTGCCGAATCCCAGTGTTCGGCGCCGGCAGAGGGCTGTCCAGAGGCTTTTGGCCTGCAGCTCGGCCGACCTTCGCCCTCCATCGGGCGGGGCCGCAGCACTCAACGCGAGAAGTCGGTGCACGGGAGTGCTGAGTGTCCAACAGCGACAACGATGAGACGAGCCTGCCAGGTGAAAGCAGCCCAAGCGCGTCGCTTTGGCCTCAGGATTGTCTGGTATGTCCACAGTAACGAGCCAGCCTCAGATCGGGGCGCGGCGCGAGCACCTGCCGCAGTCGCTGCACCGCCGCTTCGAGGCCATTGTCTTCGACTGGGATGGCACTGCCGTTCCCGATCGTCGGGCTGACGGCGCGCTGATTCGCCACCAACTCGAGCAGCTCATCACCCTCGGTGTCGACCTGGCTGTGACCAGCGGTACCCATGTCGAGAACATCGATGGCCAGCTACGAGCCCGCCCAACAGGTCCCGGACATCTCTACTTCTGCGTCAATCGCGGATCCGAGGTTTACGAGTGCGATGCAAGTGGACCGCGGCTCCTTCACCGGCGCCAGGCGACGGCTACCGAGGACGCGGCGCTCGACCGGGCTGCGGAGCGAACAGCCGCAGCGCTGGTCGCCCAGGGTCTGACGCCGGCGCCGATCACGCCCCGCTTCAACCGACGCAAGGTGGACCTTCTCCCTCTGCCGGAGTGGGAGGATCCTCCCAAGGCGCAGATCGCGGCACTCATCGACGCGGTTGGCAACCGTCTTCGGGCGCACGGTATTGGGTCACTTGCAGCTGCTGTCGAGCTTGCCAGTCGCGAGGCGCGCGCCGCGGGCCTGGACGACCCGCGGGTGACCACCGACGGCAAGTACGTGGAGATCGGCCTGACCGACAAGTCCGACTCGCTCGACTGGCTGATGAAGAGGTGGTGGAGACGTGGCATAGGACCAGCACTGGTCGCCATCGCGGGCGACGAGATGGGCCCGCTCGGCGGCATGCGGGGGAGCGATCACTACATGCTCGTCCCCGGAGCAGAGCGATCTGCGGTGCTCTCCGTCGGGGTGGAGCCGGAGGGGGTGCCCCCTGAAGTGGATCATGTCGGCGGGGGGCCCGCCGCCTTTCTCGCCTTCCTCGGCGATCAAGCGATCCGGCACGAGGGTCACGAACTGCCTGGGATCGACGTCGACCCTCTCTGGTCGGTCACCGTCTTGGGGGCTGACCACAAGCTGGAGCGTGTGCGTCAGGTGCTCTTGACCCTCGGCTCGGGAACCATCAGCAGCGGCGGGGCGCCGTGCATGCAACATCCGACGGTGACGCCAACAGTTTTCGTGAACGGCGCCTTCGAGGGCCAGGGTGAGGACACTCACTTACTTCCCTGCCCGATCTGGCAAGACACACCGGCGATCCTGCCGGACGAGGCTGAGCTGCAACGCGTGCTCGACCTTCGGACGGGGGTACTCTGGCAAGAGGTGGTGGACGCCACCAAGCGGGTCCGAGCCCTAAGTCTGGCGGCCCTCCATCGCCCAGGCGTGGTAGCGCTTGCCGTCGAAGCGCTGGATCTGCGCCAGGACTCCGTCGTCCCATTGCGCCTTCCTGATCAAGAAAACGCGCATGGCTGGGGCATCAACGGCACCAACCACCAGCATGTCAGCGATGAGGGCACATCCGTAACAGTGTCTGCGACGGCGCAGACGTTCACAGCACCAACGGGAGCGCGCGTCGACCGGGTTGCGCACTACCGGCGTGATGAGGGGAACTCTGTCAGTGCCCGGAAGACTGATGACGTCGAGGACCTTCTCCGCGAGCACCGTGAGGCATGGGCGTCACGCTGGGAGCGGGCGGATGTCGTGATCAAGGGTGATGACGAATTGCAGCACGCCGTCCGCTTCGCCCTCTTCCACCTGATCGGTCAGGTGCCCGATGACGGCGAGGCGTTCGTGGGTGCTCGCGGCCTGAGCGGTGACGCGTACCGCGGACACGTGTTCTGGGATGCAGACGTGTTCGTCCTTCCATTTCTTGTGCTCACCCACCCGGCTGCAGCGCGCGCGATGCTCGAATACCGGATCCGGCGTCTGCCGGCGGCGCGAACGCGTGCCGTCTCGTTCGGCAAGGATGGGGCGCGATTCCCGTGGGAGTCCGCGGTCACCGGCGAAGATGTGACCCCGACGCTGATGCGCGACCAGACGGGACGTGAGGTGATCGTTCGCACCGGGGAGTACGAGGAGCACATCGCGGCTGACGTCGCCTGGGCCGCTTGCTTCTATGCGGACTGGACCGGTGACATCGAATTCATGGCCGGCCCGGGCGCCGATCTCGTGATCGATACAGCGAGATATTGGGCGTCGCGCTGTCGCCGCGACCCCGCGGGCCGGGTGCACATCGACGCGGTCATCGGTCCCGACGAGTACCACGAGATCGTCAACGACAACGCCTTCACCAATGTGATGGCACGCTGGAATCTTCGGCGCGCGCTGCAATTGCACGACGACGGACTCAGGCGCCTCACCGACGACGAGCGCCGGCATTGGGGCGCACTTGCCGCCGGCATGGTCGACGGGTACGACCCGGCCACCCAGCTCTATGAGCAGTTCGCCGGGTTCTACACCCTCGACGTCTTCGACCTGTCAAAGGCGGTCTCCCGGCGCCCGGTGGCTGCGGACTTGCTCTTCGGACAGGATCTTGTCAGCCGATCGCAGATCATCAAGCAGGCTGACGTCCTGATGCTCCACCACATGGTCCCCGAGGAGGTTGCTCCTGGGTCGCTCGCTCCGAACCTCGCGTACTACGAGCCTCGAACCGCGCACGGCAGCTCGCTGTCACCCGGAATTCATGCCGGACTCCTGGCTCGTGCCGGCCGCCTCGACGAGGCCTTGGAGCTGCTCCGGCTGGTCGGCAGGTTGGATCTCGATGATGTCACCAGCACGACCGCTGGGGGACTGCACCTCGCCACCCTGGGGACCCTGTGGCAGGCGCTCGCGTTCGGCTTTGCTGGGCTCCGGCTCACCCCGGATGGCGTCGCGCTCGATCCTCATCTGCCCCCGGAGTGGACTATGTTCCAGCTGCCGCTGGAGGTGCGAGGCAGCCGCCTCACCATCACCGTACGGAGCGACGATCTCGAGATTGACGGGGATTCGCGGATCGTGGTCCACCTGCCCGGCGGCGTCGAACTCCACCCATCGTCGGAGCGGCCGGCGACCGCGCGTCGCGACAGCCGGGGTGAGTGGCGGGCTGACTCACCGCCCCCGTCCCACCCCACCCGCGCCGACGTTGCCGTTGCGCCAACCCTGGATTAGGCGACAGCGCTCGCGACCCCGCGGTAGGCGATGCCGGGGAGGTCGCGGCCTTCGACGGTTGCGCGTTGGGGTTGGATGGGGAGAAGGAGCACCGGTCTCGACTCTCGCAGGGCCCTGGCCACGATCCGAGCGCGCCCCGGCGAAAGGTCTCGGCTCCAGGCCAGCACCAGCATGTCCGCATCGGTTTCGTCCATCGCTCTGGCGATCTCGTCCGCCGGCACACCCACTCGATGCAGCAACCGGGGAAGTGGCGTTGACCCCGGCCAGTAACGACGAAGAAATTCATCTGACCACGCGGGCAGCTCATGCTGCGGCTGGTCGGTGAACATCGGTAGTGCGTGATAGGGATGAACGTGCAGAGCAACGACTTCGATGCGCGCGGCACGCGCGAGTTCCACCGTTTCCTTGAGCGTCGCTCGTGTCAGCGAAGAGGCGTCGAGGGGGACCAGGACGCGATGCAGGGTCGCGCCAACTTCTGCCCCGACCGGGGCGATGATCAGCGGCCGCTGCGCGGCTCTGGCGAGCGCGAGAGCGTGTCTTCCCAGCAGCCGATCAGCGCGGCGCCCGGTCGAAGCGCCCGCCACGACTACGGCAACACCCGGCGACGTCAAATACGTCACGAGTGTCGGCAGCACCGGTCCGGTGAGCGCGTGGTAGGTCACGCCGGCGTCCGCGGCGATCTGACGCGCTTGAGA
>DATKQX010000119.1:0-45913 GCA_035532495.1 Saccharimonadales bacterium (SeqCode)
CGGACTCGCCATCGTGGGGTTCGTCGTCGTGATCGTCGTGTGCGCGGTGATCCTCGCGTTGCTGGCCGCGATCCTGCCGTCCTACGAGGGGAGGACGACCGCCGAACAGGGCGACAAAGCCGGGATTGAGCCGCCGTCCCCCCTCACCGACGGCGAGAACGACCCCGCTGCCTGATCCGGGGGCCTTGCGCACCGGGTCCCCGACGGTCTAGCATTCATAAGCGATCCTTTATGAAAGATTCCTTTATGCTTCGTCACAATGGTTCCTGAAGCGCCGGTCCGGCCTCCGCGCCGCGCGCTCCCAGGGAGCATCGCCGTCGGTGCGAGTGATCTCTCGGTGCACTTCGAGGGACTGGCGAACCCGACCAGGCTGCTCATCGTCGAGCGGCTCGCCGCGACGTCGGAGATGCGTGTCTCCGAGCTCGCCGACTACTGCCAGGTGAGCCAGCCGCGCATGAGCTGGCACCTTCGCATCTTGCGCAAGGCAGAGGTGATCCGCACCCGGCGTGATGGACGCGAGGTCTTCTGCCGTCTCGACCGCGAGGCAATCGCCTCCCATTTCAAGAGTTTCGCTCGGCTCATCTCCGTAGCAGGAATGCCGGCCGAGATCACATCAACAACACCGGTACACGAGGGCGCGTCGTGAGCAAGAAAGTCAGAGTCGCGATCATCGGCGTAGGCAACTGCGCCTCGTCGTTCGTCCAGGGGCTCGAGTACTACAAGCACGCCGATCCGAATGACCGCGTGCCTGGTCTCATGCACGTGAACCTCGGCGGCTACCACATCTCCGACATCGAGATCTCCGCGGCGTTCGACATCGACAAGGAGAAGGTCGGCAAGGACGTGTCGGAAGCGATCTTCAGCGGCTTGAACAACACCGTGAAGTTCAGTGACGTGCCGAAGTTGAACATCCCCGTCCAGCGCGGCATGACCCACGACGGTCTCGGCAAGTATCTCTCCGAGGTCATCACCAAGGCGCCCGGGTCCACCGTCGACATCGCGCAGGTCCTCAAGGACACCGGCACCGATGTCGTCGTCAACTACCTGCCCGTCGGCAGCGAGGCCGCGACGCGTTGGTACACCGAACAGATCCTCGAGGCGCCGTGCGCGATGGTGAACTGCATGCCGGTGTTCATCGCTCGCGAGGACTACTGGCAGGCCCGCTTCCGCAAGGCCGGCGTGCCGGTCATCGGCGACGACATCAAGTCGCAGGTCGGCGCGACCATCGTGCATCGCGTCCTGACGCACCTCTTCGAGGATCGCGGAGTCGAGATCCAGAACACGTACCAACTCAACTTCGGTGGGAACACCGACTTCCTCAACATGCTCGAGCGCGAGCGGTTGATGAGCAAGAAGATCAGCAAAACCAACAGCGTGCAGTCCCAGCTCGAGACGCCGCTGCAGAAGGACCACATCCACATCGGTCCCTCGGACTACGTGCCGTGGCTCAACGACCGCAAATGGGCGTTCATCCGTCTCGAGGGCAAGTCGTTCGGCGATGTGCCGCTGAACGTCGAGCTGAAGCTGGAGGTGCACGACTCGCCGAACAGTGCCGGCATCGTCATCGACGCTGTGCGCTGCTGCAAGCTCGGACTCGACCGTGGGCTGAGCGGCACCCTCGAGGGTCCCTCGTCGTACTTCATGAAGTCGCCGCCCAAGCAGGTGTCGGACGACGAGGCGCACCGGGCGACTGAGGAGTACATCGCCGGCGGCGCCGTCGCGGAAGCCGTGGGACATCACAACGGACGGGCCGCAGAGGTGCTCACCGAGTCGGCGGAGGCGGAGCCCGCCACACCCGCGACGAATTAATCACCTGAGCGAACGGGAGCCGACAGCATTGGTGCAAGCCGGCGGCGTGGCGCTGACGAGTCGCGAGCTCCAGGCGCCCGGACGGGATCGCATGCTGCCCTACTACGCCTATCGCGGTGCAGAGACGCTCGTCGGTCTGCTGCCGCAGAAGGTGTCGTACTGGCTTGGCGATCGCGCCGCCGACGCCCTCCTCGCGACTGTGCCGTCGAGATTCGACGGCCTGCGCGACAACCTGCGCCACGTGCTGCCGGCCATCGGCCACCGGCCGCTCGAACGCCTCGTGCGGCGCAACCTGCGCAACCTCACGCACTGTTGGGTGGACGTCATGGAGATGTCCTCACGGCGCACGGACCTACCCTCGCGGATCCACATCGACGACCTCTACCACTTCACCGATGCGATCGCACGCGGCAACGGAGTGGTCGTCGCCTCCATGCACTTCGGCTCCTGGGAAGTGGGCCTCGCGGGCTGGAACAAGATGGGCCACAAGATGGCACTCCTCGCCGAGGTGCTCCGACCTCCGCAACTCTTCGAGCGGGTGGTCGGCGCTCGGCGCGCGCAGGGCGTGCACATCATCCCGATCGACACGCAGGCGATGCGCGAGGGCGACATGCAGGTGGCCCGCCGGCTTGGCGCCAACTCAATGCGCGAGGTCTACAAGGTGCTGCGTTCCGGGGGCGTCGTGGCGATGGCGCTCGACCGGGATCTCGTCGGCAATGGTGAGCCGCTCCAGTTCTTCGGCGAGCCGGCGCCCATCCCGATTGGGGCGGTCGAGATCGCCATCCGTTCCGGGGCAGCGGTGGTCCCGATCCTGCTCTTCCGCGACACGTACCGGGTCCACGCCGTCGTGTACCCGGAGATCCGCTATTCGCCAGATCAACCCAGGGACGCCGAGGTGCGCAAGACTGCAGAGGTGTTGCTGCGCATCTTCGAACTGGCGATCCGGGACCATCCCGAGCAGTGGCATGTTCTCGACCCCATCTGGACGGGGACCGGAGCGCGATGAGGATCTGCCTGGTCTCCCCGTACGACTTCATGCACCCCGGCGGCGTGACCGAGCATGTGCGGCATCTCTCGGACAAGCTCCGGGCGCGCGGCCATGACGTCACCGTCCTCGCACCGTCGAGCCGTGTGGGTGATGATCACGGGATCCCCGGGTACGTGCGTATCGGCCGGTCTGTGCCCGTCCGGACCAACGGGTCGGTGGCGCGGATCGCGCTGTCGTTCCACCTGGTGCGACGCGTACGGGCGCTCCTCGACGAGAAAGCGTTTGACGTCGTGCACTATCACGAGCCGCTCGTTCCGTCGCTGCCGATCACCGTCCTGCGGTTTCACAGCGGCGCCAACGTGGGGACGTTCCACGCGATGTCGCGGCGCAACCTCGGCTACTACTACGGCAGGCCGTTCCTCAAGCGCTACTTCAAGCGCCTGCACGCGCATATCGCCGTCAGCGTCCCGGCGCGTGACTTCATCGCCCGATATTTCGAGGGCGAATATCGTGTGGTGCCGAACGGCATCGATTGCGCTCGGTTCAACCCGAACCATGCGCGGCTCGAGCACCTGCGGACTCCCGGGAAGTCGACGATCCTGTTCGTCGGTCGACTGGAGTCGCGCAAGGGATTGCCGACGTTGCTGGAGGCGTACGGTCAACTGCGTCGCGCACGCGGCGACGCGCGGCTGGTCATCGTCGGCGACGGACCGATGCGTTGGGGCTACGAGAGTCAGGTCGCGGCAATGGGTATACCCGACGTCGAGTTCTGCGGGCGCGTGTCATCGGAGGATCTCCCGCGGTACTACGCGTCCGCCGACATCTTCTGCGCGCCGGCGACGGGCGGCGAAAGCTTCGGCATCGTTCTGCTCGAGGCGATGGCGAGCGGCGTGCCTGTGATGGCGTCATCGATACCGGGCTTCAGCAGCGTGGTGACGCACGACGTCGACGGTGTGCTCGTGCCTCCGCGCCATCCCAAGGAGTGGGCGGCCGCGCTCGGCGCGCTCCTCGACAATCCATCGCGCCGTGCGGCCATGAGTGTCCAGGGTTTGGCGAAAGCGCAGCTGTACGACTGGGACCACGTGGTCAACGAGGTGCTCGACGTGTACCGCGTCGCGCGGCTGCGGGCGACGGCCAGCATGGAGGCGTCTGGTGTTCACGTCCAGACTTCAGGACTGGGTTAGGTCGGGCGCCCGGCGTGCCGTGCCGGCGCTCCGCGCCCTTGGCTTCACACCGAACATTCTCACGATGCTCGGTCTCCTGATCTGTGCGGGTTCAGCCGTGCTGGTCGGCTTCGGGTATCTCCTCCCTGGCGGCTTGCTGCTGCTCCTCGCGAGCGGCTTCGACATCCTCGATGGGGCGCTCGCGCGCGTGACCGGGCGCGAACAGCGGTACGGCGCATTCCTCGACTCGACGGTCGACCGCTACGCCGAGGCGATGACCGCCATCGCGTTGCTCGCGTACTTCATCTTTCACGGCCATCACACGCTCGAGCCGATGCTGGTTGTGTTCGCGCTCACAGGTTCTCTGCTTGTGTCGTACGTCAGGGCACGTGCGCAGTCCCTCGGATTCACCGTCAACGGTGGTTTGCTCGCGCGCCCGGAGCGTGTCGTGATCACGGTGATCGGACTCGTCATCGCACCGCTTCTGATTTGGGCGCTCTGGATCCTCGCCGTGCTGACGAACGTCACCGCGGTGCAGCGTATCTGGGTCGTCTGGCGGCAGGCGCGCACGACGCCGTCAGCCGATACACGGACTGCGCCTGTGGCGGACGCGCGCAGCGCGTCGGGTGACGCGCGCAGCCCGTCCAGCGCGCACACGCTGTAGGCACCATCAAGGTCGCCTGACATGGCCAGGATCACCTGCGACGAACATTCAGCGAGTGGTTCGACCTCAGCGTCATCGCAGTCGAGCCGTCGGCCGCGATGCCCGATCAGATCCCGCGAATGCCCGCCGTTCAGGTGCTCGACGGAACCGCGAGCCGCGTACCGCTGCCGGATGCGTCGGGGGATGCCGTGTGGCTCTCCCTTGTCATTCACCACATCCCAGACCTGGAAGTCGCCGCCCACGAGATCCGCCGTGTGCTGCGCCCCGGCGCCCCGATCCTCATCCGGCAGGGCTTCCCGGACAGGTACGAGCCCCTGGGGACATGGAGCTCCACGGGATCGAACTCGTCCGACGGTTCCCTGAGACCGCTCGGGTGATCGCCACGTACCCTTCCGTCAAGGAGACGTGCACGGCGTTCGCGGCAGCAGGATTCCGCCAGGAGGCGCTCGTGCAGGGGCGTGAGACGTACCCGGCCGGTCTCGCGCACTTCCTTCAGCAGGTCGACACGTTTCGCCACGCCGACACGACGATGCGCAGTCTCACTGAGGACGAGTTCCTCCGCGGGCAGGAACGCCTGCGGCTCATAACCGCGACCGTCATGGCAGCGCGAGGTCCCGACGCGGATCCTCGGCGACGCCGTCTCGCCGGATCTCGAAGTGCAGATGGGGACCGGTGGCGTTCCCGGTTGCGCCAACTGTGCCGATGACCTCGCCTGGCGTCACGATGTCACCCGTCACGATCGTGACCGTGTCGAGGTGCCCGTAGAGGCTGCTGAGACCGCCCCCGTGATCGATGATCACGTGCAGCCCATAGCCGGTTGCGGAGATGAGGACGGTCGCCGCGCCCGGCAGAGTCGCCCTAACCGGTGTCCCGAGCGCGGCGGCCAGGTCGATGCCGGAGTGCCAGTGATGCCCCGGGCATGCGAGGTCAACGGCTTCGAACGCGAAGTTCGTGCACCCGAAGCCCTGAGATATCCACGAGTGGGCAAGCGGTTTCACAAACGCGACACCACCGGCCGACGTCGCCGTTGATCCGGCGGCGAGCGCGGTCCCGCCGCAGAGCCCGATGGTCACGACCGCGGTGACGGCAACGATCGAGCGGATCACAGGGCGCTCCGGCGGCTGACGGCGTGGTGCGCTGGAACGAGCACACGATGCACCGATCGCTGCACGTGTCGAGCTGCACGCGATGTGTGAGTCTCGACCTGCGTAGCCGCATGGAGTGTCCCCGGCACCTTGAGGAGGATCCAGAGCGTCGCGAGCGCGTACAGGCTTTCGGCGACGCCACTCCCCGCGCCGAAGCCGACCGCCACCGCAACCCGAAGGATGATCAGCTGTACCGCTTGCATGAAGACGGCAACGAGGAACAGCCGCAGCCACTTGAATCCGAAGTGCCGAGTGTCCGGAAGCACCGAACAGAGCGCGGCGAGGGGCGCGAGAACGATCAGCACGTCGAGCATCGCTGTTCGGATCACGTACGAGAGCACGAGGATGACCAGGGCGACAACGACACCGAGCGCGAAGATGGCGTGGAACAGATCCTGTGATGCCTGCACGATTGCGACGGTTGCCGGGCTCATCGATGCTGACCACGGCAATGTGTCGATCGTCAGCGGACCGCCGAGCGATTGCGCGACGTTGCCGATCGCATTGTTCAGATCCACAGCCATCTGGATGAAGTAGATCGAGCCGTGCACCATCACCAGTGCGGCCATCACTCGGGGGACGACCACCTGGAGTTCGTAGCTGGCGTGCACCGAGCGCTCGAAGATGCTCCGCAGCGACGCGTACAGGAGCACGGCGCCCACGAGCACATCAGCCATGAGCGCCAGGGATGTGTTGAGACGCGCGACCGCCGGATTCGCAGTCAGGGGACGGACGCCGGATATTGTTGGGTCGACGGTGCTGAGCAGATACCGAGTCAGCTCCGTGTCGAGGTCCGCGCGGGCTGTGGCGATGAAGTGCCCGAGCACGCCCGTGAGCAACTGCAGGATGGTGCCGAGCGGATCGTGCAAGGTCTGCACGATGCCCGGGACGGATGGCACGGCGGCTCAGTGAATCGTTGCGGGCACGCTCGCGATGAGCGCGTGCGTCAGGGTGCCGGCGACCTCCACGCCGATCGTTCCGAAGACGATTCGACCGATCCACTTCTTCGCCTGCGCGACGCTCGACGGGTCGACGGCGACGATCTTGTACATGAACGCAATCAGGAACGCGAGCGCGCCAACGCTTGCGAGCAGACCCTGCGCGATGAGAATCCAGTTGTCGATGAGCGCCTTGAGTTGAGCCACGATGGGCGACCTCCGATACATGTGGTTCGGTGATCGGTCGCCCCTCCGGCCGTTCCGGGATGAGCACCCGGACAGTCAACAGACTATACGGATTTGTGTATGTCTGTCAAGCGATAGAGTCGGGCCGATGAAGCTCGACACCTTTGCGCGCCAGCCCCTGCTGTTCGGTCCTTCGCCGGTGCATCCGCTGGAACGGCTCACAAGGTCGCTCGGCGGCGCGGAGGTGTGGGCCAAACGCGAGGATTGCAACAGCGGACTGGCATACGGCGGCAACAAGATGCGGAAGCTCGAGTACCTTGTCGCTGATGCGAGGGCGCGGGGCTGCGACACGCTGGTTTCGATCGGCGGCGTCCAGTCCAATCACACGCGACAGGTCGCGGCGGCCGCCGCGCACGTCGGCATGAAGTGCGTGCTTGTTCAGGAGAGCTGGGTCGACTGGTCGGACCCGGTCTACGACAAGGTTGGCAATATCCTGCTCAGCAGGATCCTCGGTGCGGACATAAGGATGGTGGCCGAGGGGTTCGGCATCGGCTTCAAGGCGAGCTGGGAGCAGGCGCTTGCCGACGTTGAAGCCGCCGGAGGCAAGCCGTACCCGATCCCCGCCGGCGCGTCCGACCATCCGCTTGGCGGTCTCGGTTTCGCCGGCTGGGCGCAGGAGGTCGCTGAGCAGGAGCGAGCGCTCGGGATCTTCTTCGACACCATCGTCGTGTGCTCCGTCACGGGCAGCACGCAGGCGGGGATGATCGCCGGGTTCGCCGCGCAGGAGCGGCCCCGCACGGTGATCGGCATCGACGCATCCGCCAAGCCCGGGGAGACGCTCGACCAAATCACGCGTATCGCACGGCAAACGGCCGAGTTGATCGATATCGGGCGTGATCTGCGAACCGAAGAGATCATCCTCGATGACCGCTATCACGCCGGTACGTACGGGCTCGCGGACGATGCGACCGTGGAGGCCATTCAGCGAGGTGCGCGGCTCGAGGGGATGATCACGGACCCGGTGTACGAGGGCAAGTCGCTGGCCGGGATGATCGACATGGTGACTCGGAAGGAGATTGCTCCGACGTCGAAGGTGCTGTATGCGCACCTCGGTGGCCAACCTGCGCTGAACGGATACAGCTCGCTCTTCACGTAGGGCGCGCGGAGTCTCCGGATAAGAAATGTTGATGTCGTTGCCCGGCTATCGGACCACACAGCGGTCATGCACTTCGAACACGGCGTCCGTCAGGCGATGCGAGCGCTCGTGAGCACTCCGTTTTCTACGGAGGTGAGCGCGCTCGACGCTGATGCCTACGAGCGTATGACTCGTGCCGTCATGCCACACCTGGGACGTACGACGGATGCGGATGACCGTGTGGATATTCCAGCGAGGACGTTGATCGGGGTCGCAGAGCGGGGGTAGCACCGTCCGGCAACAGATCGTGGCAGCCGAGCGAACCGCACCCGTCGCGACCGGCCGGCCGCGGGTTGCGGTCGGTCCAGGGGACTGCTAGGGTGACGCCACGTTCGAGGTTGAAGCAGGAAGAGATTGCACGTGCTGACCGCCACTCGGCCTGATCGCAAAGTCGCACCGGTTCTCTCGGCCGCTGCCGCTGCCGCCCTTGTCCTCGGGGGAATCAATGTCTTTCACACGTTCGGGCCCATCCACTTGCACAACGATGGCCCGCTCGGAGCCCTCAGTGGGGCGAGCTTTGCGTTCGACGCCGGTGCAACCGGACCGTGGACAGCTGGATATGAGCTCTGCCTCGAGCCTGGTTCGGACGCGGCCGTGCTCGAGAGTGTCTCGCCTGTTTCGGCAGGCGGGCCGGAACTCGTGTTTCTCGGGGCGTTCGTGCGCGATCCGGCATTCGGGATCGGCGGCATCGTCCGCGGATTTCCAGCTGCGATGCCTGGGGCGCGCGAGCCCGTGAGCGGATATCGCGTGACCCAGGAGTGCGATTCCAGCGGAGGGCAGCCGACAGGAGCACCCCAGGTGACTACGGAGCTCGACATCGGCATCGGCACGCCGGCGCAGTCCACGGGTGGCGGCTGGAGCGGTTACACCGTGGCGTATCACGTCGGGACGACGCAGTACGTCGTGGACTGGGACACCGGGATCGCTGTCTGCGGTCCGACCGCGCCGGCATCCTCGGCGTGCACTCCGCCGCACTGATCCCGACATCACCCGGTCACATCGACCTCGCCTGTTTCCGCGCAGGCAGACTTGTATTAATCTCGTGCTGACGGAACAAGTGCTGAGGAGAGAACGACATGGCCAATGAGAAGTCGCGTGGAGCACCGAAGCGCCAGGGCAAAAAGCCGAAGGCATCCGCCATCGCTAAGGCAGCGAAGAAGGCCGCCGAGCGCAGCGCCGCTCAGAGCACCACGACAACACCAAGCTGAGCACCCGCGGGGTCGGTGACGGTCAGCCGATCTCGCCGACCATTGCCCGCTTGCGGAGTTTGTTGCGCTCGTCTGCGTTGAGCACGCGCTTGCGCATCCGGATACCGACCGGAGTCACCTCCACAAGCTCGTCATCGATGATGAAGTCGAGGCACTCCTCGAGGGACATCTTCCGTGGCGGCACGAGCCGGATGGTCATGTCCTCGGTGGACGACCGGATATTGGTCTTCTGCTTCTGCTTGGTGACGTTGAGGTGGATGTCGCCCGGGCGACGGTTGAGCCCCACGACCATGCCCTCGTAGACCGGTGTTCCGGGCGCGATGAGCGGTTGTCCGCGTTCCTGCAACGTCACGAGTCCGTAGGCCACGGCAGTCCCCGGCTGGCTCGCAGTGAGGACGCCGGTGCGCAAGGTTGTCGGCAGCGCCCAGGTGCGCTCCCATCCGAGCAGCCGGGTCGCCATGACGCCGGTGCCACGGGTCAGCGTGAGGATCTGGCTGCGCAGCCCGATCAGCGCTCGCGTCGGTGCGTGGTACGTGAGCCGGACGCCGCCGCCGGCGTCGGTGCGCATCGCCGTCATCTTTGCCCCGCGTGAGCCGAGCGCATCGGTGATTGCGCCGACGACCTCAGCCGAGCAGTCGATGACGCAGTCCTCGACCGGCTCGACCCGTTCACCGTCGACCTCCTTCGTGATCACCGCCGGGCGCGACACCTCGAACTCGAACCCCTCGCGCCGCATCGTTTCGATGAGGATCGCCAGGTGCAGCTCGCCGCGTCCGCTGACGTCGAAGATGTCCGCAGTCGGCCCGTCCTCGACTCGCAGTGCGACGTTGGTGAGCAGCTCACGTTGCAGGCGGGCTCGCAACTGCCGCGACGTGCTGCTCACCGTCGCCTCTCGCCCTGCGAGCGGCGACTGGTTCACGGAGAACTGCATGCGCAGCGTCGGTTCACCGATCTCGAGTCGCGGGAGCGCTTCCGGCGTCTCCGCGTCGGCGATCGTGTCGCCGATGGCGACCGCCTGCAGACCGGAGAGATAGACGATCTCGCCCGCCGAGGCCGACTCGACCGACATGCGCTGCAGGGCCTCGACGGTCAGCACGGTGGCGATGCGCTCGAGCTTGCCGGCGCCGGCTGCGGTGCAGCAGACCACGCTCTGGCCCGGATGGACGGTTCCCCGATGGATCTTGCCGAGCGCGAGCCGTCCGCTCCAATTGTCGTGGTCGAGGTTGCTGACGAGCATCTGCAGCGGCCCTTCAGGGTCGGCGAGTGGCGGTGGGACGTGCTCGAGGATCGCGTCCAGCAGCGGCTCGAGGGTGACCCCGGGATGCGTGAGGTCGGCGGTTGCCGTGCCCTCGCGAGCATCGGTATAGAGGATCGGCGCGTCGAGCTGCCAGGCCTCCTTGGCGAGCTCGAGCAGGAGGTCATGCGTCGCCTCCACTGTCTCCGCGGGGCGCGCGTTGGCTCTGTCGATCTTGTTCACGACGATGATCGGTTGCAGACCGAGTGCCATCGCCTGACGAAGCACGACTCGCGTCTGCGGCATGGGCCCTTCGGCCGCATCGACGAGGAGGAGGCAGCCGTCGGCCATGCCGAGCACACGCTCGACCTCGCCGCCGAAGTCCGCGTGGCCGGGCGTGTCGATGATGTTGAGCTTCACCCCGTTGTATCGAACCGAGGTGGTCTTGGCGAGGATCGTGATCCCCTTCTCGCGCTCGAGGTCGTTGGAATCCATGATCAGCTCGCCGACCTGTTCGTGCGCGGCGAAGACACGCGACTGCTTGAGCAGGGCATCCACGAGGGTGGTCTTGCCGTGATCGACGTGGGCGATGATCGCGACATTGCGGAGGTCGGCTCGGCGCAACTCGCCAGGCTGTATTGGTGGTGGCACCTCTCGATTCTGACCGCCCGGCGTTCATCGTCCGCCCGTAACCCACTGCAGGAACTCGGAAATCCGAGTTGCGAGAGCGTCTTCGAGCTCCTTGAGGATGGCGAGCTGTCCGGTCGCGGTCTCCGCCGTGTTGAGATTGAGCTGCTTGAACAGGCCCGAGAGCGGCATTGCCAGACCACCGAGCGGACCTGAATCGGTGACCGGCGGCGCACTCGCCATCGGGAGGGCGGGTCCATCGCCAGGCGTTGCTGTCGCCGTCGCCGGTGGCACCCAACTGATGTATCGACCGGGCGTCGGCGCCTGCGCCGCAGCGTGAAGCGCGAAGGCGATGAGACCGACGGCCGCGGCGGCGCCGACCAGCAGGCGGAAGCGGCGAAGGACAACCATGGGACGGCCTCCAGCGATCGAGGTTGACGGTCGCCCCACCGGCCGGACCGAGCGCTTGCCCAGCCGATCAACACTATACGAGAATGTGTATACCAACAGTCGCCCGGCGTTCGACGATCTGCCGAACGCGGCCCACACCGCATCCATCTCGTCGGACCCGGCTGCTGCCTGCTTTCAGGCAGCCGCCCAAGCCTGCAAAAGCATGGAGCTCGACGTGCTCGGCAATGGCTTCAGCGACAGCGTCGACCAGCATTTCATCGTCACGCCGAGTGATCACTGCCGGGTCGATGACTGCGTGACCCACTCCCTCGACACCGCCCCGACCACCGCGCTCAACTGGCAATCCACCAGCTTCGCCCAATTACCCGACTGGGGGCTCGTGCTGACCGGGTGCACCCCTCCGGTGGGCTGCTATCAGGATCCGCGCGCTCCCGTGATCGATCCGCCGGCGGTCTCACCGTCGCTGCCTCCCGATGCGACGCCGACGCCGGTACCCCCCGATGTCCCAACACCCGCTCCGGCCGGTTCGCCTGCGGTCAACGGCCGGCCGCACTGCTGGAGTGAGAAGGTGAGACGATTCAAGGGTGGCTGACCCGGTTTCGCTGACCCTTCCGGCGATGGGTGAGTCCGTGACGGAGGGGATCGTCTCCCGATGGCTCAAAGCGGTCGGTGACAGCGTCGACGAGGGCGAGGCCCTCGTCGAGGTCACCACCGACAAGGTCGACGTCGAGGTCCCTGCCCCGACGACGGGTGAGCTTACGGAGATCGTCGCCGCCGAAGGCGAGACCGTCTCCGTTGGCGCCGTCCTCGGGCGGATCGTTCCCGGCACGGTCACGAAGGCTGCGGCGCCCACGGCGCCGGCGGTGGTGATTGCTGAAGGCGCGGACGTACCAGGCGTACTCGGCGAGACGAACGGGACCGCGTCTCCCGCCGCCGTCGAACCCGCCGTACCTCCGGTCGCAGAGGAGCCCGCAACACCTCGCCCCGCGCCGGAGCCCCTGATCGCGGCGGAGCCCTCGGAGCCCTCGGACGCGAGCGACGTCGACGCCGCGCCACTGGCCCGGCGAGCCGCCGCTCAGAACGGGGTCGACCTCCACGCGGTGCACGGCTCCGGGCCCGGCGGCATCGTGACCAAAGGCGACGTGCTCAGCGCGAATCGTGCCGGCGGCCCGCGCTCTGACACGACGGTTCGTGTCGCAGATGGTGACGCCGCCGAGCCGATCCGCGGTCCCGCAGCGGCACTCGTCGACTACATGGAGCGCAGCCGCGACGTCCCCACCGCGACCTCATTTCGGACCGTGGCGGTGGAGGTTCTTGACGCTCGCAGGCGTCAGATCAACAGCGCACTGGCCGCCGCCGCCAAGCCGATCAAGGTGTCCTTCACGCATCTGATCGGCTACGCGATCGCTCGTGCCGCGGCTGCGAGCCCGGCCATGACGACACATTTCGCTCGCACCGACGACGGCAAGCCGGCGCGTGTGCCCGGGCCCGCGCACCTCGGACTCGCGGTTGACAGCGTGCGCAAAGACGGCTCCCGCTCGCTCGTCGTCCCGGTGATTCGCAACGCCGCGCAACATCCGTTCAACGAGTTCCGCGAGGAGTACGAACGCCTCATCGAGCGGGCGCGCACGAACACGCTGGACGCCGATGACCTCCAGGGAGCCACGTTGACGCTCACCAATCCGGGTGGCATCGGCACGGTCGCCTCCGTTCCGCGGTTGATGCCCGGCCAGGGAACGATCATCGCCGTCGGAGCGATCGGCTACCCCGCCGAGTGGCGCTCCGCATCGGAGGCGAGCATGGCGGCGCTCGGCATCGGCAAGGTGATGACGATGACGAGCACCTATGACCATCGGGTCATTCAGGGCGCCCAGTCCGGCGAGTTCCTGGGTGGGATCGAGGCCCTCCTCGACGGCGCCGGCGGTTTCTACGAGCAGGTTGCAGCCAGTCTTGGCATCAACCTGCCGGCGCTCGACGCGGTGGCTCCCCGGGCGGTTGCGTCATCACCGCCGCCGGCGCCGATCCCGTCCACCTCGGGGCTCGCGCCCGCCGCACCCGACCGGGTCCTGCTCGCTGCGATGCAGGCCGCCACGTCGCTCGTGAAAGCGCACCGCACGCATGGTCACCTCGGAGCCCATCTCGATCCACTCGGCTCACCGCCGATCGGTGACCCCGCGATGGACCCCTCGACGTACGGGCTGACGCCGGAATTGATGGAGCAGATCCCTGCCGACCTGCTGCGCGTCTACGTCCCGGGTCGGACGCTGGCCGAGGTGCTCCCCAATCTGCGCAGCACGTACTGCAGCACGATCGCCTTCGAGATCGAGCACCTTTCCAGTCACGAGCAACGCGTCTGGCTTCGCGAGCACATCGAGTCCGGGGCGTACAGGCCGAAGCTCACCGCCGAGGAACGTATCCGTCTGCTCGAACGGCTCACCAAAGTCGATGCGATGGAGCGCTATCAGCGAGCCACATTCCTTGGGCAGAAGACGTTCTCCATCGAGGGACTCGATGCGCTCGTCCCGATGCTCGAGGCGCTCCTCACCGACGTCGCCGCCGACGGGATCGGCGAGGTGGTGATGGGCATGTCGCATCGCGGCCGGCTCGCCGTCGTGGCGCACGTCGCGAATCATTCGTACGAGTCGATCCTCAACGCGTTCGAGCTCGCATCAGCGCGCCGCGACATCGCGCGCTTCGCATCGACCGGCGACGTGAAGTACCACATCGGGGCCACCGGGACGTACCACACCGAGACGGGCAAGGTCATCCTGGTGCGCCTGCTGCCCAACCCGAGCCATCTCGAGGCGATCGACCCGGTGGTGGAGGGTTGGTGCCGGGCGGCGCAGACGCAGCGGCGTGCGACGACGCTGCACCTCGATCCGATGGCCGCGCTGCCAGTGCTCATTCACGGCGACGCGGCGTTCGCGGGACAGGGCCTGGTGCAGGAAGTGATGAACCTGCAGTCACTGCCGGGATACACCACGGGTGGGACCGTGCACTTCATCGCCGACAACCAGGTTGGGTTCACGACCGACCCTCAGGAGGCGCGGTCGACGCGTTACGCGTCGGACCTCGCAAAGGGGTTTGACATCCCCATCGTGCATGTCAACGCCGACGACGTCGAAGCCTGTCTTGCTGCGATGACGTTTGCCTACAACTACCGGCGCACGTACCGGCGCGACGTGATGGTCCACCTCATCGGCTACCGGCGCTTCGGACACAGCGAGGCCGACGAGCCGGCGTACACGCAGCCGCTGATGTACATGAAGATCCGCCAGCACCCGACGGTGCGCGAGCTGTTCGCGGCGCAGCTGACCGCCGAGGGATTGATCAGGCCAGAGGACGTGGACGCGATGGCGAAAGCCGCGTACGGTCGGGTCGCCGACGCGCACAAGCGGGTGAAGGAGCATCTCGCCGCGGAGCTGGACGACCTGACCCACGAGCAGATCGTCCACGAACCCGACGATCCCATGCTGCGCACCGCGGTCTCGCATCGATCGCTGACGGCGCTCAACGAGCAGTTGCTCACCTTCCCGAAGCACTTCACGCCGAACACCAAGCTGGTTCGTCAGATGGAGCGGCGACGTACAGCGATCCTCGAGGGCGCGATCGATTGGGCCACCGCCGAATCGCTTGCCTTCGCCTCGTTGATCGCGCAGGGGCATCCGATCCGGCTCACCGGCCAGGACACCGTGCGCGGGACATTCAGCCACCGCCATCTCGCGTTTCACGATGAGCGCAACGGCGAGGTGTTCATCCCGATGCAGCACCTCACCGACGCGCAGGCGACCTTCGAGGTGCTCAACAGTCCCCTCAGCGAGGTGGGCACCCTCGGCTTCGAGTACGGATACTCCGCGGCCGATCCGGAAACACTCGTGATCTGGGAAGCGCAATACGGCGACTTCTTCAACAACGCTCAGATGATCGTGGATCAATTCGTCTCGTCCGCTCGCGCGAAGTGGGGACAGCACTCTCGGCTCACCATGCTGCTGCCGCACGGGTACGAGGGCAGCGGCCCCGAGCACTCGAGCGCACGTATCGAGCGGTTCCTGCAGCTCTGCGCCAACGACAACATGCGCCTCGCGAACTGCTCGACTCCTGCGCAGTATTTCCACCTCCTGCGCAGCCAGGGCCTGCTCCAGGATCCACGGCCGCTCATCGTCTTTACGCCGAAGAGCCTGCTGCGCCTCAAGGAGGCAAGCTCCACGCTGACCGACCTGACGACCGGGCGCTTCCAGGCAGTCATCGATGATCCCACCGGTGCGCAACGTCGTGATGACGTTCGCACCCTGCTGTTGTGCACGGGCCGGATGTACTACGAGTTGAGCCTTTCACCGAAGCGTGCCGACGCGACCGACGTCGCCATCGGCCGTGTCGAGCTGCTCTACCCGCTCCCCATCGACGCGATCCTCGGGCTGGTCGCGTCGTACCCGAATCTCGAGCGGCTCTGCTGGGTGCAGGAAGAGCCTCAGAACATGGGCGCATGGGGGAGTCTCGAGCGCGCGGTCGGTCTCACGCGACCGATGCACGTGCAATGGGAATACATCGGCCGGGCGCGACGCGCGAGCCCGTCCGAGGGCTACGCGGGATCGCATCAACTCGAAGAGGAGCGCATCGTCAACGAGGCGTTCGCGACCTCACAGCGCGGCCAGGGCGGGTCGACGGTGACCACTCCGGACCCGGCGTCGATCGCACCGTGACGGAACGGGTGGTCGTCCTCGGCGGTGGTCCCGCCGGTGATGTCGCCGCGCTGCGCGCAGCACAACTGGGTGCTGAGGTCACGCTCATCGAGCGCGCCGAGCTGGGTGGCACCTGCCTCAACTGGGGATGCATTCCCACAAAGTCCCTGCTCGCGGGGGCCGACCTGCTGCGCAAGATCCGCACTGCTGCCGATTTCGGCATTCTCCTGCCCGAGCCCGAGATCGACTTCGCGCGCATGATGGAGCGCAAGGAAGAGATCGTCGTCAAGATGCGCAACGGCGTTGAGGCCGCGTGCAAGCGTCGCAACGTCACCGTCGTGCGCGCGCAGGGAACCCTCGACGGCGAAGCGGTGGTCGCCGGGGACGTGCGATATCCGTTCGATCATCTGGTCGTGTGCGTCGGCACGGAGCCGTCGGGCCTGCCGGGGATCGACATGGAGCATCCGCTCGTTGTCACGTCCAACGGCATCCTCCAGCTCGAGCGCGTTCCGAAGCGTCTCCTCGTCATCGGCGGGGGCGTGGTCGGCTGTGAGTTCGCGAGCCTGTTTGCCGCGTTGGGTTCGCGGGTCACCGTGGTCGAGGTGCTGCCGCAGGTGCTGGCCGGCGTCGAGCCGCGCGTGGTGGTGCAGTGGCGCCGGATCGTCGAGCAGCAAGGCATCACCTTTCTCGCCGGTCGCCGTGTCGAGTCCGTCGACTACGGCACCGACACGGTCACCGCGCACCTCGACGACAGCACAGCGCTCGAGGCAGACCTGCTGCTGGTCTCAGTCGGGCGTCGCGCTCAGACCCGAGGCATCGCACTCGAAGACGCCGGCGTGGTCATCGACGACCACGACCACATTGCCGTCGACCCATTCCTGCGCACTGCGAACCCTCATATCTGGGCCGTGGGCGACTGCATCGGCGGTCTCCAACTTGCGCATCTGGCCAGCGCGGAGGGTGGTCGTGCCGTCGAGAACGCGCTCGGCCACGACGTCATGCCGATGGACCGCACGGTCGTGCCCTCCTGCATCTACACGCATCCTGAAATCGCAATGGTTGGCATGAACCCATCGGCGGCGAAGGACGCGGGCATCGAGGTCAAGATCGGCCAGGCGCGCTACCTCGGCAACGGCAAGGCGCTCGGCGAGGGTGAGCCCGACGGTCTCGCCCAGCTCTACGCGGATGCCGCGACGGACCGCCTCATCGGCGCCACCGTCATGGGTGTGCACGCCGTCGAGATCATCCACGAAGTCGGTGTCGCCATCAGCGACGGGCTGTCGATGGACGACCTCGGTTCGATCGTTCACGCGCATCCCACGGTGAGCGAGTTGATGATGGATGCAGCCGAACAGGGCGAGAGTGTCGCTCCGTATCTGAGCTGATCGCCGCCCTTGGCGGCGTCGATCAGGACGCGGCGGCCTTGCGCAGGCGCTCGTCGCGGCGGCGGCGGCTCCGCGCGCGGAGCGTGAGGAACAGCACCCGGCCCTCGAAGACCGCGGCGACTCCGGCCGCGATGCCCGCAGCGAGCAGGATCGCACCGAGCCAGCGCGGAGTGAGCACGATGATCGTCACGCCGGCCGCAGCGGCCACGACCGCTCCTGTGGCATACGCGGCCGTCAACAGCGCGCGCCACGTGAGCGACACCGAGGTTTTGACCGCATCCAGCGCCGCCTGGGCATCGATCTGACGCGGCTTCGGTGGTGTCCCGGGCCCCGCCTGCCCGCCCGGAAATGCGGTGCGGCGGCGGGTCGCCATCCGCCAGAAGAACAGGCTGGCCGCGAACCGGGCCAGCAGCCTGATCAGGATGGCCCACGGCATATCCCCATGCTACAGTCGCCGGGCGTTTGAACCGTGGGAGCAGCGAGATGATTCGTGCATACGTGCTCGTGACAGCGAGCGCAGGCAGGGCCCAACACGTGGCCGAGGAGTTGCGGGGCAAGGACGGCATCGTGCTGGTGGACGCCATCACAGGCGAGTACGACGTCATCGCCCAGGTCGAGGCCTCTGACGTTCCGGGCATCGGGCGTCTCATCCTCGACCGGATCCAGTCCGCGGACGGCGTGGTCAAGACGATCACGTGCCTCGCGGTCTGATCCCGGCGTTGCACCACTCACCGGGAGCGTTCGTCTGGGAGGTCTAGCCGCCCTCTACGGGACGGCGCTCGGGCGCCTGCGTGGGAGCACGCACCTCCGCGTTTCGCTGCTCATCTGGACGATGCTCGGGCTTGTCCTCGGGGAGGCGCTCACCGTGTTCGTGGCGACCGTCCACGGTCATGCCTCAGTCGAGGGCGCCGCGGTTGCGACCGCGGCGTGGTGGATCGCCGTGACGATCGGGATCATCGGCGGCGCCGCGCTGCTCAGGACTCCCGACGGCAACGACGTGGACCGCTATGGGATCCCAAATGGCCTGACGGCTCTGCGTGCCTATGCGTGCGTCCCGCTGCTCTTCATCGCGACACTCTCGCTGCCGGGCCGCCTGGCGCTCGCGCTGTGGGCCGGCATCGGTGGCTCGGTCGGGCTGCTCGACGCCGTCGACGGCTTCATCGCCCGACGCTATGGGCCGGTCACCGTGCTCGGGAAGGCGATGGACCCCTTCGGCGACGCGCTGTACTTCGTCGTCGGCGCGATCGGCTGTTGCACGCTCGGGATCGCGCCGCTCTGGCTCGCGATTCTTGTCGTCGCCCGTTACGCAGGACCCGTGCTGCTCACGCCGCTCGTGCTCCTGACGGGCCGCCGGCCGGAGCTTGTCTACACCGTGTGGGGGCGGCGGAATACCGGACTCACCGGCCTCGTGCTCTTCGTGCTGTTCTGGGTCCGTCTCCTCGGCGGGCCTGTTGATGTCGTCGCGCTGATCATCGCCATTCCGACACTCGTGCCCACGGTGCTCCTCCACTTCGCCGCGCTGATGCGGCGTGTGGGGGAGTCGCCGCGGGCCGGTTGACCTGAGCGATCAGGCGGTCGCGCGGAGCGAGTCGCGAAGGCTGGCAAGCCAGGCCGCCGCGCCGACTCCCTCGGTCGCCGCAACGTAGTTGCAGTCGAGGCCGTCAGCGAGCAGGCGTGCCAGGGCGACGTCGTCGAAACCGGCGCCGAGCAGACGGTCGATGTCGTGTGCCGCAGCGGTCACCGTCTCCGGCGACGCATCACGGATGAACCCCTGCAGCGCTTCCCTCGGCGATGCATGGTCCTCCCGCCAGTCCTGGTGGTAGTAGCCACCGCACAGCTGGGCAAGCGCAGGGTAATCCGCCTCCGCGCCGTCGATGGTTTCCATGTCGATCGTGCCGTTCATATCGATGCTCCTAGTGTCGCTTATCGCGAAGCGGGGTACGGGTGGGGTAGGCGGTCACCAGGGTGAAACCGCCGGGCAACTCGTCGTTGCGGCGAAGGACCAGTCGCACTGCGGTCACCTGGGTGGGAACGACGACGCCGCGACTGACGTCGGCGTACGTGAGAACCTGACCGACGATCTCACCCATGTCCTCGACAAATGTGTACGGCGCGCGCTTGTCGCGACCTGCGAGCCACCTGGCGACGTCGGCGCTTCGCCGCGTCACCGCAACGTCCACGCACCGCTGCGCCGTCGCCCTGCTGACGAAGCGCCCCGCTGCCGCCACCCCCTCGCGAAGAATCCGGCGCATCTCATCGCCCGGCTTGGTGTCGACGTGGCGGCGCAGCGTATGCCCGCCGTGTGCCTCGTAGACGCTGAGGTCTTCGACCGGAATCCGGCGGGGGCGTGGCCCCGGGGCCGGCCCGCCAATGCCATCGAGCATGCGCATCTCCCTTCGCAGCTGGTGCTGAGCGGCACCGGCGCCGCGATGACCCGAAGTCTCTCGGGGGGCGGCGGACAGCGAGCAGACGGTGCCGGGTGGGCCTGGGACGAACGCATAATCACCGCGCCGTGCTCGCCATCCTCAAGCAGACTCCCGCCCCTGGTTTCGTGATCAGCGATGTCCCGGTGCCGGAGCCCGCCGCCGGCGAGGTGCTGCTCCGGGTCGCCTCGACCTCGGTGTGCGGGACCGACGTCCACCTGTACGACTGGAACCCATGGGCGGCGGCCCGGGTGGTTCCGCCCCGCGTGGTCGGCCACGAGGTGTGCGGCGAGGTGGTCGGCTGGGGAGACGATGTCGCGGGACCCCCCATCGGCACGCGGGTCGCCGTCGAGTCGCACCTGGTCTGCGGGCATTGCGACGAGTG
Organism: Saccharimonadales bacterium (SeqCode); assembly: GCA_035532495.1. GTDB lineage: Bacteria > Chloroflexota > Dormibacteria > Aeolococcales > Aeolococcaceae > Palsa-851. The sequence continues at coordinate 20,441 of DATKQX010000119.1, forward strand.
CAGGCGCGGCGACTTCCACGTCTGTGAGAACACCCGCATCCTCGGTGTCGATGTCGACGGCGCGTTCGCAACCCATCTCGCGGTGCCGGCCGCCAACGTCTGGCCGGTCGGCGACGGGGTACCCGCGGACATCGCAGCCGCCATGGAACCCTTCGGCAATGCCGTCCATGCGTGCTCATACGGCGAGGTCTCCGGGCGCACGGTCGTCGTATTTGGATGCGGTCCGATCGGGTGCGCCGCCATCGCGGTGGCGCGCGTCCGGGGCGCGGCGCGCGTCGTCGCCGTCGATCGCAACGAGTATCGCTTGAACCTCGCCGAGCGGATGGGTGCGCACGCGATCGTGCGTGCAGGCGACGGCCCGGCCGACGACGCGATCCGGCGTGCCGCCAGCGAGACCATCGACTGCGTGCTGGAGATGAGCGGATCGCCGGTCGCGGTCGCCTCCGCCACGCGCCTCGTACGTCCCGGCGGGTGGATCAGCCTGCTCGGCATCGGCGACGGACCCGATGTGGTCGATCTCTCCACCGACGTTGTGATGAAGGGGCTCAGCCTCTACGGGGTAGCCGGGCGGCGCATTCCCGCGACGTGGGAACAGACCACCGCGTACGTCCGCGACGGCGTCATCGACGTCAGAGCGCTGATCACGCATCGCTTCGCGTTGCGCGAGATCGACGCGGCGATCGAACTCATGAAATCCGGCGAGTGCGGCAAGGTCACCCTGACGCCCGAGTGACGCGCTCGGGCGTATGGTTTGGCCATGGTCACAGGCACGAGGACGTCGTCGGCGGTCCAGGCACTTGACGCCTCCCTGAACGAGGATCTCGAGGCGCTCCGCCGGGACGGACTGCTCCGTCCCTTGCGGGTGCTCGAATCAGCGCAGGGACCCGAGGTGGACATCGCCGGCAAAGCGGTGATCAGCCTGTCCAGCAACAATTATCTCGGTCTCAACACCCATCCGCGGCTCGTCGAGGCCGCGTCGCGCGCGGCGCTGGAATGGGGCGCAGGCACTGGCGCCGTTCGCACCATCGCGGGAACGCAGACGCTCCACCAGGAGTTGGAGCGGCGGATCGCTGCCTTCAAGCGCACGGAAGCTGCGCTGACATTTCAGAGCGGCTACGCGGTGAACGTCGGCGTCATCGGCTCGATGCTCGAGCAGGGCGACTGCGTGGTCAGCGACAAGTTGAACCACGCCAGCATCATCGACGGCATCCGGCTCACCAAGGCCGATCGAATCCTCTACGAGCACGTCGACCCCGACGATGCGGAGCGCGCGCTCAGTGAGGCGCGTGCCAAGGGATACCGGCGCATCCTCCTGGTGACCGACGGCGTCTTCAGCATGGACGGCGACATCGCGCCGCTGCCCGCGTTGGTGGAACGTGCCGAGCAGTACGGTGCCGCGGTCATGGTGGATGACGCACACGCCACCGGCGTTCTCGGTGACCACGGCCGCGGAACGACCGACCACTTCGGCCTCCACGGACGCGTCGCGCTCAACATCGGCACGCTCAGCAAGGCAGTCGGCGTGGTCGGCGGATATGCAGCCGCGTCGCAGACCGTGCGCGACCATCTGATCAGCAAGTCGCGGCCGTTCCTCTTCTCGTCGTCGCACCCGCCCGCCGTCGTCGCCGCCTGCATCGCCGCCATCGACGTGCTCGAGCAGGAGCCGGCGCTCATGGAACAGCTCTGGAGCAACACCCGTCACTTCAAGAGTGGTCTGCGCGAGCTCGGCTTCGACATCGGCCACAGCGAGACACCCATCACACCGGTGATGTGCGGCGAGGCACCGGTCGCGATGGAGCTCTCGGACCTGCTCCTCGAGCGCGGTGTCTTCGCACAGGGCATCGGGTTTCCGACCGTCGCCCGCGGCCAGGCGCGAGTTCGCACCATCGTCTGCGCAACCCACACGCACGACCAGCTCGATCGCGCGCTCCTTGCGTTCGAGGAAGCGGGAACGCGCCTCGGGTTGATCGGCGAACACCTGCGGGCGTAACGCTGTGAGCCCTGCACGCTTCTGCGGAGTGCGTCCTTCGCGGGGAAGGCAGCTGTAGCGATGGCGCATCGCACCGCGGCCGAGCTCGAGGAGGAGCGGCTCGAGATCCTGGCCGCGCAGCGCGACCGAGCGGCATTCGCGACGCTCTACGAACGCTACGTCGACCAGATCCATGCCTACGCGTACACGCTCACCCACGACATGGAGCAGGCAAACGACGTGACCGCCGCCACGTTCACCAGGGCCATCGAGGAGCTCCCACGCTTCCAGTGGCGCGGGGTGCCGTACTCGGCGTGGCTGTATCGTGTCGCGGCTAATCTCGTCTCGCGCGAGCGGCGCCGCCCCGGGTGGATCGAGCTCGAGCCACGGATGCTCCCGGACGCGAGGGCCGATCCGGCACTCCAGGCCGAGGAGGGCAGCCGAGCGGACGAGGTGCGCGCTGCGGTGGCCGGGCTCCCGCACGACCAGCGTCAGGCGATCCTGCTGCGCTTCGGGGGCGACCTCCGCAATCGGGAGATCGCCGACGTGATGGGCCGCAGCGAGGGCGCCGTGAAGTTGCTGACCTTCCGTGCGCTGACAGCACTCCGGCGCAGGCTGGGCGCGCCCCTCCCCGCCGAGCGTCTGACGAGGTCCGGGTCTTGAACGAGGCAGATCGCCTCGACGCGGCGCTGGAGAGCGATCTCGCCGCCTTCGCGGCATCGCCGGATGTCCGGGCGATGATCGAGACCGGGGGCGAAATCGGCGAGGCGCTTGATGCCTGGGAGCTGGGCCCTGGGGTCAGGGAGCGCATCTACGCGCGCGCGATCGCCGGCTCGCGAAGTCGAGGAGTCGCCGCCCGGTTGCGTTCGCTCGGGCTCGACCGGCGCGTCCAGGCGGTGGCAGGCGGGACGGTCGTGACGATCGCAGCGGCCGCTGTGGGTGTCGCCGTCACTCGAGGTCGGCGCCATTCCGACGCGTCTGCCGCCTGAGCCGTGGACTCAGAGCCCGACCTGCCTGACGCCGAGCGCGAGCGCGTCCGGCACCGTGACCGCAAGCGCGAGCGGCGCATGATCGTCGACAACGCGGGGATCAAGCGTGTCCTCCCTGCGATCGCCGAAAAGCGGCGCCGGTCGGCGCCGGTCGTCCCTCCTCAGGATGACATCAACTGACCGATGAGCACCTGTGCCCCGGTCGGCGCCGGGCTGCCGCCGACGGGCTCATTCGTGGCGGCGATCGAGTCGTAGCCCGCGAGGCTGACGTTGACGACGGCGGTCCAGCTTCCCCCGGATGGGCTCGGCGTCAGGAAGGCGACGCCTCTGGGCGCACCATGGGCGGGGACGAGCCACACCTCGTACACCTCGGTGCTCGGGAGCACGGCAAGACCCTGGACGGTCAGGACTGACTGTTCCGACGTCGTATCGACGTTGAGCGTGCCGGTGACCGACTCCTGGGAGGTGCCGCCTGAGACCGCGTATGCGATGGGTGGGGAGACCTGCTGACGGCCGGGCGTCCCCCAGATGCCGAACACCACCGCCGCGACGACGGCGACAGCTCCCACCGCCGTGATGGCGCGGTTCGCCGGGATGGCATTGAGGAGGCGCTGCCACCAGGGCTCGGTCGTCTTGGTTGTGGCTTCGGCATAGACCTGTGCCATGAGGGTGCGGCGCAGGCGGGCCGGCGGCTGCACCTGCTCCAGGGCAGCCGGCAGGAGCGACGCGACGTTCGCGTACTGAGCGGCGGCCTGGCGGCAGTCGGCGCACGTGGTGAGGTGGCGTTCCATCTCGGCGCGGTCCGACGTTTCGAGCCCACCCACGGCGTCCAGCGCCAGGAGGTCATGTGTCTCCTCGCAGTTCATCGCGGCTGCCACGGCGCTTCCAGCCGATCGGCGAGGGTGAGCCGCAACTTGTCGAGCGCGATGCGCACCCTGCCCTTGACGGTGCCGAGCGGCACCTCCATAGCCGTCGCGATCTCAGATTGCGAGTAGCCACCGTAATACGCCAGCTCGATCGTCTGCCGCTGTTCGGCGGGGAGTTCCGCGAGCGCCTTGCGCACCTCCTCTCCGCTCAGCTCGAGCGCGACCTGGGCCCATGGATCGGTGACGGCGGGCTCGAGCGACTGCCCCTCGATCGGCGTGTCGAGGTGGGTGCGATGGCGGTCGCCGCGCAGGCGGTCGATGGCGCGGTTCCGGACGATGGTGCAGATCCAGGAGCGCAGCGATCCGCGGCCGGACTGAAACGTCGATCCTCGGCGCCAGACCGACAGGAACGATTCCTGGACGACGTCCTCGGCCGCCCCTCGGTCACCGAGGATGCGCAGAGCCACGCTGTAGGCAAGGCCACCGTATCGGTCATACAAAGCTTCGATCCCCTCAGGCGAATGGGTAGAGATCGAGCGGACGATGTCGTCGTCAGTCAGGGGCACTCAGGCTCCGACACGCGCTCGGGGGCGGCGCCTCTGTTGGTACGGCGAGACTCGGGCGTTCGGATCACGGTGGGGACGCCCCGGCTCGACGGAACCGGGCACGCAGCTCGTTCTACGAGACCTTGACGCGCCCGCCGCGGACCCGCGCGGCGGTCGACTGGAGCAGCACGGGCTCGTCCGGCTGATGCACCACCATCGACGCGGCGGCCGGCCGGAGGCTTGTCGCGGCGGGGCCCTCGAAGACCACCTTCACGGCGCCCGACGCCACGCCGGCGCCGGCGATGGCGAGCGCGGCGGCGTACTCGTCGAGCGGGAACCGGTGGGTCACGACCCCGTCGACCGGGAAGCTCGCGTCGCTCAGCCACTCGCGGATCGTCCCGAAGGTGCGCCGTCCGTCCGGCTCGCGGCCGTATGATGCGGCACCGCGGACCGTCAGCTCGCGTGCCCAGATGAGCGACCACTCGATCTCGTGGCGCCCGGAGCGGCCGCAGAGAACCAGGGTGCCGCCGGCCCGAAGCAGCCGCACCGCCAGGTCGATGCTCAGCGCCGAGCCGCGACAGTCGAACACCACATCGACGCCACCGTCGAGAACCGGAAGGCCGCCGCCGGCAGGACGCATGATTCGGGCTTCCATGTGCTCGGCGGTCTTCTCGAGCAGCTGCTCCGACGAGCCATGCCAGACGCGATTGGCTCCGATCGAGCGGATCGCCATGAAAGCGGCGTTGGGGTCGCCGTTGAGCGGAGCCGCCTCGCGGTGCCGGCGGCCGAGGCGCGGGCGGCTGGTGCTGCGGGCGTCGTGGAGCACGATGATGTCGAGATCGGGGTGCATCCGGCGCAGGGTGGCGACAATGAGGCGGCTCAGCGTCCCCGACCCGATGACGACCGCGGTGTCGCCGCGCCGGGTCCAGCGCATCACCGCATGCAGGGCCGTTGCCGCCGGCTCGGCGAGGACGCCGCGCTGGTCGGAGATGCCGTCGGCCGGGACGAGCATGTCCTCATGGACGAGGAATCCCTCGCTCCAGCCACCGCCGGCACGCTCGCTCGATCCCACCGATCTCCCAGAGCAGAGTGCCCCTCCGCGGTCCGCGTTCTCGCAGAGGTGGGTCTCACCGGCGCGACAGCGGCGGCACTCCGCGAGCCCTTTGTGGGCGCATCGGAGTGTGGGTTCGACGAGCACGCGGTCGCCTTCGTGGGCCCAGCGGGTCGAGGCGGCACGTTCGATGACGCCGACGACCTCGTGGCCCGGGATGAAGGTGCCGATGGATCCGTACGCGGTGAGGACGTTCGGGTCGGGGTCGCGATGAACCAGCGCGAGGTCGGTCCCGCAGATCCCCGCCAGCGCCGGACGGACGAGCACCCAGCCAGGGCCGGGGGGCACGGGAGTGCGCACGTCGCGGACTTCGACCGGGAGCGTGGAGCTTGCCTGAGCCCGCCGGCGCCTCCGGCCCCGGCCACTGCCGGATTCCATGAGGGACGGGTCGACGACTAGCGCCCGCATCGAACGTACCAGAGGTTGAAATGGCCGCGAACCAGCGCAGCAGTGAGATCACTCATCGCTCGGACTACCCAGGATACCGTTGCTCACCCTGGGATTGCAGCACCCACAATGGATTGTCATGGCCGAACAACCGCCTCCACAGCCTCCTCCGCACACGGACTGGCGGACGACGCCGCCGGGCTGGGGGACACCTCCGACGGGCTGGGGCGCGCCGCCGCCTGGTTGGGGCGGGCAACCTCCCGGCTGGGGGAGCACGCCGCCCGGATGGAACCCCGGGCCGGTCCCATCGCAGGTCGGATCCGGCCGGTTCCGATCGATGGCCGTGGGGGAGTGGCTCGACGCGACGTTCTCGCTGTACCGGCGCAATTTCATCCTCATCGCGTCGATCAGCGCCGTGGTGCAGATCCCCTACGCGCTCATCACCCTGCTGCTCTACGAGGTCACCGGGCTTGGCGCGTTCGTGCGCTCGCCGTTCGCGGCGTTCAACCCGCAGACCATCACACCTGCACAGGAACAGATGCTCCTGAATACCTTCGTCGGCGTGTTCTTCGTGAGCGCCGCGCTGCTCCTGGTGACCGCCGTCGTGGTGCTGCCGCTCGGTGAGGCGGCAACGACCCGCTCGGTCAGTGACCGCTACCTCGACCGCCCGACGTCGTTGCGCGCCGCGTATCGCGCCGCGTTGAGCCGCCTTGGGTCGCTGATCATGATGAGCCTGATCCTCGGCGGCGCCTACATCGGCTGCATCGTGGCGATCTTCCTGATCGTCCTGCTCTTCACCCTTCTCGGAGCGGGCGGCGTCGGCGCGGGTCTTGCCGTGCTGGCCGTCGTTGCGCTCATCCCGCTCGCGATCATGGTCGCGGTCCGCACCGCGATCGCCGCTCCGGCCATCGTGCTCGAGCGTGTCTCCGGGTGGCGGGGTCTGCAGCGCAGCTGGCAGCTCATCGGCGGACGCTTCTGGCCGACGCTCGGTCGCATCCTCCTGCTTGCGCTGATCTCGGGCATTGTCTCATCGGTCGTCGCCGCCATCATCGACGTGCCCGGCGCGGCGATCGACCCCGGGAACAGCTTCATCTACGACCAGCTCGCGAGCGCGATCGCGGCGATCTTCGTCGGGCCGATCACCTATATCGGCGTGACCCTCCTCTACTACGACGCCCGCATCCGCAAGGAAGGGTTCGACATCGAGATGCTCGCCAGCTCGCTGTGAAGCGCCTGCTCGTGGCCGCCGTCGGCATGTTCGCGTTGATGACCACCGTGACATCGGGATCGACACACGCGAACGCGGCGACCAACTGCCTCACGACCACATACATCGGGCTGCTCGACACCGCCGACTCGGCGCTCGCCGCCGTGCCCGCGCAGCCGGTCGCTGCGTTGACGGCGCTGACCGAGGCGGAGGACCTCGTCCCGTCCACCGTTCCCGTGCTCGCTCCGATCATCGCCGGGCTGACATCCACTCCGCCGGACGTCATCGGGACCAGACAGCATCTCGATCTGCTCACCACGACTCTGGCGCTCCCGCCCGGTTCGGCGTGCAACGTCGACTCACAGGACGCGGAGAACGTGCTGCACAGGGTCTACGCGTCGCACGTTTTTGCCGATCTCGACCAGAACCAGCCGCCGTCGCTGTTCCAGCGTATCGGCGCCGCGATCAACTGGATCATCTCCCACCTCTACGCCCTCCTCGGCAACGGTGGTTCCATCGGACTCGGCGCGCTCCTCGTCGCGGTGATCGCCACGTTCGCGTTCTATCGCCTGCGCGGCGTCGCCGGCGGGAGAGGGTCGAAGCAGGGCCAGGAGCCCGCGACGGTCGGCGACGACCCGGACGCCGAGTGGGGGTTGGCTGTCGCCGCGGCGCAGCGGGGTGACCATCGTGAGGCAATCCGTCGCGCGTTCCGATCGGCCCTGCTCGACGTCACTGGGCGGCGCGCGCGTATCGATCGCGCGTGGACCACACGCGAGATGCTCGCGACCATCTCCGCCGATGCCGACCTGCTCGCGGTCGTCGCGCCTGCGGCAGCCGCGTTCGACAGGGCGTGGTACGGAGATATTCCCGTGACCGCGGCGGACTGGGAGATCGCGCGCGCTCGCTGCGAGGCGGTGCGCAAGGTCGCGCGCCGCAGCTCGAGCGCTCCGGCGCAATGAGCAGACCGCCGCTCCCGGCGATGCTCGTGCTCATCGCGGGTATCTGCGTGCTCGCGATCATCGCCATCGCGGCTGCAGTGCCGCCCAACGATCAGACCAACCCCTCGTCGCGTTCGGCCGGAACACTGGGAACGCTTGCGATGTACACCTGGTTCTCGCGCCTCGGCCTCGACGTGAACCGGATCAGCGGCACCTTCACTCTGCAGAACAGTGACGTCGTCTTCTGCTACGACCCGACGGATCCGCTCACCTCGTCCGACGTGAAGGCGACGATGTCGTTCCTACGATCGGGGGGCGATCTCGTGCTCGCGATCTCGCCCGGCAGCCTTGCCAGTGCCGCACCGCTGCTTGGCAACCTCGGTGTCAACCCCGCGCCGGCTGCACGTGCGGGAACGGCGACGGTGGCGCAGCCGTTCGACAGCACCGGCCGCGTGGCGAACGTCCCCGTCGGGGCGGGACTCACATTCACCGACCGTGAGCCGATCGTTCCGATGCTCGTCGAGAACGGTGAGGTGGTCGCAGGGATGGTGCGTGTCGGCAGCGGTCGTGTGTACGTGCTCGGTGACACGCAGCCGCTGTCCAACGACGGGCTCCGGCATGGCGACTCTGCGTTTCTCGCTTTGAGTCTGCTGCAACGTGCTCGCGGCGGAAGGATCAGCTTCGACGAGTATCACCATGGAGAGACCAGCGCGACGAGCGGTGCCGGCGCGATCTTCGACGGACCGGTGGGGCTGGCGACGGCGCTGATTGCGCTCGTCGTGCTGCTGGCCATCGCGCTGAACGGCCGGCGTTTCGGCAAGCCCGCATCCGACGGTGATTCCGCCGCTGTCCCAAGCGCCGGTGCGTACGTGTCCGCGATGGGTCAGCTGTTCGCGCGAAGCCGGCAGCGCGGGCCGATCGCGGCGCGATACGCGGATGAGCTGAAGCGCCGCATCGGCAGCGCGACCGGTGTCGACCGTCACCTCGACGATCCGACCTTCTGTGCGGCCATCGCTGCGACAGGCGACCCGGGTGCCCCGGGGCTGGCGGCGCTACTGACCCACGCGCGCGCGCTGGCGGAGCGGCGGCCGGAGGAGAGTGAACTCCTCCGGCTCGCGCGCGATGTCGACGCCTGCGAGCGGCACTGGATGAGCGCGCCCGTCCAATGATCGATTCCGTGAGCGCGCAGGGCACAATGCCCGCAGTGGCAACCGAGAGCAACGCGGCGGCACTCCGCGCGGCCCTGCACGAGACGATGGGCAAAGCGGTGGTCGGCCAGTTGCAGGTCATCGACGGGCTCTACATCGCCGTGCTCAGCGGCGGACATGTCCTGCTCGAAGGCGTGCCCGGCACGGCGAAGACGCTGATGGCGCGCACGCTGGCGGCCACGCTCGACGCCCGGTTCACACGGGTGCAGTTCACGCCTGACCTCCTTCCGTCGGACATCGTCGGCACCAGCGTCTACCGGCCCGACACCGGCACCTTCGAATTCCGCGAGGGTCCGATCTTCACGGACACGCTGCTGGCCGACGAGATCAACCGCGCGCCGGCGAAGACGCAGTCCGCGCTGCTCGAGGCGATGGAGGAGCGGCAGGTGACGTCCGACGGCACGAGCCGGCCGCTCGGCGACCGTTTCCTTGTCATCGCGACGCAGAACCCCATCGAGTACGAAGGGACATACCCACTCCCTGAGGCGCAGCTTGATCGGTTCTTCTTCAAGCTCGAGGTGAACGTCCCCGAACCGGCTACGGAGATGGTGATGCTGCGCCGCGTCGATGGAGGGTTCAACGCGCACGACCTGGTCGCAGCCGGGGTCACGGCGATCATCGACTCCGAAACGCTTGCGAGAGCGCGCGCCGAGGTCGCCGCTGTCCGCGTCTCCGATGAGGTGCTCGGCTATATCTCGGCGATCGTCACCGCGACGAGAACGAGCCCGGACCTCTCGCTCGGCGCCAGTCCGCGCGGTTCGATCGCGTTGCTGCTTGCCGGCAAGGCGATGGCAGCCATTCAGGGCAGGGACTACGTCGTCCCCGACGACGTCAAGGATGTGTGCATCCCGGCCCTGCGCCACCGCATGATCCGGCGCCCCGAGGCGGAGATCCAGGGTGTGTCAGAGGTCGCCGCCGTGCAGCGCGCAGTGGGACGCGTCCCGGTGCCGAGGTGACCGTCCGGCCATGACCTGGCGAGGCGCCGGCCTGCTGCTGGCGTCGCTCGCGGTGGTTGCCTGCGGGGCGGCGGCTCCCGGGCTGTTCATCGCAGGGGTCGTGCTTGTCGTGCTCAGCGTTGCGCTGATCATCGTCGACTCCCGTCGCGCTCCGGGGAGGGCTGCGTTGCGAGTGGACCGGGAGTGCGCCGACCTGCTGTCAGTTGGCGCCGCCAACCGGGTAACGCTGGGGATCGACGTTCGTACGCCGGGAGCGTCGGCGATCGTGTACGAGCAAGTGCCCGCGGCGCTGCACGCCTCGCGCGTTCGCTGGGGTATGCGCCTGCCCGCCACCGTCGAGTACACCGTCACGCCTGTCGCGCGAGGTGACTCCTCGCTTGGTCCGGCCGTCGTCCGGGTCGATGGTCCGTGGCGTCTCGGCTGGAGACAGACAATCCTCGGTGAACCGCGTGCGGTGCGAGTCGACCCGAACCTCTCCGCGATCGACGTGTACGAGGCCCTGGCGCGGCGGGGACAGCTGGCGGAGATCGGTCTCCGCACCATGCGGCTCCGCACGGAGGGGAGCGAGTTCGAGCGCGTGCGCGAGGCATTTCCCGACGATCCGCAGCGCTCCATCAACTGGCGCGCGACGGCGCGAACCGGACAGCTCATGGCCACCGAGCTCATCCCTGAACGCGCGCAGCCGCTCGTCATCTGCCTCGATCACGGTCGCCTCATGGGCGTCGGCGCCGGGGAACTGACGAAGCTCGACCACGCCATCAACGCGGCACTGCTGCTCGTGCACGTCGCGCTGCGCAGCGGTGACCGGGCGGGAATGCTTGCCTTCGCCGATACAGTCACCAACACCCTGTCGCCGCGCGCGGGGGCGTCGCAGCTGCGTCGGTTCCTCGACGCCACACGTCCGATCCGGCCGGGCGAGACCGAGGCGGACTACGACGACGCCCTCAACTACTTCAGCCGCTGGCAGACGCGCAGATCGCTGGTGGTCATCTTCACCGACGTGCTTGACCTCGACCAGGGCAAGGCGCTCATCCGGCAGTGCGCCCGGCTTCGCAGACGCCACCTGCCGCTCGTCGTCACGGTGCGCGATCCGGCGCTCGACGACGCGGCCAACGCGGTGCCGCGATCCGGCGACGACACCTACGCCCGCGCGGTCGCGGGAGGGCTCATCGCGGATCGCGAGGACACGTTGCGCGTGCTCCGCCGTTCCGGCATCGAGACCATCGACGCCGACGCGCGCACGCTGTCACCGCGGTTGGTGAACCGCTATCTGGACCTCAAGAGGCGAGCGCGACTGTAGGACAGCTCGCGCCCGCCCGAAACCCTAAATGGCCTTGCCCGCGAAGTTCCGTCGCGTCGCCGGATCAAGCGCCATCGCGTAGAACACGATGACCTTCAACGCGAGGTAGACGAGGACGATGAGCGTCGTCAGACCGCCGATGTTGTTGTGCGCGAGGATGTCGATGACGTAGAGCATGCTCAGCACGTCGAGCACGATGATGATCCAGCGCGCGACGTTGGATGGACGTCCGACGATGATGCCCAGGATCACGTCGATGAGGCCGATCACGAAGAACGGCACGCCGACGATGAAGAACAACGAGGCCGCCAGATTGATGACCGCGTCGCCGAACTGCTTGACGTACTGGTCGTACCCGGGGAGTGTCGCCAGGTGCGATGAGCCGGCGACGAGGATATAGACGCCGAACCCGATGAACGCCACCCCGGCGAGCAGGCGCAGCAGCCCAAGGACGATGATGATGAACTGCGCGATCGTGAGGAAGAAGGTCCGCTTGTGCACCTTGACCGGCGCGGACGCGACGGGCTGCGCGGAATACGGTTGCGGTGCGAAAGGCTGCGGGGAATAGGCGGCAGCGGGATAGGGATTCTGCGGAGGCCCAACGGTCGGTGGACCGGTCGGCGGTGAAACGCTTGGTGGTTGCGGTGGCTGGCCACCAGGTGGCTGGGGCGGCAGTGCTGCCACGATTGCTCTCCTCCTCAAGGTTGCCGTCGCGACTCGCGAGGACGGTTGCCGGATTCTAGACTTTGCGGACGACGAAGGTACTGGCCATCTTGTCGTGCCAGCCCTGCTTGCGCGGGTCAAACGCGGCCCAGATGAGGCCGATGGAGAGCACGGCAGAGCTGATGAGGTAGCCGATGAACCGGCCTATGGCGCGTCCGACCCCGATGTGCTTCCCGGTCGCGGCATCGACGACGTGCAGGCCGAGCAGTCGCTGCCCGAGTGTGCCACCCAACTGCGACCAGAGGACGACGAAGTACAGACCCTCAATGCCAAATGCGACGAGCTCAAATAAGGCGAGGGACCCCGTGAACGTGGTCGAGCACGTCCCGGCGTAGGCGCCGGTGGCCACCGCGTTGTTCAGGCAGGTCGTATATGCCGTCAGCGTCGATCCCTGAGTCACGAAGAAGACGACCAGGATCGGGACGCCGATGATGATGCCGTCGATCAGCGCCGCGACGAACCGGATCCAAAACCCCGCGTAGCCGAGGCCAGGAGCGGGTCCCACATGCGGAGGCCCGCCGGAGTACGCGACCGGATACGCAGGTGGAGGCGGCGGAAGGTACGGCGAGGACGGCATCTGTCCTCCGGCCCACGGACCCGGCGGCCCCGGGGGTGGGAGCTGCCCTCCCGAGGTCATCTCGACGGCACCACTTCGGCACGACAGTAGCAGGCAGACCGCGTTTGTGACTCATGCAGCCGAAACGTGACTCAGGCTGCGGGCATCGCCTCCAGCGCCGCGATGACCGCCCGGGTGATCTGCGTCGGAGTCGAAGCGCCTGAGGTGACTCCGACGCGATGCAATCCCTTGAACCAGCGGGGGTCGATGTCCGCGGCCGTGTCAACGAGATAGGCGGGCTTGTGCCCTTTCTCCCGGACGACCTGCACCAGTCGCTGGCTGTTGCTGCTGCGCGCGCTGCCGACCACCACGACGCACTCGACGTCGTCGGCCGCGATCACGGCGGCCTCCTGTCGCTCCTGAGTCGCGCGGCAGATCTCGTTGTGGACGGCGATACTGGGGAAGCGCTCGACCAGCCGGTCGATGATCGCCTGCGTGTCCCACATGCTCAAGGTCGTCTGACACGTGACGGCGAGCGGCCAGCCGTCGGGCGGATTGACCGTATCCGCCTCCTCGAGGCTCTCGACGAGCGTCGTGTGCGCCGGCGCGATGCCCATGACGCCGGCGGGCTCGGGGTGCCCGCGTTTGCCGATGTAGATGACGTGATGTCCGCTGCCCACCAGCTCGCGAACCAGGTCGTGCGTGCGGGTGACGTCGCTGCACGTTGCATCGACGACGTTGAGGCCGCGTGCCCGGGCAGCATCGACGACCGCCGGCGAGATGCCGTGCGCGGTGAAGATGACGGTTCCCTCGGCGACCTGGTCGAGTGCCTTCATGCGGTCGCTTTCGGCGACGAGCGTCACACCCGATGCCTCGAGCTCGTGGGTGACGTGCTCGTTGTGGACGAGGTACCCGAGCATCGTCACCTTCTCGGTGCCCGAGCGCGCCGCCCCCTCACGCTTGGCGATCCTGATGGCCTCGACGACGCCATGACAGTAGCCCCGCGGTGTGATCCGAACGACCTCCATGGAATCCAGTCTACGCGGGGGTTTCCGCAGGACGGTCGAACGCAAACGATCGACGGCGGTGCGGATTGCGGCCCGCGAGCACCAGCCACGAATACAGCAGCACGCCGACAACCGCGCCGATCGCGAGCTTGGCGCCGTCGGGCAGCCCCGAAGGAGAGACGAAGGCCTCGAGCGTTCCGGCGATGACCAGCAGGCTCGCGGCGCCGAGCACGAGCATGACCGCGCGCACCGCGACGTGAGCGAGGGCTGCACCGCGACGCAGCTGCCCGGGGCGGAGGATCGCACCGCCGAGCATGAGCCCGGTCCCGCCGCTGATGACGATGACGCTGAGCTCCAGCACGCCGTGGGGAGCGATGAGCGACCAGAACTGGACGTCGTAACCACCCAGGCGCACGGCGGCCGCGACCGTGCCGAGCATCCAGCCGTTGCTGAGCAGCGCGAACGCCGTCGGGATGCCGAGGAACACGCCGCCGGCAAAACAGATCAGCGCCACGCGGATGTTGTTCTGGATGATGAACGCGGCAGCAAACGGTGCGTCCTGCACGCCGGTGCTGATCTGACCGCGGGCCATCTCGTCGAACAGCGATGGCGGCACGAGCGACGAGCGCAGGTCGGGACGCACGTCGACGGCGATCCAGCCGGCGACGAAGCCGATGAGCATCAACACGAGGCTTGCCGTGATGTACGGCCAGGCCGCGCGAAACGACCGCGGCAACGCAGTGGCGAAGAATCGCCCGATCGACCCCGCGCGCCTCGGGGTGCCGCGGTACAGCAGGGGATGCGCTCTCGCGCAAAGCGTGTTCAGGTACTCGGTGATCGGGGCGTCGGGATGGTCGCGGCGTGCGATCGCGAGGTCGCTCGACGTCTGACGCAGCAACAGGCCGAAGCGTTCGATGTCACGTGCGGACTGCGTGCGCAGGCGTCCGCGCCGCGCGGTCTTGATCGCCGCCTCCAGGTCGGCCCACCGTGCCTGTCGCTCGGCGATGAACCTATCGAGGTTCACTGCAGTCGTTGGTCGAGCTGCAGGTACGCCCGCTCGATGAACATCTCCGGCGGCCATCGCCGCTCCGGCGCATCGGCGGGCAGGGCGAGCCGCTCGATCAGGCGCTTGGCGATGTCGGCCGAGAGGCTGGCGCGCAGCTGCGGGCTCAAACCTGGGCGCGCCAGGAACACCCGTAGCGCGTCGCGCTCGAAGCGCCCGAGGCGTTCGATGCCATCGATGCCCGGCCCGGCGTCGGGTGTGCGGAGGATGATCGGCGGCGGCGACGTGGCGGCGGCGAGCGTGATCAGTGTCCGGTCCCGGATAACGACCGTCCCAGCGGCGAGGTCGCCGAGGCGGCGTGTCTGCGGTTGGAAGAACATCACGACAAGACCCACGAGCACGACCGAGAAATCGATGACGCGGATGACGTTGCGCACGGCAACGGCACCGAAGTCCACGGCCGAGCCGTCGACGCGGATCACGCGCAATCCCATCGCGCTCTTGCCGGGCGTCTTGCCCGCGGTCACCGCCTCCGCGACGAGGAAGTATCCGAAATACACGAAGAATGCAAAGATCCCGGACGCCGCATTGGCAAAATCCGCTCCCTCGCTCGAGGTGACGAAGACGCTCGCCAGTGCACCTGCAAACAGCACCGCAACCACCGTCAGCGGTATGGCCACGCAGTTGTCGAGGATCTGCGCAACGATCCGGCTCCCGACGCCGGCGACCGTGTATCCCAGCGTGACGTTGTCCGACGTCTTGACGCTGATCGTGTCGAGTTGGGTCACCGAGTCATGGTCGCACGCGCGCGAGCGAGTGTTGCCACCGTCGCGAGACGGTCACCCGACCGCCGCGTCACTCCACGACGGCGACGGTCTGACCCTCCTGGACGACCTGGCCCTCGGTGACGAGGATCTGGGTGACCGTTCCCGAGATCGGCGTGGTGATCGGGATCTCCATCTTCATGGACTCCAGGATCATCAGCGTGTCGTCTTCTTCGACGGCCTGTCCGACTTCGACGACGATCTTCCAGAGGTTGCCGACCAGTTCGGCCTTCACTTCCGCCACGTTGCCCTCCTCACACCGGTGGCACGCCGTGCTTGCGCCAGGCGCGTCGCTGCCGCTTCGTCTCGGCACCCTCGAGTGCCTCGATGATGACCCTTCGCGTGTCGGCCGGGTCGATGATGTCGTCCACCATCGCCCAGGAGGCGGCGATGAACGGGTCGATGGTCTCGCGCACGGCATCGGCAAATGCCGCGCGCGCAGCCGCGGGATCGTCGGCGGCCGCGATCTGCTTGGTGAAGATGATGTCGACCGCGCCCTCCGGCCCCATCACGGAGATCTCGGCCGTCGGCCACGCGACCAGCGTGTCGGGCTCATAGCCGCGCCCGCACATCACGTAGTACCCGGCGCCGTACGCCTTGCGCAGCACCACCGTCACCTTCGGCACCGTTGCCTCGCTGACCGCGAACAGCATCTTCGCGCCGTGGCGGATGATCCCCTGCTTCTCGACCTCGGTGCCGACGATGAAGCCGGGCACGTCCTGCAGGAAGACGAGCGGGATGTTGAAGGCATCGCAGAGCCAGATGAAGCGCGCGGCCTTGTCGGCGGCGTCGATGTCGAGAGCCCCTCCTTTGATCATCGGCTGGCTCGCGACGATGCCGGTGCTGCGCCCGTCGAATCGCGCGAACGCAGTGATGATGTTGCGCGCGAAGGTCGGCTTGATCTCGAAGACGTGGCCGTCGTCGGCGAGGCGCCGGAGCACCGCGCGCATGTCATAGGCGGCGCGAGGGTTGGCCGGCACCAGCTTGGCGAGACCCTCGATCTTGCGATTGCGTGGATCGGCCGTCTCCCGCCGGGGTGCCGTTTCGCGATTGTTGGAGGGCAGAAAGGACAGGAACTCACGGACCGCGGCCAGGCACGCGGGATCGTCGTCCACCTCGAGGTCGCCGACTCCGCTGACGTAGCAGTGGATCTGGCTGCCGCCCATCTCGTGATCCGATGTCTCTTCGCCGGTCGCGGCCTTCACGAGACGCGCGCCGCCGAGCGACATGCTGCTCGTCTCCCTGACCATGGGGACGTAGTCGGCAAGACCCGGGATGTAGGCGGTGCCGGCCGCACACGGGCCGAGCATCGCCGCCACCTGTGGCACGACGCCGCTCATCTGGACCTGCTCGAAGAACAGGGCGCCGCTGCCCGCGAAGGTGCTGCCGGCCGCTTCCTGGATACGGGCGCCGGCCGAGTCGAGCAGCCAGATCATCGGAAGCCTGTTCACCATCGCCTTCTTGCGGAGGCGCGCAACCTTCTGCTCGCCGATCATGCCCATCGACCCGGCCATGACCGTGAAGTCGTAGGCCGCGCAAT
The DNA here is from genome assembly GCA_035532495.1 of Saccharimonadales bacterium (SeqCode). Classification (GTDB taxonomy): domain Bacteria; phylum Chloroflexota; class Dormibacteria; order Aeolococcales; family Aeolococcaceae; genus Palsa-851. The sequence goes on from DATKQX010000119.1 coordinate 37,570, forward strand.
ACACGCGCCGGCCGTCGACGAGTCCCTCGCCGGTCACGACTCCATCAGCCGGCGTGCGATCCGGCTCGGTGGCGCCGCCGGTCATCGAGTGCTGATGCGCGAGGGCGCCGAACTCGACGAACGTCCCGGCGTCGAAAAGGAGGTCGATGCGCTCGCGTGCCGTGAGCTTGTGCCGGCTGTGCTGCTGTTCGATCCGCTCGGGGCCGCCCATGGCACGCGAGCGCTCGCGCCGCGTGTTGAGCGCGGCAGTCAGCTCGTCGAGGCCGGGCGCCTCCGGCGGCTCGGTCACCGGTCGTCCGGGCCGGTGCTCATCCGTGGATGACCGTCAGGCGGCGACGCCGATGATTCGCCCGTCGATCCAACCCGTCCAGCCGTTGGAGCAGATCACGCGGGCCCAGGCGCCGCGCACTTCCGCGACCTGGATGGGCAGCCCCGGCGCCAGGTTTGCGACCACGGGACCGGCCGGATCAGGCGCGCCCCAGGCCCGAAGACCCTGCGGCGGGACGGAGTGGCTCGGTGCCCACTGGCCGGCGGGCGCAGGCTGCGGCACGGGCTGCGCCTGGTACGGCTGCGGCGTGTACGCAGGCTGGGCCGCAACGGGCTGCGCGACCACCGGCTGCGCAGGCTGCGGCGTGAAGCTCGGCTGCGGCAAGGGCGCCGGGGTCGGAATTGGAGTCGGCGTGGGCACCACTTGCGGTGCGACGACCTGGGGGATCGACTGGCCCATCGCCGGAGTGGGGCCGCGCGTCACGTCTGTCCCGAAGGAACCCGCACCGGCGGCGGATCCGTCGTCAGCCGCGGCGGCTGCCGCAGTGTCCGAGACGCTGTCGGTCGTGGTGCCGTCGTCAGGCATGTCCGCAAGGACGGTGTCGTCATCGGTCGCCGCGACCTCAGGACTGATCGCATCGAGCAACGTGCTGGTGCGCGCCAGCTCTGCGACCGCCTGCACGAAGGTGTGCTTGCTGAGCCCGTCGAGATACACATAGGTCTGCGCGACGACGCTTGTGTCGCCGCCGGAGCGCTCGACCGCCGCTGTCACCGAACCCGGCCTCGACGCGATGAGCTCGTTGGCGGCGCTGACGTTGTCACCGCTGAGGCTCAGGCTCCGGCGGATCGTCACACGATCGGCACCGGCGTCCTGCAGAACGACCAGGTCGACCGACGAGCTGCTCAGGGTTCCGGACTTCAGCCCAAAGGCAAAATCGGTGCCGGGCTCGAAGCGGTCGGACGTGATTTCCAGGTCGTCGTCGGATGAGCACCAGTTGGTGATGCTCTGCTTGACCTCATCGGAAGATGGCATTGGCGGTCTCCTCTCCTCGTCCTCGAAGAATGGGGGCGACTATACGGCGTTCAGGAAGTGCGGGCTGCCTTCGGTGCGATGTCCGCCATCGACAGCAATCCGTCGAGGACATCACCGAACTTGTTGTTGGCGAGCGACAGGTGGCCCTCAGCGGGGAGCATATGTTGCTCCGCGCCAGGAATGTGGGCCGCGAGCCATTCGCCGTGCTGCATCGGTACCATCCGGTCCTCGCCGCCCTGCCAGATGGCGACCGGGGTGCGGATCGTCCCGATGTCGAATCCCCATGGGTGCACGAACGCGAGGTCGTCATCGCGCCACCCCGCGGTGCTTGTGGAGAACGCACGGTGGAAACTGCCCGCCATGTGCTCGGCGTAGGCGCCGGTGAGTGCGCGTTTGTCCACATCGCTCACGAGACCACCAAGGGCGGCCGCGATCTCAGCCGCCTCCACGACGCGCAGGTGATCAGCCTCGCCATCGAGCAGTGGAGTGAGTGCTTCCGCGCCCTTCATACTCGCCTCGAACTCGACGAGGTTTTCGGGCCCCATGCCCGCAAACCAGTCGAGCCCCTCGGCGGGCCAGGGAGCGACGCCCGCGAGGGTCGCCGTGGCGAGGACGCGGTCCGGGAGCAACGCGGCGCACGCAAGCGCATGGGGCCCTCCTCCCGACTGCCCCCCACAGAGGAAGGTGTCGAAGCCGAGGGCGTCGAGGATGGTGGTCACGTCCTGCGCGACGTCGCCGACAGATCGTCCCGGATTGGGCGTGGATGTCGAGTACCCGGGCCGCGAGAAGGTCACGTAGCGAAGACCCCTCTCGGCTGCGGCGGCGAGTGACGGCCCGAAGATGCCGGCTGACGACGGTGTGCCGCTGTGCCAGAGAAAGCAGCGTCCGTCCTCGGGGCCGGCGGAGACGACCTCGAGATCGCGACCGTCGGGCGTCGTGATCGTCTGCCGGCGTGGTTCGGAATTCATGAGGTCATGGTACTGACCAGTGGTCCGGTAACCGTCGGCCTCAAGTGCCGGTCAGCCGTCGAGGTCGTACGCGGTCGCGTGCGAGGGCTGGTAGAGCCCGACCTCGCCGCCGCCCGGGATGCGAAGCCGCACGAGGCGACCGAACCGCGTCTCGGTCACCGGGCCGGTGAACTCCGCTCCTTTCGCCGTCAGGTCCGCCACGGTCTGATCGACGTTGTCGCACAGCAGGTACAGCTCGTGGTGGCCGCTCGGGGACGTCTCACCGGTCGGATGGATCCCCAATTCCGCCGGCGGGAGTTTGAAGATCAGCCAGCCACCGCGGGCATCGACATTCGGCATGTCGAGCACGTCGCGGAAGAATGACCGCGCAGCCTCGGGGTCGTCGGCGTACAGGATGGCGTGGGTGGCGACGATCATTCCGGGTCGCGTCCTGTCAGTCCCAGCAGTCGCTGCATCAGCGGGGCGTCATCCGGAACCGGGACCGCCGCCGGGAAGACGCCGTACTGCCGATATCCGTCAGCCACCGGGCTCAACTCGTCCCACAGCCCCTGCACGAGCCCATCCGGAAGCGTCGGATCGACGCCGATCACCCTGGCGATGTCCCAGGCGCGGAGGCCGCGAAACATGTTGATCTGCCAGAAGTATTCGCGTGCGGGGAAGTCACCGAATGAGCAGTGCACGGTACGGTCGAGGTCGTCCATCTGTATGGCGGCGGCGCATGCCTTGTCGACGATCGCACCGAAGGAAGCCTTGGGGTGCGCGCCGAGCAGGTCGCCGTCGAACTTGGCCTTCTCAGCCTCCTCCATCGTCCGTCCCGCGAGCATGTCCGGCACCCATGCGTCGTCGTACGCGTGATAGGCGATGACCGTGCGCAGTGATGGAATGTTGGCCGCGTCTCCCGAACGCGCAAAGCTCGCCGGCATCCGCATGTCCCATTGGTCGTCCGTGATCTGCTCGACGACCCGGTTGAGTGCGTGATCGGCCAGCACAAAGACGTCCTGTTCGCTCATGGCATCTCCTCGTATTTCGAAAGAATCATCGCAGTTGCGCGCGCCGGCATGACGCGTGGTTGCGCGCTCGCAACGCGGAAGACGGCTGCCGTAGCCCCGGCAGGAATCGAACCTGCGCACAAGGTTTAGGAAACCTCTGCTCTATCCACTGAGCTACGGGGCCGCGCGGCTATTTTGATCGTCTCGCTGTTGTGTGCCAACTGTTAGGACGTGAGTGAGGAGGTGGCCGGCAGCGTTCATGCATCGTTCCTGACCACCTTCGCGCTCATCCGGCAGCTGATGTACTCGATCCACGCCGGACTCCTGCTCCACCACCTCGGCCAGTGCTCCCGGCACGGCGTCCTCTACGAGCTCAGGAGAGGCGTCGGACGTGTCGGGGCGGGTGCATAAGATGGTCTGACGCGCAGCCGTCGGGAAGGGGAGATTCGAACTCCCGACCTCGCGGTCCCGAACCGCGCACTCTAACCTGGCTGAGCTACTTCCCGGCGCCGGAGCCGGATGATACCACCCGCCTTTGACGCCCCCGATTGAGGCCCGACGGGGCGCCTCCCCGCGTCGCATACTGAAGTTATCGCGCGGTGCCACCGCGCCAGGAGTCGAGGCACATGGGCCGTATCACCATCGACATGACCATCAACGCTCCGGTGGCCACGGTGTTTGCATACGTGGATGACTACCGCAACACCACCAGGTACATGAAGGACTTGGTGAGGTGGCAGCCCACCGGCAAAGTGACGCACGGAAAGGGTGCGCAGTTCGACGTGGGCATGAAGGCCGGTCCGACGACACTCACGTCCGTTGTCGACATCACGACGTGGTCGGAGAACAGGACCATCGCCTGGCATTCGCGCGAAGGTTTCAAGCAGCTCGGCAAATGGGGCTTTGCTCCCAAGGGAAACGCCACCAGCGTTACCTTCGACATGGAGTACGAGTTCGGTGGCGGCATCGCCGGCAAGCTGCTCGGTCGCGCCGCCGAACCCATCGTGCGCGGCAATCTGCAACGTTCGGTCGAGACTCTGAAACTGCACACTGAGAAACTCAGAGCCGCCCGACCGGCCGCGAAAGCAGCCTCCGCAAGCACAACAAAAGCTGCAACAAAGACCGCAAGGCCGGCGGCGAAAAGCATCACAAAGACTGCAACAAAACGCGCATCGCGTCCTGTGACGAAAGCGAAAAAGCCTTAGAGAAACGCTTAGAATGGCTGCGTGCCCGGTGCTACAGGTCGGGCGAGGAGCGAGACCATGACCAGCGATAAGACAGCAGCCAACGGACACGACCCCCACACGGGTGGTGTGCGGGTCAAGCGCGGCCTTGCGGAGATGCTCAAAGGCGGCGTGATCATGGACGTCGTCACACCGGAGCAGGCGAAGATCGCCGAGGACGCGGGCGCCGTCGCCGTCATGGCCCTGGAACGGGTGCCCTCGGACATCCGCCGCGACGGTGGTGTCGCACGGATGAGCGACGTCGGCCTGATCAAGGAGATCATCGCCGCGGTGACGATCCCCGTCATGGCGAAGGCGCGTATCGGGCATTTTGTCGAGGCGCAGGTGCTGCAGGCGCTGGGTGTCGACTACATCGACGAGTCCGAGGTGCTGACTCCGGCGGACGAGGAGAATCACATCGACAAGTGGAAATTCAGTGTCCCGTTCGTGTGCGGTGCGCGCGATCTTGGTGAGGCGCTCCGCCGTATCGGCGAAGGTGCTGCCATGATCCGCACCAAGGGCGAGGCGGGCACCGGCAACGTCGTCGAGGCGGTCCGTCACATGCGCGCTGTCCGCGGCGGCATCCGGCGTATCGCAGCGATGTCAGAGGACGAGCTGATGGCGGAGGCGAAACACCTCGGCGCACCGTTCGACCTCGTGCAGGAGATCCATGCCACCGGGAAGTTGCCGGTCGTCAACTTCTCAGCAGGCGGGATCGCAACTCCGGCGGATGCGGCGCTGATGATGCAACTTGGTTGCGACGGTAACTTCGTCGGCAGCGGCATCTTCAAGAGCAACGATCCCCCGGCGTACGCAAAGGCCATCGTCGCGGCGACAACGTACTTCGACAATCCCCAGGCCATTGCGGACGCAAGCGCCGGACTCGGGAAGGCGATGCCCGGTCTCGATGTCGCGTCGATGCCGGCCGGCGAGCTGCTCGCCACCCGGGGTTGGTGAAGGCTGCCCCCCTGCGCGGTGGGCGTACACTGGACGGGTGCGAATGACGCGAAGCCTGCCCCGCCAGGGACGGAGCCTTCGCGTCCGCTGAAGAGGGAGCGGCAATTCTGCGGGTAGGCGTTCTCGCCCTCCAAGGCGACGTCCGCGAACATCTCACGGCACTCCGCGGCTGTGGTGCAGCGGCAACGCCCGTGCGCACCGGCACCGACCTCGAGCACGTTGACGCGCTCGTGCTCCCCGGTGGCGAGTCGACCACGATGAGCCGGCTGATCCAGGTCTTCGGTCTGGAAGCACCCCTTCGGGAGCGTCTCGCAAAAGGGATGCCGACGCTGTCCACATGCGCCGGACTCATTCTGCTCAGCAGCGAGGTGCTCGACGGCCGAGCCGATCAGGTCAATTTCGGCGTGCTCGACGTGACCGTCCGGCGCAATGGATACGGGCGCCAGGTTGAATCGTTCGAAGCTGACCTATCCGTCGCTCCACTCGGACCCGAACCGTTCCGGGCAGTGTTTATCCGCGCGCCACTGATCGTCGAGACCGGACCCGCAGCCGAGGTTATCGCCGTCTTTGGCGATAATGCTGTGGCGGTCACGCAGGGTCCTCACATTGGACTCTGCTTCCATCCTGAGATGACGGACGATCCACGGCTCCACCAGCTATTCCTGGAGCATGCAACAGCGACCCTGGAAGAGAGCGCCGCATGATCATACGCTCGGCATCCTTCCGCGATCTCGCGCGCATCGAGCAGCTGTACCGCGAGGCCACCGAGGACGAACGCCACGGTGCGCAGATGACTCCCGACAGTCCGGTCCCGCAGGCGACGCTGCGACGTCTCTGGCAGGCGCTCACGAAGTCGCTGTCGTCAGTGGTGCCGATCACCGACCTTGCAGAGGAGATGCTCATCGCCGAGGATGCCAAGGAGGGCGTCGTCGGCTTCGTGCAGGTGCAGGCACTCCCGGTCCGTCCCCGATCCTGGCAGATCCTCAACCTGTGCACATCGACGACGGCGCATGGCCACTTCGCACGCGCTGAGTTGCTTGACGGCGTGCGCAACCGCGGCCTCGAGCATGGCGTCCAACGTGTCCATGTCCGGCTCCCCCTGGATCACCCACTGCTGCCGTTGTTCCTCGAGCATGGGTTCACGCAGTTCGCCACCGAGCAGATCCTGTACCGGGACGAGGCGAGCCTCGATGCGGATACGGCTGCGGAGTCGACGCTCATCCGCACCGCACGTCGGGACGACATCGGCGCCATCCACCTGCTGTACCTGCGAACGACGCCATCCCACGTCGCCGACGTCGAAGGCCCGTCACTGAAGACGTGGCAGGGCGCATACGCGCAAGGCCTCGTTGCCGGACTCGGCCGGGACAGCGTGAAACACGTCGTCGTGGAACGTCCCGGCATTGTCGCGTGGGCTGCGATTCGTCCCCCGACGGCCGCACAGCCGGCGAGCCTGAGCATGATGGTCGAAGGACACGACCCCGCGTTGCGCGACGCCATCATCGATGCGATCCTGCGGGAGCTCCCGTCAGGCCCGGCGACCTGCGTGCTGCGCCACTACGACTCCGAGCTCATCCGCGCTTTGCAGCAACGCGGATTCGCCGTGTACGGCACGCAGTTGCTGCTGATCAGCGAGCTCGGCGCCAAGGTGCGCATTCCGGCGATGTCGCGGCGCAAGAAGCCCGTGCTCATTCATGCGGGGATTGCCCGCAGCATCCCCGCACCGTCGCCGTCTGTCCCGCTCCGCGTCCTGTCAACAATCGCCCCGAGGAGAGAGAGATCGTCGCCCAGGTGACGCCTTACGGATCGTCGTGGGAAGAGGAGCTCAACCTGCTCTTCGCAGCGCTCCCTCCCCGTATCGCCTCCGCCGCGCAGCGTCTCTCGCAGGGACGCGGCGACCTCCTCGAAGTGGTGCTCGACCTCGGCCGCGAGCCCGAGGCGAGATTCACCGACGGCGAGGCGATCCTCGACTCGGCCAATGTCGGCAACGCGGAGATCGAGTACGTCACCGAGCACGTCGGCCTGTTCGGAGATGACAACCGTGCGGGCATCGAGCGCACGCTGCACCGCATCAGCGCGATCCGCAACCGCGCGGGCGACATTGTCGGACTCACCTGCAGAGTGGGTCGCGCGGTCACGGGCACCATCGACATCATCAAGGACATGGTGATCAGCGGGCAGTCCATCCTCCTGCTGGGACCGCCCGGGATCGGCAAGACCACAATGCTCCGCGAGTGCGCACGCGTCCTCAGTGATGAGTGCGGCAAGCGCGTGGTGATTGTCGACACATCGAACGAGATTGCCGGCGATGGTGACATCCCTCATCCCGGGATCGGCCGCGCGCGACGGATGCAGGTGCGCACTCCGGCGCTGCAGCACGCGGTCATGATCGAGGCCGTCGAGAATCACATGCCGCAGTGCATCGTCATCGACGAGATAGGCACCGAGCTGGAAGCGGTCGCCGCGCGCACGATCGCCGAGCGCGGCGTGCAACTGGTGGGGACGGCCCACGGCTCGAACATCGACTCGCTGCTGGTGAACCCGACACTCAACGACCTCCTCGGCGGCATCCAGACGGTCACGCTCTCCGACGAGGAAGCGCGCCGTCGTGGCACGCAGAAGTCCGTGCTCGAGCGCAAGTCGCCGCCGACGTTCGACGTCCTCATCGAGATCCAGGAGCGCGACCGCGTGGTCGTGCACGCGCCGCTTGCCGAAACCGTCGACGAGGCGCTGCGCGGCAGAGTCCGCCCGCCGCAGCTGCGACTTCGCGGCGACGACGGCGAGATCATCAGCCGCATCGACACGTCCGCTGTTGCAACGCGACCCTCACCGTTCGAGCCGGCGCCCTTCTCGAGCGGAGCGCGGAGTGCGCGACGGGGCCGGGAGCGCCAGCGGCGCTTCGACGTC
>DATKQX010000120.1:0-19833 GCA_035532495.1 Saccharimonadales bacterium (SeqCode)
GATCTGCCCGACTGTTGCCCGACGAGCGTCCTGGCGCCCGCGTGCGCTACGAGGTAGGCAGTGCAGGCTCGATCGGACAGCTCGGGATGCTCCGGCACCGGCGGATTGGTAGTCGGGTACAGTCCGGACTTCCGCATGATGTAGGCACGGCAATGGGCTGATAGTGCTGCTGAGCAGGTCCTTCGGGCGCAAGACGACGATAGCGCGTGTTACTACAGCCCCTCGCGGGGAGGGCTAACCCTCGGCGACAGGTTCGGGGGCTGGAGCGAAGTCGTAGTAGCGGGGCGGCTCGGCGAAACGGAGCTTCCCGAGGATCTTCCGCTGTCCCGGTGTCGTCTCGGAGCGTTGGGAGACCGTCCCCTCGTTCGTTGCGAAGATGACGAGGTGCGTGCGGTCGAGCTCGTTGCGGATGTTGCGCCAGGTGTCGCCGACCTCGATCTCCGCGACGCGAAGCACGAGCAGAGCGAGCCAGCAGAGCTGGACGTGGGCGCGGATCCGGTCCTCGCGCCGGTGGAAGGCGGGCCTGATGCTCCAGTCCGAGCCTGTGAGTGCGGTGCACCATGATGTGATCCGGTCGCTAATGGTGCCGCGCAGTATCTGGCGAGCGACGCGAGGATCTGCTCCGCGCTCTTGTGCCAGACGTAGGGGCGGGGGTTCTCGTTCCACGTGGCGATCCAATCACGGATGTCCCGCTCGAGCACCCGGACACTCGTATGCGTCCCGCGCTTGATCTTCGGGTCTTCCGGTATCGATGTGGGTCGCAACAGCGATTTGAACAGGGTGTTTGCCAAGTAGGACAACGCTGACCGGGTGTTGCGGCGCTGCCACTGATCCGTGCCCGTTTCACCGTCGCGCACGGAGCGCCGCGCGACTCAGTCGATGCCAGCATCTGCGTGACCCGCACGGGGGTCTCTAGGTTCGGGGTTTGCGAAGACCTATCGAGCCAGGAGACGAACCCGTGCGGGTCACCACTGCATTCAAGCGCCTTCTCGACCTGCCCGGGGTCACCGTCACCGACGTGGACTTCCATCCGGCCAAGGTGGTCGTCTCACTGAAGCTGCGACGACGCCATCTCCGCTGTCCGGAGTGCTCGTTCACGACCAGGTCCCGCTACGACACCCGCCCGGTCCGGTCCAGCTGGCGCCACCTCGACCTCGGGCGCTGGCGCCTCGAGGTGCGCGCCGAGCTGCGCCGGCTCAGCTGCCCGGACCACGGCGTGCGGACCGAGGCCGTCCCCTTCGCCCGGGCCGGAGCGCACTTCACCCGCGACTTCGAGGACCTGGTCGGCTGGCTCGCGACGACCATGGACAAGACCGCGCTGTGCCGTCTCGTGCGCGTCGACTGGGACAGTGTCGGGCGCATCGTCGAGCGCGTGATGGGATCAGAGCTCGATCCGCGCCGTCTCGAGCACCTCTTCGTCGTGGGCGTCGACGAGGTCTCGTGGCGCAAGGGTCACTCCTACCTCACCTTGGTCTCCAACCATGCAACAGCGAGGTTCGTCTGGGGCGCCGAGGGCAAGGATGCCGCGACGCTCGACTCCTTCTTCGACGATCTCGGTGCGCAACGCGCCGAGGCGATCACCGCGATGTCGATGGACATGGGCCCCGCGTTCGAGAAGTCCGCACGCGCGCCCGGGCACGCCACCAAGGCGATCATCTGCTATGACCCGTTCCATGTGGTGCAGCTCGTCACGAACGCGCTCGACACGGTCCGTCGTCAGGTCTGGCAGGACCTGCGCAGACTCCCCGACAAGGACGCGGCCCGCCGGTTCAAGGGGGCACGCTGGGCACTGCTCAAGAACCCCGGTGATCTCACCGACGACCAGGCCGTCACGCTCCGCAAGCTGAAGCGAAGAGGAGGTGACCTGTGGCGCGCGTATGCACTGAAGGAAGCACTTCGTGCCGTGTTCGCTGGGGACCTCTCCGAGGATGAGGTCGCCATGCTCCTCGACCGCTTCTGCTCGAGAGCGCAGCGCAGCGGCCTGAAGCCGTTCGTCACTGCTGAGAAGACGATCCGCAAGCGCAAGGCGGGCATCCTCGCCGCCGTTCGCCTCAAGATCAACAACGCACGCCACGAGGGACTCAATCGCCGCGTGCGCCTGATCGTCAACCGGGCCTACGACTTTCACTCCGCGAAGGCAGCCCTCGGGCTCATCATGCTCACCCTCGGACCGATCGAGCACGTCCTGCCCTATGAGCGTGTACCAGCAGTCGATCCCTAGATCGACCCACATTCATGCCGGGAGGCCCCGAATTGGCAGGATCAGCTTGGCTCGGGTGGGTTCACGTTTGCACCTGCAGCGGAGAGCCGGGCGCCGCCTCGATACACCTCAACAATCGACGAGTCGTCGAGGCCACCGAGCCCTGCACGTCCGCCCATTAGGTAGAGCTGCGCAGCGGCAGCAGCGAAAAACGCTGGTGCTCCACTCTGTCGCGCAGTGTCCATTACAAGTCCCATGTCCTTCACAAAGATGTCCAGAGCGCTGTGGACCTCCGTATACTTCGCATCGACCATACGCGCTCCACGGTCAGCGAACATGAACGACGTTGCCCCACCGCTCTGGAGCAGTTCCCAGCATGCTCGGGAGTCGAGGCCCATCGCCTCTGCGAACGTCAGGGCCTCCGCTGCCGCAGCGATGTGCACGCCGCACAGGAGTTGATTGACGAGCTTGAACTTCTGTCCATCGCCTGGCATCGGCCCGACGACCGCTGCCCGGCTCGCGAGTGCGTCGAAGATCGGCCGCACTCGCCTCATAGCGGGCTCACATCCGCTCGCCATGATCAAGAGTTCCCCCCTGCCGGCCCGTTCGACGCCGCCGGACACTGGGGCATCAACCAGCATGATGCCGCTGGTTGCCAGGCGGTCACTCCAGGCGGAGACCGCCGCGGGGCCCACGGTCGCCATCACCACGACGACGCTCTCCTCGCTCAGCTGAGCTGCGGCGCCACCAGCTCCGAATAGCGCGGCGTCGGCCTGCATTCCGGTCGCCACCATAAGCACCAGGATGCCGGCCGCCTCTGCAACCTCGCGAACCGAGGTCACCGGCACCACGCCATGCCGCTCCGCCTCGGTGACTCGGCGAGGATCGACGTCGAAGCCGACCACCGTGTGGCCCAGCTCTGCAAGGCGCTCGGACATGGGGGCGCCCATCGCGCCCAGGCCGATCCAGCCAATCGTGGTCATTGCGTCCCCCATTGAACATCGGTACGAGGTCGGAGGGCCAGGACCAGTGCGGTTGCCGCCTCAGTCATCGCCTCGATTGCCTCCATCTGTAGTGCCGCGACGTCGTCGCCGCCGCGGCGGGCGCCGTGGCGCAGCGCGTCGATGTAGCTCCGTCGCAACTGCGCGTTGATGTTCACCTTCGCGATGCCTGCGTCTATCAGCTGCGCCAGGACGCCCGCGCTGAGCCCGCTGCCGCCGTGGAGCACCAGTGGTACTCCGGTCGCCTCCGCGATCGCCCTCACCCGGGCGATGTCGACACTGACGGGCCGTCTCGTGAAGCCGTGCACCGTCCCCACAGCCGGCGCCAGCGCGTCGACCCCGGCGCGCGCGACGAAGTCGCGGGCCTGCTCGGGGTCGGTCAGCTCGAACGGCACGGCGTCCGTCGAGGCGTCCTCCTCGCCGCCGATACCTCCCAGCTCGGCCTCGACCCACACACCGCTCGCATGCGCCATGTCAGCGAGCGCCTTGGTCAACGACACATTCTCCTCGTACGGCAAGCTCGACCCATCGAACATCACCGAGGAGTAGCCAAGCTCGATGCATGCGCGAATCTCGCCCAAGTCCCGCGAGTGGTCAAGATGCACACCGACGGGTGTCGACGCCGCCTCCGCGGCGGCAATTGACGAGCTCGCAAGCTGCTCTCGCCCGACCCAGCGGTACGAGCTCGCGCCTGCGCAGATCACGACGGGCAGCCCCGTGCGCTCCCCCGCGGTGCAGATCGCACGAGTCGACTCGAGCGTGTACGTGGTGAAAGCCGCGATCGCATAGCCTTCCGCTCTCGCCCGCAGCAAAGACTCCAGACCACGGTCAAGCATGTGCACGACCTCGGAGCATTGCGACGACATAGGCGAGCGTCGATTCGTCGCCGACATTGCCGGCGAACACGACGTAAGGCCCGAGGAACCCGCCAGCACCGTCCGCTGACCGCAGCACGCTCACGTAACCGGGCAACAGCTGACCGGCAACCACCGCCCGGCGGATGCCGAGCCCTCCCACCGCGACGTCGTGCGAGGTGATGCCGCCCTTCGCGACGACCCATCCCGGCTCGGAGCGGCTGCGCACCCCGCGGACGACGTCGACGATGCCCTGCGAAACGGCTCGTGCGATCTTCAGGCTCTTCTCGGGATCGGGGTCCCGGCGAGGGGCGCGCGACGTCATCAGCATCACGTCTGACCGTCTGAGTCGCTCTGCGACCTGCCGCACGACGTGCTCCACGTTGCTGCGGCGACGCTGCCCAAGTATCGCGTCGACGTCAAGCTCAACGCAGTCGAGCCCACCAGCCTCACGCGCCACCGCGATCTGACGGGTGGTCAGCCCGACGTGCGAGCCCACCACGACAAGACCGTTGCCGCCGACTCGACCGTCCGGCCACAGCTGTCGGTGATTCAGCGGGGGCTCCGCGGGCAAGCCGGCGATGACCTGCACAAAGGACGGACCAGTTCGGTACACCAGCGAGCGCCCTGTCCTGATCGTGTCCATCGCGGCGAGGGCGACGATGTCCAGATCCTCGTAGCAGGTGGCGTTGATCACGAACCAGCTTCCCGACGGTGCCGTGCAGAGGATCTCTCCGACGCGAGCTCGCCCGCCGACACGGATGTCCTCGATGCTCACGCTCTTCACCTGACTCGCGTCAATCGCGCCGGCGCTCTTCTCGCTGAGGAAGTTCCGCAAGTTCGACGACCCGTAGCCGAAGGTCGCATCACGAGCGAACTCCGTCTCGGCGACCGGGGTCCAGGCTTTCCTCACCTGGGCGAGGTGAATGTCGCCGACGGTGCATCGACCGGCCTCGAAGTAGGACGGCACGAAAAGCACACCGTCATAGCCCTTCCCGCTGACTTGTCTGCGGACGGAGTTGAGGGTTGCGATCTCCTCCACGACGTGGCCCCGCAGCGTCGAGTCGCTTCGACTGACGATCTCCACCGGTGCGGCAGTTCGGAGACTGAAGTCCCAGATGCCTCGAGCGACGGTCGCATTTACCTCACTCGCTGCCAGGGGTGGCAAGCTACGGGTGTTCGTCCACACAAAGCAGGTGCTGCCAACACGCGCCAGTCCCCGCTCGATCTCGGCGACGTCCTGCGCGTCGGTGACGACGGAACAGCCGCTCACGCATTGTGAGCCCGTCGGATCGTCGTCGAACACCGCGACCCGCGCGCCATGTATCAGGTGACCGTCGCGAATCTGGGATCTCGCTGCCAACTCACGACGGCGCGGCGGCAGGCCGGCGAACGGCGACATCCCAGACAGAGGGGCGCTTGGTCCTCTCGAATCCGCCGTACCCGCCGCGGCACTCACGGGTGCGCTCGTCCGGTCGAAACAGTTGGAGCGCTGATCGCCTGCTCGGCCACCTCTCTGCGCACCACCTTGCTGACGAGGGTGCCGATCGGTTCAAGCTCGATCTCAACCACGTCATCGGGCTTGAGGAAGACGGGCGGATCCATCGCCATGCCCACGCCAGAGGGCGTGCCGGTCGCGATGATGTCGCCGGGCTCGAGCGTCATCGCCCGCGAGATGTGCTCGAGGAGTTGAGGGACCGGCGTGAGCATCAGCGAACAACTGGCATCTTGCCTCACCTCACCGTTGACTCGAGTGCGGATGTGCATTGACTCAATCGGCGGTGCCGCTTCGATGTCCAGGAACACCGGCCCGAGCGGTGCGAACGTATCGAGCGCCTTGCCGCGTAACCATTGCGGCTCGCTCGCTTGGAGGTCGCGCGCCGAGACGTCGTTGATGATCGTGTAACCCGCCACATACCGCATCGCCTCGTCCGCGCTCACCCTGGCGGCTCTCCTTCCGATCACAACCGCCAGTTCCCCTTCGTAGTCCAGCTCCTCGGTGCAATCGTGTAGGAGCACGGGCGCGTCGTGGCCCACCAGGGACGTCGCGAACTTGGCGAAGAGGACGATGTGCTCGGGGCGCGACAGTCGACTCTCCTCGATGTGGGCCGCATAGTTCAAGCCGACGCAGATGAGCTTCCCGGGCCTGCGTACCGGCGGCGCAAGCCGGGCCGCAGGCCAGGGAACCGTGGGGCACAGATCGCCACTCGCGAGCGCCCTGATCTGCTCGAGCGCCTCGGGCCCCGCCGCGAGCAGCGCCCCCACATCGCTCAAGCCCAGCAAACCGCTGCTTGGAGGCAGTAGCAGGTCGATCGGAACGTAGCCGTCGCCATCGATTGCCAGGTGGAGAGCGCTCGTGTCGCCGTCACCATAGAGAGCCGCGAGCTTCACCGTTCCTCCTCCGCTTCGATCAGTCTGACGGCGCCCGGCGCGCCGACCGCACCCGCATCAAGTGTCGCTATCGTGCTCAGAAGAGGGCTAGCGGATTGACTGCGCTACCGGTCCCGCCCCGGATCCGCAACGGCGAGACGACGAGGAGAAACTCCTGCCGACCATGCCGGTCACATGCCGCCCTCAATGTTTCGACGTCGGGGTTGTCGAGCAGCGCAAGACCCATCGCCGCAAGGCCGATCTCATGGAGGGGCATGTGGGACGCGACGCCCCCGGCAGGTAGCTGCTCGATGCAGTCCCCGCTATACACGGCGACTCGCCTCGCATGGAGCCAGGGAACGACCTCGGCAAGGATGCCGGGGCGGTCAGCCGCCCCCTCGCTGCGCAGCCAATAGAGGTTTCGCCCGATGCCTGACCGAATGAAGACGGCGTCCCCCTCACCCACCGTCACGCCGGCCGCTCGTTCTGCTTGCTCGACATCTTCGACGGATATTCCCTCGCCCGCCGTCAGGGACTCGACTCCGCGGACTCGGGCGACGTCCAAGAGCACGCCACGGGTCACGATGCCGCCGGTCATTGCCGCGATCGAGCCGAAGGACAGGCCGTGCTCGTCATAGCTGTCCGCGGCCTTCCGTCCGTTGTAGGCGCGCTCGCCGCAGAACACGTGCCCGACGGCGTCTAGATGCGTGACGTCGAAGCCGTGCACGGCCAATGTGAACCTGTCAAGAAGAGAGTTTCCTTCGCGCCTTACCTCGAGCGCGCTCGCCTCCTCGCTCACGAAGGGGATGTCATAAGCAATCGAAACCACATCCCCTGCCTTCACGAGACCCAATGCGGCGACTACCTGTTCCGCCGAGATGTAGTTGAGTGTCCCGCGGTCATCGGCCGCCCCCCAACGGCCCTCGTTCGAGCAGCTGACCATAAGCTCATGCCACTCCGGCTCGACCACCTCGCCTCGCTTTCCCTACCGCTGCGCTCGTCGCTGATAGATGGCGACAGCATGCCGCACTAGACTGAACGTTGCTGCCATCGCATAATCTTCTTGCTGGATTCCCTAGGTGACTTGCGGCAGACTCAGCTGCAGCACCGACTTACCGGAGGATTCGCAGTGCCTGCGCTCGCCGCATCCAGCGCCACCGATCTCGTCGTCTGCCTCTTGGCCGCCTATGGCGTGCCCAGATCGCAGGCGCAGAGCGTCGCCAACCACCTCATCGAGGCCGATCTGTCGGGCGTGCCTTCCCATGGGATCCTCCGCCTTCCGCAGTACGTGGCCCAGCTCGGAACGGGGGAGCTCGTCGCCGATGCACAGCCCGTCGTGCGCGGCGGCGGGAGTGAGTGCATCGACGTTGACGGGTTCCGGTGCTTTGGGCAGGTGGCGTGCGAGACCGCAGTCCGTGAGCTGGTCAAGAGCATGAAGCACCGCACGCTCGGGCTCGCGACTGTGAAAAACGCTGGCCACTCCGGGCGACTTGGCGCGTATGCGGAAGCGCTGGGGCGAGAGGGCCTGCTGAGCATGCTGTTCTGCAGCGGTCCGAAGCGCCTGCGGCACTACGTCGCCCCGTTCAATGGACGCGAGGGGCGTCTTGCCACGAACCCCATCGCCTTCTCGATCCCGACTGGCGGCCAACCGATTGTCGGCGACTTCTCCACGTCAGCAACGCCGGAGGGGAGGATCCGCAGGCTGGCACATCTGGATGAGCCAGCACCTGACGACTCGATCATCGACGCCCGAGGCGACGTCACGTCGGACCCACATGCCCTGTATGCCTCGCCGCCGGGCGCCATCCTTCCCTTTGGCGGCGAGCACCAGGGCCACCGCGGGTATGCGCTCGGTCTGCTGGTCGAAGCATTCGCGACGCTCCTGCCCGGGGAACTCACCACCGACGCCACTCGCGTCGGGAACAACGTTGCGATGATCGCCGTTTCGCCAGACGTTGGCTTTACCGATCGGGCCAATGATCTCGCCGCCTACATCCTCTCGACGCCACCGCGTCGCGCGGAGGTATCCGTGCTGCTTCCTGGCGCGCTCGAGTACGCGCGCCGCCAGGAGGACGACGAGATCGTGATCGACGACGTGACCTGGGAGGCGCTCGTGCGGCTCGCACAAGCCCGAGGTGTCCCCGTCACCTGACGTCGGTGCGACGGGGCGCGACTAGAGGAGGATGCCACCATTGACCCTCAGAACCTGTCCGGTGACGTAGGAGGCTTCGTCGCTCAGCAGGAAGCGGATCGCGGCCGCCACCTCATGCGGCTGCCCGACGCGTCCGACCAAGGTGCCGCTGCCGGCGCGCTCTTTCAGCTCCCGCGTCGGCGCCTGTAGCATCGGCGTGTCGATGGGGCCCGGCGAGACCACGTTCACCCGTACGCCGCAGCCGGCCACCTCTCGGGCGAGTGACTTGGAGAGGGCGATCAGGCCACCCTTTGCTGCCGCGTAGTGCGCCGCTGGCCGCAACGAACCGTATTCTCCGGCCGCGGATGCCACGTTCACGACGGCGCCCCCCGCTGACTTGGCCATCTCGGGCAGCACTGCCTGGCACAGGAGATACGGCGCAAGAAGGTTGGCGGACATCGCGGCGTTCCAGCACTCCTCGGTTGCCATGTCATATGCCGCGATCTGGAACAAGCCGACACAGTTCGCGAGCGCGGTAATCGGCCCGAATGCCGACGCCACATCCGACACGAAACGCCGGACTTCAGCGCGATCGGATGCCTCGAAAGCACGGACGGCAACGACAGCGCCCCGCCGCTCGACGTCGTTTGCGGTTCGTTGCAGCGCGGGTTCGTCCCGATCGGCCAATGCGAGTCGGTAGCCCGACTCGGCCAACGTTAGCGCTGTCGCGCGCCCGATCCCTCCGCCGGAGCCGCTGACGACCGCGGTAGGCGCGTTGCTCTCGCTGGTCACGATGTCCGGGTGCGCCTAGAGCTGCGCACTCGCGACGGCGACGGTGGCGTCGTCCACGGCGTCCCAGTCGATGGTGATTCCGAGACCGGGTTCGGTAGGCACGTGCACGTCGCCCGCCTCATCAATGTCGAGCGACTCGAGCATCGGGAAGGTCCACTGCTCGTGCGGGGCGAACAGCTCGAAGTACTCGGAGTTCTTCACGGCGCATGCCACGTGGAGATTGGCGACGTCCATTGGTCCCATCAATGTGGTGTGGAGCTCGCAGTTGATGCCGAAGGCCTCGGCCAGGTGAAAGACCTTCATTGTCCCAGTGACGCCCCACTTCCATGAGACGTCCGCGCGCACGATGTCGGCCGCCCCGCAGCGCAGGAATTCCGCCACGCCCGCGGGACCACCGTAGGCGGCCTCGGTGGCGCACACGGAGATGTCGAGGGTGCGCGCGAGCTCGGCGTACTTGCCCACGAACTGGTCATGGAACGGCTCCTCGAGCCAGTGGAAGCCGAGCCGCTCGAGTTCTCGGCCTACCTTCACCGCGGTGGTGAGGCTGTAGTCGCTGAGTGCCGGGTCAAGCATGAGGACCATCTTCGGTGCCTCGTGTCGCACCGCCTCGGCGATCTCCAAGTGCTGTCGCCAGTCACCCGAGGGATGGATCTTGTAAGCGGTGACGCCGAGCTCCTCGTAGCGCCTCACCTGTGTGAGGTAGTCCTCGAGATTCGGCATGAACTGGCTGCTCGCGTACGCGGGAATGCGGTCTCGGTAGGACCCGAGGTACCGATACAGAGGGAGCTGTGCTTCCTTGGAGGCAATGTCCCACAGCGCCACGTCCACAGGACCGGGCAGCGACAACGGGAAGAAGCCGAACCGCCGATTGAGCAGATACAGCTCCTGCCAGATGCGCTCGCGGTCGTGGACCTCGCGTCCGAGCACCACCGGAGCGATCACATCCCGCACATACGCGAGCGGAATGCCAGTCCCAGTTGCGGCGAGCACGGTGCCGACGCCCTCGAGGCCGTCGTCGGTCACTAACTTGACCACCACGACCTGGTCGCCGAAGGAGTCGTAGAGGTCCGGCAAGCCCCCTGGCTTCTCGCCAGAGCGCTTCTTGCAGACTGCACTCTCAATAGAAACTACCCGGCCCACGATGAGGATCCTTTCTCTCTCCTGGACTTCCCGCTAGTCAGCCGCATCCGCGGACGTCACGATCCGAACCAACGCCTGGCCTGGCTCGACGACGTCACCGGGTGCGACGAGTACCTCGGCGACTCGGCCCGCCACGTCCGCGGCCACTTCCATGATCAACTTCTCGCTCTCGACTTCGAGCAACGCTTGGCCGATGTCGACGATCTGTCCGACCTCGACAAAGACCCGAACGACGTCCGCCTCGACGGTCTGCATTCCCATCTTCGGCAATAGCACGTCAGTCATCGGCGCGTTCCCTCCGTCGTCCGTAGCGCTCTTCTGATCGCGTCACACAGCTTCACCACGTTCGGAACGACCGCACTCTCGAGCGTCGGCGCGAAGGGCATCGGGACATCGGGTCGAGTGAGGCGTTCAACAGGCGCCCGTAGGTCGTGCGGGAACATCTCATGGACCGACGCCGCGATCTCACTGGCGATGCCGCATGATCTGCTCGCGTCGTCGCATACCACCAGACGGCCTGTCTTCCGTATCGACTGGCGGAGTAGGTCATAGTCGAATGGCAGCAGCCATCGAGGGTCGATGACTTCCACACTGACCCCGTCTAGCTCCATCGCCTCTGCAGCCTCTAGGGCGAGGTTCACCATCGGCCCGATGGCACAGACGGAGATGTCCGTCCCCGGCCTTGCAATCCTGCCCGTCCCGATGGGTGCCACGTCGCCGCTGATCTCGCCTCGCGAGGGTAGGCAGGCGGCCGGAAGGAACAACATCACCGGATCGGGGTCGTCGAGTGCTGCCCGCAGCATCCCCGCCGCGTCATCGGCCGCCACCGGGATGCCTGTCTTCATTCCACAGTGGACGAGCAGGGCATAGGGATTGTCGGCGTGCTGACCAGCGATCCCTGGTCTCCAACCGGAGCCCGCCATCAGGTAGGTGACCGGCACTGCGGTCTGGCCGCCGGTGATGAAGCTCATCTTCTGCGCTTGATCAACCAGCTGGTCGAAGGCGACGTAGAGCAGGGCGGTGATCTGGTACTCGACGATCGGGCGGTAGCCAGCCATCGCAAGGCCCGTCGCCACGCCAGTAAAGCCCTGCTCGGAGATTGGACAGTCAAGCACGCGGTCCGGCCCGAACTCGTCGACGAGCCCCTTCGCCACGCCTCTCGTAGCAAAGCGCACGTCCTCGCCCATGTAGAGGTAGCGCGGGTCCGCCCCCATGTACTCGCGCAGCACGCTGTTCAACGCGTGGATGTAGCGCTGGACCTCGCTCATTGCCTCCCCCCCACCGGGCGTGTCCCCGAGGCGTACATAAAGTCGGTTGCCGATTCCGGCGACGGCCGCGGGGCACCGTCCGCCATCTCGATCGCGCGTTTGACGTGTGCAGCGACCTGCGAGCGCAGCTCATCGATCGCCGCGTCGCTGACGCCTTCCGCAAGCAGCCGGGCGGCTTCAAGCTCGATCGGATCGCGCTCTTTCCAAGTGACGAGCTCCTCGTCGGACCGGTACTCCATCTTCATCAAGGTCTCCGCGGTATGATGGCCGACAAAGCGGTAGGTCAGGGCCTCGATGAAGCTCGGACCGCCACCGGATCGAGCAAGCGTGACCGCGCGTTGCGCCGCGTCTCGCACCGCTCGCACGTCCATGCCGTCTACGGTCTCTGCTGGCATGCCGAACGCAGCTGCCCGCTTGGAGATGCTCTTTACGGCGAGCACCGAGTCGATCGATGTTGTGGCGGCGTACCCGTTGTTCTCGCAGACGAAGAGCATGGGGAGCTTCCACAGCGCGGCGAGGTTCAGCGTCTCGAAGAGCACGCCTTGGTTCGACCCGCCATCGCCGAAGAACGTCGCGCTGACCCGGTCGGTGCCGCTCAGCCGCATCGCCAACGCGGCGCCGCCAGCGATCGGCGCGCCCGCCGCGACGATGCCGTTCGCACCGAACACCCCGATGCTCACGTCCGCTATGTGCATCGAACCGCCGCGGCCGCGGTTCATCCCGGTCGCCCGGCCCATCAGCTCGGCGAACATCCGAACGATGTCGCCCCCCTTGGCAATCACGTGCCCGTGCCCGCGATGCGTGCTCGTGATCACGTCATCTTGCTGCAGCTCGGCACATATCCCGACCGCGACGGCCTCTTGGCCGATGTACTCATGCGTCACACCGGTCACACGGTTCGCATTGACGAGGGCCGCAATGTTCTGCTCGAAGGTGCGAATCGTGAGCATTCTCTTCAGTGCTTCAGTCCCCATCATTCGTCCTTGTCTCCACTGGGTGCTGCGGTGCTTCGCCTCGGAGCACGGCAACCGCATCCTCGGCGCCCGTGACGAAGAGCTCGCGCAGTGCCGAATCCGACAGCGCGGCGGAGTGAGGCGAACTCACTACCCTCGGGTGCCGCACGAGGCGTTCGGCGGGGTGCGGCTCGGTCTCGAACACGTCGAGCCCCGCTGCCCGTATCACTCCCGCCTGGAGGCCATCGAACAGGGCGTCCTCGTCGATGAGGCCGCCTCGGCCCGTGTTGAGCAATGTCACACCCGGCCTGAGCATCGCAATCTGGTCCTCACCGAGCCAGTGGCGTGTCTCCATCGTGAGCGGCAGATGCAACGACAGCACGTCTGCGGTGGCCAACACCTCGTGCATCGACACGCACTCCACTCCGATCGTCGAAGGAGTGGTGCGGAGATCGTGTGCGATCACTTCCATGCCGAACGACCGGCCGATACTCGCAACCCTCTGTCCGATTCGGCCAAACCCGACGACGCCGAGCCGAAGGCCACGAACGCGGCGCATCGGTCCAAGTTCGGCATACGTCGGCCAGCGGCGCTCGCGCATCTCGGCGTCACAGAACGCGATCCTCCGCTCGCACGCGAAGAGAAGCGCGAAGGTGTGCTCCGCGACTTCATCGGCGCAGTAGTGGGGCACGTGGGTGACCTGGATTCCGGCGCCGCGTGCGGCGTCGACATCAATGTTGTCGAGCCCGGCGCCGAGCCGCACGATCACCCTGCAGCGGCTCAGACCGTCGATCACGGACTTGTCCACCGTCGCTCGAGAACAGAGCAGCGCGACAGCGAGCGGAGCGATGTACTCCGGGATCCGAGCCGTGCTTGCGCTGAGCGGCACGTAGTCGAAGCCGGCGGACTCGATGAGCTCCTGGGCAAATTGCGCCTGGGGAAACAGGTCGGCGTCTGCGTGCACGACAACCTGGTGCTCCTCACTATGGCGCTCACTCAATGGTGACACGCGCAGCTCCGCTTCGTTCCATCGCTTTGCGACGGACCTCGATCGCATCGATGAATTGCTTGTTGAGCAGGTCACAGGCCGCTTGGCGGTCGCCGGCAACGATCGCCTCAGTGATGCCGCGGTGCTCCTCGTTGATGTGTGACATCGATCGCTCTTGGAATTCGTCGCTTGCGAGCTTGTGCCCGAGGCGGATCACCGATTCGATCACCGGTGCGAGCGTCATCCACGCTTGGAGGAGAAAGCGGCTATCGGCAAAGCGAACGAGCTCGAGATGGAACTGGATGTCTCGCTCGACGAACTCCGGGCCGGCCTCAGTGACGTCTGCGAGTGCTTCCGTCGCGTCCATGATCGCGGCCGCGGGCTTCTGCTCCCGCAGGCCCCACTCGATGCCCGCGCTCTCCAACAAAAAGCGCGTTCGGAACAGGCTCTCCAGCTCGTTGAGGCCGAACGTGGCCACCACCATCCGGCCGTTGGAGAGCGTCTCGACGAGCCCCTCCGCCTCGAGCACGGAGAGCGCGGACCTCACCGGGCCTCGGCTGACGCCAAACTCGTCGGCCAAGTTGGTCTCGACGAGGCGAGTACCGGCGGTGAGACGGTGCGCCACGATCAGGTCCCGCAGCAGATGCAGCACATCACCGGAGTACGCGCTTCGCAACATCTTGTTGGACCTCCAGCCCGCTGCTGCTCGCACCACGTCCAGCGCGCCGCGGCCATCTGTCATCGCAGCCTCTCTCTAGCGACTCATGGACGTGCTGTCCATCGTGCCGAGGGCGGCGCTAATGATCGTTTCGCTCATCTCCTCGGCGTCGTGGGTATTGGCGACCGACTCCACGATCGCGCCGTTTCGGAACACGAGCACGCGATCCGTCACGTCGATGATCTCCTGCAGATCGGACGAGATCACGATCACCGACGTGCCGCGCCCGGCGAGTTCGCGTATCAAACCGTGGATCTCGCTCTTGGTCCGCACGTCGATGCCGACGGTCGGCTCGTCAAAGACAATGATCGCCGGTTCGATGGCGAGCCACTTCGAGACGCTCACCTTCTGCTGGTTGCCACCGCTCAACTCGCTCACCGTGGTCGCCACGCTGGGCGCTCGGATCTGGAGAAGCTGCTGATACCGTTCCGCGACCTCTCGCTCACGCCTGCTGTCGATCAGGCCAGTCCTTCGGCGCAGCTTTGACCACACCGTGACGGTGGAGTTGCGGAGGATCGACAACATCAAGAACAAGCCCTCTTCCTGCCTGTTCTCGCTGACATAGACAAACCGCCACCGACGCAGCGCCTTCGCGACCGTGAGCGGTCCGACGTTCAGACCATTGATACGAAGCGATCCTCCGCTGCGGTGGTCGGCACCAACGAGCACGCGTGCGAGCTCAGTCCGACCCGCGCCGACCAGCCCATACCAGCCGAGCACCTCACCCGTGTGAAGACGGAACGACGCCGGTGAGCGCAGGGTCGGGCCGCGAACCGCCTCGGCCTCGAGGGCGACCGGCGCCTCCTCTGAGTTGGTCGGCAGCACGTCCGCCGCGGAGCGGTGACGCCCCACCATCAGCTCGATGAGCCGCTCCTTTGTGAGTTCACCGATCCGCTGAGTGGCGCCGACGTTCCGGCCGTCCCGCAGCACGCTCACTCGGTCGCACAGCTCGAAGACCTCCTCGAGCTTGTGGGTGACGTACACTACGGCGACTCCGCTGTCGCGCAGCCGCCGCACCGTTCCGACAAGCCTGCGGACCTCCGACAGCGAGAGCGACGCGGTGGGCTCGTCCAGCAGAAGTACTCGCGAGCGGGACGACAGCGAGCGCGCGATCTCGACGAGCTGTCGCTGTCCCGGACTGAGGAGCCGCACCGAGGAGTCCGGGTCGACCGTCAGGCCCACCTCGGCCATGTGCATGCGGGCGGCGCGGTACAGTCGCTTGGCATTCACGAGCGCGAGCGAACGCCCGACGACGTCTGACAGCATCACGTTCTCGCCAACGGTGAAGCTTGGTACCAGCGAGCGCTCCTGGTGGACCACCGCGACACCCATCGCCGCCGCGTCCCGGGGCGTCGTCGGGTGGATCCGCGTACCGCTGAGGTGGTAGTCGCCCTGGTCGGCTGCCTGCACCCCGGCGATGATCTTGATGAGCGTGCTCTTGCCCGCCCCATTCTCACCGAGCAGCGCATGAATCTCCCCCGAATTCACCGAGAAGGAAACTGCGTCGAGCGCCTGGGTGCCACCGAAGCGCTTCGAGACGTTGGTGAGCGACATCGCGGGCTCGCCTGCCGAGACTGGTCCGGTTTGCCCGTCGTCGAGCGTCCGATGCTCGTCGACCTCGACCGCTTTCGCCCAGTCGATAAGGTCGTCCGTCGTGTCCGCGCGATCGGATGCGAGCGGCCGCCGAGCCTTCTTGGCGCGCAGGTCTCGAAGACGGTCGAGTGCCATCGTTGCGATGATGATCGTGCCCGAGAAGAACTGCAGCCAGTAGATGTTCGCCTGCAGGTAGACGAGGCCGTCTTGCACCTGTGCGAGCAGCAGGCTGCCGAGTCCCGCCCCGAACACCGAAACGTAACCGCCCGTCAGCGGCGTCCCACCGATGATCGGCGCGGCAAACGAGCTGAGCAACCACGTGCTGCCAATCGTCGGGTCTGACTCGGCGAGTGTCGCGGCCAGGATGACGCCGGCAATCCCTGCAAGCACCGCAGCCATCCCGTGGGCGGTAATCCGGATTCTGCGGAGGCTGACGCCGGCGAGCTCGGCAGCATGTTGGTTCGCGCCGACAGCGAGAATTTGCCGGCCCATCCCGACGTAGCGAAACAAGCTGAAGAGCAGCACGCCAAGCACGACCAAGAAATAGAACTGCGCGGGTATCCCCGCGATGGTCTGAGTTCCGATCCGGTTGAACGAGCTTGGAAGACCGACGATGGGGTTCGAGTTCGTGAGCCCGAGCGCCACGCCGGTGAACACGCTGCCCGTGGCGAGCGTCACAATGAACGGCGACAGGCGAGTGAGCACGATGAGCCAGCCGTTTGCGACGCCGCACAGTCCCGCCGTCACAACCGAGACAGCGATCGCTGCAACGGCATTCACATGGAAGTGCGTCATCAATCCGCCGCTGATCACGGCGGAGATCGCGCCGATGCCCCCAATCGAGAGGTCCATCCCGCCCGCGCCGAGTACGATCATCTGCGCAAACGCGACGATCGCACTCACTGTAACCGCTTGCGCCAGGACTGCAGCATTGGCCACAGTGAGGAAGTCGGCCTTCGCGATGCTGAGCACGCCTCCGAAGAGCAGGACAGCGGCGACCAGCATGCCCTGCGCCGTCTTCGCTCGCAGCGCGACGGCTTTCGCCGCCGATCCAGCCGTCTCGACAAGCCCTCCTCGGACGCTCAACGGCGCGCTGACGGCGTGACCAGTGGACGCTTTCTCTGGCCGCGAGGCGATGGCGCTCACCGGACCCACTGCCTTCGGCCGAGCAGCGAGAGCCGCCCCCGCTCGAGCCCGATGGCGATCAGGATGATCCCCCCGAGAAACACCTGATACCAATAGGAGTTGACGCCGAGAATGATCAGTCCGTTGTCGATGAGCGACAGGAAGCAGGCGCCGAGCAGTGTGCCGAGCACGCTCACTCGCCCTCCGGAGAGCAGCGTTCCGCCGAGCACCGGTGCCGCAAAGGAGCCGAGCAACCAGTCGTTTCCCCCGTACGGCTGGCTCGATCCGAGCTCGGCCGCGAGCATGATCCCAGCGGCGGCGGCAAGCAACCCGCTCAGCGCGTGGGCGGAGAGGATCGCCTGCCGCACGCTGATGCCCGAGAGCGCGGCGGCACGCGGATTGGCGCCCGTGGCAATCAGGCGTCGGCCCAGCAGCGCGGCGTTCATCTGAACGGCGAAGATCGCTCCGATCCCGAGCGCGACGTAGAACAACAGTGGCACGCCGAAGACGGTGTTCCGGCCAAGCGCGACGAATGCTGACGGCAGAGACGAGAAGGAGTTGCTCTGGCTGAGCACGAGCATGCCGCCGGTGAACACGCTAGCCAGCCCCAGGCTGACCACAAACGGGTTGATCCCGGAGTACGCAACCAACGCGCCCTGTACCAGCCCAAGTGCAACGCCAAATGCCAGTGAGGCGACGATCCCGAGCGCCAGCTCAACGTGGGCGTCCTGCAACAGCCAGCCGAGGAACATGCCGGTGACGCCACCGACTGCCCCGACGGCAAGGTTGAAGTGCCCGATCGAAAGCGCAGCGGTCTGGGCCCAGCCGACCACCGCTGCCACGGCAACGGTGATGGCCAGCGGCTGGAGGTTCGCGGAGGCGGCAAACCCGTGCGCCCGAAACAAGAGGACCACTGCCAACACGATGATGGAAAGGCTGACGGCCGATTTGTTTGAACGCACGATGATCAGCGCGCCACGACGTAGCGGTGAGCCGAGGTGCACAGCACCACTTATGTCGCGGCCGGCAGAAGCCAGCGCGCTCTGGCGGTTGCTCTGTGGTTCGGTTGATGTTGCGGGCACGATGTCTTAGAACCTTCGCAGATCTTGGGGTGAGTGCCGTGCGAGAGAGGGCGACCGCAGCCAGGACGGTCGCCCTCTCTCAAATTGTTGCCGAACGCTAGTGTGCGCCTGCGGGGCAGTTGAAGTACTTCGTCTTCCAGGTCGCAGCCAAGCTGGTCGTGATGCGGGCGAGCTTCTGGCTCGCGGTCGAGAGCGATGCCTTGGTCACCAGGAACGTACCGGAGTCAACAAAGGACGGCCCCTTCCACGTGCAGCCCTGGTCCAGCAGCTTGAGCGAATAGGCCGCCAGGTACGCCTGCCCGTACGGGTTCTGGGCCATTGTGCCGTAGATGTAGCCCGTCTTGACCAGTTGCAGGGTGGTCGCCGGGAAGGTGTTCAGGCCGATCACCTTGATATGTGTGTTGTGCGCGTTCTGCAGCGCCTGACCGACGAGCGACGTGCTTAGCCCTGACAGCACGATAATCCCATTAAGGGAGCTCGCCTCTGAGGCCATCAGGCTCGCAATATTGGACTGCGCCGTCTGCGACGAGTCCATTCCTGAGACGACCTCCACCAGGTCGATGCCGGGAGAGAGTTTGAGCGCCTTCTTCACCGCGTTGGTGTAGATCGCAGTGTTGATGTCCGCTGGCTGACCGACGAGCAGCGCGACTTTGCCCTTGCCGCCAAGCACCTTGCTCATGTCGACGCCAGCTTGGAATCCGAGCTCGGAGTTCGCCGTGGCAAGGCAGAACGCGGCCTTGGTCGGCTTGTTGGGGCAAGCGCCGGTTGCCACGACGGGGATCCCCTTGCTCACGATCCGCGAGATCGTGGCGTTTCCAGCGACGGGATCGTCGACCTGCATCGCGATCCCGGTGTAGCCCTGTGCAAGGAAGCCGTTGACAATGGAGTTCTGTTCAACCTGGTCGACGGTCTGCGGCGTGGTGAACGTCGGTACCGGCGAGATATGAAAGGCCTTCGCTGCCGCCTTTAGCGCTCCGGGCATCGGTCCGTAGAACGGGTGCACCAGGGCACCGATGACCGCGAACCTGTAGTGGCCGTGCGAGTTGAAGACGCGGTGTGGCTGCGCGGCGCGGCGCGCTACGGTCGCTGTGCCGCCCCATGCCGCTGAGCCGGCCCAGGCGGTCAGACTGACGAGCGCGCCGATTGTGAGGGCGCGACGAATTGCCCTGCTAGGTGTCATCTACTTTCCCCCTTTTGCCGATGACGGCCGCGAGCCGAAGATCGACGCTCGCGGCTCGAATGGTAGGAGGCGCCCTCGGCCGGGTCAAGAGGTTGTTAACAGTTTTCTGTTAACAGAGCGCGCCATGGCCGTAGGAGATGTCGGCGTCGTCTTGCCGTTTGACGAGACATGGAGCCTGACCGCTCGGCTCGATGGTAGAGCCCTCTACGACGGGCCGGACGACGTCGGACGGACGGGACTTCGATCCGGACAGGCCCCAGCTCAGCGGACGTATCCGGACGGGCTGGACGGATTCTCCAACCTTGCCAAGGTGATGGCAGGACGGGGATGGCACCGCCGCCCCCGGGCTGCGCGCCCCGCACCGACGGTCGAGCCCGCCTCCGCGGCCGAGGACGCAGATCCTCTCGAGTACCCAGCGCAGTTACAGATTGCGACTTC
>DATKQX010000121.1:0-13613 GCA_035532495.1 Saccharimonadales bacterium (SeqCode)
GCTCGTCAACGCCAGATACCAGATGCAGCCCACGATCAGCAACTGTGGCACGTCGAAGTTCACAGCCGCGATGTCCTCAGTCACGAAGTAGATCTCGGCGAACGCGATCGTCGAGGCCAATGAGGTGTTCTTCAGCATCGAGATGAACTCGTTGCCCGTCGGCGGCAGGATCACCCGCATCGCCTGCGGCAGCACAATCCGGCGCATGATCTGCAGGCGACTCATGCCCAGCGAGGCGGCAGCCTCGCTTTGCCCCTCCGGTACCGAGATGATTCCGGCGCGCACGATCTCCGCCATGTAGGCGCCCTCGTTGAAGCTGAGACCTAGGAGCGCCGCCACGAAGACCGAGATCAGGACGTTGGCATTCGGGTGGATCAGCGCCGGTCCGAACGGAATACCGATGTCGATCAGGTGTTGCGGCGCCGGGAAGAGCGCCGAGATGTTGTACCAGAACGCGATCTGGACCAACAGCGGTGTTCCGCGGAACAGATAGATGTAGATCCAGCTCGCCGACTTCAGGATCGGATTGGGCGAGAGCCGCATGACGGCCACGATCACGCCGATGATCACCCCGATCAGCATCGAGAGCGCCGTCAGGTAGATGACCCTGACGACGGCATCGAGCACGCGCGGGTCAAACAGGTACTGCCCGACGACATTCCACTTCATCGCCGAGTCGGCGATCACGAAGCGGATGAACGACGCGGCGCACGCCACAACGATGAACGCCGCGATCCAGCGGCCAGGGCGGCGCACCGGAACGGCCCCGATGTCATCGGGCCGTTCCGGTGCCAGTGGAGTCAGCTCGGGCTGATCCGTCATGCGGTTGCCAGCTCTGCCCGCTCCGCCGTCCCTCTGGGGACCCTCTAGCGGCTAGAAGATCGCGCCGTTGATCTTCACCTTGGAAGCGGGGATCTCGACGCTCTTGAGACCCCACTTCTTGAAGATCTTGCCGTAGGTGCCGTTCTTGATCAGGTAGACGACGGCGGCCTTGACAGCCTTCGTCAGATTCGTGCTCTTCGCGATTGCCAGCCCATAAGGAGCCGGCGCATAGGCGGCTCCGACGATTTTGAACTTGCCGCCAGACTTCGTGACCTGATAGATGGCGACCGGCGTATCAGCGAAGCCGAGCTGCGCACGACCCGAGGAAACCGCCAGGTTGGCTGCAGTCTGCGTCGGATAGGGAGTGGTGTTCACAGCCTTCTTGCCGGCCTTGGTGCACTTCTTGCTCTGAGCCTTGGCGTCGGTCTCCTCGGTCGTACCGGTCTCGACAGAGACCGTCAGTCCGCAGATCGAGCTTATGCCCTTGATGTTGGTGCCACCGGACTTCAGCGTGTAGAACGACTCACCCACGTTGGCGTAGTCGACGAAGCTGACCGACTTCTCGCGCGACTTCTCATCCGTGAATGAGGAGGCGCCGATCATGTAGCGCCCGGCGACCATGCCGGTGATGATGTCGTCGAAGGTGACGTTCGTGATGCTGACCTTGAGACCCATCACCCTGCCGATGGCGTTCATCAGATCCGGGTCCATGCCGACGATCTTGGTGCCCTGAACAAACTCGTCGGGCGCATAGGTCGCGTCGGTGGCAACCGTGAGCTTCCCGGCGGATTTGATCGACGCCGGCACCAGCTTCTCGATCGAGGCCACGCCCCCGCCCGACGACGCCACCGCAGGCGCACTCGCAAAGGCGGCGACGGCTACCGATGCACCCGCCAGGGCGAGTGCCCTTCCAATCATGTTGCGACTTCCCATCAGAGCTTCCTCCCAGATAGACGGGCCCGGCAGACGGCGCGGGCCGGAGATGAGCATACGAGAGACCGAGGGGTTCAGGTCTATCCAAATGTCGATGCGTGCGGGGTTAACGCTCGAGCGCAGCGGCGACGCGCGTCGCGAGCGAGTCGCCGTCAACCGCCGGAAAGCGAAACAGCTCGGGCTGAATCTCCACGAAGAGCGCCTTGACGGCATCGGGGGTCGTCAGGCCACGCTCCAGCATGGCCTCGACATCCGCGAGGTCTCGATCCAGGCCTCGCTCGAGCTTGGCCAGAGCCTGGAGCGCAAAGTCGGTTTGAAAGACATCGATGGCGCCATAGCGGCCGAGGTAGGGGCTTCGATCGCGCCACCCCGCCGGCTCAGGCAAGAAGTCGAGCGGGCCGGCGAGCTCGACGTTGACGTCCAATCTCTCCTTTAGCTCGCTGATTCCTCGGAGCAGGTCGTCCGGCGCATCGCTCTCGAGACGCACGTCAACATCCTGCGTGTATGAGCGCCAGCCAACGGTCACGGCGGTGGCGCCACCAGCGAGGTAGACGCGGTCGCCAGCCCTTCCGTAAGCGCCGAGCGCGCGCAGGAACCGCTCGACGCTGTCAGCGTTCGAGTCGGCGCGCATTTTGTTCCCTGGCGGCGCAGTACGAGACGACCTGCCTGACGAGCGCGTTGTAGCGACCGTGCGCAGCCGGACCGAGATCACGCTCGAGCAGGTGGTGGAGCCGCCGCTCCGGATCGGCAAGTGGCTCAGGCACCTGCTCTCCCAGAGCACGCAGGCGACGCGACGCGATCGATACAAGCAGCGAGGCAACGGTGACCTGACCGGCGGCAAGTGACGCGAGGCCTTCCGCGACCAGTGCGTCACCCGGGAACCGGCTTCGCGGGGTGTCGACAACGGCCACGGCATAAGGGTACGACCCACACCGCGTACGCTCTGCGCATGCAGGTGCGGATTCGTCTGTTCGCCATGCTGCGCGAGCGTGCGGGCACTGACAGCTTAACGCTTGAGCTGCCAGACGGCGCGAACGTCGGCGACGCGCTGGACGAGCTGCGCTGGCTCACGGGAGGCCTGCGCACGGTGCTCGCCGTCAACCGCGACTACGCGTCCCCGGAGACGAGGCTGCGAGCCGATGACGAGCTTGCGTTGATCCCGCCGGTGTCCGGCGGGGCGGCCGATTCGACGCTGCACGTGCGGATCAGCTCGGAGCCGCTGTCGCAGGATGTGCTCGCGGCGACCGTGCGCGATCCGCGTGCCGGTGCGATCGTGACCTTCCTCGGCGTGACCCGAGAGGTGCCCGCTTTGGAGTACGAGGCCTACGCCGAGATGGCGGCGGCCAAGATCCGGGAAATCGCGGCGGCGGCCACTGAGCGCCATGGACTTTGCGCGGTCGCGATCGAGCACCGAATCGGGACGGTGCCGTTGTCGGAGCCCTCAGTCGTGATCGCGGTGTCCGCACCCCACCGTGCCGAGGCGTTCGCGGGCGCCCGGGAGATCATCGACAAGCTCAAGGCTGAGGTCCCCATCTGGAAGCGGGAGGAGGGGGAGTGGGTCAGCGGACGACCGATCCGCTGAACGGCCATCCGGTCGGATAGATTGCGACAATGCCTACCTCTCTAGTGACCGGCGGCGCCGGCTTCCTGGGCTCGCACCTGTGCGACGCGCTGCTGGCGAAGGGCCACCGCGTAATTTGCGTCGACAACCTGGAGACAGGGTCGCTGAACAACATCGCCCATCTTCGCGGCGACGAGTTCGTCCACGTGAACGTCGACATCATCGAGCCCTACTTCATCGACGGGCCGGTTGACTTCGTCTACCACTTCGCCTCGCCGGCCTCGCCGATCGACTATCTCCGGATCCCGCTTCAGACGCTGAAGGTCGGCTCGTACGGAACCCACAACACGCTCGGCCTCGCCAAGCGCCACCGCGCCCGCTTCCTGACCGCATCGACCAGCGAGGTCTACGGCGATCCGCAAGTTCATCCGCAACCCGAGACCTACTGGGGTCACGTGAACCCGATCGGTCCGCGCGGCGTCTACGACGAGGCCAAACGCTTCTCCGAGGCGCTCACGATGGCCTATCACCGCCAGCAGGGTGTCGACACCGCAATCGTTCGGATCTTCAACTCGATCCTCGCCGACGAGCAGGTGGTGTACGACGACGGCGCAGAGCTGCGGCGAGAGAAGGTTTCCGATCTTGCAGCGCGTCTCGCGCGCTACGCGGTGGCGGCGGGTTACGTGCCCAAGGCGGCTTCGCGTGCATCGGGCGTGGCGTTGCTGGATACCGCTGTATCCCCGTCGATCGAGTACCCGCTCGACGGCGTCAGGGTCCCAGCCTTCGGCGCTGGTGGCCGCATGACTGCGGCGGACGCCGATGCGCTGATCGCGCATCCGACCAACGAGCGCTGCTACGAGATCTCTACCAGCTATGGCAGGTCCGTCAAGGTCACCGGCCACCACTCGGTGTTTGTTGAAGGCGCCGACGGGGAGCCGCTTGCGACGCCTGCCGAGGATCTCAAGGACGGCGACCGGATCGCGATCGCCCGCCGGATCGCCTTCGAGGGCCGGGACCGCCGATGGCTGGCGATGATCGAGGCGTTGCGCTGGGCGGAGCTTGATCTGTGGGACTTCACGGTTGAGGCTCCCGGACTGGGCGAGCGCGCGTGGGAGCACCGCTATGACATCTTCGGCACGCTCGCCTCCAGGCAGCGCGATCCTGGCCCCAACTGGCGTAACTCGATCTGGACGAAGATCATCCGGATGCGTCGCTCAGACCGGATTCCATTGCCATGTCTGTGGGCAACACGCACCCCTGTGCCGGACACCGCGCGGCTCAGGGCGCGTGTCGCCGGACGCAGCGCCTCACTCCCGCTCAACGTCGAGCTTACTGACGACGTGCTCTGGGTACTCGGGCTATGGGTGGCCGAGGGATCCTCATACGAGTCTGGCAAGAACGCGTTCCTCACCCTTAGCGGCGACACCGAGCTGCTCGAACGAGCCGCCAAGGTGTTCGAGCGGCGGCTTGGGCTGCACGTGGTGCGGGCCCCGCGCAGCCAAGCACGCGCCGCATCGATATTCATCCACTCCAAGCTACTGCTGAGGTTGATCGACTTTCTCGGCTTCGCCAACAACGCCAAGCGAATCCCGGGATGGATACTGGGCCTGCCGCTCGAGCGGCTCAAGTGGTTCATCGAGGGCTACCGCCAGGGCGATGGCGTGCACTCCGGCGCGACCTTCGACGCACAGGTCAGACACCAGTTCTCGACGGTGCACGCCGATCTCAAGGACGACCTGATCGTCGCTTTCGCACGTTTCGGCCTCGTACCGTCCGTTGGCAGATACGAGACGACGTTCAGGGCCAAGACCGGTGACCGCCGCTACCCGTTTTGGATGCTGACGCTCTGCAATGTGGCGCCCTGGAGCCCGCTCGATTGGGATCTCGGCGTCACCCAGAAGCTCAACGCACGCACCACAGGGGATCTCGTGTGGGCAAAGATTCGCTCCATCGAGGAGGTCACCGCAACTGAGCTCGTCTACGACTTCTCGGTTCCAGGTTTTGAGAACTTTTGGGCGGGCTCCGGGATCGCCTGCCACAACACCTACGGCCCGCGCATGCGCGCGCGGGACGGCCGGGCGATCCCCACCTTTCTGCGTCAGGCCCTGCAGAACCAGCCGATCACCGTCTTCGGCGATGGGTCGCAAACGCGCTCCTTCTGTTACGTGGAGGATCTGGTGCGCGGGATCATCCTGCTGGCCGAGTCCGGTCACCACGACCCGGTGAACATCGGCAACCCCAACGAGTTCACGCTGTTGGAGCTGGCACAGCAGGTCATCGAGATCACCGGCTCGCAGTCACAGATCGTGTTCGAGGAGCTGCCCACAGACGACCCACAGGTGCGCCAGCCCGACATCGCCAAGGCGCGCGAGCTGCTCGGCTGGGAGCCGACCGTCGCGCTACGCGAGGGCCTTGCGCGCACGCTCGATAGCGCCGGGCGTGAGGCGCTGATCGGCACGCGTTACTGAGTCGGGGCGAACCCACACGCTAGTCTGCCGCCTCTATGCCTCCCACTGACCGCTTCGTCATCAGCTTCGCGGCTGAGCCGCCACAACAGTCCCTGCCCTACGGCCGCTGGGCCGAGGAGCTGCGCGAACAGTTCGTCGCCGCCTGCGCGGACATCGAGACCGACGATGAGGAGATAGGCGAGCCCGGTGACATCCGCTGGTTCCCGGACCGCACCTTCTCAGGACGCACGTACGTACCAGCCGTGGCGCGCACTGAGGCGGGTTTCGAGCTGTTCGGCTACGTCTCGTTTGTGGATCCCGGCGACGGCGCGGAGCCCGACCACTTCGAGGCGCGCGCCGACTTCACCGGTGACGTCGCCGAGGCGAACCCAGATTGGCAACTGGACCTGAACGAGATGGTGCTCAGCACGTGGCGCGGCGAGACCGGCCAGAGCGCTGAGATGACGCTCGTCTGGGGCATGCCCCTGATTCCAGGAGGCGCGATGGTGACTGCAGAGCTCGCGGACCACGCCGTCGACCAGTGCGCGCTGGCAGAGCAGCGGTTCACGCTTATCGCGCCAGATAATTACCGTGGCGACTACTTGGACCTGAAGCTCTGGGGCAAGCGTGGCAACCAGCTTGCGGTCGAGTCGCTGTATGCCTCCGAGGAGGAGGACGACGACGGAGATTCGGACCTGCCATCCGAGCCCGGCGACGACGCACCGGCTGCCTAGCCGTGGCGGCTACGCTGGGCGCCCGCCCTCGTAGCTCAATGGATAGAGCACGCGCCTCCTAAGCGCGGGATGCAGGTTCGATTCCTGCCGGGGGCACTTTCCGACTGACAGCGTCAGCGGCGGATCAAGCCCTTGACAACAGTCTTGACGCGGATACCACGGTATTGCCTGACGAAGCCCGAGGCTGCTCGCAGGAACATCGTCGAATAAAGGTCCGGGTGAACCACCGAGATCGGGCTGTTCCCCCACTTGTCCACCAGCGCTTGGAGCTCTGGACTCTCGGCTAGAGCATCCCGTTTGATGTACAGGATGATGTTCTGGCGGTACCAAACCTGAACATTGCGGTTCTCCCAGATCTGCGGCCGCACGCAATCGACCGCGACGTATCCGCGCTGCTCGAAGTCGCGCGCCCAATCTCCCTGCCAGCGCTCGTTGACGTGGTGTTGGCCACCTTGGTGCGGAATCGCTGCGGAGAACAGAATCACCGGGCCCAAGGAAGTGAGCAGGTCGACGAACGCGCCGCTGTCGTCCGAATCCAGATCCTCCGCCACCTCCAGCGACATCACGAGGTCGAACGCGCGGGCGGACTCGTAGGGCTGGGTCAGGTCATGAGCGACAAACTGCTCCTCCGGGAACTTGAGCATGCGGCGGTCGACCCAGTCGCCGTCGATGCCAAGCACGTCGCTGACGCCCTGTCGGTGAAACTCGGCCAGCCAGGCACCAACGCCG
The DNA here is from genome assembly GCA_035532495.1 of Saccharimonadales bacterium (SeqCode). Lineage (GTDB taxonomy): Bacteria > Chloroflexota > Dormibacteria > Aeolococcales > Aeolococcaceae > Palsa-851. Next base: position 7,227 of record DATKQX010000121.1, read on the forward strand.
CAGCCGACGTCGATGACCGAGGCGGGTCGCAGCATCTCGTTGACGAGGTGAACGACCCCTTCGGCCGAGCGTGCGGAGCGCTCGCTCTGCACGGCGTAGAACAGCTTGTTGTAATGCAGCAGCGCGCGTAGCTTCTCGCGGCTGATCGTCAAACCTCGCAAGGACTCTCCTCCGGGACTGGATTCGTTACCTGTCGCCCGCCACCGGCGCAGACGGCTGGCACACGCAGACCATGGTAACCAAACCGCGCCGGCCGCGATGAGACGGTGGGATGCGGTCAAGTATCCGGAGCAGCCGCGGCACGCGTCCGCCCACACGGGCGAGCACCTCCAACGGTGATCTGGATAGACCGTTCCACCGAGAAGGGCGTCAGGTTGCTGTGTAGGTGGGTGTAGTGGCTAAGTTAACGGTGACTCCAGGCGTGTCGAGTGTGACAGTCGCAGTGTCAAGAACCCGGCCCGCCCAACCGTTCGCACGGATTTACCAAGGCAAAACCGCAGCAACCGGACAGTGAACTAGTCGCGAGCGCTCATTTTGGCGCCGTAGACCTTGACCCGGCCCGCACCCCCAGGCGACCACACGCGGATCTCGAGGTTCGCGCCCGGGAAAGGCGCAGCCGGGGTCATGCTCCAAGCGCCCCAGCCCCCAAAGACGCTTTCATTACGTGCCGTCGGGAGGGCAACCGGGAGGCGCACCGTTGTCCGCCCGTTCGTGTGCTGCAGCACCCTGCGCACGAGCAGCTTGTTCGCGGAGGCATTCCATACCTCCACGTTAACGTTCGCGCCGCCGGGAGCAACGGCGAGCGAAACGCTCGCCACATAGTTGCCCGCATGTTCGCGCCAGTAGTCGCCGCTCAGAGCGTACCCAGGCCTTGCGGTACTGGCCGTGTACCAGTTCGACTTCTTGCCCCTTTGGACGTTCTGTCCGTTGCTACCGCCTGCTGTCCACGCTGGGATCGATGTGTCAGTGGTAGCCATGGAGACCATCTTCGTGCCGGCCGGAGGGTTCCACTCGAATGCCCAGACACCGTTTTGCGCCACCGCTAGACGGGAGCCCGGGAGCTCCGCGATGCGGCTGATATCTGCGTAGGACTGTGCTGGCGGCGATGTTTCGATACCTGCGCGTGGCGTCACGATCAGCCAGACGCGATGGGCGCGGACGAACACGGGCTGGTGGTACGGCAGAACGTAGACCCACTGACGGTTCGCGAATGCGCCTACGACACCTTGGGAGGCGACCACTTCATCAGTTGGACCGATCCTGGCCTCCAGATTCCGCAACGTCGTAGCCGTGGCGGACGAAACATTTAGCCAACGCGACACCACGTTTGGGAACCAGACGACAGCCCAGAGCACGGTATTTGCTGCCAGCACCAGCGCCAACGGGACCACCACCCGCCTGTACCGCTTGCTGCCGAGCAGGGCTGCAAGTAGCGCGACGGTACCGATGGTGACCAGGGGTTCTGCCAGGATGTTGTCAGTAAACCCAGGGGCAGAGAATCCCGACTTTACTGGTATGAGTCCCGTCTCGATGGACTGGAACACACTGGCAAGAAGTGCTGGCGGCCATAAGAGCCCGAGGACTCCTGGAGCTGACACATTTGCCCAGATGTTGATGCGATTGGGCCAGAGGATGCTCAATGCGCGACCTGGGTGTTCCACCACCGCCTTCATCACATCGAATGCAGACGACTGGGCGCCGTGTAGCGAGTACCGCGTGCCCGCCACAAGGGTTTGGAATATCCCGGAGTTGTAAGTCTCCGCATGAAGGGCTGCCACCAGGACGAGCCAACCGATTCCGAACAGCGCCATGCTGAGGCCGCGTCGCAGCATGTAGCGTCCGCAGGCCGCGGCACCAATACCTAACGCGATGAGATACGTCGCGCCGACCGCGCTGCCGATCAGTAGGAGTAACGCCCATATCCAGGCCGTTCGGCGGTGACGAAACAGGTCTCGGGCCGTGGCGACCAGAGCAAGAACCATGAACGGCTCTGGGTGGAAGTCAAATGAAACCTGGAAGGCGAACCATGGATCCGCGACCAGAAGAAGCACGCCAAGTCCGACCAGTCCCACCGAAGCGGCCGTCGCGAACCGATCCCGTGTTGCGCCCACGGCCGCGATGTCACAGATCCAAGCAAGCGCGATGCCCTGGGCACCAACGATTGCCAGCACGGGCAGAATTTTGAGGGTCACTGCGTGCGGCCAAACCATCTGAACGACCGCAAGTGGCCAGAGGATCAACTCGAAGGCGCCGCGCAGGACCGATCCGTTCGAAATCGAATCGACCGGAAGCAGCGTGCCGTGCGAGATCGAATACATCGCGTTGCGGTAGGTCGCAAAGTCAGCCGTCAGGGCGAAGCGATGAGCAAGCAGTCCAACCCACCAGCAAAGGACCACAAGTTCGATCCCAAGCACCGCGAAGCCGGCCAGACGGATCCGCCGCAGCGCCAGCGGCCACGCCTCGCGTGGCGGCGCCACCAGCGGTTCGGCCTCGTTCCAGCGCCGTCCGAGGCTCTCGAGCGGACCCGCTTTGCGCTGGCGTGAGCCGACACGTGGCCGCGGTAAGCGTTCGCTATCGGAGATCGCACTCATGTCAACGTTGGGATAGCCGTGGGTCGCCGATATGGCCGGTGGCCCTACTGGCCAACGACAAAATGACTACACCCAAACTTCGACGACTGGAATCTCGACGCTCTTTGCCCGCGTCTGGCCGTCTGTTTCTCGGGCTTCGCGGATGATAGCGAGTGACCGGGTGGATTGAGTGCGGCGAATGCTGCTGCTCAACGAAGCAGACACCAGCACGCGGAGAAAGCCTTCGGACGGGGCGTGCTGACGCGCCCAGCGCGCCACGGCCACCAACTCGTCCCAGACTGGCTGCAGCGCCCTGAGGTCTCGAACGGGCCTGCCCGCCTGGGTGCCGGCTGATCGGGGTCGACCCCTCACAGGGGATCCTCGAGGCCAGGGCTCAACTACGTGGGCGAGCAGCGACTCGTCGTAACGGATGCGATCGCGTTAAAGTGTGAACTGCTCACGGGCCACCTCATCGTTAGACGTGCGTTCTGTTTCCAGGACGAAGGCCGGAGGCCGCCTATGACGCCGCGGGAACGATGCTGCGGCACGGAGCACCAATCCTATCATCCGCAGCCCCACAGACACCGCTGTGAGTCGGCTGCCAGTGACCGATGACCGCCCGACGCGCGGGAGATAGTTGACCGGCACCTCGACGAACCGCGCGCCCGAGCCGATCGTGAGCAGCATGATCTCCATGCCAGCGTGGCTGCCGCCGACCTTCATGCGGTCCGCGACGTACCTCGCGATGTCCCGTCGCAACAGCCGATACGTACAGCCAACGTCGCTGAGATGACTCGTGTTCAACAGGAGCTCCATCAACTTCGCAACGGCCCAGTTCCCCCAGCGCAAGAACCAATCCATGTTCGCGCCTTCCCACACCAGCTCCCAGGTCGTCCGCGTCCCGAAGACTGCGTCGCACTCCGTGCTGTACATGAGCAGTTTCCGGATGTCCTCCGGCACGAATGTGCCGTCCGGCTCACACAAGACGATCAGATCGCCGGTAGCCTCAAGCAGCCCGCGACGGCTTGCGTTCCCATAGCCCTGAAGGGGCTCCTTGACGATGCGCGCCGAGGTCTTACGGACTTCCTCTTCCGTTCCCTCTTGCGCGTTGTTGTCGACCACGAGCACCTCGTCGACCAGGCCCGTGGCAACGAAACCCTCGATGACAGCTCGGATCGAGTCGCGCTCGGCATACGTCATGAGCACGACCGACACTGTCTTTCCGTTCCACACGCGCTGCCATTCTAGTGTCTTCGAGAGAGCGCCGCGTCGCCATACCGTGACACGTTCGCTGGTAAGGGTGTGCGCGCCGCAGCACGCGCAGTCCGCTACCTCTCGAACCTGATGTTCATGTACCCACTCCCGCCGTAGACGTAATTGGCCTGCTTGTTCAGAAGGTGGGCTGAGAGCGTGGTGGGGACGATGTCCGGCTTCGTGCCGACGATGTAGAAGTTCGCGACGCCCTGGCGGTTGGTCATGGCAACCACTGTCTTTTGGATGTGGCCGTTGATCCTCGCGAAGGCACGTCTGAACCCGACGCTCGTCTGGCGCACCTGGGTCAGGTAGACCGGGATCCCGGCTTGCCGAACCGGGCTGTTGAAGTGGTCGAGGACCGTGACCTTGAGCAGGACCCGCCTGCCGACGGGTACGGAGTTGTCGAACGCCTGCGGCGAGGTTGCGGTGCGCCAGAGGTTGAGCAGGAAACGGTGGCTGACGCTGACCGCGGCCGGATGCTCAGTGAACGCCAGTACCGAGAAGCCGTCGCTGAGTCCCGGCTCCGCCTGATAGTTGCGCGCCACGAGCTCGACCCTCGCGGTGTGTCCGGGAGCGATCGTCCTCGGGCCGTACTGGACCTTCCAGAAGGTCGTATCGCCATGGGAGGTCTGAACCGTGTAGGCGGGGGTCTGCGGCGTGCTGGTTCCGTTGTGCACCTTGACAATCAGCGTCTTGATGCCGCCGAGGAAGCCGGTCGTCCGCTGGCCGACGATCCTGACCGTCAGCGGGGAGGTCGAGCTGAATGCGTAGATGACCGCCGCGACACCCAGGACGCCCAGTGCGGCGATAGCCCGGCGCCAGCGGCGGTCGCGCACGACTCCCGCGACGCGTCTGCCCACCGCCGGGACGCGCCGTGCAGCAGGTGGCCCGGCGGTGATCGCGCCGACCAGCGCGACGGGGATCAGCGCAATCAGATAATTGGTCTGCGACCGAGCAGCGAAGAAATACGCAAGCGACGGCAACATGAAGGTCGCCGGGCGCAGCAACGGGTAGGTGCCGAGAAACACCGCAAGAAGCAGTAGCGCGGCCAGGATCAGCACCGCCGTGTAGGCCGCAAGCGAGCCGCCGCCAAGATGTGTGAACAGGGTCAGCGAGACCAGACCCTGTCCGGTCGGCACCATGTTCCTGAAGAACGGCGCGAGCACCCCACTGAACCACGCCGAGGGCGACGCGATCATGTAGGGCAGGTTCGGGATCAGGAACACGCCGAGCACCACACCGAAGTACCGTCCGGCGCGACGGACGGCCTCGCGCGCGTCGCCGCTTGAGTCGTACTCGTCCCAGGCCAGAGCGCCGAGGACGAACACGAGCACCGGCCACGGGGTCTGTTTGATCGCCATCGCCAGACCGACGGCGACAGGAGCTATGTAGCTGCTGCGACTGGAACCGAAGCGGTCCCACCTGTACGCGGCCACGATCAGCAGCGGGATGAACAGCATGTCGGTGACGCCGCCGGCGGCGAACGCGATGTAGACGTCGATGCTCGCGAAGATGAGCGCTGCAGCCCGCATGCTGCGCGGCAGCAGCACGAACATCAGCAGCACCGACAATGCCCACGCGGCCACGTTGAGCCCGGCGGCGACCTCACTCGTCCAGCCAAGCAGAATGAACGGCACGTACACCAGGAACGAGAGCGACGGGTACGAGAGCTGCTCCACGGGCTGGCCCGTGATCGTGTACGTGTAGCCGTCGGGAGACAGGCGGAACAGCGGGCCCGCCGGCTTCATCGAGTGGACGTACGGGTTGTGGAAGCCGTGGGCCACGAGCTGCGCGGCGTACTGGTCGAAGGACAGCTCGTCTGTCGTGTATCCGGGCGCGCCATGGAACTGGACGTACGTCCAGGCGCCGATCAAGACGACCACGAGCAGTGCGTTCGACCATGCGAATGCGTTCTCCCAACGCGCGAGCGCCGGGTAGTCCTCGAGGTCGAGCCAGCTGACGATCGCGACGACGAGCCCCCAGAAGCCGGCGATCACCACCAGCACTTCGAGTGGCCAGAAGATGGACGCCGCGCCGTAGAGGCTGATCGACCAATTCAGGATCGCCACGCCGACGAGCGTCCAGAGAACCCGCTGTGCCCATGACCGGGAGGTGTGTGAAACGGCCGTGGGCGGTTCTAAGGCGAGCGCCGGCGGCGACGTGTCAGGATCGAAGCTGGTCAGGGTGAATCACCGGTTGTCGCCGTGGCGAGCAAATATAGGCGACACGCAGCCACGAACATCGCCGAGACTCAACCGCGGTCCGGCCGCTCGGGGTAGACCTCGTCGATCGTCGTGAGCGCGACATACGGGGCCCGTGCTGCGTTGCGGATCGCGTCAGCGCCACCGGCGAGACGGTCGCAGATCGCCAGGACGCCCACGACCTCCAGACCCTCGGCGCGAATCACCTCGAGCGCGCGGAGCGTAGAGCCGCCCGTCGTGACGACATCCTCGACCAGCATGCAGCGTTCGCCGGGGGTCAGCTGCGGCCCCTCGATGCGGCGCGAAAGACCATGCTGCTTGGCCTCCTTGCGCACAAAAAAGGCCTTCACGTCAGCGCCTCC
>DATKQX010000122.1:0-3121 GCA_035532495.1 Saccharimonadales bacterium (SeqCode)
ACGCGATCGGTGTGTGCCTGAACCTGACGTGCGAGGGCCTCGAGATGCTCGCGGCGTTCGGTCAACACAAGCGGAAATCGACCCTCCGCCAACTCTCTGATGACATCGTCTGCGACGGACCGAGTCCGGTCGGCGTCCTTCGCCACCGCGCCGAGGATCTCCTGGATGCCTGGGTCGTTCGGTAGCTGCGTCGGGTCAAATGAAGTGTGCCGCTCGACCAGGATACGGCGGGTAGCGGTCTCCACTTGCGTGGTCTTTGTGATGGTGTGGCGTACTGGACCGCACTGCATCTCGATGATCGGATGGTGCCCGTCTCGCCGAAGCGGCGTTGCCGTTAGGCCGGTGACGTGAAGCGCTGGCATCCGGCGGAGCAAGTGCTCGAGCGAGAGCGCCGGCACGTGGTGACACTCGTCCACTACCACGTGCCCATACCTGGACAGGTCGAAATCGCCCCGTCGGACCAGCGACTGGATCATCGCGATATCCACGCCAGGCGACGTGCCGGGATCCTCATCGGACTGGATCTTCCCTGGCTCGATCCCAAGAAACTGGATCAATCGACACCGCCACTGCTCGAGCAACGGCCGGCGATGCACGAGCACAAGCGTAGATCGAGCACGCTGCGCGATCAGCGCCGCCGCGATCACGGTCTTGCCAGCACCCGGCGGCGCCACGAGCACGCCGGACTCGTGCGCCGCGAGCGCACCCAGCGCAACTCGCTGCGACGGCGTGAGCGTCCCTGAGAAAGCCACGGAGATCAGCGTCCCGTCGGACCGCTCATCGCGAAGCTTGAGTTCGAAACCCTCGGCGGCGAGATGCCCCTCGACACGTCCCAGGCAGCCACGTGGCAGGAGCAGGCGATCTCCGAGCTCCTCGTGGCAGGCGATCACACGAGGAGTCTTGTGAGTGGACAGGCGGGCTCGTTCCCGCTCGAAGAACTCTGGGTTCGGGAACGCTGCGGTACGGCGTAGGGCATCCCGAAGCGACGGCAACATCCCACCGCAGGACACCTCGATCCGCCCGCCCAGACGAACCTCGACACAGCCCGCGAGCGGCGACGGGGGAGCGAGCGTCGGGGTGGCCGCTTCGATCAGCTGCTCGTCCCATGGCCTGACCCCAAGCGGGCCGAGTGTGGCAGCACCTTCAGCAGCCAGGGTCACTACCCGCTCCGGATCAACCCGCCGTACGCCGGCGAGGTAGGCCCACTGATCGTCGAACGGAATCAGGTCGTCATCGAGGAAGACGGTGCAGCCTTCCGCGCGGCGCGCGTGCTGGAGCGGCAGCGCGATCAGGTTGCCAAAGCCACCCCTCGGCATCGTGTCCTGATTCGGAAACAGGCGGTCGTAGGACCCCATCGAGATCGATCGGTGACGCATCGCACGCGTCAGCAGCAACGACCCCAGAGCCCTCGCCAACCGCGCCGACACCGCCGCCGCGATAGCAACCACACGTGCGCGCCGCGCCCTGAGCGGGAGCGCTCAACCAGCACCGGCAGGTCGGACTCGCCGGCCGCGTCGCGCAGCGCCCGAACATCATCTGGCCAGGACGGGCCGTCCAGGTCGATCGCGAGCAACCAGCAAGTCTCGTCAGCGAGGAGCGGATAGATTCCTGCGGTCTGCCGGCCCTCGAGATGCAATCGCGCCTCTGCAGCGGAGAACGCTACGAACCTTCGCTGGCCACAAGCCGCGCATTTCACCTTCGGCTTGAAGCACACGCCCGGCTGCCACTCGTTGGAGCACTTGGGTGCCCACCCAGACTTCCCTGGCGCGCGCGTACTCTCCCAACGAGTAGCGAATACGTCCGCACGCCCACGAAACAGCGACGTGAACAGCCTCACGCGGCCACCAGCCGTAGTTACGTCCGGACCATCCGTTTGGCCGTCGAGTACCGCGATCGTCCTTTGCAAAGCGGCCCGCTCGCCGTCCAATTCGGCCAAGCGAGCGCGCGCGCCGGCCAGATCAATCGGTGTCGCCGCGGTCACGCCAGAATCCTCGCGCACCACTCGGACCGAACCAATGCGCCGACCCTCCAAGATCCGAGAGCGCGTGAGTTCTCAAAAGCCGACATTCAGTCGTGCATCAGCCATGATGCTGATACGATGCAGACATGCGTACGACGGTCGATCTCCCACCCGCGGTGCATCGACGCGCGCAAGCCCTTGCGGAGTCACGTCACCAGTCCCTATCGGCGACGGTTGCTGACCTGACCGTCCGTGGTCTTGCCGTTCTCGGCGAGCCCGTGGAGGTCACGACCGATCCGGTGAGCGGGCTCCCCGTCATCAGCCTCGGGCGCACGGTGACCGCCGCTGAGGTCGCTGACGCGCTGGATGACGAGTGAGCAGCACCTACCTGCTTGACGCCAATGCGGCGATCGCGCTCGTGATCGCCGAACACGAGCACCATGGGCGCGTCGCGATGTGGAGCGAGACAGTGGACACGATCGCGCTCTGCCCGGTCACCGAAGGCGCCATGGTCCGCTATCTGATCCGAGTTGGCGAGACTCCAGCCACGGCGTTGCAACTGCTCGCAGCGCTGCGCGAGTCGACAAAGGCTGACTTCTGGCCGGATTCGATCTCTTACGCGGATACAGCGCTCGAGCACGTAACTGGCCACCGTCAGGTCACCGATGCTTATCTCGCGTCGCTTGCGGCCAGCCACGGAGCCCGGCTGGCGACTTTCGACGAGGCGCTCGCCAGCACGCTCCCAGAGCACGTGGAGCTCATCCCGTGAAGCAGTCAAAATCGGCCTGCACCCGTTGGCCAACGACAACATACGCGCCCGCGTACCCTCCCCTCGCATCCAACTGAACATCGCTACGTCTGGTTGCACAGTGCTGATTCAATTGGCCAACGGCCGATCCCGTTGGCCGTTGTTCCCGGTAATCGCCGGATTTCCCGCACTTTCTGCCGCCGTCTTGAGGTACGCCGAGAGCGCCGAATCCCCAGTGTTTACGGGCTAATCGGCGCTCTCTGACGCTTCCTACGTGGACGGCTCGCACGCGAGAGGTCGGCGGTCGATTTCCTGCGGATCGGGATGTGGCCACGCCGCCAGTCGACACCAACTCGTGGGTCGATGTCGGGCAACCCAAACCGCCGAGCCACACGATTGGCCAGTATCCCCGG
>DATKQX010000123.1:0-13619 GCA_035532495.1 Saccharimonadales bacterium (SeqCode)
AGGGCTGTGCGGCCCTTTGGTTCGAGTGCGTAACAACAACAGCCGCGGGCAGAATCGCTGCTCATTAGCGGTCATAGTCCCCTGGAGCTACACCGGATAACTCGGTGGTCGCTCATCGCGAACATCGTGAACCGCACGGCCCCGATCTATGGACTCTCCGGCATGGAAATCGTTGAGCTCAGGCCGTTGCTACATCTGATCAAGCCCGTGCTCGGGCAGGTGTACGTGTGGCAGGACGGTTCGCAGCTCACCATGGTGGACACCGGGATACCTGGCAGCCAGCAAGAGTTGACCACCGTTGAGGACGCCAAACTTTGCTGGGTTGACCTGCCCGAACACGGACTTCTGGCAGCCGCACCTTGAGCCCTCCGCAATGCGACGACGTCGAACGCGGAACGCTGATTGATGACCGTCTCAGAGGCGCGGCGTGGACGCGTCATGGACGTCTGATGGACGGGGCGGCGGGAGACGAGGGTCTCCCGCCCCAGTACCACTACGTCTGGCGGAGTTGATTTCTCTTATCGGTTCGGCGCGGCTGCGTGAGGAGGTAGTTCTCAGGGAACGGACTATGCGGCTGCATTCGCGGTCGGGGGATGTTAACCCGAGCCGGTTGATCCGACTCGGCTTGGTGAGATAACAATTGGGTGGTCAGCACTATTTGCTTCCGACTGTGACGGCGGCAACCTCCGGTTTCGCCCTCCATCCCGATCAGCTCGCGCGCGATGTCGATCAGGTTGCGAGCGACTTCCCCGACCCGGCCTCGAGGGCACGCGCCAAGCCCCCGCGTGAGCGGATGCCGAGCTTGAGGTAGACGCGTGTGAGATTCTTCTCCACGGCTTTCGTGGAAAGGAACATCCGCTTCGCGATCTCCGCGTTGGACAGTCCCGAGGCGGCCAACTCGGCGATGCGGATCTCGGCCGGCGTCAGCGCGTCGGGAGAACCAGCGCGCCGCCCGAGGCGCTCGATTTCGAGCCGTGCTCGCTCGGACCAGAGAGGCGCGCCAAACTGTTGGAATGCGATCAAGGCTTCGTCGAGGGTCACCCTCGCCTGACCGCGCGCGCCGCGGCGGCGCTGCACACGCCCGAGGACCAGCAGCGTGCGGGCTCGCTCAAACGGCATGGTGCAGCGATCGTGTTGGGCAAGGGCTTCTTCCAGAGCAGTCAGCGCACCGTCGATGTCGCCGCGGGCCGCTTGCAGGAGCGCGCGGCAGCGACCCGCGGCAGCACGCGCCCACGCGCGGTCCAGGGCGGCACTGCGTTCCTCGAGCCACCGCACCAGTGGCTCCGCTCGGTCGAGGTTTCCCAGTTCGACGAGCGCCTCGATCTCGTCGGGTAGGAACATTCCGAGAAAGGGATCGCCGCCTCCCCGCGAGGTGACCATCGCCGCCACGGGACCGAGCGCATCGTCGACCGCCGCCGGATTGCCAGTTGACAACTCGGTGATCCCGAGCGCCCACAGCGGCCATATCGTGCCCACCGCCCAGCCGAGTTCGTGGAAGCGGCGAAGCGACGAGGCTGCCTCCTCGCGCGCCAGGTCAGCCTTTCCCTCATGCGCATGCACCAGCGCATTCGCAGCGAGGGCGATCCCATGCGCTGCGGGATCGTCGAGTAGCGCGGCGGTCTGCATGGCCTCTTCAGCAAGCCCATGGGCCAGCTCGAGATCCCCGTGCCAGACGCAGACCCAGGCCTGATAGAAGCACGAGAAGGGGATCGGGCTCTCTTCGCCCCGTTCCACCGTCTCCGAGTGCAGCCGGCTCAGCACCGAAAATGCCGGCTCCACGCGGCCTGTGTACAACAGAATCGACCCATGGATGAAAGCGGGCGTCATCTGCCACGCCCGGATGCGAGTGGGGTCCTCCAACTCCCGGGCTCTCCGCATGCGGTCCTCGTCGAAGCCTCCACCCGCGACAAACTCCGCCATGGTCACTACCGCGAGCGCGTCGCCGAGCGCGCCAGGATCGCCGGCCCGCTCCGCAGCCGCAACCGCCCCGCGTGCGTGCCCCGCCGCGCCCGCGAGATCGCCGAGGCTGATGATGTAGAACGCGAGGTCCAGTTCGATCTCCGCGATCAGCCCTGGGTCGCCGGCAGCCGCGTCGAGCGCTTGTGCGGCGACCGCGGCCGCCTCGGTGAAGGAGTTGCGACGCGAGTAGATCTGACCCATGAGATGGAGCGCGCGAATACGCGTTCCCGCGGCGAGAGGGCCAGAAAGCGCCTGCTCGAGGGTCGCCTGCGCACCGGCGAGGTCACCCGCGTCGAACCGGAACCCTGCTCCTGCGACCAGCCGCTCTGCTCGCCCATCACGGTCGGTCGCCGGCGTGAGCCCCACAGCCAGCTCCAGAAGGTCGGCCGCCGCGCTCGGTGCGCCGCGCGATCGCGCCAGCATCGCCGCCTCCTCGAGCTCGCGGGCGATGGCCGCATCGGGTTTGACTGCGCCCAGCGCGGCATGCCGCGCGCGCTCCTCGGGCTCGGTCACGAGCGCTGCCAGTCGGCGGTGTAGGGAGCGCCTTTCGTCCGGGTCGGCTCGCCCGTAGAGGGCCGACGCGAGCAGAGGGTGCGCGAACTGGATGCGGCCGTGCTCCATGGAAACGATGCCCGCCCGCCGCGCCGCGCCCAAGGCGCTGGCGTCGATCAGGTCGGTGGTCGGCTGCGAGAGCGCAGCGGCCATGAGCAGAGCGCGGCGAGTGGTGGCGGGGAGCTTCCCCAACCTGGCCACGACCAGCTCGGTGAGGCTGGGAGGAACCTGTAGTGGGCCGGCTTCGGAGTGCCGCTCCGGGAGTATGGCGGCGATCTCGAGTGCGTAAAAGGGGTTGCCGCCGCAGATGCGAGCCATCTCCACCAGGGTCGGTCGCGCCACTGAGCGATGGCTGTGCTGCTTGATCAGCTCGTGGAGCGCGGCGACGCTCATGGCGCCGAGAACGAGGGTCTGGCTCCGGCTCGGATCTGCGGTGCGATCGAATCTGAGCGGCGAGGAACTGGGCGTCCTGGCCGTGACCATGAACCCGACCGCTTCCGCTTCCAGCCGGCGGAGCACAAAGCTCAGGATGCGAGCCGATGGCGAGTCGAGCCAGTGCGCATCATCTATCGCCACAACCACCGGACCGGCAGCCGACAGCAGGCGCAGGAGCGACAGCACCGCGGCGCACAGCGCTCGCTCATCGATGCCGGTGCGAGGCGCCGGCGCACGCAGCAATGCGGCCGAGATCGCCTCCCCGAGAGGGAGCGCGAGCTGACCGATGGTCGCTTCGCCCACCGGGTCGAGTAGGTCAGCCAGGCCTGCATACGACAGCGTCGCCTCGGCCTCGCTCGGACGCGTCGCCAGAACATGTGCACCTAGCGCCCTCGCGCGGCGCATGCCCTCCAGCCACACGGTGGTCTTGCCGATACCGGGTTCACCTTCGACAGTCAGCACCGCAAAGCGGTGGCGGGCGGCGTCGAGGAACGTATCGATCGCACGTAGCTCCGCATCTCGCCCGACGACCGGTCTCGAATCGTCCCCCATGACGCAGATGATGCCAACCGTACGCGCCGCCGTCCAGCGGCCACATGGCGCAAACGTAGGGTTGCACTCCGTCGACTTGTAGGGATTTCCCTCTTTCGCGGCGCCGAGCCTCGGCCTAGGTTTGTGTCGGCATGAAGCGTCCGCATATGGCCGAGTACATCGCCGAGTGCTTCTGGCCCGGCGTGCAAGAGGCGGACCTCGTCGCCCTGGACGATCGCGTCGCCCGGAGCGCCGCCGAACTCGATCAGAACGCCCACACGGTGCGCTATCTCGGTTCGTTGCTCTTGCGCGAAGACGAAGTCGTACTCTGCCGGTTCGAGGGATCCGAGTCCGCGGTGCGCCGTATCGCGAAGGGGGCCGCTATCCCCTTCGAGCGGATCCTCGAGGCGGGCCACTCGCCGCGGGCCCGGCGGGCGACGTCTGCGGGAGCCAACCCAGGGGACGATCATGCGTCGCCCTAAGTCAACCCGAAACGCGGTGCGTAGCCTGCGGCCGATGGACACATTCCAGGTGCGGGTCTGGCGGCCGGATGGAGAGGAACGCCCCGAGGGACTGCGGGGGACGGTCGTGCGCCTGAGCTCGGGTCGAACGCTCACATTCACAGAGCCTCAAGCGCTGGTCAGCTTTCTCGCCGACGCCGGCGGTTCCGAGGGCGACGTTGCGCCAGCGACGCCTATCGGCCGTGACCGCATCGATGATGTATTAGCCATGTCTTGCAGTAACTTGCCTGGCTGAGCAAGGGGAGGAACTCGGAGATGAAGCGAACCATCGTGATATGTACTGCGATCGCAATGGGCTCGCTCGTGGCGGCCTGCAGCGCCTCGAGCACGACCAACACGCCGACGCCCACGGCGGCGACGGCGAACACCCCCACTCCGACGGCCACGCCGGTGCCGAGCACACCCACGCCGACCCCGACGCCGGCACCGACCACGGTCGACCTGTCGGGCACCTGGACGGGGTCGTACAGCGGCCCGTTCAACGGCACGTTCACGCTCGCGTGGCTGCAGTCGGGATCGGCGTTGCACGGCACCATCCAGCTCTCGCGTCCAGCTGACAACCTGCATATCAGCGGGAACGTATCCGGCAGCGGCATCAGCTTCGGAGCGGTGGGCGTGGTCACCTACTCGGGAACGGTCTCCGGCAACAGCATGTCCGGGTCGTACGTCGACGTGGCGAACGGTCAAACGGGTTCCTGGAGCGGCAACAAGTCCTGACAGAATCGCCCGCGGTGAGGAGGAAGACCATGCTAGGAAACCAATCCCGGGTGCTCGGCCTTGTCTGCGCGGCAATTGGCGCCGCGGTTCTCGGCGGCTGTAGTGCAAGCAGCAGCACTAACACCACGAACGGCAACACGATCGCCGGGAGTTCCAGCGCTGGGAGCGGACAAAGCGTCACCTTCAACGTCCAAGTCAACTTCACTGGCACCGACGCGATCCAGGGATCGTTCGCCGACCACGAGACCGGCAGCGGGTTCCACTCGTGCGCCCAATACGCAAGCGTGAACACGCCGCTCGGTTGGCTCGGGCCGGCCCCGCCTACACAAGCCACCACACAGATCGGCGGGAAGACCGTGAGCTGGTTGATGGGCGTGCCGAAGGCCAACTTCCACGGTTCTGGGAGCTACTCAGGCAGCGTGATAAGTGATCTTGCGATCGGGTCTGACGATTTCACCGGATCCAACTCGCAGGTCATGCTGAACAGCGACGGATCGGGGTCGGCGTCTTTCACCAGCCTATCGGCGTTCACATCAAGCGCCGTTGATTCCGGAACGATCACGTGGACGTGCTCCGGCTGATGCGATGATGCGCCGTTCAGGGCCGTTTACAGTCTGCATGGCGTTGATGCTCGTCGTGTCAAGCCTGCTCAATGCATGCAGCTCCGCGAGCCCGAATCCGCACAACGCAGAGCTGCTGCTTGATCAATGCGATCCTGCTGGGTACGTATCTTGCAATCAGCAAGCCGCCGTTCTGTCGATACCCATCGCGGATACCGGGTTGTCGCTCACGTACTCAAGCCAGTGGGCAGCGGCGCGCGCCGATCGCCCCGACTGGAACGCGGACTCCCTCGGTCTCGGTGGCTGGTCGCTCAGCGTCGTCCAGCGCTATGACAGAGCCGACGGCATCCTCATCGGCGGAGACGGCTCATGGCGGTTCGCGAACACGGTGGCAGCGCCGTCGGGCGAACACGTCGTTCCCAGCTACGACGGTTCCGTGGCGTATGTCTTCGACTCCAAGCGTCGGCACGTGCGCACCGTCGACGGTCATCTCGGCATGACACTCATCACTATCGGATACGACGGTGCCGGTCGCATCGATAGCGTCGATGGAACGCTCAATGGTGCTCCCGTTCACGTCGCTATACGGCGGGCGTCGAGCGGAGTTCCGTTAGCGCTGATTGGGATCGATGGCGCGGTGACGTCACTGACGCTCGACGGCAGAGGCCATCTCATAGAAGTGGTGGACCCAGCGGACCGCGCTACCAGCATCGCCTGGGGAGCGGGCGGACTCGTGACATCGGAGACCGACCCACTGGGTGGCGTGACGAAGTTCCAGTACGACGGTTCGGGCCGTCTCTCGTCCTCGACGGACGCCGACGGGGTCACCGAGCGGCTCAGTCACACGACGATCGCCGGCGGCGCCGACGTCCGGGTCACATCGGCGCTCGGCCGCGTCGCGCTCTACCGCTCGGTGCACTCCGGCGGCGGCCTTCGCCTCACCTACATTGCTCCGGGAGGGGTCACCACGGTTGAGACGATCGCGGCCAACGGGTCACGATCGCTGTCGCTGCCCGACGGCACACATCAGCAGATCGGCGTCGTCCCGAGCATGGTCTGGGGTCTCGCTGCGCCACTGCTGACGCCGGATGTCGAGACACGGTCCGGCGGTGTGACCTCGCGCACTGCGGTGAGCGAGAAGCTCCATGAGCGCAGCGGGTTGCCGTACACCGTAGCCGGCTCATTGACGACAAGGAGCAACGGCAAGTCAACGATCGAGACCTTCGACCCGGTGTCGCGCACGACGACGGTGACCGATCCTTCCGGTCGGCAGACTATCGACACGTACGACGCGCACGGTCGCCTCGTCGCGAGCAGTGGGCCGGGGAGCGCGCCGGTCACATACGCCTACGACGGGCACGGTCGTGAGGTCACTCAGACGGTGGGCTCGGGGTCGCTCGCGCAGACGACGCGCTTCGCGTACGACACATCCACCGGCACGGTCACAGAGACGCTGCCCAACGGGCAGGTGACCACCGACGCGATGGATGCCGCCGGCAACGCGACAACCATCACCGCAGCCGACGGTTCGACGGTCGTAGAAACCGACGACGCCGCGGGAAGACTGATCGGAGTGCAGCCGCCGGGCGGCCTGAGCTACACGCTGGGTTCCAGCCCGGCCGGACGGCCCACCGCGTTCCTCCCTCCGCAGGTCGGTTCAGATGCAACCATCGAGACGGCACGCTACGACAGCGATGGAAACGTGACGGCCGTCTCCGGTCTCGGGTCGCAACCGGTCAGCTTTGTCTACGACACATCAGGTCACATCACCGGTATGACGTTCGACCAAGGGACGGTAACTGCCTCGTTCGACTCCACGTCAGGGCTTGTCACTAAGGCCTCGGATCCGGACGGCGTGACCACGGCCTATGGGTACAGCGGCGGACTGCTCAACTCGCTCAGCTGGTCAGGCCCGCTCACCGGATCGGTTTCGGTCACGCTCGACGCAAACGGGCGCGCGGTCTCGGAGACTGCGGACGGGTCCGCCGCGATGACGCTCGCGTACGACGCCTCGGGCGACCTCACGGGGATCGCTCAACTCCTACTGACTCGCGACCCGAGCCGCGGTTTGGTCACCAGCACAACGCTCGGCTCGCTAACCACCGACGACCAGTACGACGCCAACGACCAGCTCATCCGCGCGACCACCAGCGCATCAGGCAAGGTTCTTCTGGATATCCGCTACACCAGCGACGCGCTGGGACGGATCACCGCCGCCGTGCAGACAGCTGCCGATGGGGCGACAACAACGACGGCGTACACGTATGACTCCGCCGGAAGGCTCTCCGCGGTGCAGTCTGGGGGAAGCACCGTCGAAACCGACACATACGATGCTGCGGGGAATCGCACCTCCGTCGCCGGTCCGTCGGGGACCACCAGGGCGACGTACAACGCACGCGACGAGCTCACGAGCTGGGGCGGGACGACCTACACGTGGGCGCCGAACGGCACACTGGCCGGAGCGGCGGGAAGCGCGGGCGCGACTGCATTCACGTATGACGATCTCGGCCGCCTGCGCTCGGTCAAGCTGGCGAACCGGCACACGATCACGTACCTAGTCGACGCCGAGGGGCGCCGCGTCGGTCGGGAGGTCGATGGCAAGCTCGTCGCCGGCTACCTGTACGACCCCGCAGGCAACGTCGTCGCCGAGACCGATGGTACCGGGGCCGTCGTGGAGCGCTTCGGATACGACGACCTCGGCCATATCGCGCTCGTCGAGCGCGGCGGCTCAACGTACCGAGTGATCACCGATCAGGTAGGAAGCCCGCGCCTGGTCTTAGACGCGCAGACAGGCGCAATCGTCGACGCCATCTCCTACGACGCGTCGGGCCGCATCATGAGCGAGACGGCGCCGGGAACGATTCCCTTCGCGTTCGCCGGAGGGCTAATCGATACCGACACCGGGTTCGTTCACCTCGGCGCTCGCGACCTTGATACCGTCACCGGTCGCTGGACCGGCCCCGATCCTCTTCTTTTCGGCGCTGGCGATACGAATCTGTATCGCTACGCGGGTGGAGATCCTGTAAACGCGACCGACTCCACTGGTCTCGGCCTCACCATCAGCGGCCCATGTGACCTCCTTTTTGCCTCGTTGTACTGCAACACGCAGACGGCCGTGTGGCTCATACGCCAACTCATACGCCACTTCTCCCCATCACCTCCTCCACCCCCGGCGTGGAACTGTACGGGGGACTGCGCTAACCGGAGCGGCTGGCTCTGCTCCGGGCAATGCAACGGTGGTTCAGGCCTCGTCGACTGCCACGGGACCTGCACCGGGCCCAATGGGGAGATCTGCCAGCACGGCGACTGCTACTTCGGCAACGACGGGTTCTTAGTCTGCGCTGCCTCCTTCTGTCAGAACCAGTACCAGTCATGCGCGAGCGAATGTAGTTATGAGGGCTACGGGGATACGCACCTTCTCACCGGCGACGGGACACACATCGACTTTCAGGCGGCCGGAGAGTTCGACGCCATCGAGTCACCCGACGGGAACCTCGATGTACAGGTGCGGCAGCAGCCGTGGCCGGGGGAGACGACCATCGCCGTCACGACCGCCGTCGCGGCCAACGTCGACGGTGATCGCGTTGGTGTCTACACGAGGGAGCCGTCGTTCCTGCTCGTCAACGGCGCACCGGTCAACGCGGCGGACATCTCGGAGAAGCTCCCCCACGGGGGCAGACTGCAGCGCCACGGCGGCGTCGTCATCCTGACCTGGCTCGACAACAGCCAGCTCAGTATCACCGACGTCGCCGGCACACTCAGCTATAGCCTCAATCCCGCCGCGGGTGCGCGCTCCGGCCTCACCGGCCTGCTCGGAAGCGCGGGCGTGGCAAACGCCGTCAAGGGTCGCGACGGCAGCGTCCTTCAACTCTCGGATCCCGCCTTCAGGATCAAGCTCTACACGCAGTTCGGTGACAGCTGGCGGATCACGAAGGCGGAGTCACTTTTCGACTATCGGCGGGGAGAGAGCCCGGCCACGTTCACCGACCTCAGCATTCCAACTGCCGTCGTCACGGCGTCGTCGCTGCCGGCATCGGTGGCGGCGAGCGCAAAGACCATCTGCGGCGCGCTCGGCGTCGAGACCGAGCCACTGCTTGACGATTGCATCCTCGACGTCGGCGCGACCGGTGACCCAGCGTTGGCGGCGGCATCGGCCGCGGTCGCCGCGTCCGGCACAGTCGGCACATCGTCCGCATCAACCACGAATGGGGGCGTTCTCGTCCTCGGCCAGTCCGTATCCGGGACACTCCGATCGACAAGCCAGCGCAACGACTACACGTTCACCGCGAGCGCAGGCGACGTCGTCTTCCTCAGGGCACACGGCACGTGCGTGGACGGCCTCTACTGGGGGCTGTTCCGTCCTGACGGCACCCGCCAGGACTTCAACCTCACGTGCCGGGACGTCGGCCGCCAGATGCTCGCGACGTCGGGCACTTGGACAGTGCAGGTGTATTCGGACGGCACCGGCGCCGGTGCCTATGCATTCTCCGTGCTTGCGTCCCCCGCGTTGACCACAGAAGCCATCAGCCTCGGCCAGGCTGTGACCGGCTCCGTCGATCAGATCGGCGCGTGGCACGACTACACCTTCTCCGCGAGCGCAGGCGAGGTCGTCTCCCTCAAGGCCCAGGGCACCTGCGTCGACCTCCTCTACTGGGAGCTCTTCCGCCCGGACGGCATCCGCCAGGACTTCGCCAACTCGTGCGGCGATATGGGGCGACAAGTACTCCATATTTCGGGCACCTGGACAGTGCGGATCTATTCGGACACCACGGCCACCGGCGGCTATGCCTTCACGGTGAGCCCGAGTAGTTAGCAGTTGAGGAGGAGGTAGCGCACCGCGCCATCATTGACGGCTCCCGCGAGCTTCACGTTCAGTGCGTCCACTTCGGCGGACCGTGAGGTAACGCCGGCCCAGGGATTCGGTGACGAATACCCAAACCGAGCAGTAACACGGAGATGGCAGTCAGCGCCGTCGCGTGTTCACGACAGTGTTGCGCGTAACCCGGGAAACACGAACTCCAACCTACCAGCCCCGGTCGACCGCTCCTCGAGCCCTATCCGCCCTGCACGACATCGAAGGCGAAGCCAATGATTGATGACCGTCTCAGAGGCGCGGCGTGGACGCGTCGCGGACGTCTGGTGGACGAGGCGGTGGGAGACGGGGGTCTCCCGCGCGAGTACCCCACCGTCGGTGGGGTTGACTTTTCGTACCGCTTTGCGGCAGCTGCGTGAGGAGTGGCTCAAGTTTGAACCTCTCGGGCCGCAGGGGTCGGTCGGAGCACTCAGTTTCCAGGGCACTCCCTGCGCTGTCTCGGCCATCGCTCAGCTCGTCGGGGGGGAGTGATGACCATCTTCGGCAGGCGATCCTCCCTCGGGTCGCCCGGGCAGTCACCCCGATGTGGTGGTGTCCGCTGGCCGCCCCTCCTCAATTGGCACTTGGCGAAAGATCCGCC
This sequence comes from Saccharimonadales bacterium (SeqCode), assembly GCA_035532495.1. Taxonomy (GTDB): domain Bacteria; phylum Chloroflexota; class Dormibacteria; order Aeolococcales; family Aeolococcaceae; genus Palsa-851. Next base: position 10,729 of record DATKQX010000123.1, read on the forward strand.
ACAGACTCAGGTCGTATACACACTTCGTGACGCCGGCGATGACGAGGGGCAGGCCAAGCGTTAGCAGCGCTCCCTGAAGCAGCGCGCCCGATATCACGGGGCTAGCTGCGGAGCCCGCGCTCCGCGCCAGTGAGGTCACGCTCGCCGCGGCGGTCCGCTCTGCGGGTGCTACCAGTGCCATGGTGTATGCCTGCCGGGTTGGCACGTCCATCTGCGAGAGGAGTTGTCTGAGAAGAAGCACACCGGCAGCGAGTGGGAACGTGGGCATGAACGCCACCAGGACAAGCAAGGCGTTCGACGGGAGATGAGTGAACACCATCGTGTTGAGCAATCCGAAGCGACGTGCTAGTGGGACCGCAGCCAGAAACGAGATCGCGGAAAGCGTGTTGGCAGCGAAAAACAGCACCCCAAGCGGACCGAGAGGTATGCCGAAGCGCAGGTGGAAATAGAGCGCTACCAGACTCTGGGCGACGAGCCCACCGGCCAGGCTGTCTACGCTGAACAGCGCCGCCAAACGCAAGACGATGGGGCGAGAGCGCCCCATGGCCGGTATCAGCCGTCGACGCTCGGCGACACGCGGCCCGTTCGCCGAACGAGCCCAGGCGTCGTGAACCTCGACCGCAGGCGACAGACGCAGCGCCAAGAGAACGGCTCCCAGACCGGCGAGAACATACACCCCGAACATCAGGCGAATGCCGCTCGTCAGGGCGATGCCGGCGTGGCTCAGAAGATCCGGCAGCCCTGCGACCAGTGCACCGATAGCGGCGGCGAATGAGGCCACCAGGTTGTACCGAGCAAAGATGCCGGTGCGGCGCTCTGCGGGGACAATCTGCGGAACGATCGCCTGCTCGATGGGAAGGAAAGGAGCCGTCTCGGAAGCCGAGGTCCCGAGGGTGCCGAAGAAGCCGGCAAGCAACAGGATCGGGTAGTTGGACACCAATCCGAATATCGCCCCGGTCAGCGCCATCAGCCCGGCCAGGACAGCGAGCGTCCGGCGCCGCCCCCAACGATCAGCGTGGAGGGCGATGACGTATGTGCCGAAGAAATCACCGACCAGCGAGACGGTGATGATCGCCCCGATGCCGACCGGCGTGAGGCCGCGCTGGCTCAGCGCTACCGCCAAAAGCACGCCCATCAGCCCGTAGGCGAACGCGCGCACCCCACGTGCGGCGACGACCAGGCGGGAATCCGAAGCGTGAGCGAACTGGACCGTGGCTTGCCGTCCCGGTCGCCGTCTATGAGGAGGGACTCTGTGCCACCTCGTGTTCGAAGAATGCGTACAGAGCGTCGTACATCGGCGTCTCGAGCGCGATCTTCTTGTGATCCTCCTTCCCGTGGAGGTACTTGAACCCATTCGCGATCGCCCTCAGGCCGCGACCATACGGCGAGGTATCGATGTCGTCGCTGACGTCAGCTGCGTGCACGACCGTGGCCAGTTCGACCAGGGCGGGATCGTTCAGGAGGTTGTACTTCAGCATGATCGAGTCGAAGGAGCAGCGACCATCCACATGGCCCAGCTCGACATTCTCCACGTCGTAGGGGATGGCGTCCTGTTGCTTCGCCTTCGCCATCACCTGGTCAACTGGCGCATACAAGAACTCGGCGTCCGCATCAACGAATCGCTTGACAAGCCATGGGCAGGCAACGCGGTCGACGTTTGCGTCCTCTCGCGTAATCCATTTCATCCGTGTGGTCCTCCAATTTCTGTCTGATATCCATTTGCGTGGCAGTGATTCCCAGGGGCTGTCGCCTTCCATTGCTACATCGCGTCCACCAGCACTGCAGCCCGACTGCTGCTTGGCAGGAATGCGTACACCGTGTGCTGTGGTGGGTTGATCCCGATGGTGTGAGCTCCCGGCTCCGTCGCAACTGTCTCCAGGTGCGCCAGCGTCCCGGTGTCGAAGACGGAGATGACCCCGGGATCACCGATGGCGACGTACAGATGCCCCAGCCCTTCATCGACCATCACCGCGTCGGGAATCCCTGGCAGGTCCAGAGACGCAAGGACCTCGCCACTCGCTCGGCTGAGAACGACCAGTGCCTGGCCGTCAGCCGCGCAGAAGATGCGGTCGCCGACGAGTCCCATGCCATGCGGGCCTTCCGACGGCACGGCATAGGCACCGTCCACCGTCAGGGTTTCGCAGTTGATCAGGGCGATCTCGGCGGGTTTCTGAATATTGACGAGGACGTGGTCCGAGTCTGGGTCATACATCGCCCACCGCGGCCGACCCGCGAGCGGAATGGCTGCGACGACCTGCATGCCATCAAGTGCGACCACGGAGGCCGTGCAGCCGACGCCAGGCGGATCACCGAGGTTGAAGGTGAACAGGTGACGACGACCGGAGTCGTACGCGAGCCCGTTGGGATGGCCACCGACCGCCAAGGAAGACGGGAATCCATAACCCCGCAAGGTTGGCCAGCGGCGATTTACAGGGTTTGCAAATCCGAGTGGGCCTGTCCGCGGGCGCGTCGGCTTCATCCCCCGTCCGGGCTGGTAGTCAGCGCCCTGGTTCCGTGCCGACCGCATGATTGATGACCGTCTCCGGCGCGGCGTGGACGTCTTATGGACGTCTCATGGACAGCCAGCGGGAGACGGGGCTCGAACCCGCAACTTCAACCTTGGGAAGGTTGCACTCTACCATTGAGTTACTCCCGCGGGTATCTGATCTCGCTTAGAGCGTTTCCTCTCTAAAAGTGAAGTATTGGCTCGATAACTTCGCGGGAACGTTCGGCGAGAGGCCAATCCTAGACCTTCGACCGGCTTGGACACGCTCGGCGCGATGAAGTTGCCTGGCACTCCCGTGTTTGGAGGTGTGATGCCACCTCTAAGCGCGCTCGGCGCGGAGCACCTGCATGAGCCGGTCGTGGGCATCGCCGGAGCCCAGGTCGTT
>DATKQX010000124.1:0-80656 GCA_035532495.1 Saccharimonadales bacterium (SeqCode)
CCCATGGCCAACGTACTGACCGATCCGCCGTTTGCTGCAGACCCGCCGATCAAGCTCAACGTCCCGGCAAAGACGCTCGGCCTGGTCATCGGGATCCTGGCGATCATCGGGATCATCATCGACCTGATCGCGTTGCCGGTCGTGTTCGCGCTGAATAACGCGGTGAACGATGCCAACACCTTCTGCCGGGAAGTCTCCGGCACGAACTGCGGCGGAGCAACGTCGGGGATCTTCGGACTGGCGCTGATCGGTGTGCTCATCGGACTCGTCGGCTCGATCCTCTATGCCTTTGGCGGCTTCCGCATGTACCAGCTCAACCGCTCGGGCAAGGACCTCGTCATCTACGGCCTGGTCGTGAACCTCATCGGTGGCATCTTCGCCATCATCGGGTACGGCGGTGTTGGTAGCTTCATCTTCAGCCTGATCATCGCGGTGGTCATCTACTACCTCGTGGTCATCAGCCGCTGGCCTGGCGACGCCCCGTTGGTCGCTTCCACCCCCGGCGGCTACGGCAATCCTCCGGGTGGTGGCTACAACCCGCCCCCTCCGCCACCCAGCGCGTAGGGCGTTCCGCTCCATAGCGCCGTTCGATCAGTTGCATGACCGAGGCCCGACGTGCCGCTGAACGTCGCGGGCACGCAACTGTCGAACGGCGCTCTTGCTTTCACCGGCGGGCTCACCGTCGGTACTGTCAGCACCTTCTTTTCCTGGCACGGCACGGCCATTGCGTCGGCGCCCCAGGCAACCAGCGCCTGACAACGTGCGCCGGGCGGTGACGTTGTGAGCGAGGGACCAACCGCTCCGACTCCGCCCCAACCGGTGCTGCCGCCTGATTTCCCGCCACAGGGGATGCCGTACGGATACGGGCCGGCGCCGACGATCCCCTACGGCCGCGAGACCAACGGGATAGCCATCGCTGCGGGAGTGTGCGGGATCATCGCAGCCGCCCTCTGCTGGATCCCCTTCGTCGACTACTTCAGCATCGTGCTCGGGGTGCTCGCCATCATCTTCGGGGTCCTTGGGGTACGCCGTGCCGACGCGTACGGCTCCGGCAGAGGAATGGCGATCACCGGCATCGTCTGCGGCGCGGTCGGCTTGACGATCGCATTCCTGTTTCTGCTCCTGATCTATGCGGTGATCTCAACCGCGACGGTCATCGGCGCCGCCGTTTCCTGAGGTCGCGAGCGGTCAGACGCTGAAGTCGGCAACCACCGGGAAGTGATCGGATGCGGCTGCCGCGTCGGGGTCCGGCCAGGTGCGGCTGCCCACGACGTCCGCTGTGACCACGCCCGACGCGACGTCCGGCGTGGCGAAGACGTAGTCAACCCGCGCAGCGAGCTGCCATGTCGCGCACGTGAGGCCGCGCGCACGCGGGTGTACTCGCCGGTAGCAATCGACATAGCCCTCGCTGAGCAGCCGCTCGACGGTCCAGCGCTCGATGAGGCGTCCGAGGAACCGATCCATCGCCCTGGAGACGGGGACGCCGGCGGTGAGCGGCGACACCACCCGGGGTAACACCGGAATCCCCCCGAGGAGGCGCGGGTCGACTCCGGCCCGCCGCCAGCGATCCTCGATTTCGCGCGGGTCCCCGTCGCCGGCGGTGACGAGCGGGATGAGCGTCCCGTTCGCGCCGGACACGAGGAGACCGGCGCGACGTAACTCGTTCATGCGCCGGAAAAAGGCTGTGGCGAGGATGGCGTCGCCAGGACTCAGCGCATTGAAGTCGCCGATGAGCACGTGCGGCAGCGGGGGCTCATGCTCGATATCGGTGAGCACCGCTCCGATCTCTCGGATGCGTCGTGCCTCGCCCTTGTTGCGCTCACCAAAACGGGCCGCAAGGTGAACGCAGTGGATGCCGAGCACCGGTACACGCCGTCCGCCCGTCTCGATCTCGCAATGCAGGTGCGAGCGCAGCATCCGTCCGTGGTGCGGGCGATTGCGCCACGTGCGCACCTTCATGCGCGTGAGGATCGCCGTGTGCATGACGGAGTCCGGATCGCTGGGCTCCCCGATCAGTGCATTCATACCGAGGTCTTCAGCCAACTCGTGAATGGGGTCGAGCTCGCGAACCTCCTGGAGCGCAATCACATCCGCGTCGATACGCCGCAGCACACCCGACACGATCTCGCGACGCCGCTCACCTCCCAGCAGGATGTTGTAGGTGGCGACGCGCAGCGCGCGTTGTGGTGCAGTTCTGGTTCGAGACATCGACAGCGAACTTACAATGCCACGGTGCAGCCACAGCGCGACGCACACCTCACCGAGCTTGTCTTTCTCGATCGCGGACCGGTGGCGCTGCGCTGCGTCGTTGTTGCGATCGCCGCGGCCGTGTGCGGCGTGGCAGGCACCCTGTTCGTGCGCGTGCACCAGACGCTGGCCGCGCAGCTCGCGGCGCGTGTCGCGCTCAACCCGCTGCAGACGTTGCTCGCGACAGGCTCGAGCGCACGGACGGCGTGGCCCGGCTGGGTGGCGGCGCTCTGCTTCGGCGCTGCCGTCCTCCGACTCCGCCACGGCGCGCCGGAGCCGCCGGCGGGGCGTGTCTCCCCGGATCGCCTCAGCCTCACCCAGCTGCGCGCCGGGCTTCGCCACGAGTACGCGGTGGTGCGCGGTGCGCTCGTTGTCGTTGTGCTCTGCGCCGCGGTGGATGTCGCTCGCACAGCGGCGAGCATCATCGCCGCACAGTCCGGCGACCGCGTCGTCGGCACGTCGGTGGCGTGGACCGCGATCGAGGCGGCCGGCTATGTGGTCGCTGCACTCGTGCTCGCTCTCTGGGCATCGGCGTTCGGCGCCGAGGTGCGGCGACTCGGCGCCCTGTGAGCGACGCGCTCAGATCCGCCGCTCGACGACGTAGTCGCAGACCCGCGCGAGCGTCGTTAACGCCTCCGAGGCAGGAAAGCCCGCCAACTCCGTCGCCGCCCGCCGGGCGAACTCCTGCGCGCCGCGTTCGGCCTCGGCAATGGCGCTCGAGGTGCGCACCAGTGCGACGACCTCGTCGTAGTCGTCTTCGTTGAGGTCACGTTTGTCCAGAATCTCCCGAAGACGCGTTCCGGCGTGGGGATCGTCGCGGGCGAGCATCAGCGGCAGCGTCACCGTTCCCTGGCGGAGATCGGCGCCGACGGGCTTGCCCACCTCGGCGCTCGTCGCCACATAGTCGAGGACGTCGTCGGCGATCTGGAACGCCATGCCGAGGCTGTGGCCGTACCGGCGCAGGCGCTCGACAGCCTCGGCGTCCAGTCCCGCGATCACCCCTCCGCCGTAGCAGCAGGTGCTCACCAGTGTGGCCGTCTTGCGGGCGATCTTTCGGTGGTAGTCCTCGAGCGACTGGTCGTACGCGTTGCGGCTGGTCATCTGCAGCAACTCCCCCATGCAGATGGTCATCACTGCCTGGCTGATCGCCGAGTCGATCGCCGGGAGGCCGATCTCCGCGAGCAGGTACGCGCCTTTCGCGAAGTAGTAGTCGCCGATGATGACCGCCGGGTCGGGACCGAGCGCCTCATGGATGGTCTGGATGCCGCGCCGGGTCGGCGCCTTGTCGATCAGGTCGTCGTGCACCAGCGTTGCCGTATGGATGAATTCGATCCCCATCGCCAGGTTGAAGACATCGTCCGGGTCGGCGGTGCCGAGCCGGGCCGCGAGAATGACCAGGGCAGGTCGCAGGCGCTTCCCGCCGGCTTTGACGATGTGCGACATCGCGCTCGCCATCGGACCCAGATCCGACGCGATCTCGGAGTCGAGCCGGACTTCGAACTCGCGCAGGTCGGATGCGATGGGCTCGAGCAGCTCCTCGGCGGCGATGCTCACGACCCTGTGGCCAGCTGTACCACCGGAGGCGCGGGTCGCACCAGCCGGGGTTCCGGGAGCACTTCCTCGAAGAGTCGCGAGGCGGACGCGCTGAACCGGCCGGGATCGGCGGTGACCATCAACTCCAGCGGCGGGGACGGCGGCGCCGACGCGTCTCCCCCGGCCTCGAGATGGTTGACAGCGATCACCCGGCTCACGCGCGCTGCGGTGGTATCGGCGCTGTCCACGACGCGCAGGGTGCGATCGCCGATCACCCGATGGAGCGCGGGACGCAAGAGCGGGTAGTGCGTACAGCCAAGCACGAGCGTGTCGGCATCCCAGGCGAAGACACGGTCCAGCACCGGACCCAGCGCCGCGTCGGCTCGTTCGGTGTCGGCATCGCCGTCCTCGACGATCTCGACGAGATCCGGTGCCGCTTCACTGAGCACGAGCACGCCAGGGTTGGCCTCCTTGATCGCATGGACGTACGCACCGCTCGCTCTGGTGCCCTCGGTGCTGAGCACCGCAACGCGCCCCGTCTGAGTCGCCGCCGCTGCCGCCTGCGCCCCGGGCGCGATGACACCGATGATCGGGATGTCGAATCGCTCCCGCGCGACGTGCAGGGCTGCTGCGGTCGCCGTGTTGCAGGCGATCACGACGAGCTTGGTGTCCATCGCCACCAGCATGGCGATGATGCTCATCGCGAGGTCGCGGACCTGCCGCTGCGGGCGCGGACCATAGGGGAAGTGCTCCAGGTCGGCGACATAGAGCAGCCGCTCAGCGGGCAGCCGGCGACGCAGCTCGCGGAGCACGGTCAGGCCGCCGACACCGGAGTCGAACACGCCGATCGGGCGCGAGTCGGTCATTCGCGGGCAGGATACCAGGGGTCTACGGTGAGCCCGGTGCCTGGAGCATCAGGGCCATGAGCAGCACGTCACGGTCCCCAGTCGGCATCCGCACCTCCCCGCTTGCGATGCCCTCCTCTCTGAAGCCGAGCGATCGATATAGCTGGATCGCACCAAGGTTGTCGGGAAATACCTGGAGGCTGAGCTTCGCAACACCGACCGCCCTGCTCCACGCGATGCCAGTCTCCATGAGGATGCGCCCGAGCCCTTCGCGGCGATGCCCGTTGCTGACGAGAATGGAGATTTCCGCGACGTGCGCGTAATGCCTGCCGGCACGGCGATGGACCATCACGTTGCCGGCGAGCGAACCGTCGACCACAAGCGAGAGCGAAAGGCCGCCCTCGATGACGATCGATACGAGGCGCGCGCTCTGCTCGACGGTGTCATGCTCGCCGGGAACGGCAACGAGGAACTCCCCCTCGGCGGCGACCGCGTCGATGAGCGCCGCAAGCTCGGGAGCGTCGCTATCCCGAGATGGACGAATCAAAAACGGCCTGCCGGCTCGCGTGATGCCCTCGCGGCGGAGCACCGGGCCGGCGGCGGTCATACAGCGACGGAGAGGCTGGACTCCGAGGGCGACGTCGCCTTGTGCACGATCCGGCGGGCGATCCCACTCGCACTCATGACGGTCATGTGCCCGTGCGGGTACGTCCACAACTCGGTCTGCCACGCCTCAGCAAGCTCGGTCACCGGGTCAGGGCCCACGACAAGATCCTGCATGGCGCGCACGAGCGTGATCCGGTCCCCCGGTGTGCGCGGCGTGAGGTTTCGCGCCACGAGCGGCGCAAGCGTTGCGTCGAGGAAGCGACCAGCGGCGGCTCGATCCGGTCCCCATGACTGCGTGTCATCGCCGATCATCCCGAGATGCCGGAGCGACGGCGTGGGCGGGCGCTGCGACAAGGTGGCCGCCGGGTCACAGAACGGGGCCACTGCGATCACCCGGTCGAGGTCGAGTTGCGCGGCCAGCAAGGTCGCGATAAGACCTCCGAGGCTGACGCCGACGACGCTGATGTGGGTCGATACCTCGGCACGAGCCCAGGCGATGATCGCCGCGGCATCCTCGACGGACTGGCGGACGACCGCCCGGATGTGTGCGGGGTCGAGACTGAAATAGCCGTCGCCGCTCCGTTGCCCGGGGAGCGTGCGGCGCAAGTGATACGGAAGATCGAGGCGCGCGGTGTGCGCCCCGCGCTGACGCATCTGCCGTGCGAGCCAGCGGTCGTACGTCGTCTGTGGCACTGCGTAGCCGTGCAGCAGGAGCACGAACGGCGCCGGTCCTGAGGTCCGCCGGATGTGCGCGGTGGACAGGAATCGCCGGCTGCCCCAGTGCCCGCCCGGGCCTTCGCTTTCGCCCTCGAGCTCGAGCTCGCGCCACTTCGGCCCGTCAAGCGAGTCCCACGATCGGTTCACGCGCAGAGGACGCGGATCGACGACCCGGCTGCCCTCCCAGAGCTGCGCGGGGTCGGCGGGGGTCCGATCGATCACGCCCGGCCGGCTGATGCCGACCGCCGTCAGACGGACGTGCACCATACGGTCGAGCACGAGCGAGACGGTGCCGATCAGGCGGTCATGCGTGGTTCCGGTGCTCATGGAAATGCCCTCAGACCAATCATGCCCCCAATGGCCGATTGCGTAACCCCGACGCGTAGGACATGATCGAACGTGGCCGTGCCCGAATTGACGCCTCCCCTCCGTGTGGTGGGCGCCCCAGATCGCGCCTACGATTGGGAGTCCGTCTACCAGGAGCACGTTGCTCCCCTCTATCGGTATGTCTACTCGCGAACCGGCAACACGCCCGACGCCGAGGACGTCACCTCGACCACCTTCCTGCGCGCCCTGCCCCGGCTGCGTGCCGACGTCTCCCCTGCCGAGATTCGTTCCTATCTGCGTACCACGGCCCGAAGCGTGCTCGCCGATGTCTGGCGACAGCGCCACGGCACCGTTCTCATGGAGTTCGACGATGAACGCGACGCCGCCGGCGAGCCCGACCCGGAGCGCGAGGTCGACGTGAGCGGCATTCTCGACGGGCTCCCCGCAAACTACCGAAGCGTCCTCGAGTTCCGTTTCCTCCGCGGGTATTCGATTCGGGAGACGGCTGCAGCAATGGGTGTGAGCGTTGCGAACGCGAAGATCCTGCAGCTGCGCGCACTGCGCCGTGCCGCAGCCAACGGAGGTGGCGATGTCCAGGGCTGATCGCCGCCTGTCGCGCTACATCAAGGCATTGATCGCCAATCGCCGGCCACCGCGCTCACCCGCCGAGGACGACGCGGGGGCCATGCAGGTCGCTGCGCGCCTGCGCGCAGCCCATCCCGGCGGGGCCGATCCGTCGGCGGCATTCGTGGACCGCCTGGCGAGACAGCTCCGGGACGCGGGGGACCACGAGCCCGGCTGGGTCGACAATGGCATACAGCGGCGGCGGTTCCTCGCCGGAGGTATCGCCGCTGTCGCCGCGTCGGTTGCCGTGGGCGTCGGCGCCGAGCGTCTCCGCGAGGTGCTCGCGGAGCCCCAGACCGGGACCGGTCCCATCGTGCCGTACCTCAGCGCCTGGGTGAAGGTTGCGACGCTCGACGATGTGCAGCCGGGAAGGATCAAGCAGTTCTCCGCGGGCGGCATCCATGGGGTGGTGTTCACGCTCAAGGGTGAGGTGCGCGGCCTGAGCGCCGTCTGCACGCACCAGGGGTGCACGCTCGTCCCCGAGCCGGCGTACAGCAAGCTCGTCTGCCCGTGTCACCCCATGAGCTTCTCCCTCACCGGCGACGCCAATCCCGGCGACTATCGCCTGAACCCGCTGCCCACGGTTCAGACGCGGATCACGGGGAGCGACGTCGAGGTGCTCGTCCCCAACTGGGCGTGACCCTCCCCTCCGCCTGACCGCAGGCAGTGATCCGCCGTCCGGACCCGTCCGTACCAAGCGGTGACAGGGCGGTGACACGACGACCACTCGATCGTCGGCGGCCGCTCAGGAGAGGTGAAGCACATGGCCAAGGTGACACGGCGGACGTTTCTGTCCACCACGGTGGGGGCGGCAGGCGGCGTGGCGGCGATGGGACTCATCGCCGGGCCGAGCACGCTCGTGGAGGCGGCTCAGAACGTCGCGGATGCGAGCGACGGACCCACGGCGAACGAGCCGATGACCGCATACGTTCGTGACGCGGCAACCGGCGAGATCGAAGTCATGGTCGGCCACAAGGCGATCGTGACCAAGAACCCGCAGCTCATCCGTCAGCTGCAGCGCGTCACGCGCTGATAGCCGACTTCAACAGCATTCACAGCCTCACGAGGGGTACACATGTCTTCGCATCGTGAAGCGCCGGGAATCGCGAAGGACCCGGTTGCTGACAGTACTGACCTTTACGCGTTCACGAGTCCGGATCATCCCAACACGGTGACGCTGATCGCCAATTACATCCCGCTCGAGGGACCGGACGGCGGCCCGAACTTCTACAACTTCGGCGATGACGTCCTCTACGAGATCCACATCAGCAATGGCGGCGGCGTCGGCGAGAACATCACCTATCAGTTCAAGTTCACCACCGAGTACACCGACCCGAACACCTTCCTCTACAACACCGGTCCCATCACGAGCCTGACCAGCTCGAGCTGGAACGTTCGCCAGCACTACTCGGTCACCCGGATCCGCAACGGCCACGCCGAAGTGCTCGCCCAGCGGCTCGCCTGCCCGCCCGTGAACGTCGGCGTGCGATCGACACCGAACTACCACGCGCTCGCCGCGGCGGCAGTGCATCCTCTCGACGGTGGATGGGTGTTCGCAGGCCAGCGCCGTGAGGGGTTCTACGTCGACCTCGGGTCCATCTTCGACCTGGGCGTCCTCCGTCCCTTCCAGAACGCCCATCTCATTCCGCTCCCGGCCGTTGGCGGCGTCGACTCATCGAAGCAGCTCAACGTGCACACGATCGCCGTCCAGGTCCCCAAAACCCATCTGACGCGCGGCGGCGAGCTCCCCACCGATCCCACCAAGGCGGACTCGGTGATCGGCGTCTATACGTCCGCCAGCCGGCGCAAGTCGACCATTCTCGACAACGGCGGCCGCACGACCGACGTCGGACCGTGGGTGCAGGTGTCCCGCCTCGGCATGCCGCTGGTCAACGAGGTGGTCATCCCCATCGGCAAGAAGGACTTCTGGAACTCCACCGAGCCCAGGAACGACGCCCAGTTCGTGTCGAACTACGCGCATCCGGAACTCGCCGGGCTGCTGCCGGTGCTCTACCCGGGCGTGTTCCCGAAGCTCGCCGCCTACACCAAGGAGCGCGTCGACCTCGAGGCGATCCTGCTGACCGGTCTCCCGGCCGGCGTCGTCGCTGGCTTCCAGAACAACACGGGCGCAACGCCTGCGGACCTGCTTCGCCTCAACATGGCGATCCCGCCGGCATCGTCGCCGAACATCAACGGCATCCTTGGCGGAGACCTGGCCGGGTTCCCGAACGGGCGTCGCGTGTTCGACGACGTGGCCACCATCGAGATTCGCGCCATCGCCGGCGTGACCATCCCGCTGGTCGATCCGAGCTTCACGCCTGATGGCGCCGCTGGCGCGGTCAGCGATTTCTCGGCAGCGCAGTTCAGCAGTGGCGCGGTCCCCGGCAACAGCCGGTACATCGACCACTTCCCGTACCTGGGCCTGCCGCTCAACGGGTTCGATACCCCGAGATGACCGAGCGCGAGTCCGCCGGCAGCGCTCTGAGCGGGCCGGCGGTGCTCGACATCGGCGGGGGGGCTGGAGCGCTGCTGGTGGTGGTGCCAGCAGCGCTTCTCGGCACGGAGCCGGAGGTCAGCCCCGCCGGCCGCCCTGACGCACGCACGCACACCGGCGTGCACGAGCGCAGCATCGACGGAGCCGTGCTGCCGGTCGCGCTGTTCCCCTCGCTCGAGGCGGGGACGTGGACCCTCTGGGCCGAGGGCCCGTGCGCGACCCGCGACATCGAGATCGTCGACGGTCGGGTCACCCGAGTCGACTGGCGTTCGGCGCCGCCCGGAGCGGCGCTGCCGAGCCCTTGACGGTCCCCACGGTTTGCGTCTAACGTTGCGCGGATCCTACAGGCGTTCAGTAGGATTCTCTGCAACCACGGGGCTGTCTGGAGGGACCAGGACGATATGGGCACCAATACTGGTGATGTCGCTTCCGAGCGCGTTGCGGCACTGACAGCTCGCGAGGAGGAGGTCTTCCGCTCCAAGCGCACGCGTTCGCGTGAGCTCTGGATAGAAGCCCAGGAATTCATCCCGCGCGGCGTGCCGAGCTCGTTCCAGGACACGCCACCGCAGCCGGTCTTCATCGATCACGGACTCGGCAGCAAGGTCTGGGACGTCGACGGCAATGAGTACGTCGACTTCCACAACGGCTTCGGCGTCATGGTCGTCGGCCACGCGCACCCGGCGATCGTCGCCGCCGTCGATGCGCAACTGCATCGCGGCACACATTTCGCGCAGCCGGTCGAGGAGAACATCGTCGTCGCGCGCGAGCTGGCCCGCCGCTTCCACCAGCCGCAGTGGCGCTTCACCAACAGCGGCACGGAGTCGACGCTCGATGCGGTGCGTCTTGCGCGTGGCTTCACCGGCCGTGAGGGAATCATCAAGATCGAGGCCTCGTATCACGGCCATCACGACGCGCTGCTCGTGTCGGTGGAGCCGGCGATCGACCTCGCGGGCGACTCCGACTCGCCGAACTCGGTGCCCATGACGGCGGGCATTCCCGCATCCACCGTCGCACTCACGATCGTCGTCGGCTTCAACGACCTCGACGCCCTGGAGCGCGCGTTCGTGGCGCATCCGGGACAGATCGCGGGCGTGATCGTCGAGCCGGCGATGATGAACATCGGCTTCGTCCTTCCCGAGGACGGCTACCTCGCAGGCGTCGTCGAGACCGCGCATCGCCACGGTGCGGTCGCCATCTTCGACGAGGTGAAAACCGGGGTCACCATCGCACCGGGCGGGGCCACCGAGCGGTTCGGCGTCGTGCCTGACATCGTCTGCCTTGCCAAGGCGATCGGGGGAGGCCTGCCGTGCGGTGCGGTCGGCGGACGTGCCGACATCATGGCGAAGATCAGCGACGGCACGGTTGCGCAGCTGGGCACGTTCAACGGGAACCCGCTCACCACCGCGGCATCGAAAGCCACGTTGATCGATATCCTCACGCCATCTGCGTACTCGCATCTCGACGCCCTCACCGAGGAGCTGAGCGGCGGGCTCCGCGACGTGATGTCGGAATACGACCTCCCCTTCCATGTGGTGTCGATGGGCGCGCGCGGCTGCGTCACCTACCGCAAGGACCCGGTCCGCAATTACCGCGACTACGCCGCGATGAACAAGTCGCTCGCGTACGTCTCCTGGCTCTATCAGACGAACCGCGGCGTGCTCATGGCTCCGGGCGCCGAGGAGAACTGGACGCTCTCCGTCCAGCATTCGTCAGACGACGTCCGCCGCTATGTTGACAACTTCCGCGAGCTTGCGAAGGATCTTCAGTCATGAGTGCTGTTGCGACACGGACACTGCGCAACTTCGTCGACGGTGAGCATCGCGACGCGACGTCAGACGAGTCGACGGCCCTGATCAACCCCGCGACCGGCGAGGAATTCGCTCGCGCGCCGGTGTCCAGCGCCGCCGATGTCGATGCGGCGCTCAAGGCAGCGCAGCGCGCATTCGGCGGCTGGCGTGACACCACCCCGAAGGATCGCAGCATGGCGCTGCTCCGCATCGCGGACGCGTTCGAGCAGCGGGCCGAGGAATTCGTCGCGCTCGAGTCAGAGAACACCGGCAAGCCGATCGGGATGACCCGCAGTGAGGAGATCCCCCAGCTGATCGATCCAGTGCGCTTCTTCGCCGGGTGCGCGCGCATCCTCGAAGGCAGGAGCGCCGGTGAGTACATGGCCGGGCACACGTCGATGATCCGGCGTGAGCCTGTCGGCGTCTGCGCCCAGGTGACGCCCTGGAACTACCCGATGGTGATGGCGATCTGGAAGTGGGCGCCGGCCATCGCCGCGGGCAACACGGTTGTCCTCAAGCCGTCGGACACCACACCGGTCACCACCCTCCTGATGGCCGAGATCATGGCCGAGTTCCTGCCACCGGGCGTCTTCAACGTCATCTGCGGCGACCCGAGCACGGGCGCGGCGTTGGTGAGCCACAAGATCCCGGCGATGGCGTCGATCACGGGCAGCGTTCGCGCGGGACTCGAGGTTGCCAAAGCCGCAGCGGGCGATCTGAAGCGGGTCCATCTCGAGCTCGGTGGCAAGGCTCCGGTGATCGTCTTCGATGATGCCGACATCGCCTCCACCGCGGAGACGGTCGCGATGGCGGGCTATTTCAACGCCGGCCAGGACTGCACCGCTGCCACTCGCGTGCTTGCCGCGGAGTCGATTCACGACGAGCTCGTCGCCGCGCTCGTCGAACAGGCCGCGGCCAACAAGACGGGTATGCCCGATGATGACGAGGTCGCCTTCGGACCGCTCAACAACGCCCGTCAGCTGGAGCGCGTCAGCGAGCTTGTCGAGGGTGCGCCGTCGCATGCCGACGTCGTCGCGGGCGGCCATCGCGTCGGCTCACGCGGCTACTTCCACGAGGCGACCGTGATCTCCGGCCTGCGTCAGAACGACGATCTCATCCAACGCGAGATCTTCGGCCCGGTCATCACGGTGCAGCGTTTTGACGACGAGGCCAAGGCCCTCGAGTGGGCAAACGGTGTCGAGTACGGCCTCGCGTCGAGTGTCTGGACGAACGATCACGGGCGCGCGATGCGCATGGCGCGCGCGCTCGACTTCGGCTGTGTCTGGATCAACACGCACATCCCGCTCGTGTCGGAGATGCCGCACGGTGGCTACAAGCATTCCGGGTACGGCAAGGATCTCTCGATGTATGGATTCGAGGACTACACCCGGATCAAACACGTGATGAGCAACATCGAAGCCTGACGACCCAGGCTCGACCGAGGAGGACATGGTGAGGAGGAAGACATGGCGACGTTAGCGGAGCCGATCGTTCACGGGCAGCCGGTCGAGTCGGCGCTCAAGACCGACACGCTTACCCTGTTCGACACCACCGTCATCGCGACCTCGAGTGTCGCGCCCGCGTACACGCTCGCGGCGACGGCGGCATTCCTGGTGGCGGCGGTGGGGCTCGCGTCTCCGGCCGCGATCCTCACCGGCTTCCTTCCGGTGCTGTTCATCGCGGTCGCCTACTACTACCTGAACCGTCAGGACCCCAACTGCGGCGCTTCGTACTCCTGGGTGAGCCGAACCCTCAACCCGTACATCGGTTGGGTGTCCGGCTGGATTCAGCTCGTGGCCAACGTGCTCTTCTGCGCCGCCGCGCCACTGATCGCGGGCGCGTACACGCTGCAACTCCTGAACAGCTTTGGGTGGATCAGCTCGGACGCCGCAAACGACAACCGCCTCATCGCGGTCGTCGGGGTGCTGTGGCTGCTGCTCGTCACGTTCATGGTCGCCCGCGGCATCCGCGTGACCGCCAACTTCCAGTGGATTCTCGTGTTCATCGAGTACCTCATCGTCCTCGCCTTCGCGGTCTGGGCGATTGGGAAGATCGTCGGCGGTCATCCGTCGGCAAACGCCGTCTCCGGCAACTGGTTCAACCCGTTGCAGCTGCACGACCTCAACGGCCTCGCGACCGGGTCTGCGCTGGCGGTGTTCTTCTTCTGGGGCTGGGACACCGCGGCGAACGTGAACGAGGAGTCCAAGGACGCCAACGAGTCGCCGGGGCTCGCAGGCATCTACAGCATGTTCATTCTCCTGTTCATCTTCCTGCTGGCCGCGACGGCGATGCAGTCGTACATCTCGCTGACACAGTTCAACGATCCCAACAACCAGAACGACATCCTGTACTTCTTCGCTACGCAGATTTCCGGGACGCCGATCGCGTACTTCATGGTGCTCGCGGTGCTCTCCTCCACGATCGCGACCACGCAGACAACGCTGTTGCCATCGAGCCGGCTGACGTTTTCCATGGCCCGTGACGGCGTGTTCCCCAAGGCGTTCGGGACCGTCCACAAGAGCTGGAAGACCCCGTGGGTCGGGACGATCATTTCGGCAGGTCTCGCCATAGTGGTCATCGCCCTGTCGGTCATGGTCGACAACGTCGGCACGATCTTCGGTAACCTCATCCTCGATATCGGGGTGCTCGTGGCGCTCTACTACGGGATCACCGGCATCGCATGCACATGGGCCTTCCGCAAGGTGCTGCTCACGAGCGTGAGCCGGTTCATCTTCGCCGGGGTCCTGCCGTTGGTCGGAGGTATCTACCTGATCCTCATCGCGTATGTCCTGATCGTCCCGACGACGCTGCCGTTCGGGCAGTCTGCTGACTGGGGAACCAGCCTGCCGATCATCATCGCGATCGCTCTCGGTTTGCCGCTCGTCATCATCGCCGCGATGACAGCGCGCTCGGGGTTCTTCCACGAGAAGACCGTCTCCTACGTCCTGCGCAACGGGCAGCTGGTGGCGGCCACCGCCAACGGGACGATGGAGCTCTCCGGCGCCGCAGCGGCCGCCGCCGTCACCACGCCAGGCGCCGTCGCGGATCAGAACCTGTCGAGCAAGGAGTAGTACACGCCGACGAGAGGAAGGAACCAGGGGTGCCCCCGGTAGCCCGGCATCCGCGGAAAGCGGAGGTCGGAAAACGCCGGTTGGGCACCTCTGGCCATCCACTCGCCGGCCAGCGTCCCCATCCAACTGCCCAACGCCACACCCGATCCGCAGTAGCCCATTGCATATGTGATGCCGTCGACGCGAGTGAGGTGCGGCAGCTGGTCGAAGGTGAAACCCACATTGCCAGTCCACGCGTGGCTCAGTCGAATGCCGGCGAGCTGCGGATACATCCCGATCATCGCCGAGTACAGGCGGTCGCGCGCCGTCTGCATATTCACCGGCGCGAAGCTGGTGCGCCCTCCGAAGACAAGCCGTCCGTCGGGTGAGAGCCGCCAGTAGTGAAGGAAGTTGCGCGTGTCGCTCATCATTCGCCGGTGCGGGCTGACGTCCACAGCGCGTGCGTCGCCGAGTGGCTCGGTGGCGATGATGTAGCTGCCGATCGGGATGATCCGGCGTTTCGCCCACGGTGCGACAGCATCGGTGTAGCCGTTGGTGGCGACAAGGACCTCACCGGCGCTGATGTCACCCCGTTCCGTGCGCACGACCGTTCCTGTGCGCGATGGCTCGATCGCAGTTGCGCGTGTACGGGGATGAATCTCGGCACCACCACCCAGCGCGTGGCGCGCAAGACCGGACAGATACCGCGCGGGATGGATGCTCGCCCCATCGTTGGTGAGCATCCCGCCGTGGAAGCCGCGGCACGGTGCCTCTGCCTCGAGCGCGGCGGCTTCGAGCATGACCGTCGCCTGGCCGAGGTGCTCGCGACGGTCCACCTCCTCGGCGCGGAGCTGTTTCATGCGCGACGGGCGATGCGCGAGGTGCAACCAGCCGCACTGCGTGAACGCGGCGTCAGACGCCACCGAGGCAGCTGTTCGAGCGACGAATGCATAAGCGTCGACGCTCGCCTCATGCAGGGCGCGACCTGCCGCGCCATGATGGCGTTCCAGCCACGAAGCATCGCGACGGACGCCGGCATGGATCATCCCGGCGTTGCGTCCGCTCGCCCCTTCGCCGAGCGCCCCGCGGTCAACCACCACAACGTGTTTCCCGTGCTCGACGAGTTTGGCCGCAGCACACAGACCGGTGAACCCGGCGCCGATGATGACCGCGTCAGCGCGCTTCGGCAGCGTGGATTCCGGGACCGTCGGGAATGTGGTGTCGTCCCACCAGAGTGGTGTTTCCCGATAGTCCTCGGCGAGCGGGGCGACACGCGCGGCGGGCGGACCGGGCGAAGACCAGAGGCTCATAATCTACTCAACAGTGACAAGTTCGACCAGGCTCGACAGCGTACTGGCTGTCTGCCCCGGGTCGCGCTGAGGAGCGCTCGTGGACGACATCCGCATCGGTGAGGTCGCACGCCGAGTGGGCGTCAGCCCGTCGACGCTCCGGGCGTGGGAGCGCAAGGGGCTGGTGCGTCCTGATCGCGCCGGCGGTCGCCACCGTCGCTACACGTCCGAGGACATCGCACGCCTTCGCGACGTGCGCGCGCTCCTCACGCAGGGCTACGCGCCGCCGGCGCTGCACTCGCTCATGGCCGGAGAGGTCATCCCCGAGGATTCGGTCGTCGGGAAGCGGTTGCGCGCGGCGAGGACGAGGCGCGGCCTCTCGCTGCGCGATGCGGCAGAGCGCGCAGGCATCTCCGCGTCGTACCTCAGCCTGGTGGAGCGCGGCCTCGCCGAGCCGTCGGTGTCGCTGCTCCAGCGCGTGGCGTCGGCGTACGGTGGCACGCTGCTCGAGTTCTTCGGTGCGTCCCCGCCGGGGACCGCGGGTCCGAAGCTGGTACGCACCAATGAGCGCCGTCGCCTGCGCGGCTTCGACCGTGTGGAGATCGAGGACCTCGTCACCTTTCCCGATGCGGTGCTCGAAATCAACATCTTCAGCGTCGCACCCGGAGGGGGCAGCGGCGGTGCGTACGCGCACGACGGCGAGGAGGCGGTGTACGTGCTGAGCGGCGCGCTGGACATCTGGCTCGACGAGACCGAGCACTACCACGTCGAGCCCGGCGACACGCTGTATTTCCGCAGTGCCCAGCGACATCGCTGGACCAACCACTCGAGCGATACGACCCGCCTGTTCTGGGTCAACACACCGCCCACGTTCTGAGAGGAGCGCACATCCATGGACACCGTCGAGAAATACCGTCGCTACGTCAACACCAGCGCGCTTGCGGGAGTCGAGCCGATAACGATCGAGAAGGCGCGCGGGGCGACGGTGACCGCGACCGACGGCACGGAGTACACGGACCTCTACTCGGGCATTGGTGTGGTCAACGCCGGGCACGTGCCTCCGAAGGTCGCGGACGCCGCGAAGCGGCAGATGGACAAGGTCGTGCACTCGTGCTCCTATGTCTATCACGTCCCGGTGGTCGCGGACCTTGCCGAGCGCCTGGCGGACATCACCCCGGGACGTCTGCAGAAGACGTTCTTCGGGAACAGCGGCGCGGAGGCTGTCGAAGGCGCACTGCGTCTCGCGCGCGTCTTCACCGGCCGTCGCGAGATCATCGCGCTGCAGGGCTCGTTTCACGGACGCACCGCGGGCGCGCTCGCGGTCACGGGGAATTCGTTGCGCAAGCATCGCGGTGGCGCGCAGATCGCGGGGATCGCCTTTGCTCCGACGCCAAACCCGTATCGCTGCCGGATGTGCTCCGGCACGTGCTCGCTGGCCTGCGCCGACGCGGTTGATGACGTGATCCGCTACGACACGAGTGATGATGTCGCGGCATTCATCATCGAGCCGATCATCGGTGAGGGCGGGATCATTCCGCTGCCTGAGGGATATCTCACGCGGGTCAAGAAGATCCTCGATGACAAGGGCATCCTGCTCATCGCGGACGAGGTGCAGAGTGGATTCGGGCGGAGCGGCCGCATGTTCGCCATCGAGGCGTACGACGTCGAGCCCGACATCATGACCATGGCCAAGGGCATCGCGAGCGGGTTCCCACTCGGCGCCTTCATCGCCCGAGAGGATGTTGCCGACGCGTTCGAGCCGGGCGACCACATGACGACCTTCGGCGGGAATCCGGTGTCGTGCGCGGCGGGGGTCGCCACGATTGACATGCTTGTCGACGAGCACCTGCCGGAACGCGCGGCACGGCTCGGCAGCGTCGTGATGAGCCGCCTCGATGCGTTCGCCGAGGAGAGCGACCTGATCGGCGATGTGCGCGGGGCCGGTCTCATGATCGGGGTCGAACTGGTGCGCGATCGCGAGACCAAGGAGCCGGCGTCCACAGAGGCGGCGGCGGTCAAGCGTCACTGTCGTGAACGCGGTGTGCTCATCGGTGTCGGCGGCGCGTTCGGCAACGTGGTCCGTGTCCAGCCGCCGCTGGTCATCGGCGAGGAGGATCTGGACCGCGCCCTGCGCGTCATCGAGGAGGCGGTCACCAGCCTGGCCGCCACACCCGTCGGATAGCTCAGAACACGCGGCCGGCAGCGAGCGCAGCTGCCAGCGTCAAGGGCACGAGGACGATCCCGATCGCTGAGTAGCGCAGCGCCGACGGACGCTCGCCGACCGAGCGCGCGGCCGCCCACCAGATGAGCGCCGACAGTGATCCGGTGACCGCAAGGTTGGGGCCGATGTTCAAGCCCAGCAAGAGACTGCGCGGATCCGCCGGCGCCCGCGAGCCGAGGAGCACCGCCGCAGGCAGGTTGTTGACGAGAACGGACCCGAGTGCGCCGATCGCCGCGCTGGCAGTAGCACCCGCGCCGGCCATGACGTGACCGGGAAACGACCAGACTCGTGCGAGCGTGCCGAGCGCCACGGCGATCAGGAACACCCCCGCCAGACTGGCGAGATCGATCTCGCCAAGATGGGTCGCGGAGACACGACGCTGACTCACCCGCACGGTGGCGAGCACAAGCCCTACGCCGAGGACCGGCAGCGCGGGATCCGTCAACACCAGGATGAGGAGGGCGGCCGCGAGGACCGCGCAGAGGCTCAACACCGACGGGCGCCGGGGATGCGACCCGTCCGGCGATCGCCGGCCTCCCCCGCCCCGGAATGCGATGGCCACAACCAAGGCCGTCACCAACACCGCGGCAGTCCACGGAGCCACCATCTGCGACAGAAAGGCCGTGCCTGTTTGATGCTGGTTCGCGAGGATGAGCAGATTGGTGAGGTTGCTGCCCGGCAGGAGCAAGGACGCTGCGTTGGACATGAAGACGCAGCCGTACAGGAAGCGCCGAACATCGGTCCCTCGACTGCGAGCGACGAGCACGAGCACCGGTGTCAGGAAGGCAACGCTGGTGTCGAGGTTGAGAAAGACGGTGACCACGGCCACGAGGAGCATCGAGGCGAGGTAGAGCGACAGATCGCCGCCGGGGAGGCGCCCCAGTGAGCGGGCAGCGGCGGCGAAGATGCCGTCCTGGTTGGCCACCGCGCCGATCAGCAGCAGTCCGGTGACGAGGACGAACGGTGCCCACGTGTGCGCGGCCGCCGCGCCAAATGCGGAGGGCTCGAGCACGACGGTAGCGACGGCGCCGATGACTCCGGCCGCGAGCAGGAGGTGTTGCAGCCGCACACGAGTGACGGTCATCGGCGGCCGCGGGGCGTCACCTCAGTACGTGACGATGACAGGCGTTGGTCGCCTCCCACGGCGCGTCATGCAAGGAGATGCCGAGGAGATTGGCGACGGCAAATGGAATCGAACGCATGGTCCGGCCGATGGTACTGCCCGTTCACGAGCGCATGCGCCTCCACGGGCCTACCGGCGGAGCGTCGCCTCGATGCCGCGAAGGTCGCCATCCTCGTCGGCATGCAGCACCACGTCCGCGAAACCACGGCGAGCGAGCACGCCGGAGAGCAGGTCGGCCTGACCTCCGCCGAGTTCGAGGAGCAACGCGCCGCCGCTCCGTAGCCACGCGGGACTCTCGTCGACGGCCCGTCCCAGGATTTCCGTTCCGTCGGCCCCACCGTCGTATGCGAGCGCCCCCTCGAAGGTGAACGTATCGCGCTGGAGCAGCGGCAACTCCCGGGTCGGGACGTATGGCACGACACCGACCACCACGTCGACACGCCCCCGCAGCTCCGGAGGCAGGGGCGCGAAGAGGTCGCCACGATATGCCTCGACGCCGTTGGCGGTTGCGCAGGCGATTGCGTCTTCGTCGCAATCGGAACCCACCACCGTGGCCCCGCGATGCGCGGCGCGCATCGTCATCGCGATCGCGCCGCTGCCGGTGCAGAGGTCAACAGCGGCACCGCCCTCAGGAAGGCGTTCGGCGGCGCGCCGGGCAAGCGGCTCGGTGAGCCAGCGCGGAACGTAGACACCCGGGTGGACCCGCACCGTCAGATCGCAGAAGGTCGTGTACCCGATGATCCAGGCGAGCGGCTCGCCGGTGAGGCGCCGTGCGACGAGCGCCTCGAGCACCTCGACGTCTCCGGCGGCTCGGGCTATGAGTGCTTGCGCTTCCTCATCCGCCGCGAGGAATCCCTCACGCGCCAGCAGACCGGTGAGGGCAATGAGATCGGTGTCTTGGATCGTCACGGGATGTCGAGCGCCCCTCCCTGCGCCCACTGACTCAGGGCACCGCACGCATTCTTGCCCTGCACCTGCTGCCCGTCGTCGACGACCTTCCACGAGAGCGCGCCGTTCCGACCCGTGCACACTGAGGTGTCGGAGGCCGCTCCGGCGCCGGCCGCATGCCAGTTCGCGTCAGCGGAGTGCCAGCCGGTGCACATCGTCGCGGCGCCGGTCCCGTCGAACGTGGCACGCGCGTCGCCGGAGGCGTGGCCAATCGTGCACGTGCCCGCCGCCGATGGCCCGAGGGTCGAGGGGGTGTCGAATGCGAGCACCACCAGACCGACGATGGCGCAGCTCACTGACGCGATGACGGCAAGCCAGATGGCGGTCTTCCGCCGAATGCGCGGGCGCGGAGACTGCGTGTCCATGTGCCACGAATGTACAGCGGGGACCTGCGGCGAAGGCTATGCTGGCGAGCAAAGGCATGACAGCTCTCGTGGCACTTGCTGGCACGGCGATCGGGATCGCCGCGTTGGGCTACTGGATCCACGCGCTCGTCGAGGTCGCGCGAACGCCTGAGTGGCAATTCGATGCCGTTGCATCGAACAAGGTCTTCTGGATCGTGGTGATCGTGTTGTTCAACGTCATTGGCGCAGTCCTCTGGCGCATCACAACGCGCGAGTGGGTGATTGCCGCCGGTGACGGCCGGGTCGAACTCGACGAGATGTTCGGGGTGCCTGCCGGCTGGTACAGCCAGCCGGGTGTCACGCCGCTTCGTTGGTGGGACGGCACCGCATGGACGGACCGCTACGACACGTGGTCGGGCGCAGCATCCTGACCTGATCCACGTCGGGCCCGGGCTATCGCCGGGCTTTCCGGCTTATCGCTCGTATACCTTGAGGTCGATCAGCCACAGGTGGAGCGCGAGTGAACCGGAGCGAATGACCCCGATGCGCACGACCACAGGTTGGAACTGCGTCAGCTGACCCAGGGATGCCGGGAACTGCGCTCCGTTGAAGCTCATCAGGAGCACCTGGGCGGGTTTCGTCTGCTCGAGGTATTGATGGCCCGGCGTGCTGAGGACGCCGAGGTCGCTCGGAATGGAATTGAAGAAGGCGTGGAACATGCCGATCGGCTCGCGCAACAGGCCGATTTCGGCATCCGACCACCATGTGACCAGCCGTTCGCCCGAATAGCTCGGCGGCCCGACGAACGCCGGTAGTTGCGTCGTGACCGAGTAGAGATCGATCTCCACGGTGTCGTTGCCACCGAGCGTGCCGGCGTAGGCGGGAAACGTGTCGACGACTGTCCCGCGTAGCCGCGCGTGCTGAGTCGGCGTCACGGTGAGTCCGAGCAGGCCGCCGATGATCGCGGTCAATGACACGCCGATCAGCGCCATGGTTCGCATCGTCGGTGCGCGCTGGCCGAGCCATACGGCGTAGATGCCAAGGATGACCACAAGTGCGGCCAGGAGGATCCCCCACGGTACCCAGCCGAACTGTGGGACACGCGGATGGATCTCGAAGATGAGCGGAACTGCGAGCGGCAGCCCCGGCAGCACCCACCGAAGCACGCGATGCGTGTATATCGGGCGACCGAGCTCAACAATGACGATCGCCAGCGTGATGCAGACAGCACCCCACAACAGCGACGAGAAGTAATGGACCTCGAGGTCCTGGACGCCGCCGGCGAGCTGCAGGATCCCGAAGACGAGCAGCTGGGTCAGACAAGCCATGCCCACAAGCAGTTGCGGCGTCGGCACAGTGCGCAACGGTTTGGCGAACGCAACGAACCACAACCCGACGACGGCCGGCGGGACGAGCAGATATGTGATGTAGGGGGCCCACAATGGGTTCGCCGAATGGTTGAGGTGGACCTGCGACGGCTGCGCCAGATAGAGAAGCGATGCAATCGTGGTCTGGATGTAGTCGAGCGGGCCGATCAGTAGCCCGGACCCCACGGCGAGCAGCCCCGTCACGGCGACAAATGCGCCGCCCATGAGTGCGGCGTCGCGAACGAGGGTCTTGCGCTCGCGGACCCAGTCGATCCGCGCATAGACGACGAGGGTGACAATGATCAGTGGCGCTGACGCAGCCAGCGCCCACAGGGCAAGGGTGAAGAGCACGGCCGATCCGAGGACCCATCCAAAGCGGTGCCGCAGCGACGGCATCGCAAGACACGCCAGCCCGCCGATCAGATACGAGACAGCCGCCGAGTCTGGGAAATCTGTTCCCCAGGCGAGGATGATCACCGGGCAGCTGAGCACCACGATCACCGCGATGGCGCCTGCGATGCGTCCGTACAGCCGGCGCAGGAGCAGGTACACCGGCACCAGAGCAATGAGAGCCAGGACGTATCGGAAGACGATGAACCCGGGCACCGCTCCGAACAGCAGGTATGAGACGCGCGCTGGAATGAGGAACCCGACGCGCGCGCCCTCCCGGAGTCGGTCTGTCGGCGCCAGCACCGCCGAATAGCGAGCGAAGACGTCACTCGGATTGATGACGAAGGTCGTGTGCATCGCCGGGTCGTTCAAGTCCGGCGGCGACATGAGGGTGATGCGCAGTCCGAACACGGCCACAATCGGCGAGACGAGGACGGCCAGGCCCTCGAGGGATGCGCGGATGAGCCGTGGGGTTCGCGACAGGACTGACGCGGGCTCGCGCTGCTGCGCGGCGCCCGTCAGCGCGTCAGCCTCAAAGCCCGGCACGGCGGATCCCGCTCATCGGTCGTAATGCGCGTCTTCTGGTCGGCAAGGATGCGTAGTGTGCGTGACGCGGTCCCTGTGCGCCCGCTCCGCCTCGCCGCGAACCATCCACGGACGGCATGGCGCGGGAGGCCGGCAGTGCCCCGCGACCTGGTGAGACCCCGTCCGCCGATCGCGAAGGCACCCTAGTCGTCGGTGGGGTCCCGCGGTCCGGATCCCGACCGCCGCAGGTCCCCGACGAAAAGGCTACGACGGCAGTCGAGGCACTTGAAGATCGCCCGGCCTGGCGGTCGTGGCCATCCGCCCGGGTGCGCATCGTCGCGTTGAGCCTCCGTGTGGCTCAACGGAATCAGCCGGCCTCCCCCACAGTGGCCGCAAAGGATCAACTCGACCGAGAGTTTCGCACTCCGGCACCAGGCTTTTGGGCTTCAGGAGTTCGGCCAGTGCCTGAGGACGCGGAACTCCCCATCGGGCCGCTGCCAGAGTTCCAGTCCCGGAGCATTCCTCCACCCCATGACAAGCATTCCGATGGCGTGGAGGTTCCGGGCAAGGGTGAGCGCTGGTGACGGGAGGTAACGTCCCTGACTATCGCGGTTCATGGTTCCGGTCATTAAACGTCGGGCCGCCATCGGTCAGATCATCGAGCCGGGAGCGGCGCAACTCACGCCCAACCGGCTTGGAGGTACGGGGAGCATTCCGGGGCCGGCGCGGTCGCCGGGACTCGATGAGCGGTCTACACTCTGCCGACGCGCCGGCTCATGAGTGAGCCTGCCAGGGAGGCCGCCGATGTCCCAGATCGTCGTCGTCGGAAACCAGACATACAAGAAGCGCAACATCGTTGGCGTCTGGCTCGGGCTGCCGCTCATCACCTTGGGCATCTACTCGTACGTCTGGATCTACAAGGTCAACGATGAGGCGCGCCGTTTTCTCAAGGACGATTCCATCAATCCGGTCTTGTCCGTCCTCGCGTTCATCCCGGGAGGCATCCTGATCGTGCCTCCCTTCATCGCCGTCTACCGGCTCGGGAGACGGATCGCGAGGATGGAGCAACAGGCCGGTGGTGGCTCGACCCGGGCATCAGGCGGCATCGGGTTGCTGCTGACCTTTGTCTTCGGCCTGTACTCGCTCTACTACCAAGACCATCTGAACGGCCTATGGGAGCGTTATCTCGGGACAGGAGCCATGCCCCCGCCGGTTCCGCCGCCAGGGTTGCCTCCCCCGGTCGCGTGATCCTGGCGGCAGGGTCGACGATCGCGGGTAGGCCAGCAAGGGCTTGCGTGGTCGCGCGCTGCGACGATGGCATGCGGGGTGATGTCCGCGGCCCGCACGCCCAGGCAGTCAAACGTCTGTCCACCCGCTCGCACTCCGCGGCGATCGCGGCCTCATAGCCTGGAAATGCGGCGGGCCCTCGTCCATCAGGCCGAACTCATCCTTGCCGAACGGCGGAGATCCCGCAGCGCCCGGAGGAGCGGGTGACCCGCCTGCTTTGCGGGCGACCTGATCACCCCGGGGCCGGTCGCCGGCCTCACAACAACGCAATCGACCTGACGGCTACTCCCGCCAGGTGCCGCACTCCCTTCGTGGCCGATGACGCCGACGAGCCTGAAATCCGCGCACGCATCGACAGAGCGCTGCGGGCCGCCGAAACCTGGTCGTTGATTTCCAGTGGCCCGCGAGCGGTTACTGATGCTGAGCAACCGTTAGTCCGGCGCTTGACGGGGAACGCACGGCGCCAGTCGGAATAGCGACGCATCGGGACTTCCGACAGCCTGGCCCGCAACTCACGACCCGTCGAGACCAGAGACAACAGCGAGAGAAAAACGCATAGGTAGCAACGTACCGGGCTCGGGACTCGAACCCGAAACGGGGTTTCCCCCAGCGGTTTTTAAGACCGCCGCGTCTGCCATTTCGCCAGCCCGGCCCGCCGATTCTATGGTCTGCGCGCTCGATCCACGTGACCGAGCACCCGTGCCACCGACAGCCGACCGACCATCGCGGCGGCTGGGGGCCGGATCCAGGAGCGATAGGTCGGAGTCGGGGGAATGGCCAGCATCCGAACGAAAGGACCGGGACCAGCCTTCATCAATTGCCAGCCGCCCCCGTGACCCCCCGTCCTTCCGGACTAACGGGTATGGCTAGGCCTCCTCGGGAAGAGGGATCGAATGCCACAGCACCAGCTTCCAGGCGCCGCCGTCGCGGCGGAGAATCATCGTGGTCGGAGCCGAGATGTGCTGCGGGGTGCCGTGCATCGTGTAGTCCTGGTCGATCCAACAAGTCAGTACCCCGGTGTCCCCCCAAATGCGCTCCTCCGCATCTCGAAGTTGCGTTCCGACATCACTCACCGCGGTTATCAGCTCGCGGAGGTAATTGTCTACGTCGCCTCTGCCGCGCAGCCAGCGTCGCGAGACCTCGTCGACGCTCTGGACGTCCTTTGTCAACATCTGCTTCATCCGATCGACATCCAAGGCGTCAAGCGCCGCCAAGAACTCGGTTGCGACATTCGTCAACTCGCCTGGCATCAAACGGCTCCTCCATGGTGGTCGGCGACTGCCAAGTCTCCATGTGCGAGCCTCGCGCGTCAATAGGGCTCGATTCTCGTGACTGCCATGACAGGCAACGACCTCCAACGTGTCCTTGCTGTTCCCCGACACGGGCACCGGCCCGGTTTGCCGTCGCCGTCACGAAGACAGCCCCGGAGCTACTACACATGGGTGTATCTCCAATGAGGGGCCAGTTACCCATTGCTGTGGTATCCAACATACGTTCGTGACCGTATGCCAGATCCCGCCCTGATCGCCCGGAAGACGCCCGGCGCAGCCGTATACTCGGGAGCAGATGTTCGGTCGCAAGCCCGACGCCACCTATCGACGCAGTCAAAGTGCGACCGGGCTGCCCGTGCAACCCAACGTCATCGCGCGCGGGCTCGCGCTCGGCATCGTCGACTCGTCTGAGGACCACGTGGAGCGACGCAAGCTCGGGCAACTCCTGCTCGACGAACTGGACGCGCTCGCCCGCCTGCCTCGCTGCGAGCTCGTCGTGGCGGACCGCGCGCAGGTCCACGCCCACGACGGCCAGCGCCTGCAGAGCAAGACCTACGGCTACTACCGGTGCACCTTCGCCGAGGGGGAGATCAAGACCGCTCGCATCCGCATCTACCACCGAACCGCGGTACGCCAGCAGGTCATCACGCCCAAGGTTTTTCTCAACACCCTCCTCCACGAATGGACTCACCACTACGATTTCGCCGGTCTCCGACTGCCACGCTCACCGCACACCGCCGGCTTCTACACGCGGCTGCGCGTGCTCGCCGAGGCGCTCGAGGTCAGCTTCGTGATGCCGCCCGAGCCTGGAACGACCGCTCCTGCAACCATCCCTGCGGCGTAGGAGTTGGGCGAGACGATGACCGACGGACTCATCGCGATCACCGGGGCGACAGGCGAGATCGGCTCTCGCGTTGCCGCCTTGCTTGCCGCGAAGGGCGCGCGGCAGCGATTCATCGTCAAGGATCCATCTCGCGCTCCGACGGTTCCCGGCGCGGAGGTGCGTCAGGCCTCGGGATACATCGCGGGCGGCGAGATGCGCGCGGCCCTCGACGGCGCGCAGACGATGTTCCTCATTCCCGGACGGGAGTCAGCGATCCGCGTTGCCGAACACATCACGGCGATCAACGCGGCGGTCGCGGCCGGCATCGAACGCATCGTCTATCTATCGTTCGCCCCGGCTGCTGAGAACGCGGTCTGCACGCTCGCCCGCGACCATTATGCGACCGAGCAACACATCCGCATGACCGGTATCCCCTTTACGTTTCTCCGCATGAACCTGTACATGGACGGCATTGTTCGTTGGTTCGTCAGCCCTGCAGGTGTTATCAGTGGTCCGGCGGACGATGGGCGAGTCGCGGCAGTGCACCGCGATGACGTGGCGCACGCGGCGGCCGCGGCGCTGACGAGCGACGGCCACGACGGAGCGACCTATGAGGTGTCAGGCCGGGAGGCGTTCACCCTCACCGAAGCTGCGGACCTGATGTCGCACGCCTCCGGGAAGATCATCACGTTTCACGATGAGACGGTCGAGGAAGCGTATGCGTCGCGCGCGAGCTACGAAGCGCCGGACTGGGAGGTGGCGGGCTGGGTGACGTCATACACCGGCATCGCCGCGGGAGAGTTCGCGACCATCGGTGACAGCGTCCAGCACCTCGCCGGACGCGAGCCAATAACCCTCGCCGAGTACCTCGCGGCGGTCCCCGACTGCCTCGATCACGTCATCTTCGGGTAGACCTCGCGGGCTGACCGCATAACATGTGGGGCTCGGCGACGTAGCCAAGTGGTAAGGCAGAGGTCTGCAAAACCTTCATCGTCGGTTCGATTCCGACCGTCGCCTCCAATCCCCGCGTATCCTCGACCGGTGTCCGTGACCGACGCCGTGAGCACCCGCGGCCACACCGACCTGCACGAGCGCGCCGAGCGCGTGCTCCCTGGCGGAGCCACCCATCGAGCCCGCAGCTACGAGCCTCGCATCTACGTCGCGCGCTCCAGCGGCTCACACAAGTGGCTGATCGACGGCACTGAACTCATCGACTACACGATGGGCCACGGTGCCCTCCTGCTCGGCCACGCTCATCCGGCAGTCGTTGAAGCCGTTCGTGAGCAGGTCGCGCGCGGAACGCACTACGGCGCCGCCAACCCTCTTGAGATCGAGTGGGCCGAGCTCATCACGTCGCTCGTTCCCTCCGCAGAGAAAGTTCGGTTCACGGCATCCGGGACCGAGGCGGTCATGCTCGCGATTCGCGTGGCTCGCGCCGCCACCGGCCGGGACCGCGTGGTGAAGCTCGCCGAGCATTTCCACGGCTGGTCGGACGTCGTCAGTCCCTTCATCGACGAAACCGGAGCGACGAGGACGCCGCCTGGTGTCCCGGCCACCATCGGGACACTCACCACCGTCGTCTCGAGCACCGACGCGACTGCGCTGACAGCGGCACTCGCTGCACACGACGTCGCTGCAGTCATCCTGGAGCCATCGGGTGCGCACTACGGTGCGATGACCCTCGATCCGGCCTACGTGGCCGCGGCCCGCGCCGCCTGCACCGCCACGGGCACCGTCCTGATCTTCGACGAGGTGGTCACCGGCTTTCGCGTCGCCCCCGGTGGCATGCAGTCGGTCCTCGGCATCACCCCCGATCTCAGCGTTCTCGGCAAGATCATGGCCGGCGGCCTCCCGGGCGGTGCCGTGGTGGGGCGCGGCGACCTCCTCGAGCTGTTGACGGGCGCGATCGCGCATGCCGGGACATACAACGCGAACCCGTTGAGCGCAGTCGCCGGCATCGCCACCCTTCGCCTCATCGCCGACGGCGCGCCGCAGCAAGCGGCTGAGGCGTACGCCATCAACCTCGAACGCGACTGGTCCGCCGCGCTCATCACCGCCGGCATCCCGGGCAGGGTGTGGCGGATGAGCAGCATCATCCATGTGAAGCTCGATGACCCGGCCGCCCAGAGCCGGATTGGCAGCGCGATGCGCGCCCACCTGATCGACCCGCTCAACTCGAGCGCGTTCTGCTCGTCGGTCCATACGAGTGAGGACCTCGAGCGGTCCGCAACGGCGTTCGCGGGCGCCATCGTCGCCGCGTCGAGCGGCGGCTGAGCCCCCTTACACGATCCCGTGGCGCTGCGCCCAGAGCGCAGCCTGGACGCGGTCCTCGACACCGAGCCGATCGAACACCGACCCGAGGTGTGCCTTCACCGTCTTCTCGCTGATCCCGAGCCGCCAGGCGATCTGCTTGTTGCTCATCCCCCGCCCCACGAGCGTCAGGACATCCAATTCCCGCTGCGTGAGGTCGTCGAGCGGCCGCCGCTTGACGCGATCCCGAAGGATTTCCTTGGCCGCCTTCGGCGAGAGCGGTGTATCGCCCTTCGCCGCGGAGCGGATGCCATTCAGCAACTCCTGTGGCTCGGTGTCCTTGAGCAGGAACCCGACAGCGCCGTTGTCGATCGCTTCGACCACCATGTCGTGCTCGGAGTACGACGTGAGCATGACCACCTTCGTCCCGACGACCGCCTTGAGCATCCGGCGCAATGCCTCGAAGCCGTTCATGCCGGGCATC
Organism: Saccharimonadales bacterium (SeqCode); assembly: GCA_035532495.1. Lineage (GTDB taxonomy): Bacteria > Chloroflexota > Dormibacteria > Aeolococcales > Aeolococcaceae > Palsa-851. Next base: position 28,553 of record DATKQX010000124.1, read on the forward strand.
GAGATGTCCATGAGCACGATGTCGGGGTGCTCCTCAACCGCATAGGCGATCGCTTCCTCTCCGTCGGACGCCGCACCGACCACTTTGATATCGGTGGTTCCGTTGAGCAGCGAGGTCAATCCGCGCCGCACCAGCGGGTGGTCATCGACGATGAGCACTCGTATCGGACTGGCATACGTTGCATCCACGTTGCGTCCCAGCCTAACCCAATCCCCGCAGGAGCGAGGGAGAAAAACGGCGGTGGCACCGACCCAGCAGAACCGCGATACACCCGGTGCCGCGGGGAGGGGGAGCCCGCGAGGGTAAACCACTGAACTGGGTCGGCGCCCGCCCGCCTATCAGGGGGACTTGCGTTTCGAAAGAAGGAATTCCCGTCCTGCCGATGATCGTCCTGCCGTCCGCTGGGGATGGTTAGGCCAATGGTCTTAAGACGCGCCCTTCCTGCGCGCCAGCGTCTCACGCAACGAGATCAGGCGCGCGCTGAGTGCACGCTCGGCGCCGCTGGTCGTCGGTTCGAAGTAGCGATTCCCCGCCAGCGACGCCGGCAGGTGCTCCTGCTCGACGACACCACCCTCGTGATCGTGCGCGTAGCGATAACCGGTTCCATATCCCATCGCGCGACCGAGTCCGGTCACGGCGTTGCGCAGGTGCAACGGCACCGGTTGGTGCAACGTCTCTGCAACGTCCGATGATGCAGCGACATATGCGCGCAGCACGCTGTTGCTCTTCGGTGCCGACGCGAGATAGAGGGCTGCCTCAGCCAGCGGCAGGAAGCCCTCCGGCATCCCGATGAAGTGCGCGGCCTGCTGTGCCGCCACCGCAACACCGAGCGCGTGCGGGTCCGCGAGGCCGATGTCCTCAGCCGCGGAGATGACCATCCGACGGGCGACGAACAGCGGATCCTCCCCCGCCTCGAGCATCCGCGCGAGCCAGTAGACCGAGGCATCCGGGTCGCTGCCCCGAATCGACTTGATGAACGCCGAGATCAGCCAGTAGTGCTGGTCCCCGGCTCTGTCGTACAGCAGCGCCGGGCTCTGCAGCGCACCTTCGATGTCGGCGACGCGCACCCGCACGCCGCCTGCCTCGTCCCTGGCCGCAGCCTGCACGGCAAGCTCGAGCGAGTTCAGCGCGATCCGCGCATCCCCGCCGCACAGCGCCACGAGACGGTCGATCGCTCCATCGTCGACGGCAATGCGCTCCGCGCCGAGACCGCGTTCAGGATCATCGAGCGCGCGCTCGATGAGCCGGCGCAGGTCATCCGCCTCGAGGGCCTCGAGCCTGATCACCCGGCTCCGCGAGAGCAGCGCCGCGTTCACCTCGAACGATGGGTTCTCCGTGGTCGCGCCGAGCAGCGTCACGGTCGCGTTCTCCACATGCGGGAGCACCGCATCCTGCTGGCTCTTGTTGAAGCGATGGATCTCATCGATGAACAGCACCGTCCGCCGACCACCGCGCAACCGCTCGCGAGCGCGATCGACGACCTTGCGGAGATCGGCGACACCGGCGCTCGTCGCGCTGACAGCCTCGAACGCGGCACCGCTGGCACCGGCGATGAGCACCGCGAGGGTCGTCTTGCCACTCCCCGGCGGTCCCCAGAGAATGAGCGACGGCACCTCGCCGGCATCGACTGCTCGACGCAGGACCGTGCCGGCGCCGATGGCACGGTGCTGCCCCACGAACTCCTCGAACGTGCGCGGTCGCATGCGCGTTGCCAGCGGCGCGTGTCGCGACGGCCCGGCCGCGTCCTCCGACGGCCCGCCGGCGTCGGCGCCGAACAGCGAGCTCTGCCCTACCACGAGGGGAACGGACTCAGCTGGTCGACGGCGCGGTGATCACGGTCGGCGGCTCGAGCCCGGGCGCGTCGCCGAGCACGCTCCGGAGCACCTGCGCCGCACCGAGGAGGCCGGACGTCTCCGCCGGCACGACCAGCTTGGCGTTGGGGCTCTCGGCGAACTTCGTCAGGGTGTCCAGCTGCAGGATCGCGACCATCGTCGGATCCGGCTGCGCGGCCTTGATCGAGCCGTACACGGTGGAGATCGCCTGGGCGCGGCCTTCGGCCTCGAGGATGGCTGCCTGCCGGTTGCCCTCCGCACGGAGGATGGCGGCCTGCCGCTCGCCTTCAGCCTGCTTGATCGCTGCCTGCCGGTTGCCGTCTGCGATGTTGACCGCGGACTGCTGCTGGCCTTCCGACTGCAGGATGCGAGCGCGCTTCTCCTGGTCTGCCTGCTTCTGCAACGCCATCGCCTGGAGGATCTGCACCGGCGGGGAGATGTCAACGATCTCGATCCGGTTGATGCGGATGCCCCACTTGTCGGTGACCTGCTCCATCTGCTGCTGCATCGCCGCGTTGATCTGCTCGCGCGATGAGAGTGCCTCGTCGAGGCTGACGTTACCGAAGGCATTACGAAGTGTCGTACGCGCCTGCTGGTCGATGGCGACAAGGTAGTCCGACACGTTGAACAGTGCGGAGCGCGGCTCGATCACCTGGCTGAAGATGGTCGCGTTCACCGCGACCGCGACGTTGTCGCGGGTGATGACGTCCTGACGGTCACCGGTGCGCGGCGTCTCGCGCATGTCGACGCGGAGGAGCTTGTCGATGAACGGCGTGATGATCGTCAGCCCGGCGGGGGATTCTTTCCGGAACCGTCCAAAACGGGTGACCACGCCGGCAAATCCCTGTGGCACCACGCGCAACGCGCCGCCCACGACGATGGCGACCACGACGAGCAGGACGATGACGATGATCGCCGTGACCAGACCGCTGTTGTCCACTGTCTTCAGACTCCTCTGGGGGGTGCGACGACCAGGGTGGTGCCGCGAACTTCGACTACGGTGACCTGCGTGTGTGCGGGGACGCCGCCCGGATTGGCCGTGACGGCGAGCCATTTCTCGTTGAAGAGTCGAGCGTGCCCGGGATGGTTCTCGTCCCCGACCGGCTCGAGCGTGAGCGCTGCCTGACCGACGAGATTGTCCGAGGCGCCCGGCATCGCGAGCTTTGGACCGAGATGTTTCGCGGAGAGACGGACGAGCGTCGGACGCACCAGCATCGTTCCGAGCAGGGCGACGCCCGCAGCGACAACCGCCTGCACCCAGACGTCGTCCGGGAACAGCGCGACAATCGTCGCGACAAAGGCGCCCAGCGCGAGGAAGAGTGAATAGAACGCCTGGGTGTGTATCTCGAGGCCCACCAGGACCAGACCGGCCAGGAGCCAGACCACCCACATCCAGGTAACCATGTCGCGAGTGTACCCACCTGAAGATGGACTACACCGCCGGTCTGCACCCGATGGTGAGGGTGCACTCGGTAGACTGAGATCCGGCCCCGGACCAGTGCCGTTCCACGTTCACGGCCCGCGGACATGCCGATCGTCATGCAGACGGTAATAAGGAGTAGTCACTGTGCCTTCGACACCACCCGAGGTCTTTTCCGAGATCAACACCCGCATCGCCGCGGACCCGGCCAAGATCGCCGGCATGAACGCCATCTATGCGTTCGACCTCGCCGGCGCAGAGCCGGGCCAGTACCACATCAGCCTCAAGGACGGCACCGCCGATGTCGGCGAGGGAATGCCCGAGAACCCGAACATCACGATCACGATGAAGTCCGAGGATTTCGTCGATCTCGCGACAGGGAAGCTCGACGGCACCATGGCGTTCATGAGCGGCAAGATCAAGATCAAGGGCGACATGGGGCTTGCGATGAAGCTGCAGTCGGTGCTGCGCTAGCCGTTCGACGGGGAGCACGGGTGGCCGGCGACCTGCGACCGGTGCGCTTCGATTACGAGGAGCAGCAGCGGTCGCTGCTCGTCGAGTGGTCCGACGGCGTGACGCACCACATCCCGTTCGCGACGCTGCGCCGGGCGTGTCCGTGCGCCGCGTGCAAGGGCGAGCCCGGTTACCGCGGACGCTTCAGCACCGACCCGTCGCTCCACCCCGGCGAGGACGAGCTCGCCGACATCTCCCTCGTCGGCGCCTACGGCCTGAACGCGGTCTGGGCCGACGGTCACAACACGGGTATCTACACGTACCAATGGCTCCGCGAGCTCGGCGGCTTGTCAGCGTAGAGTTCGCCGCGATGACAGCCGAGCTCCTGCAATCAGCCGCCGACGGCGTGCTGACGCTCACGCTGAACCGTCCCGACGTCCTCAACGCAATCACCCCGCCGCTGCTCGACGAGCTGACCGCCGCGTTGCAGCAGGCTGCCGCCGGTCGCACCGTCCGCGCGGTGATCATCACCGGCGCCGGTCGCGGTTTCTGCAGCGGTCAGGATCTCCGCGCCGCTGCGGGAGACTCCGGTCTCGATGTGGGCGCCATCCTCCGTGACCACTACGCACCGGCAATTCGGGTGATCCGATCCATGGACCAGCCGGTGATCGCCGCCGTGAACGGCGTCGCCGCCGGTGCCGGCTTCTCGCTCGCGCTCGCGTGCGACCTGCGCATCGCGGCAGACTCGGCGACGTTCGTGCAGGCATTCGTTCGCATCGGCCTCATCCCCGACCTGGCGAGCACGTACTTCCTGCCGCGTCTCGTCGGCCCGGCTCGAGCCGCGGAGCTGACGATGCTCGGCGAGACGGTCGACTCGTCGCGCGCGCTGCAGCTCGGGATCGTCAACCGGGTCGTCCCGGATGCGGAGCTCGGTGACGTGAGCCACGAGCTTGCCGCACGCCTCGCCCGCGGCCCGCGATCCATCGCGCTCACCAAGCATGCGCTCGATGTCTCGGGACAGAACGATCTCGAGGCGCAGCTCGCCGTCGAGGAGCGCCTGCAGACCGAGGCGACCACCACGTCCGATTTCCTCGAAGGCATCTCAGCGTTTCTCGAGAAGCGGCCGGCGACGTTCACCGGCGTCTGACCAGATTCATGAAGGGCGCGCTCGACAGGCTCACAACGCTGCTCGGCCCGGCGCGGGTCATCAGTGGTGCGGACGTCAGCGAGGATGACTGGCACGACGAGTCGCTGACAGCGCACTGGCACGCACCCGACGTCGTGCTGCTCCCCCACTCCGCCAGCGAGGTCGCGGACATCATCCGGATCGCACGAGAGGTGGGCATGCCCGTCACCGCGCGCGGGTCGGGCACCGGCCTTGCAGGAGCGTGCGTTCCCCGCGATGGCGGCATCCTCATCGCGTTTCGCGAGATGGAATCGATCCTCGAGATCGATGTCGACAATCAGATCGCGATCGTGCAGCCGGGCGTCACGCTCCTTCAGCTGGATCAGGCGACGGCAGCCCACGGACTCGTGTACCCCGTCTTCCCCGGCGAAGGGAGCGCCAGTCTCGGCGGCAGCGTCGCCACCAACGCCGGCGGCATGCGCGCCGTCAAGTACGGCGTCACGCGGCACCAGGTCCTCGGACTTGAGGCGGTGCTCGGCACCGGCGAGATCATCCGAACAGGCGGCAAGTTCGTGAAGTCGACCTCCGGCTACGACCTGACACAGCTGATCGTCGGTTCCGAGGGCACACTCGCCGTGGTGACCGAGGCGATCCTCCGGCTGTATCCACGGCACACCCATGCGGCCACGGTGCTCGCACCGTTCAGGACCGTCGCGGCCATCGCAACGGCAGTGCCAAGGATCGTGCAGAGCGGACTCGCACCGCTGATCCTCGAGTACATCGACATGATGACCATGACCGCGATCACTGCGGCGCGCGGTCTCGAGCTCGGCATCGGCCAGGCGGTCAAGGAGGCGGCGCTCGCGTATCTCGTCGTTGTCCTCGAGTCTCGCGATCAGGATCGACTGGATGAGGACATCGAGCGTCTGGGCGACCTCATCGCCACGCTCGGCGCGCTCGACGTCTACGTCCTGCCGGCCGGCGCTGCCGCGGACCTCATCCAGGCACGCGAGCGCGCATTCTTCGCCGCCAAAGCGGCGGGCGCGAACGAGATCGTCGACACGGTCGTCCCCCGCGCGCAGATCCCAGAGTTTCTGGCACACGTGGCAACAATTGCGCAGGAGAGTGGATCGATGATCCTCGGATGCGGCCACGCGGGCGACGGCAACGTGCACCTCTCGGTGTTCCAGCCCGATGCCGAGCGCCTCCATGAGGTGCTGCGCAGCGTCTTCAGCGCCGGCGCTGCGCTCGGCGGTGCCATCTCCGGTGAGCACGGCATCGGCACCGACAAGCGCAGTCACTTCCTCGCGCTCGAGGACCCGGCAAAACTGGCGCTCATGGGACGGATCAAAGCCGCGTTCGACCCCGACGGCATCCTCAACCCTGGCGTGCTGTTCGACACGCCGTCGCCCGTGAGCGCACGATGATCGGCGCAGAGGCGGTGCTGCGCAGTCTCGTCGCCTCGGGTGTTGACGTCGTCTTCGGAAACCCGGGGACGTCGGAGATGCATTTCGTCGCGACGCTCGATGCCGTCCCGGAGATGCGTGGCGTTCTCGCGCTGTTCGAGGGCGTCGCCACCGGTGCTGCCGACGGGTACGCACGCATGCGCGACGCGCCCGCTGCGGCGCTCCTCCATCTTGGACCCGGGCTTGGCAACGGCATCGCCAACCTGCACAACGCCCGGCGCGCCCATGCTCCCGTCGTCGTCGTCGTCGGCGATCACGCGACGTATCACGCCAAATTCGACGCGCCGCTGCAGTCCGACATCGAGACCGCGGCACGCAACGTCTCCGCCTGGATCCGGCACAGCGTCCGCTCCGAGGATGCGGGAGCCGACGCGGCCGCCGCGGTCGCCGCCGCATACGGGCCGCCTGGGCAGGTCGCGACCCTCATCCTGCCTGCCGATGTGTCGTGGTCCGAGGGCGGCGTGGTCTCCGCTCCGGTGGCTCGTCAGCAACGCTCCCAGGTGCCGACGGCAACGGTCGAGGCTGCGGCGCGCGCGCTCCAGTCGGGCAAGGCCACTGCGATGCTCCTCGGCGGCCACGCGCTTCGCGAGCGCGGTGTCGATCTCGCGGCGCGGATCGCGGCCGCCACCGGGGCCGAACTGCTCTCCGAGACCTTCCCGGCGCGTGCCGAGCGCGGCGCGGGCATCCCGGTCGTTCAGCGTCTCGCCTACCTCGGCGAGATGGCCGCCGGGCAGCTCGAGGGGTTGCACCACCTCATCCTTGCAGGCGCTCATTCGCCTGTCTCGTTCTTCGCGTACCCCGGAAAGCCGAGCGCCCTCGCTCCCGACGGCTGCGAGGTGCTCACCCTCGCGGGTGGCGGCGACGACATCATCGCGGCCCTCGAGGATCTGGCCGCCGCCGTCGACGCCGTCGACGACGTCGTCGTCACCGATGCGCCCCGCCCGGAGCGCCCGGCCGGCGGCCTTGGAGCGGAGACGGTCGCGCGCGCCATCGGTGCGCTCCTTCCGGAGGGGGCCATCGTCTCCGACGAGGCCAACACGAGCGGCACGTTCCTGCCCGGCTACACCGCGGGCGCGCCGCGGCACGACTGGCTGACGCTGACCGGCGGGGCGATCGGCCAGGGGCTTCCTGTCGCCGTCGGGGCAGCCATCGCGTGCCCGGACCGGCAGGTCCTTGCGCTCGAGGCGGACGGATCGGCGCTGTACACGGTGCAATCGCTCTGGACGATGGCGCGCGAGCAGCTCGACGTCACCACGGTCATCCTCAGCAACCGCCGGTACGCCGTGCTGCGTATGGAGCTTGCTCGCGTGGGCGCGACAGCATCGGGCGAGCGCGCACTGCAGATGCTCGACATCGCTCCGCCCGAGATCGATTTCGTCGCGCTCGCCCACGGTTTCGGGGTCCCGGCGTCGCGCCCCGAGACCGCCGAGGCATTCAGCGATGCACTCGAGCGTGCGTTCGCGGAACCCGGCCCGCACCTCATCGAGGCGGTCGTCCCCTCGCTCTTTTGAGGGTGATCCTTACGCGGTCGCGAAGAGCGGGTGGTCACCCTTGTCGTCGCTGTTCTTGGCGGCGTAGAGGAGGGCATCAGCGCGCTGCAGCACGAGGTAGGGGTCGGCACCGGCCTCACCCACGGCCCACCCGACGCTGACGCCGGCGGGTCCGGTCACCAGGTTGAGATTGGCGACAGCTTGCTTCATCCGGGTGGCGACGGCGACCGGGGTGTCGCCGACCGCGTCGGGCATGAGCAGCACGAACTCGTCGCCGCCGATCCGGGCCAGCGTGTCCCCTTTGCGCGCGACACCGGCAAGCGAGGATGCAATGGCGACCAGGAGCGCATCGCCCGCGGCATGGCCGTACCCGTCGTTGATCGCCTTGAGGTTGTCGACATCGATGGCGAGGAGGGCGAAGGGCCGCCGCGTGGTGACGCTGTCCACCGCATTCTCGAAGCCGCGTCGGTTCGTCAGCCCGGTGAGCGCGTCAGTGACGGCATTCGCCGCGGCCTCCTGGTGGCGGAGCGCGTTGGTGAGCGCAAGCGCCGTCAGGGCGCCGAGCCCGGCCAGGCGGTCAACCAGCTCGGCGGGAAACGGCTTGTCCCGTGACGAGACCACGAGCACGCCATGGACTTGCCCCTTGATACGCACGGGGACGTACGCTCCGAACTTCAGAGCGAGTTTGGCGATGATCAGGCGCGCTCGAGGGCCGGAATGCTCGAGATCGAGCACGCCGCCCAGGGCACGGCCTGCCGCGAGCGCCTTGGGGATGAGCGCGTGTTCGGCAATTGGCATCCACGATCCAACCGCGCTCGCCCCCGTGTCATCGCTGTCGGCGACGATCCGCATGGTGTCGCCCGAGATCTCGTAGTACACGCCGCGACGCGGTGCCGTCCCCGGCGGCGACGCCAGCGTGGCTGCGAGCCCGGTGGCCGTCTGCACGACGTGCCCCGGATCGAGGCTGTACGTCAGCGCCTGTGTGGCGAACTCGAGGACGGTCATCTGCCGCTGCTGCTCGGCCATCGTCTCGTGACATACGGCAAGCTCCTCGCGGAGCCGCTGGATCTCACTCGTGGGATCAATCTTCCCAGCCGCCTTCACAATAGCGGAGGCTCTCAGAGATCCGGCCCTGCTGGACGCGTTGCAGGCGACAAGGGGGACAATTGTCGTCGCCTCGTCACAGCGGGGCACCCAGCTCAGCCTCGGTAGCGCTCTCCGCCGCGAATCGCGACAGTCAGCCAGTTCTCACGCGGCGGCAGCGGGCAGCTCCAGCGCGGGTCATAGCTGCACGACGGCTGATATGCGAAATTGAAGTCGAGAACCACGCGCCCGCCGGCCGTGCCGAGGTCAGCGCCCTTCGCGGTGTCGAGGACGTAGCGCCCGGCACCGTATGTCTCCGTTCCGCACGTGGCGTCCCGGAAGGAGACGAGGAACCCGCCCGCGTAATCGAGCAACCAGAAGACCGCAAGGCTGAGGTGCTCGCCCTGGAGGACGAAACGGGCCGTGCCGGTACGCTCGGCAACCACGTGTCCGGCGGCCGAGTCGGGCAGCTCGAACGTCGCCCCGTCAGCGGCTTCGATGTGAGCCGTGGTGCGCAGGTCCAGGTCATACGGGTAGTACTCGGGCGCCGTCGCGTCGCCGCGCGCTGCGGCTGGAATGGGGCTCTGGGGATGCGAGCGGTACAGCCGATCACGCTCGTGCTTCCAGAGACCCCACGCGGCGGTGGGATCGGCGCAGGCGCGGATCGCAGCGTACAGCTCACTGATCTGGCGGCGCCATCCGGCAAGCTCGAGGCGTTCTTCGATCATGCCGGTCGCGGGGATGGGGAGGTCACGACGGGCCGTCACCGTGCACGACGCCGCCGCGCAATTCGTCGAGCCGTCGCATCCGCGCGTGCGCGCTCTCGCCGAGGCGGGCGAGCACGCCGGCGATCAATGCCTCCGTCAGCGCCACCGCCGAGACCATCGAGTCGAACGGCGCAACGGTCGTCTGCACGTCGGTGACCAGGACGAACTTCGCCGAAGCCGCAGCCGGTGACAGCCACGGGTCGGTGACCAGCACCACGGTGCTTCCCTGTCCGGCCGCGATGCGCGCACTGTTGATGGTGTCGCCCTGATACCGGCGGTAGTCGAAGACCACCAGCACGTCGCGCCTGCCGAGGTCGACGAGGTGGTCGGCGGGGTTGCTTCGCTCCGGGTCGATGAGCTCGATGCCGCCGCGGAGCAGGTGCAACTGACTCGAGAGGTATCGTGCGAGGAAGGCGCTCACCCGTCCGCCGAGTGCGAGCACGCGCCCCCGCGACAGGGAGAGCAGGTCGACGACGGCGTCGAAGTCATGCTCCGACACCATGTCAAGGCTCGCCCCGAGGCTGTGTTCGAACGTCGCGTACGAATCCCGGAGGACCGACCCGCTCGGATCCCCAGGCGCCGCCAGCGCGAAACGGGTCAGCGGGGAGCTGAGCCGCGCCTGCAGCTCCGCACGCAGGGAGTCCTGAAACTCCGGATACCCGCGCAGGCCGAGCTTCGTGATGAACCGCGTCACGGTGGCAGGGCTGACCCCGGCTCGCTCGGCGAAGCGTGTCAGGCTCTCGAGCCCGGCGACCGGGTAGAACGCGAGCAGCACCTGGGCGAGCCGCCGCTCCGAAGCGCTGAGCGCCCCCATCCGCTGACGGACCAACTCGCCGACAAGGAATTCCGGCACGAAACGATTCTTACAGTTTTGGCCGGTTCGGGCTGATCCGATAAATCTGTTGACGCTCGCCCAACGCCGCTGCTACTGTGCGCGCACCAACCGGCACATGGGGAGATGAGCTGATGACGGTGCAGGCCATCGACAGCGATACCGAAACGCTGCACAAGCTGGGGTACGCGCAGGAATTGCTCCGTCGGATGGGGGGCTTCTCCAACTTCGCGGTGTCGTTCACCATCATCTCGATCCTCTCCGGATGCCTCACGGCATACGGCGGCGCGATGCTGAACGGCGGACCGATCGACATGAACATCGGCTGGCCGCTCGTCGGCATCATGGTGGTCATCGTCGGCCTGGCGATGGCCGAGGTCTGCTCGAGCTATCCCACCGCCGGTGGTCTGTACTACTGGTCGGCCAAACTCGGCGGCAAGAACGCTCCGGCCTGGAGCTGGTTCACCGGCTGGTTCAACCTCGTCGGACAGATCGCGGTGACGGCCGGCATCGACGGTGGCCTTGCCCTCTTCGTCTCGGCGTTTCTCAACAACTGGTTCGGGTACCCGCTCGACGCCCCGCACATCCTGCTCATCTACGGGATCGCGTTGTTCGTGCACGGCCTCCTCAACACCTTTGGCGTCCGCATCGTCGCGCTGCTCAATGACATCTCCGTGTGGTGGCACATCACCGGCGTCGTGATCATCGTCGCCGTCCTGCTGATCGTCCCGAAGCACCATCAGTCGATCGGGTTCATCTTCTTCCACTTCAACAACTCGACCGGTGCAGCCTTCCCCGGCAACATCGTCTATGTCTTCCTGATCGGTCTCCTGCTCGCGCAGTACACGTTCACCGGATACGACGCATCGGCGCACATGACCGAGGAGACGAGGAATGCGGCGACCGCCGGGCCGCGAGGCATCGTGCTGTCCATCGTCGTGTCGCTTTTCGCCGGGTGGATCCTGCTCATCGGCGTCACCTCGGCAATCCAGAACTACGGCACCGAGTCCATTGCGGCCGTGCCGGCAGCGCAGGTCTTCATCGACGCGGTCGGCGGTGGGACGGGACAGTTCCTGCTGCTCATCTGCATCGGCGCGCAGTTCTACTGCGGGATGTCGTCGGTCACCGCGAACTCGCGCATGATCTACGCGTTCTCCCGCGACGGAGCAGTCCCGGGGCATCAGCTCTGGAGCAAGATCAACAAGCGCACCCGCACACCAACCAACTCGATCTGGCTCGCCGCGGTCGGGGCCTTCATCCTGTGGCTCCCGTATCTCTACAACCCGGCGGCGTATTTCGCGGTCATCTCCATTGCGGTCATCGGGCTGTACATCGCGTATGGCATCCCGATCTTCCTGCGGCTTCGTGCCGGCAGCAGCTTCCAGCCCGGTCCATGGAGCCTCGGCAAGTGGAGCCGCCCGATCGGCATCGTCGCTGTCGCCTGGATCATCCTGATCAGCATCCTCTTCGTACTCCCGACGATCTTCCCGGTCACGCTCGGCAACCTCAACTACACGATCGTCGCCTTCGCCGTGGTGCTTGGCGGCACGACCATCTGGTGGTTTGCGTCTGCCAAGAACTGGTTCAAGGGGCCGAAGGTTCAGGGAACCGCTGAAGAGCTCGCTTCGATCGAAGCTGCTCTCGTCGCCCCGGATTCGGTGCCTGCCGTCGCCGCCGGCTGAGCTCGGCTGGATGTCCAAGCCACGGATCGGCGTCACGTGCAGTCCCCTGCGCGGCGCCGCGTACTACGCGCCGTATCTCCGCGCGGTTTCGGCTGCCGGAGGGGAGCCGGTCACGCTCGACCCGGCGCCTGACGGGCTCGCGCCCGAAACCGCGACGGCACTGGTGCACATGATCGACGGCCTCCTCGTCCCAGGGGGTTGGGACGTCGATCCACCCGCGTATGGCGAGGCTCGTGATGAGGAGACTCCGAACGTTGATCCACCACTCGACCTCACGGAGATCGCGCTCGTTCGTGCGGCGGTCGACGACGGTGTCCCAGTGTTCGGCATCTGCCGCGGTCAGCAGGTGATCAACGTTGCGCTCGGCGGCTCGCTCCGCCAGCACATCGACGGCCATGATATGCACGGCCACCCGAGAGACCTGCTCGCGCATGCCATCGACATCGTCCCGGGATCGGAGCTCGCGACAGCCGTCTCCAGTGGCTCCGTCATGGTCAACAGCCTGCACCACCAGTCGGTGAAGGACGTGGCGCCTGGGCTGCAGGTGACCGCGCGCAGTCCTGACGGCGTTGTCGAAGGCATCGAGTCCGCCGACGGTATGATCGTCGCGGTGCAGTGTCACCCCGAGGAATTGCTTGGGCAGGAGGGATGGGCGATGGATCTCTTCCGACGTTTCGTCACGCGAGTCGCCGACCACGAGCGCGGCCACGCCCTGGCAGCCGACGCAATCGGGGATGCGAGCTGATGTTCACCATCGAGGAGCTGACCAACGCCGTCGGAGCCGGCGAGATCGACACGGTGGTCGTCGCCTTCACGGACATGCAGGGACGCCTCATGGGCAAGCGCCTCGAAGCCCATTTCTTCCTCGAGGAGATGGCGGCCGGCAATCCCATCGAGGGTTGCAACTACCTGCTCGCACTCGACATGGAGATGGATCCCGGACCCGGCTACGAGATGGCAAGCTGGGAACGCGGCTACGGCGATTTCTCGATGATCCCGGACTTCGCGACGATGCGCAGCATCCCGTGGCTCGAGGGTACGGCACTCGTGCTGTGCGACGTGGCGTGGGGCGACCACTCACCGGTTCGTCCCTCACCACGTCAGGTGCTCAAGGCCCAGGTGGAACGAGCGCGCGCGCTCGGGTTCGACGCGATGTTCGGCTCAGAGCTCGAGTTCTATCTCATCAAGGAGACGTACGCCGAGGCGCACGACAAGCATTATCGCGGGCTCACACCGTCGGTGCCGTACATCCTCGACTACCACATCCTCGCAACGAGCTACGACGAGCCGTTCATCCGCGCCGTCCGCAACGGGATGCAGGCAGCGGACATCAAGGTGGAGAACTCCAAGGGCGAGGCGTGGCCCGGCCAGCAGGAGATCAACTTCCGCTACAGCGACGCGATCACCATGGCCGATAACCACACCATCTACAAGAACGGGATCAAGGAGATCGCGCAGCAGCACGGATGCTCCGTGACCTTCATGGCCAAACCCGACCACACTTGGATCGGCAGCTCGTGCCACATCCACTCGAGCCTCTGGCGCGGTACGGACAGCGCATTCGCCGGGGAGTCTCCCCTCTTCAAGCAGTACCTCGCCGGCCTCGTCGCGGGGGCCAGCGAGATGGCGGTGTTCCTGGCGCCGAACATCAACTCCTACAAGCGGTATGCGGCCGGCAGCTGGGCGCCGACCACGCTCGCCTGGGGATACGACAACCGGACGTGCGGTTTCCGTGTCGTCGGGCACGGTGGCGCCTTGCGCGTCGAGTGCCGCATCCCCGGTGCGGATGCCAACCCGTACCTCGCATTCGCCGCACTGCTCGCGGCGGGGCTGCACGGGATCGAGCAACAGCTCGAGACGCCCCCGGCGTTCACCGGCAACGCCTACGAGTCCGATGTGCAGCGTTTTCCGCACACGCTCAACGAGGCGATCACTGCGCTCGAAGATGGGACGCTCGCGCGTGCCGCGTTCGGTGATGACGTCGTGGACCACTACCTCAACTACGCGCGCACCGAGCAGCAGCTCTTCGACCGCGCGGTCACCTGCTACGAGCGCGAACGCTTCTACGAGCGCGGATGACGCTGCGCCTGCTGAACCCGGCCACGGAACAGCCCGTGGCGGAACTCGAGACAGCCGGGGTCGCTGAGACCGACCGCGCGGTCGCGGCAGCGAAGGCCGCGTTCACCGCGTGGCGCGCCGTGGCCCCGTCGGATCGCGCGCGCCTGCTCCGCCGGCTCGCGGCACTCGTTGAGGATCACCGCGAAGAGCTTGCGCTGCTCGAGACGCGCAACGTCGGCAAGCCGATCGCCGACTCGCGTGGCGAGATGGGCATGGTCGCCGAGGTCTTCCACTTCTACGCCGGCGCCGTCGACAAGCACTACGGGCAGACCATCCCGGTAGCCGGGGGTGTCGACGTCACCTTCCGGGAGCCGCTTGGTGTCGTCGGGCTCATCGTGCCCTGGAATTTCCCGCTCAACATCGCGAGCTGGAAGGTCGGTCCCGCTCTCGCATGCGGGAACACCGTCGTCCTCAAGCCCGCGGAGCTGACGCCGATGACCGCGATCCGGCTGGCCGAACTCGCGCTCGAGGCCGGGATCCCGAAAGGTGTGTTCAACGTTGTGGTCGGTCCTGGCCGGATCGTCGGTGAGCGTCTGATCCAGCATCCCGATGTCGCGAAGATCGGCTTCACGGGGTCGACGGAGGTCGGGGCCGGCGTGATGCGCGGTGCCGCGGCGACCATCAAGCGGGTGACCCTGGAGCTCGGCGGCAAGTCCGCCAACGTCATCTTCGCGGACGCCGACCTCGAACGAGCCGCCGCGGCGGCGCCGTACGCAGTGTTCGGCAACGCGGGGCAGGACTGTTGCGCACGGTCGCGCATCCTCGTCCAGCGTGAGGTGTACGACCGCTTCGTGTCGCTGCTCATCGCCGCGACCGGGGCGTTGCGGGTCGGCGATCCCGAGGACGATGCCACCGAGATGGGGCCGCTCGTGTCGGCAAGCCATCGCGCAACCGTGGCGTCATTCGTCGAGACCGAGCCGCTGTTCCGAGGGGCTGCGCCTGAGGGTCCGGGGTTCTGGTATCCGTGCACGCTCATCGAGGCGACCAACAACGACCGCGTTGCGCGCGAGGAGGTCTTCGGTCCCGTCGCGGCGATCATCCCGTTCACCGACGAAGCCGACGCGGTTCGCATCGCGAACGACACGCCGTATGGGCTGTCGGGGTCGATCTGGACGACCAACGGCGCCCGGGCGCTGCGCGTCGCACGCGCACTCGACACCGGCGTCCTGTCCATCAACAGCAACTCCTCGGTGCGGGTCTGCACCCCATTCGGCGGATTCAAGCAATCCGGATTTGGCCGCGAACTCGGCATGCACGGCCTCGACGGTTACTCCGAGGTCAAGAACGTGTTCATCTCCACGGAGGGCTGAGAGACATGGGACGCCTCGACGGGAGAGTTGCGGTGATCACCGGTGCTGCCGGCGGCATCGGGCGCGAGGCTGCAATGCTCTTCTCCGAGGAGGGAGCGTCGGTGGTCGTGGCGGATGTCGGATCGTCAGCCGGCGGCGAGGCAGCGGCCGCGTGCCGGCGCGCAACGTTCATCGAGGTCGACGTCAGCAATGCGGAGAGCGTCCAGACGCTGTATGCGAAGGCCGTCGAGACGTACGGCGGCGTCGACATCCTCTACAACAACGCGGGGATCATGCCCCCCGACGACGACTCGATCCTCACCACCGAGGCCGACGCGTACGACCGCGTCCAGTCCGTGAACGCAAAGGGGGTGTTCCTCTGCTGCAAGTACGGCATCCCTCGACTGCTCGAGCGCGGCGGCGGGTCCGTCATCAATGTCGCGTCATTCGTCGCGCTGGTCGGGGCAGCGACATCACAGATTGGGTACACGGCCTCGAAGGGCGCGGTCCTTTCGATGAGCCGCGAGCTCGCCGTGCAATTCGCGCGTCAGGGCGTGCGCGTCAACGCGCTCTGCCCGGGGCCCGTGGAGACGCCCCTCCTGATGCGACTCTTCTCCGACAACGCGGCAGCGTACGAGCGGCGCCGCATCCATCTGCCGATGGGCCGGCTCGCCACAGCGCGGGAGATCGCGAACGCGGCGCTGTTTCTCGCGAGCGGTGAGTCGTCGTACGTCAACGGCGCGACGTTCCTCGTCGACGGCGGCCTCACCGCCGCGTACGTGACTCCCGAGTAGCGGGGATCTCCATGAACCTGCGGGAAGTCCAGAAGCCATTGAAGGACGGCTATCGCGCGCATCCGGAGTCCTCGAAGATCACGCTCGTCGCGCGAGGCGGGCAGGGTGACGCGCCCATCGCGTGCTCGGTCGATCTCGGTCGCGCCATCTACGAGGCGCAGGCGCATGCGGGAGTCGGTGGCGCGGGCACCGGCGCATGCTCCGGCGATCTCCTCCTGGGCGCCCTGGCTGCCTGCGCACAGGTCACGTGCCAGATGGTGGCGGCCTCGATGGAGCTGCCGACGGAGGAGATTCGCGTGACCGTCGAAGGTGATCTCGACCTCGCGGGCACTCTTGGGATCGGCGACGCTCGGGTCGGCTTCGAGTCGATCCGTTTGGGCTTCGACATCGTCGCGCCCGACGCGACTCAGGCACAGCTCGACTCGTTGGTCGAGAAGACGAAGCGGTACTGCGTGGTGCTGCAGACGCTCCAGGTGCCGCCGACGATCGAGACCCGCGTGGCCAGCGCGAATCGAGCGTCCTAAGTCCAATCATCTCGATCGACCGGGTGACGGAGTTGCACCTGATCGTAACCTCGGCGCATATCCTTTGCATCGTTCACCTGCATCGGATGACGGCCGCGGTTGAGATCGTCGGTGTCATGATCAGCTCGCATGGTTGTTGAGGCGGTGAGCCGCTCGGCGGCGCGCCCCGACCGCCGGTCAGCGCTATCCAGCGCGCTCCCGCCGACGGTCACCATCGGTGGCCTGGCGACCGCGCTCCCGCGATACCGGGTGAGCGGCGACGAGGTGCTCCGCCTCATCACGCAGCTCTGGCCGCGACTCGAACGCCGTGTCAGCCTGTTTGCCGACGAGCTGGCGGAAACACAGCGGTATCTCGTGCGCCCGGTCGAAGAGGCACTCCAGCCGCTTTCGCCGAGCGAACAGGCGGCCAGGTATGCCACCGAGGCGACCCCGCTGGCGATCGCCGCCGCACAACGCGCGCTCGCCGACGCTGGGATCGCCACTGACGAGGTCGGGCTGCTCGTCGTGGCGTCGTGCACCGGCTTCGTCCTTCCGGGGATCGATGTGCACCTCGTCAACCACCTCGGTCTGCGCAGGGACGTGCGGCGCATGCCCTTCATGCACTTCGGGTGCGCGGGCGGGGCAGCCTCGCTGTCGTGGGCGAGCGACTGGGTGCGATCGCACCCGGGCCAGAGCGCACTGGTGGTCGCGGTCGAGGTGCCGACGCTCACGTTCCGTCCCGCGGACACGTCGGCCGACAACCTGCTGAGCGTGCTCGTGTTCGGTGACGGCGCAGGCGCGGCCGTCCTCCATGGCCACGGCGAGCCGGGCCGTCTCAGCATCGGCCGGACCGCATCGCGACTCGTCGCATCCAGCACGGATGTGCTCGGGTTCGAGCGCGCGGACGACGGCTTCCGGGTTGTCGTTTCGCGACAGTTGCCCCGCATGATCGAGGCGAACCTTCCAGACATCGTTCGAGACTTCGTGGGCGATGCCCGAGCGCTCGACGCCGTCGCCGCACACCCGGGCGGCCAGGCGATCGTGGACTCCGTGGTCCACTGCCTCAACCTCGAAGAACGACAGGTCGCCGCGACACGCACCGTGCTCCGACGCACGGGCAATACCTCGTCGGCGGCCATCCTGTTCGTCCTGGAAGCACTCGCGTCGCACCTGCCGGCACCGGCCGGCCGCGGCCTCGCGGCAGCCTTCGGGCCGGGCCTCACGGTCGAGCTCCTCGAGTTGCTCTGGGCGACATGAGGTCTCGGGCTCGCGCGGCCCTCGTGCTCTGCCTGGGAGCGGAGCGCCTTGTCGAGTTGCGCATCTCCGCGCGCAATCGCAGGACCATCGGCAGCGCCGAGCAGGCCTCGCGTTCCACGTACCCGCTCATGGTCGCGACGCATGTCGCGCTGTTCGGGGTCTGCGTCTGGCCGCGCCCGCTTCGGCGCGTCCCGCGACTGCTCGAGTTCGCCGCGCTGCTGGGGCTCGGCGCCTCAACCGGGCTCAGGATGTGGGTGATTCGCACGCTCGGCGACGACTGGAACGTGACCGCGCATGTCCGTCCAGACATTCACATCGAGACCGGTGGTCCGTATCGATTCATCCGGCATCCGAACTATGTGGCCGTGGCGCTGGAATTCGCATGTCTCCCAGTCGCGGTCGGCGCCGCTCGCCAAGGCGCGCTGCTGTCGCTCGTCAATGCCGCGGTGCTCGTCCCGCGCATCCGAGCCGAGGAACGACTCCTCGACGCGATTCCAGGGTACCGCGAGGCTTTTCGCGGCGTCCCGCGCTTCGTGCCGCGGCCGGTCAGGCGCAGCCGTCAGATCCCGGCGAGCGAGAGCCAGTCTCTCGGCGTGAGCGCCGCAAACGTCTGATACCCGCAGTTGATGCCGAGCAGCTTGCCGAGCGCTCTGGGATCCGTTGCGGCGCGGGCGATCGCGCGCCGGCTCAGCCAGGGCGTGCGCGCCATGGCGAGCGCCAGCCGTGTGAGCCGCTGCCGGTCGCGCACGAGGCGGACATGGTCGGCGCGGTAGCGCCGGACGGCCTCGGCATCTGAGCTCTCGCCGGTGCGTGCCTGGTGGATGCGCAACGCGAGGTGTTCGGCCAGCAGCATGCCGACGGCGATCCCCTCACCGGTCGTCGGATCGTCGTACCCGGCGGCATCGCCCACCAGGAAGAGGTTGCCTTCGGCCACCGCCCGAACTCGCTGCTCGAACTGGGCGGCGCCGAGCGGCCCGGTCACGAGCTCGGCATCGTGAATATCGGAAACCGCCGCCCGCGCTGCGGTCTCGTAGGTTCGAGCGTTGAGGCGTGGTCCCGATGGACCGGAGAGCACCGAGAGCAGCAGCAGGTTGGGCCCGACCGGTGCCTCATACCACTCGTGACCGTTGCAGAACGTGACCCTGATGTCGTCCCGACCCTGCGTCGCCATGCGCCAGTGGCCGGCCAGGCCGTATCGACCCCGCGGCAGCTCGGGTGTGGCGAGCCCGCCCCACGACCGGACGTTGGAGTGGAGCCCATCGGCAGCGACGACGACGGAGGCACGGACGGCATCGGCGCGAGTGCTCACCCCCGTGATCACGCCCGACCCGTCGCGGACGAGACCGGTGGCGCGTTCGCCCTCGAGCAGCGTGATGTTCGGCTCGCGCCGCAGCGCGTCGACGAGCACAGCGTCGAAGGTCGTGCGACGGATGCCCAGCCCCGACACCTGATCCCCCATCGACGGGGTCGGGAACGTCGCGTGGGCTGAGGGGCCATTGCCCTGCTGCCTGTAGGTGACGCCGAGCAGCGGCTGCGCTCCGGTGGCAATCACCGCGTCGTACAGCCCGAGACGTCGCAGCACCGCGACGCCCGGTGGCATCAGCCCTTCCCCGCAGGCCTTGTCACGTGGGAAGCGGGTGCGATCGAGGATGACCACTCGGTGCCCGCGGCGGGCGAGCAGCAGCGCGGTCGTTGCGCCGGCTGGACCGCTCCCGACCACCGCGATCTCCGTGTCGATCACCACCCCACTCTCCCAGAACGCCGGTGCGCGATGCGATCACGGTGCGGCATCGTCCGGGTCCCCAAGCGGATGATTGCGCAGTGAACTTCCTCCAGGGCCTCCACGGAGCGGTTGCACTCGCGCTCCTGCCGGCCCTGCTCTTCGCCGAGGAGGCGGGCGTCCCCCTGCCGTTCGCGCCGGGCGAGCTGACCCTCCTCGTCGCCGGCCTCCTCATCGCGTCAGGGGGACTCAACCCATACGCGTTCATCCCGCTCGCGCTCTTCGCGTGCATCGCGGGATCCCTCGTCGGGTACAGCTGGGCGCGCGCCGTCGGCGACCGCGGCCTCAGAGGCCTCGCTCGGCGGCTCCGCCAGCAGAAGCATCTCGAGCGCGTCGAGGACCGGTTGCGAAGGGCCGGCTGGCAAGGCATCGCGATCAGCCGGCTGATTCCCGGGCTGCGCATCTACACGACGCTCGTCGCCGGCGCGGTGAGGTCCCCGCGTCGCTCCTTCATCGTCGCGATGGTCTCGTCCACCGTGGTGTGGGTCGGGGTCTACGTCGCGCTCGGCATCCTCATCGGCGTTCCCGTCGCGCACTTCCTCGATCAGATCCAGAAGCTCGCGGTGCAGGGTGGCATCCTCATCGTCATGGGGGTCGGCTGCTACCTCGCGGTCCGCAAGACCCCTTCGTCCTCCGGTGCGGGCCTGGTGCGTGTTCCGCGCTGGGTCCGGGTGCTCCTCGCCGCCGGGGTCGACATCGGCGTGGTTGCGAGCATCGTCACGGGACTGCTTGCGCTCGGGCGCCTCCTCGGCATTGGTCTCGGCAGCGGCTGGGTCGACGCCGTCGTCGGGCTCCTGGTCGTCGCCGCCTTCTACGTGATCGTGGCCAGGCGCAGCGCGGGCGCGACCGCCGGTGAGGTGTTGCTCCAGACGAGCTACGTCAGCGGCCATGGCCTGCCACTGCGCCCCCGAGCCGCGCTCGAGGCGGTGCGCTCGCTGGTGACGCGCTCGGATGACGAGCTCCAGGTGACCGGCGACCTCCTGCACGCCCTTGGCGATCCTGACCGTCTGCGCATCGTCACGCAGTTGCTCGACCGCCCTCGGAAGCTGGACGAGCTGGCGGAGAGTTCCAAGCTCTCCCCCTTTGAGGTCCGGCACCAGCTGGACCGCTTCAACTCCACCGGCGTGCTCGTCGTCACCGGACAGGAGCCGGACGTCCTGTTCAGCATCCGCCCCGACCTGCGTCACGTGCTTGCCCAGCTGCTGGCGATCATGGAATCGACGAGCGCCCAGACTCAAGTGACGGCACTGGACAGGACACCTCAAGCGACTCTGGAGCCGAGCCACACCTAGAACGGCCGCGTCCAAACGGACGTCAGGCCTTGAGCGCTCCTGCGATGAGTGCGCAGATCGCGGCCATCACGGCGGTCGCGGGGATGGTCAACACCCAGGCGATGAGGATGTTGCGGGCGACGCCCCAGCGCACCGCGCCGAGACGCCGCGTCGCGCCGGCACCCATCACGGAGCCGGACACGACGTGTGTGGTGCTCACGGGAAGCCCGAGCTGTGTGGCGCCCTGGATCACCACCGCGGCCATCGTCTGCGCACAGAAACCGTCGACGGGTTCCAGCCGGATCACGCGCATGCCGAGGGTCTTGATGATCCGCCAGCCGCCGGCGTACGTTCCGAAGCCGATCGCCGTCGCGGCGACCAGCACCACCCAGAGCGGTGGCGAGGGGAACACTTTTCCGCCGGCCGTGACGACGCCTGCGCTCACCAGCGCGAGCGTGATCACTCCCATCGTCTTCTGCGCGTCGTTGGCCCCATGCGAGAACGACACGAACGCACCGGAAGCCAGCTGTGCCCACCGAAATCGACGATTCGCCGGACCGGGAGACGCTCGTCGAAACGTGTCGAGCGTGAGCACCGTGAACAGGTAGGACAGGACCAGTCCGATCAGTGGCGAGGAGACGAGCGCGATCACCACGGGAAGCACCGACCCCCATTTGACGGCGTCGATGCCGTATGCGACGACGCCCATGCCGATCAGTGAGCCGATGAGCGCGTGGGACGAGCTCGACGGGAGCCCGAGCCGCCAGGTGATGAGGTTCCACGCGATCGCACCGATGAGCGCCGCGATGATCATGCCGAGCGAGACGCCCTGCTTCGGCGCGACGAGGCCACCGATGGTGTTGGCGACGTGGGTGTGCAACAGCTCGATGGCCACGAGCGCTCCGACAAGGTTGAACACAGCCGACAGCCCCACGGCGGCGCGCGGCCCCAATGCCCGCGTGCTGATGGATGTCGCAACAGCGTTCGCGGTGTCGTGAAACCCGTTGGTGAAATCAAAGCCGAGCGCGATGAGGACCGTCGCGATGAGCAGCACGCTGGTGCCGGTCATCAGGCGTTCTTGATGATGATGCCCTCAATCACGTTGGCAACGTCCTCGCACCGGTCGAGCGAGTCTTCGAGCAACGTGTAGAAGTCCTTGAGCTTGATGATGCTGATCGCGTCGTGCCCACCTCTGAACAGGTCGCCGATGGCACGCCGCGACTCTGTGTCTCCGACATTCTCGATGCGGTGGACCTCGATGCCGTGCTTGCTGACGCCCGACTTCGACTCGAGTTTCGCAACCGCAGCCTGCAGCTCGCGCGTAGCGTCGACGATGAGCGACGCCATCGACTTCGCCGCGTCGGAGATCTCCGTGATGCCGTAGAGGATGATCGTCTCGGCGATCTCGTCGATGTAGTCGAGCACGTCGTCAAGCCCGGAGCTCAGCGCGTAGATATCCTCGCGCTCGAAGGGGGTGACGAACGTGCGGTTGAGCATCTTCACGATCTCATGGGTCAACTCGTCCCCCGCGTGCTCGAGGTCCTTGATCGCCGCCTGATGCGCCGGCATGGCGGCAATGTCATCAAGGGCGTCCCGGAGCGCGATGGCTCCAGCCAGCACCGTGGCCACCTGCTGGTCGAAGAGGTCGTAGAAGCGGCGCTCGCGACGCAGCATGGAGATCGGCATTGACGCGGTGATCCTAACGGGAAGGACTCGGCATCGGTCTGCGCGTGTGCACGGAGCCGGTGCGACGATCGCGTCACTCGTCGGCCACAGTCCTCAGAACCCCGGGCCAAGGGCGCAGGAGTGGCGGGAACCTTGTAGCCAGGCTGCGCCCCAGGCCATTGTGCGGACGCCGCGGACGGGGCTCCGCGAGGGTGGTGGACATCACGGACGTCTCCCGCGAACCCGCATCCGAGACGACACCGGCCGGCAATCAGTGGCAGCGCCGGCCGGTACTCAGCGCGCTCGTGCGCACCGGTGTTGTCGTCGTTCCCGCGGTGGCCGGGATCGCGGCTGGGACGTTCCTCAGCAGGCTCCTGCCGCACACGACCGGCGTCGGCCCGGCGATCCTCTCGTTTGCCGCGATTTCCGCGGTGATGCTGGTGACGATCATCGCCCTCGAGCGAGCCGGTCGGCGGCTGCTACCGCTCGCCGCGCTGCTCAACCTGTCCCTGCTCTTCCCTGACCGGGCGCCCAAGCGCTTTGCCGTCGCTCGGCGCGTCGGCAGGCCGCGGGATCTCCAGCGACAGCTCCAGGAGGCGCGTGACCGGGGGATCGAGGGCGGCGAGGTTGCATACATGCAGCGGGTCCTCGAGCTCGTCGCCGCCTTGAGCGTCCACGATCGCCAGACGCGCGGGCATTCAGAGCGCGTTCGCGTGTTCGCCGACCTCATCGCCGATGAGATGAACCTCGGCGTCGCGGACCGCGCGCGGCTACGGTGGGCATCGTTGCTGCACGACATCGGGAAGCTCGTCGTGCCGAGCGAGATCCTTTCCAAACCGGCGCGATTGAACGAGGCCGAGATGACCGCGGTGCAGCGCCACCCTGAGGAGGGCGCGCGCCTCATCGGCCCGCTGCGCGCCTGGCTCGGTGAGTGGGGCGACGCCGTGGTGCAGCACCACGAGCGCTATGACGGCAAGGGCTATCCCTTCAGGCTCGCCGGCGACCAGATCTCGCTCGGAGGCCGCATCGTCGCGGTGGCCGACTCCTACGAGGTGATGACGGCGGTGCGCCCATACCGCAAGCCGGTGAGCGTCTCCGCCGCCCGAGCGGAGCTCGTCAAGTGCTCGGGCTCCCAGTTTGACCCGGTGGTGGTTCGGGCCTTCCTCAACATCTCCATGGGAAGGCTCTGGCGGGTCGTCGGCTTCGCGTCCTGGGTCGCACAGCTGCCGGTGATCGCCTGGATCGACCGCCTCGGATGGAGCTGGGGCGCCGCGATCGTCTCAGGGACCACGGCGCTGACGCTGACGGCGCCCGGCATCAGCCCGCGCGCGACCCTGCCTGCAACCACCCCATCGGCAATCTCCGTGCTCGTGGGAAGCACGCCGGCTCGGCCGGGTCAGGATCCGGTCGGCAGCAACCCATCCCGACCCGCGCCGGGAGAACCGGGCTCGGGGTCAACCGGCGGCGGGACCGGGCCCCCGACGGATGCGCCCGCGCCGCCCGGGGCCTCACCCACGCCGCGAGCCCCGGTCACGACGCCGGCGCCGGGTCCACCGCCGCCGGGTCCACCACCGCCGGGTCCACCGCCGGCGGGATCACCCTCGCCCGCACCGATCCCTTCACCGACTCCGACGCCGATGCCCGACGCGCCGCCAGTGGTGACCGTCAACGGCGGCGTCGCGTTCCTCGGCCTGTTCAACGGCTCCGGGAGCTTCACGGACAGCAACCTCGCCGGCCACACGTTCACGGCGACGGTCGACTACGGCGACGGCACGGTGCAATCGCTGCCGCTCAACCGTACGAGCTTCACGCTGTCGCACGCGTACGGGTTGCTCCTGCACACGTACACCGTGACCGTGACCGTCACCGACGATCAGGGCGTGTCGGGGAGCGGCACCGCGATCGTCACGGCACTCTGACCTCAGCGCAGCTTGAGAAACTGTTCCGCGACGACGTCCTCGAGCACGCCGCGGCCTAGATCGGCTGCGGTGACGTCGGTCACCGTGTGGGGATTGAGGGTTGGGAAGAAGGTCGCCACCCCCGCAGGGTCTTCGTCGGTGAGCCAGCGCACGAAGGCATGACCGAACGCAGCGGCCTGCTCGTCGGTCAGATCGTCGATATCTGCCATTGCGGTCTCCTGGCTATTGGTGCGACGGCGCTTCGGGTGCGCCGGCGAGTTCGAACATGAGGTCGTCGATGTAGCAGTAGTACCAGTCCTCGCCCGGTTCGTACGAGCGGATGATCGGGTGCTTGATGGTGCTGTAGTGCGCAGTCGCATGCTTGCCCGGCGAGTAGTCGCAGCACCCGACGTGCCCGCACTCCTGGCAGACGCGAAGATGCACCCAGTCGTGCCGGCCGGCAGCCAGGCAGTCGACGCACCCGTCGCCTGACGGGGTCGTGTCGAGGATCTGGTCGAGGTGGCCACAAATCCCGCTACTCATGCTGCATCTCCTGGCCCGATGATGCCACGGCACCGTGAGAGCGCGGCGTTGCCACCTCGGTGAGGTCGGGCTCCCACCCCATGCGGGCGGCAGCGACATCGTAGGTCGACCGCAGAAATCGCAGTATCGCCGCGTCGGGATCGTTCAGCGTGCGGGCCGTGTCGTACGGAAGGATGAACTCGCCGGCGCCCGGACTCCACGTCGCGCCGTCCGGCTCGATCCGTGCGTGCTCAATGCCTTCGGGCTTGGGGTACGCATACGCGTAGAACGCGGGGAACGGAACGCGTGCGTCGCCAGGCCACCATCCGGCGCAGATCTCCTCGGCGTCGCTGCCGAGACGCTCGATCACGCCACGACCCTGTGGCGCAGCCGGACGTCCCGAATAGCGAACGACCGCGATATCGAAGGTCCCCCAGAAGAAATGCACGGGCGTGGTCCTTCCGCGGAACCCCGCCCGGTGTTGCTTCAGGACGATGCCCACCTGGGTGAGGACCGTGAAGAACCGCGCCGCGTGGGCCGCGACATAGGTGGCGTGCGTCGTGTCTTCCGGGAAGGGAATCGGTGCCGGCACCTCAGACGGCAGCACGGACAGCGTCACGTGGACTTGCAGACGCTTCAGGGCACGCGTCACCTCGGAGTACAGATCCGCGACCGTGCCGCCGAGCGGACGGCGTTCGATGGCTCCGTCGCTCGAGCGCAGCACCAATGCGTGGTCGATGAGGTCGAACTCCGCGTCGAGCGTTCGATGACCGATCGGCATCGGCGACGTCGTGAGTCCGCGGGCCGTGAGATACAGGGGAACGTTCGCCCACTCCGGCTCGAACGGACTCAGCGCGAGGCGGAGCTTGCCAATGACCTGCGTGTACATGTGCAGGGTATCGCGCGTCGCGCGCCACTCGTCGTAGGGGAGCGGCGGCCATACGGCACCCGTCACTGGAACCTCCCGGACATCCTCGTCACACGCTGCAGTCGGACCGTGGAACAATACCGCCCCGACGCAACCTCCGGACGAGCGCCGTGCGGCCAAAACGCGTGCACAATGCAGAGCATTCCGCATTCGGGGAAGCGGCTACTCCTGCTCCGTCGGGCGCACCAGCACCTCGTTGATGGCCATGTGCCGTGGTCGGGAGACGATGTAGGCAACGATGTCGGCGATATCGCCGGCTTCGAGGCGCTCCATCGCCGCGAAGCCCTGCTCCAGAGCGGCACGAACCTCGGGGCGATTGTGATCAGCCAGCTCGGTGATGACGGCGCCGGGTTCGACGAGCGAGACACGCACGTGGCGTGTGGTGACCTCCTTGCGCAGGGCATCACTGAATGCGCCGACCGCGTGCTTCGTCGCGCTGTATGCGGCGTTGCTGTTGCGCGTCACCCGCCCCGCGACTGAGCTGACGTTCACGATGTCCGACACTCCACGGCCACCGCCCGAAGCGGCATCGAGGAGATGCGGGAGCGCTGCGTGCGTGCAGTACATGAGCCCGAGGACGTTGATCTGCACCATCCGCTGCCACTCGTCAATCGGCGCGCCAAGCACCGGGCCGAGGAGCATGACGCCGGCGTTGTTGATCAAGGTGTCGAGCCGCCCGAGCTCGCTGACCGTGCGCTCCACCGCGCGCGAGGCCTCTCCCTCGTCGGTGACGTCTGCCGTGATCACGAGGATCGTGCCGCCGTCCGCGCGTAGACGCGTCGCCAGCGCATCGAGCCGGTCCGACCGGCGCGCGACAACAGCGACGGCAGCGCCAAGCCGCGAGAGCGCAACCGCCGTCGCCTCACCGATGCCACTCGACGCGCCGGTCACGAGCGCTACGGTGCCGTCGAGACGTCCGCGAGAAGCTGTCGACATGATGGCGCCTAGCTTGTCATATGGGCTCGCTGCGTCAGCCCGCAGCGAAGATCGCCATGCCCACCAGCGTCGCGACCACGGGGTGCGAATCGTCGTTGGTGCTCACCGAAAAGCCACAACCACCAGGCGCATTCGGAACCGTGGTCGGTCCCGCTCCGAGCAGCACGCCGTCGACGTACGCGGCGGCTGTGCTCCCCTGCATGGAGACGACAACGCGGACCTCCTTGCTGAGGTTTGGCGCGCCTCCCTGACTTGCCCTGAAACTGCCCTGGAGCAACGCCTCCGGAGTAGCGCCGTTGGTGCTCTCGATGACCGCGTACTGGCCGCCGGTCTGCAGCGCGACGTCGAACTCGCTCGATGACGAGACACGCACGCCGACTGTGTTGACGCCCGAAGCGTTGCTCGAAGGAACGAAATCGGCAACCACGACCACCGCACCAGGCTCGTTGACGGGCCCGGTCGAATCGCCGGCGAGGACTGCCGCGGTCACGCTCGTGCTCCTCGTGGTGAGGTCGCACCCGCGTGCCGTCGCCGCGACGGCCCCGAGGTGGCTCGCCTGGCCGGTGTTGTCGAAGATCTCCGCCGAGAGACCGGCCGGGACGGTCCCCTGGGTGCAGTCGGCGGTGAAGAGCAAGGAGCCGAGCTTCAGATTGGCGCATGTGCTCGACAATCCTGCCGAGAGTCCGACGGAGGGCTTGAACATCGCATCCGGACACGCCGTCGAACTGGCGTTGCTCGCCCGCCACACAGCAGCCGCGGCCGGCGGCGTGGGCGTCGCCTTGCTCGCAGCCATGGTGCCGTTGCTGACCACGAAGCCGAGCGCGAGTGGTCCGACGATGAGCGCGGCCACCACGACCGTGATCGCGCCGGCCTGCCTGCGGCTGCGCGGCGATCCCGCGGGGTGCGCGACGCCACGCTGCTCGACCCGTCGCACCGCGACGGCCATCGCAAGCAGCGAGAAAGCGAGGGCCACGGAATCCGCCGCGTCCAGGAGCGAGACGTTGCGGATATCGGTGAGCGAACTCGTCGCCCGATACGTCAACTCCACGAGCCGGCCCACGATGTTTGCGCCAACCCACAGTGACCACCACACCGCAACGAGCGTCGCGGTGACCTGTGGTCGTCCGCGTGGGCGACCACGCCAGGCGAGAAAGAGCACGCCGCCGGCGCCGAGCAGCAGGATCTCCGAGAGGTAGCTGAAAAGCACGAAGCTGTCGCTCGCGCTCGCCGATCCGAGCGAGACTCGCTGCCCCGCGAGAAATCGAACGACGACGCGCACACGGCCCGCGTCAGCGCCGAGCTCCCAGAGCAGTGCGGCGGCGCTGACCAGCAGTGTGGCGATCAGCCACTTCGCCCGGGGGTGCCAGGAGCTGTTCATCGCAGACGGGATGCTAGGCGACGCGACCTTTCGCCACCATGGCCTCGGCCTCGCCTTGCGCGCGCGCCGCCCCCTCCCGCAGAGTCGGGCGATGGACAGTGACGGCTACGGCTACAGCACCGACGACCAGAGCATCGGCAGGCTCCTCGACGACATCCGGACCCTTTCACCCTCCGGGATCGAACGAGTGGCGCACGGTTGGGAGGTGTACGGTCGGCCCCACCTCGCTACGTACCACGAGGCCGAGGCAGCGGCGCTCGCCGCCATCGAGAACGCGCATCGCACCACCGACTGGCAGGCCCTGCAACGCGCCGTGCTCGATCTGACCGAAGGGCGCTCATCGCTCGTGTCGTGGAAAGTGGAGCATGGCGAGACGGGGCATCATGCTGAGGCCGCGGCACTCGGTGCCGCCCTGGCGCTCCATGCGGCAGGACATCTCGATCGGCGCCACACCGAGACACTCGCCCGCCCGATGGCCGAGGCGCTGCCCTGGCTGTCGGCCCTCCGGGCCTGACGCCGGCTAATCGGCCGGACCGGTCTTACTCGCTGACCAGCTCGTAATCGGGGTTGAGGATGGCGAGTCGACGGCTCCAGGAGCCGACCATCCCCTCGACGATCAGACGGGCGCCGGGCTCGATCCCCGGAATTCTCGGGCGTCCCTGGAAGACGAGCAACAGGATGCCCGTGTCATCGGTGATCTCGCACTCGAGGTTGGTCGTGCCCTTGGCGGTCTGCACCCGGAGGGAGCGGATCCTTCCGGCAACGCGGACCCGCTCGCGGAATGCGACGTCGACGATCGGTGTCGTGCCCGTCGCTCGGCGCGCCAGCGCGCGGTCAACCCCGGAGCTCCCCATCGGCCGGCGCCTCGCCGCCTCGGGACGGACGGGGATGGGCCTGAGACGGCGCCGCGGGGCGGCTTCGACGTTGAAAGGAACGATCGTTGCGGCGACATGCGCCACGGTGCCGACCGCGTCGGCGATCCGGTCCGCGGTGCGGTCGTGGAGCACACGCTGCAAGCGCGAATGAAAGGCGCGGCGCGGGAGCAGCACCGTGCACTCGGTCTTGCCGTCTGCCGCGAGATCGGCGACGTACTCCAGGGCTGCTCGCTCGAGCCGGCGGTCCCGGCATTCCAGGATGTCGAGTGGGAGATGAGCCAGACCCAGCCGGCTCCACTCCTCCTTCAACTCTTCAGTGGCCGCAGTGTCGATGTTGAAGTGCACGACGCGGAGCTCGTCCGGGCGAAGCGTCCGTGCGTACTGGATCGCGCGCGCAGCGGCCATGTCGAGCTGCCCGACAAGGACGACGACAACATGCCGCTGCAGCACAGGCGCCTCGGTTGCGGCGACAGCCCCGGTTTCGAGCTGCTTCTCCTCCTCCACGTACTGACGGTGCAGGCGGATCAACCCGAAATACATCGGAGGACCGACGACCGCGACGATCCACGCGCCCTCGGTGAACTTGGTGACCAGCAGGATGAGCACGACGGCGAGCGACAGCGTCCCCGAGAAGGCGTTGACGACGACACCGAGTTTCCACCGTCGCTCATGCAGACGCAGGTTGTGCTTCACCATCCCGAACCCCGCGAAGGTGAAGCCCGTGAACACGCCGACGGCATACAACCCGACGAGCGCGTTGAGCTGGGCCTTGAAGGCGATGATGAGGAGGATCGCCACGACAGCGAGGACGAAGATCCCGTTCGAGAAGGCGAGGCGGTGGCCGCGCTTGGTCAGCTGCCGTGGCAAGAATGAGTCGCCGGCGACGAAGCTCGCGAGGTACGGGAAGCCGTTGAAGCTGGTGTTCCCACCGGTGAAGAGGATGAGCACCGTGGCCGCCTGCACGACGTAGAAGAGCGCGCTCCCCACCCACGACGAGCCCAGCACATAGCGCACTTCCTGCGACACCACGGTCGGGGTGCCCGCCTCATAGGGGACGGCGTGCGTGAGGTGGGCGAGGATCGAGGTCCCCAGCACGAGGAATCCGAGGATCAAACACATCGTGACCAAGGCCTTCCGCCCATTTCGCGCCACCGGTGCACGGAAACTCGAGATGCCGTCCGAGACCGCCTCGAGCCCGGTGAGCGAGACGCCGCCGTTGGCGAATGCCTTCAGGCAGTAGAAGATGCCGAGACCCATGAGCCATCCCTGGGTCTGGTGCCCGACGGGGTACCCCAACGTCGCCGGGATCGCGTGCGCGTGCAGGCCGCCGAGCACTGCCTTCACGAGTCCCGTGACGATGACGAGCGCGAGCGAACCGATGTAGAAGTACGTCGGAATCGCGAAGAAGGAGCCGGCCTCGCGGATGCCGCGCAGGTTCGCGAACAGCATGAGCAGCGTGACGCCGACGGTGATCCACACCGTCCACCGCACCAGCGTGGGGTATGCGGACGTCAGTGCCGCGGTCCCTGCCGAGGTCTGCACCGCAACGGTGACCGTGTAATCGATGAGCAGCGCGACAGCCGCGATCTGCGCGATCTTCGGTCCGAAATTGTCGCGCGCCACGACGTACGACCCGCCGATCCGCGTGTACACGCCAATGACCTGCAGGTACGAGAACATCACGAAGAACATCACCAGCAGGATCGCCACCGTGATGGGTATCACCATGCTGAAAGCGCCGATGCCGATGATCGGCACCATGATCCGGAGCATTTCCTCGGTGCCGTACGCGGACGAGGAGATCATGTCGGGGGCGAGCACCCCGATGGCCACGGGATTCGCCAGCCGTTCCTGGGTCAACTGCTCGGACACCATCGGTGGGCCGAGGATCTTGTTCTTGAGGCGGTACGCCCAGGACTCCGGATAGTTGATGGCGCTCGGTGATTCGCTCCGTTCAGGCGCCAGGCTGCTCGCCGGTGCCGGAACTCGCGCCGAGGTGTCTTCCACGGCCGCAGTATGGCCCATGGCCGAGATCAGAGCGATATCACCCGGGCCCCTTGGCGACCTGCTTGAATGGTGACGTGCACATCGTGATCGTGGGCTGTGGCCGCGTCGGATCCGGCCTCGCGAAGGCCCTTGAGAGCGAGGGTCATTCCGTGGCCATCATTGACAGGACGAAGAAGGCGTTTCGCCGCCTGCCGTCTGACTTCAAAGGCATCGTTGTCGAGGGATCCGGCTTCGACCGTGAGGCGCTTGCCGAGGCCCGGATCGAAGGCGCCGAGGCCTTCGCGGCGGTCACGTCCGGCGACAACTCGAACATCCTCTCCGCGCGGATCGCCCGCGAGACCTTCGGCGTTGAGCGCGTTGTCGCGCGCATCTACGACCCACAACGCGCCCAGGTGTATCAACGGCTCGGGATCCCCACGGTTGCCACCGTGACCTGGACCGTCGACCAGGTCCGGCGCTGGTTGCTGCCGGAGGAGTCGACGCCGCAGTGGCGCGACGGCTCGGGGACGCTCATGCTCGTGGAACGCGTCCTTCCGGAGCGTCTCGCAGGGCAGAAGCTGTCCGCGCTCGAGGCGGGCGGAAAGATCCGTCTCGTGGCAGTGACTCGCGCCGGCGTCCCGCGCCTCGACGCGACGTCGCTCGTCGGCCAGGACGGCGATCTCCTGCACATCGCGGTGCTGAAACCCGAGTTGCCCGCCCTCGAGGCGCTGCTCGCTCCCGCGCCGGTGGCCGAGAAGGCCGGCGTATGAAGGTCGCCGTCGCCGGCGGAGGCAGTGTCGGCATGGCCGTGGCGTCCGATCTCAAAGCGCACGGTCACGACGTTCAGATCCTCGAAGTCGATCCGGAGCAGGTCGCTCGGTTTCAGCCGCATGTCGACGTGCGCTGGACCGTCGCTGACGCGTGCGAAGTGTCGTCGCTGCAAGCGGCAGGCATCGGCGACGTCGACGTCATGGTCGCCGCCACCGGGGACGATGAGGACAACCTCGTCATCTCCCTGCTCTCCAAGCAGGAGTTCGCGGTTCCGCGGGTGATCGCTCGAGTCAACAACGCCAGCAACCAGTGGCTGTTCACTCAGAGTTGGGGTGTCGACGTCCCGGTGTCGACGCCGCAGCTCTACACGGCGCTCGTCGAGGAGGCGGTCTCGGTTGGATCCCTCGTCCATCTCATGAGCTTCGAAGGCGCGTCAGCCCACCTGCTCGAGGTGACTCTCGCCGATGAGTCACCGGCATGTGGCATGCAGATCAGCGACCTGGGTCTGCCGCGCGAGGCCGCCATCGTCGCGCTCGTTCGACGGGACCACATGGTCGTCCCCGATCCGGAGACGACGCTGTATGCCGGCGATGAGGTCGTCGTGCTTGCCGAAGTCGACAGCGAGAGCGCGATCACGACCATCCTCGTTGGTGACAGTCCCCCGGTCGGACCAGGGACCGGCCCGACCGACGACCACGGGCACGCTGTGTCCCGGGTGACCTCGAGCCCGAAAGGCACGGAAGACGCATATGCCTCGAATTCGCAAAAGCCCGTAGGATAGGCTGCGACCGGGGTTGGTGCCGACGACGCACAACGCATCACCGAACACGGCGAGTCATGACGACGCAGTCTGGCCGGAGCAACGCGCCGCTCTCGCCTGCGTCCCAGCACAGATGTACATCGAGGAACATCCAGGCAGAGAGCTGACAACCGTCTGGTTGCACCATGGCATCGGATCGACGCGTGCCTGGGACTCGCTCCTCCCTGCAGCCGCCGATGGACGCCGGGCAATTGCCTACGACCGCAACGGGTTCGGCCGCTCGCCGCATGACCGGGACTTCACGACCGCGATGTTCGATGAGGACGTCGAGGATCTGCGGACACTGCTGACCGAGCGCCGCACCGGGCCGGTGCATCTCGTGGGACACAGCGATGGCGGCACGGTCGCGCTGCTCCTCGCCGCACGGGCGCCCACGCTGGTCGCAAGCGTCGCCGTCGCCGCCGTGCACGTTCGCGGGGATCCCGTGACGCTGGCTACACTCCGCGCCATGGGCCCACCCACGGAGTGGCCGGAGGCCATGCAGCACAGCCTCGAGCGCGCCCACGGAGCCGACTGGGCCGACGTCGCCGGTCGATGGCGTGACCTCTGGATCGCCCCGGCATGGGCCCGCTGGAGCGCCGTCGACGAGCTCGGCTCGATTCGCTGCCCGGTCCTGGCGGTGCATGGGCTGCACGACGATCTCTCCCCGCCACTGCACGCCAAGACAATCCTCGACATCGTGCCCCGCGCTCGCGCGGCATGGGTGGATACCGCGACCCACGACCCCCATCGCGCGGATGTCGAGCACTTCACCGCCGGGTTGCGCTCGCTGTGGGCCGAGGCGGAGGCTGTCCATCGCTGACCTGTTCAACAGCTGCGAGTGGCTGGTCGACCGCCATGTCGTGGCGGGCAACGGTCATCAGGTGGCATTCGTCTGCGGCGACCAACGCACGACCTATGCCGAGCTCCTCGATACCGTTCAGGCCGCGGCCGCAGGATTTCGACGCCTCGGCATCCGTCCCGAGGAGCGGGTCCTGCTCATCCTCAAGGACGGGTTGGAGCTGGCGACCGCAATCCTGGCCGCGATGCGGGTCGGGGCGGTGGCGCTGCCGGTCAACCCACTGCTGCCACCGCGAGACCTCCTCGCGATCGCCCGTGACGCGCGCGCCCGCTGCGCGGTGGTCGACGGTGGCGCGCACCCCTTGCTTGCCGCCCTTGCCGCGGATGCCCCGGACCTGAGCGCGGTGATTCGCGTCGGCGACGTCGAGGACGCCGAGGCCGAGTCCGCCGGGCCACGATGGGCCGACCTCGTGGCCGCGGGGGGCAACGGCAGCGTTGACGCGACCACCGTTGAATCGCCGTGCTTCTGGCTGTGCACCTCCGGGACGACCGGAAGGCCGAAGCTGGCGATGCACCGTCACGCCGATGTCCGCACCACTGCAGAGGGATATGCCGCAGAGGTGCTCGATGTCCAGCCCGGCGATCGGCATCTCTCGGTCGCTCCGATGTTCCACGCGTACGGGTTCGGGAACTCATTGACGTTTCCGCTTGCGGCGGGGGCTCAGGCGTTCCTCGAGCCGACACGGCCGCCGACGCCCGCATTGATCGCGTCCCTCATTGAGAGTCACAAGCCGACGCTGTTCTTCGCGGTCCCGACGTTCTATTCGGCCCTGCTCGCGTCCGATCTCCCCGCCACCACATTCGCTCCGCTGCGTCATGCCGTCTCCGCCGGTGAGGCACTCCCGGCTGAGCTGTTCCTCCGCTTTCGCGAGCGCTTCGGGGTCGAGATCCTCGACGGGATCGGCTCGACCGAGATGACGCACATCTTCATCTCGAACCGGCCGGGCGCCGCGGTTCCCGGAGCCTCGGGGACCCCGGTCCGGGGCCATCACGTCCGCATCCTCGACGACGACGGGGCGTCCAGCGCCGTTGGCGCACCCGGACAGCTGTGGGTGTCCGGCAGCGCGGCGGCGACCGGCTACTGGTGCCGGAGCGAGGAATCCCGGCGGACGTTCGTCGGCGACTGGGTGGCCACCGGCGACCTCTACGCCGTCGACGCGGACGGGATCTACCGCCATCTGGGACGGCGCGATGACATGCTCAAGGTCGGCGGCGAATGGGTGTCGCCCACGGAGGTGGAGAGCGTCCTGCTCGGCCACAGCGATGTCGCCGAGGTCGCGGTGGTCGGAGCCCTCGGCGCTGACGGTCTCACCCGCGCCGTCGCCTTCGCGGTGCCACGATCGGGAGCGGTCCTCGATATTGATGCTGTGCTCGCTCATTGCCGAGCCGAGCTCGCCGGGTACAAGCGCCCGCGCCGGCTGCTGGTGGTCGAGACGTTGCCGAAGACGGCCACCGGGAAGGTGATTCGCGCCGAGCTCCGCGCACGGGCGGCGCAAGCCCTCAGCGACGCCGGCTGACCCGTCTACGCCAGGCGCACGTACTCGTACTCGACCGGCTGCCCGTTGATCCCGGTGGCCGGCGGCGCGATCCAGCCGGCCATCTTGCCCGGTTCGAAGACCGGCGTCATGAGCGACTGGATGTGGTCGAAGTCGGCCGTGGTCGGCAGCCACTCCCGGTGGCGGTGCTCCCAGGTCGCGGCGTCGATGAGCTCGCCACCCGGCGTCACGTGCAGTCCGGAGAACGCCCCGACACGCCGGTTGAACCCATGGTGCGGGAGCGCGAGCGTGCGGTCGATGCCCGCGGTCTCGAGCAGACGGTTCCAGCGCCGCACGCCGTTGTTGCAGTCGGTGAAGTACTCCGAGCGGAGATCCTGATTGAGCGCCGTGAGCGCGGGGATTCGCGCCGTCTCGATGTGGCCGTCCACGGCAACGTCGACAGCAGCGGTCAGGTCGGTCAGCTGGTGGTCGTCCTCTCGCCGCTCCTCCTGCCAGCGACCCTTGAGTCCGGCGGTGAAGTAGTTCGCGACGTTTGTCGACCGCTCCCCGCCGAAGAGGTCGAGTGACACGCTGTAGTGAAAGTTGAGGTAGCGCTGGATGATGTCGAGTGGAATGCCGCCGTGGCGCGCGATGTCATCGGTGTTGTGCTCGCGCATCAGCTCGGCGGTGCGCCGCACGACGCGATCGATGCCCGTGGTGCCGACCATCATGTGATGCGCCTCTTCACGGAGCATGAACCGGCATGTGCGTGACAGCGGGTCGAAGCCGCTCTCGGCGAGCGTGCCGAGCTGAAATTTGCCGTCGCGATCCGTGAAGTAGGTGAACATGAAGAAGGCGAGCCAGTCGCGCGTCGGCTCGTTGAAGGCGCCAAGGATGCGCGGCGCGTCGACGCTGCCCGAGTGCCGGAGCAGGAGTTGCTCGGCCTGGTCGCGACCTTCACGTCCGAAGAAGGCATGGAGCAGATACACCATCGCCCAGAGGTGGCGCCCCTCCTCGACATTGACCTGGAAGAGGTTGCGCAGGTCGTAGAGGCTTGGGGCGGTGAACCCGAGCAGGCGCTGCTGCTCGACGGATGCGGGCTCGGTGTCCCCCTGCACGACGAGCAGCCGCTGCAGGTCGGCGCGGTACTCGCCGGGGACCTGCTGCCAGGCGGCGGTGCCCATGTGCTCGCCAAATGCGATGCGCCGGTCGGGCTCGCGGTCCGCGAGGAAAATTCCCCATCGATACTCCTCGAGCGGGATGTGACCGAAGTGCGCCCAGCCGTCGCGATCGGCGCTGATCGCGGTGCGCAGGTAGACGTCCTTGGCGATGAGGTCGGGACCGAGGTCGCGCCACCACTGCATGAAGCGCGGCTGCCAGGCCTCGAGCGCCCGTTGCAGCCGCCGGTCTCCGCGCAGATCGACGTTGTTGGGAATGCGATCGGTGTAGTCGGCGTTGAGGCTCATCTCACACCCTCTCCCTGTCGAGGGTGGCCCGCCGCCCGCTGCCGTAGCGTCGCAGCGCGCCGTCCGGGCCGATGGCGTTCGGCCGGCTGAAGACCCAATTCTGCCATGCGGTCAGGCGGCCGAAGACCTTGGTCTCCATGGTCTCGGGGCCGACGAACCGGAGGTTCGCCTCCATGCCCGTCAGCGCGTCCGGGCTGAATGACGATCGCTCCTCGAGCACGATGCGTACCTCGTCCTCCCAGTCGATGGCGTCCGGCGCGAACGTCACGAGGCCCGCCGCTGCAGCGGTCGCGGCGGACAGCGGCACATCCGCGAGCGCATGCGCCGCAGTGAGTTCCGCGGGCCGTCCGAAGAAGCGGGATTCGAGTCGTGAGAGGTCGTTGCCCATCGGGAAGACGCCACTGTTCGACTCGGTGACGACGATCGCCGGCGGCTGCCCGCCGTCATCCTCGATGCCGTCGAGCATGAATTGCTCATCGCACGCGAGCGCCAGTTCCAGCAGGAGTCCGCCAAAACAGCTGCCCGGCTCGACCAGCGCAATCAGGCTGCGGCTCGTGACATCGAGGCGCTTCAACACCCGCTTCATCAGGAGTGCGACCTCGTTGATGAACCAGTCACCGGTGCGCTGCGCGCGAAGGAAGTGGTCGTGCTGCAGCAGGAGATCCATGTCCCCCGCCGTGGTGATGACCCAGGTGCCCATGTTGAGCTCGTTGGTGCGCAGGTGGAGGACCAGATCGTCGAGCTGGCGCGCCAATGCGAGCGGCCAGAACGCGCTGCCGAGCCGTCGCGCAGCGTCCGCATCGGCCGGAGGTGCGTCGACCGGGCCATTCACGCGAATGGTGACGACACCGGCGCCACGGTCGAAGGATGCGCTGACGTGCTCGTACTCGACACCGTCGGGATCCATCCTCGCGACCACCGGTTCCAGCGCAACCGCCTGTGACGCCGGTGGCCTCGATGCGAGCGCCGCGATTGCCGACGTCCGCTCGCGCACCGTCGCGTCGTAGTTGCCGCGCGGAATCGCGGCATCGACCAGGCCCCACCGGACTGCGAGCGGCGCTTTGACACCTTCGCTCCGCGTGACGAAGACGTCGGCGAGGTCACGACGGACATGCCGTTTGTCAACGACGCGTGTGAGGCCGCCGGTCGCGGGGAGCACGGCCAGCAGGGGCAGTTCGGGGAGCGACACCGCCGTCGAGCCGTCGTCGACGAGGAGGATGTGCTCGCACGCGAGCGCGAGCTCGTAGCCGCCGCCCGCCGCAGCGCCGTTCACGGCGGCGACGTACGTCTGCCCTGAGTTCGCGCTCGCGTCCTCGATCGCGAACCGGGTCTCGTTCGTGAACTTGCAGAAGTTGACCTTCCAGGGATGCGACGACTGTGCCAGCATCCCGATGTTGGCGCCGGCAGAGAAGCACCGGTCCTTCGCCGACGTGATGATCACCGCGGCCACCTCGGGGTGCTCGAACCGCAGTCGTTGGACGGCATCGTGGAGCTCGATGTCGACACCGAGGTCGTATGAGTTCAACTTCATCGTGTATCCGTCGCGCAGGCCACCCTGTTCGTCGACGTCCATCGCGAGCGTGGCAACGGGTCCTTCGACGGTCAGGTGCCAGTGGCGGTAGCTGCCCGGGTCGGTCACGAACGACACGGGCGGAGATGCGACCTTCGCGGCGGCCTCAAGCGCCATCGATTCACACCTCTGTCTTGGACTGACCGGACCCCATTATCAGCCCGGGCTCAGCGCTGCGCGATCGTCAACGCGAGCGAGCCCTGCACCGCGCCCTCGCGGAGTTGCGTGAGCGCCTCATTGGCCTGCTCGAGCGGCCGCGTCTCCACCACGGTGTGCACGGGCACCCGTGCCGCCAGGGCAAGGAATTCGATGCCGTCGCGGCGGGTGAGGTTCGCCACCGAGCGGATGCTTCGCTCCCCCCAGAGCAGGTCGTACGAGAACGCTGGAATCTCGCTCATATGAATGCCCGCGCACACCACAACGCCGCCCTTCACCAGGGCGCTCAACGCCTTCGGGACGAGTTCACCCGCGGGCGCGAAGATGATCGCGGCGTCAAGCATCGCCGGGAGCTCAGCCTCTGTGTCACCCGCCCACGTCGCGCCCTCGTCGCGAGCGAACGCCTGGCTCGCCGTGTCCCCGGGCCGCGTCAGCGCGTAGACCTCGCGGCCCTGATGGCGCGCCACCTGCGCGACGATGTGTGCCGCAGAGCCAAACCCGTACAGGCCGAGGCGCGTGGCGTCGCCCGCCATCGTCAGCGCGCGATAGCCGATGAGGCCGGCGCAGAGCAACGGCGCCGCCTGAACGTCCGAAAACGAGGCGTCGATGCGGAAGCAGTAGCGGGCGTCGGCGACCGCGAACTCCGCGTAGCCCCCATCGATGTCGTAGCCGGTGAAGGACGCCAGGTCGCACAGGTTCTCCCGCCCGCTGCGGCAGTAGCCGCATACGCCGCATGTCCACCCAAGCCATGGCACACCCACGCGCTCACCCGTGCGCAGATCGTCGACACCCGTGCCGGTGGCGACGATCTCGCCGACGATCTGGTGACCGAGGATCAGCGGGAGCTTGGGCTTGGTGAGCTCGCCGTCGAGGACGTGCAGGTCAGTGCGGCACAGGCCGCACACATGCACGCGAATCCGGACCTGGCCGGGTCCCGGCTCAGGAGCCGGCACCTCCGCATGTCGCAACGGCATCCGCGCTGCGTCAAGCACCATCGCCCGCATCGCGATGACTGTATCCCGCTGCCTCCTACTCGAACCGGTCCCGGATGTCGAGCACGACGTTGCGCCGGCTCAGCCGGCCATCTCCGGAGGAGCCGGCTCGATCTCAGGCGTCGGCACCTGCGGCATCTCCGGCGATGACGGCCGTGGCGCGTCGGGCACGGGGGTATCCGGAATCGTCGGCGGCTCGATCTGCGGCGTGGCCGGCGGCGCTATCTGCGGTGTCTCCTGCGGCATGGCGCCGGGTGCATGCACCTCGTTCATCGTCCGCGACCTCCCGCAGTGAGCTGACGCCATCCCCGTGCTTCGATGTCGACGCCGAAACGGCGGGCTGCCGCACGGATCTTCCGCCATGCGCGGTCACGGTCCGCGTCACTGACGCCTTCCACCTGATCGAACCGTGCGACAGCGTTGCGCACGTGATGGGCATCGGTCAGCGGTTCCTTGCGTTGTTTCGTGAACGCGAAGTCCTTGCTCGCGAGGCCGTTGCGTGCGCGCGACCCCAGTTCGCCGTCATGCTTCGTTCGTGCCATACGTGCCTCCAGTCCCGACGCTCTGACGTGATAGTCTGCCTATCAAGAATGATCGCGCCATGTACCGGCGCACGCAACCCATCGCGCCCACCCGGAGCAATGACATGAGCAGCGACGACGCGAATGCTCGCGACCTCCCGTCGAACGACAGCCCCGCGGATGACGCCATCATCCCGGGCGCGACCGAGCCCGATCCAGCCGAGGTGGGGGGCAGTGACGATGACCCTCGCGACCTGGCCGGGCGGCCCATCAACGACCCGAACGTGCGCGAGAGCCTCGATGAACGTCTCGCAGAGGAGGAGCCGGACACGCCGGTGCGCACGGGGCCCGACGATGCCGTGCAACTGGTCCTCGGCGATGACGGTGCGGACGTGGACGCCGACCAGGCTGAGGGCGATGACGATGACGACGATCAGGGCGAACTGGGCGCCGAGGAGGCTGCCGTCCACATCGAGGACGCCTTCCGTTAGGACGCAGCGCGCGACCTGACCGGTTCCCTCGCCACCTGTTGAGTTCGGCGCTCCGGGCATCGACCTCGAGGTGGGATGGCTCGGCGGCCGAACGATCCGGGCCACCGGCAACAGCTTTGCCGCGCCGCACATCGCCGGACTGATCGCTCGCATCCTCGGCAAGCACCCCGGATTGACGCCCTTCCAGATGAAGACGGTGTTGATGGCACTCGCTGACAACGCGTCCTGACTGACGGAGCAGCCCGACCGCTCACTCCGGCTCGTTGTGGCCGAAGGTCAATTCCAGCGAGGGATGCGTGCGAGCGAGGCGCATCTGCGCGCTCCCCAGCGCGGTCGGCGACAGGTTGGTCACCGTCAGCGCCTCGACGAAATCAACACCGTTGATGCGATACACGGTGCACTCGGTTGTCGTCGTCACCGTGGCGGTCCGAGGACGGTGCTCGAGTAGACCGATCTCGCCGAAGTAGTTCGGGGGGCTGAGCACCCCGAGCGGCCGCTCGACTCCCGCCTCCCCTGCCGCGGACACGGCCACCTCGCCGGCGGTCAGCACGAAGAAGTCGTCGGCCTCGGCTCCTTCGCGAATGAGCACGGTCCCGGCCGCGACCGCTTCCTCCACGGTTGATCGTGCGA
This sequence comes from Saccharimonadales bacterium (SeqCode), assembly GCA_035532495.1. Classification (GTDB taxonomy): domain Bacteria; phylum Chloroflexota; class Dormibacteria; order Aeolococcales; family Aeolococcaceae; genus Palsa-851. Next base: position 69,636 of record DATKQX010000124.1, read on the forward strand.
TGCGCTCAAGGGCAGCTCGTGTCGCACCGGCAAAGATGTCCAGCCCCTGCAGCGTCAGGACGCGTGGCTCGATGCTCGCGAGATCTTTGAGCGCGCGTTTGTCGAGAATGCGCACCCAGGGGTACGAGGCGAGGGTCAGCGCCGGGATCGCGAATCCCATGACGAGCAGCGTCGTCTCCAGCCCGACACTGCCAAGCAGGATTGGCATCAGGAAGGCCCCGAGCGCGATCGCCGCGAGCACGAATGCAAAGAACACGCCGAAGACACGGGCGACGACATCGGGTTTGACCAGGCGCTGGAGGGCGGTGATCGCGAGGACATCCACCACGATCGTCCCCGCGCCTCGGACGACCTCGAGGAGAAACGCGATCCAGGGCGCGTGCACGATCGACATCAGCGCCGTCGGCAGGCAGAACACCGCCATGCCGAGGACGATGATCGCCCCGAGCCGCCGCGCCGCCGCGATGCGGTTCATGAGCCCAGCCATGAGAATGCCACCGACACCGAGCGCGGCAAGGAGATAGCCGTAGCCCGTGCTCCCGGTGCCGAGCTGATCCCTGCTGATCACCACGAAGAGGACCGTGTCGGTGCCGTAGACGAAGCTCGCAAGGATGCTGAACCCCGCGAGCAACATGACCGTCGGGGATTCGACGAACGCTGCGGCCCCGGCGGCCATCTGCTTGAGCGGACCCACGGTCCCACCCTGGGTGATGTCGGCTGGACGGCTCCGGGTCCGCATGCGGCTGACGAGGATCGCCGAGATGCCGAATGTGGCGGCGTTGATGGCAAACACGACGGCGGTCGGACTGAACAGGAGAAGCAGACCAGCAATCGCCGGCCCGACGATGACGGAGAGGTTCTCGACGGCGGACTGCGCACTGTTGGCCGCCGCAAGATGCTCTTCGCCGACGATCACCGGGGTCGCGGCGCGTGCGGCGGGGTCATAGGACGATCCGCACACCGACGACATCGCGGCCAGGACAATCGCCACGAGGACGGGCCCGTTCAGGGCGGCGACGACGGCCAGTCCCGACTGCAGCACGAGGCACACCGTGTCGAGCGTGACCATGAAGCGGATCCGTTCAACGCGATCGGCGACCAGCCCTCCGAATGGGCTCGCAACCAGCGCTGTGAGGAAACGTGTCATCGACGCCGCGGCAACCCAGGCTGCGGAATGCGTGGCATCGAAGACGAAGACGACCAGGGCGACGTTGTATGCCCACGAACCGCTCATGGAAATCGCAAGCCCGCTGAAGAGCAGGCGGTAGTCGCGATTCCGGAACAGCGCTCGGTATCCGACCTTCGCTTTCGGCGCGTCCGGTTGTTCCGACGCCGCGGCGGAATCGGTCACGTCGTCAGGCTGGAAGCGCTGTCGGTTCGGACGCGACGTTCTCGCCGTGCGCGGCCGCGTCGGCACGTTCGATCCACGGATTCGCGCCAAGCTCGACGAACGTCGCGCGGGACTCTGCGAGCATCGCCGCAGCTTCGGAGCCCTTTCCTCGCTGAGTCAGCCACTCTCCGAGTTCGAGGCGCGTCACCGCCACCCAGAACGGCATCTGCCGCTGCTGGAAGGCATCGATCGCCGCCTGAGCATTGGGGGTCACGTCGTCGCTCCGATCCTCGATGGCCGCGAGCCGAGCACGGAAGCGGTGGATCAGCGCGTGCACGGTCGGCGCCACTACTGGTGTCAGGCGCGATCCGACGACATCAAGCTGCTCGTGCACCGACTGCAGGTCTCCCGCGGCGAACGCCGTTTCCACGGTTTCGTTCAGCACCCAGCGGGTGAGACCCAGGTAATCCAGTGAGTGATTCATCCGTGCGAGGGCATCGACGAGGAGCGCCACCGCATCTGCATTCCGCCCCTGAGCACGCAACACGCCGGCCTGGACCGCGTCGTAGACGAGCTGACTCTCCGGCACGAGTCGTTCGCGCATCCCGGCGAAATGTTCGAGCAGCTTCCGCGCCTCGTTCGGCTGACCGCGCCAGAGATAGACCCACGCACCCATGATGAGCTCGTTGCCAAATTCGGATGCAAAGATCCACTGATCGTCACTCGCAAGCAGCTCGGCGATGACGAGCATCGCGGCATCCCACCGGCCAAGATCGATGAGGACCGGCATCGATCCGGTGGCGAACATCACCTCCGAGCGGCGTCTGCCCATCAGTCTCGCGAGAGCGATCCCGGCCTCCACATACGACCAGGCGCGGACTGGATCGAAGCCCTGCGTTTCAGCAGCGAGATTGTTGTAGGCACGCAATGCCGCGTCGTGCAGGTCCGCGGTGAGTGCGTGGTCGAGTGCGGCCGTGATGAGGGCGCGTCCTTCCTCTCGGCGACCACGCCCGCCAAGAATGAGCCCCTTTGTGTTGATGGCCTCGCAGAAGACCTGCGAATTGCCGTTGCGCTCGGCGATGCCGAGGGCGAGCTCGAGACGTTCCATCGCGACGTCTTCCGGTCGATTGGCGAGAAAGAGCCGTCGACCTGCCTCCGCGGCGACGACGGCGAGATCCGACTCGTAGTCCGGTCCGCGGTCCGACTCGCGGAGCTGCGCGAACGCGCGCTCCATCCGATCGGCCGCTGCTCCGACATTCAACTCGTGCGTGTCGATCGCTGAGAGGGTGACCGAGACCCGTGCTGCGGCGCCAATATGGCCTGCCGCCGTGTGGAGGGTGACCGCTTCTTCGAGATGCCGCCGCGCGTCGTCCACGTGCACCTGCAACCACGCCATCTCACCCGCACGCACCAGCAACGTTGCGCGATCCTCGGGAGCGGCGAGCCGGAGCGCGCTCTCGAAATAGTGCTGCGCCGCCTCACCGGCACCAAGGGACGCCGCGTGATCCCCGGCGCGGACCAGCGCATCACGAGCGCGATCGCGCAGTGCCGGCGCATCCGCGGCGTCGGTATCGGCCTCGTAGGCTTCGACGAGGTGTGCCGCAACAACTTCGGCCACCTCCTCTTCATCGCTCCACGAGCTTTCGAGGTATGCGGCGGCAGCCAGGTGGCGGGCTTTGCGATCGCGACGCGCGAGGGTGCCGTAGGCAACGCTTCGCACGAGGTCCTGGACGAACACGTACTGACCGCGTTCCGGCGAACGCGGATCTGACTGGATCGACAGCAGGTCCTTGTTGACGAGACTTGCGAGACACGACTCCACGGCTTCCGGCGGCAGAGTCGTGATCGCGCGCAGTCCCGCCGCGGTGAACGACTTGCCGACAACGGAGGCATCCTGCAGGAGTTGCCGCTCGCCGCTGCCGATGCTGTCAAGACGCGCCGCGATCAGCGCATGGAGTGTCTCCGGGACCTCGAGTGCGTCGAGCGAGCCCTCGACGTGGTAGGCACCGTCTTTCTCCGCGATGAGGCCGCGGTCGAGCAGCATCCGGACCGTTTCGACCGCGTACAGCGGGACGCCTGCAGCACGCTCGAGAATGCGATCGCTCAGCTCATCGGGGAGGCCCGGGACCATGCCGGCGAGCAGGTGGGACATCGCATCGGGTGTCAGCGGGTCGAGATAGAGCGCCGCAAGCCCACGTTTGCCCGTACCCCACCCGGCTCGCCGCTCAGCGAGCTCGGGCCGGGCGAGGGTCACGACGAGGATCGGCGAATTGCGAGACCACTCGAGGAGATACTCGATGAAATCGAGCAGGCCGGCATCGGCCCACTGCAGATCCTCGAACACCAGCGCGGTGAGTTGTTGCGCCGCGAGTCGCTCAAAGAAGAAACGCCATGCCGCATAGAGGTCGCGCGGATCGGCGGCGGCGCGCTCCTCGAGTCCGACGAGGTGGGCGAGACGCGGTTCGACCCAGCGACGTTCTTCACCGGACTCCACGAACTCCTCGACCGTGCGGCGGAGCTTCTCGCGTGCGGTCTCCGGCGACTCGTTCTCGACGATCCCACACCGCATGCGCACCATCTCGTTGAGCGCCCAGTACGCCACGCCTTCGCCATACGCGAGGCATCTGCCTCGGTGCCACCAGATGGTCTCGGTGACACCGTCGACGTACTTGAAGAATTCCCACGCAAGCCGTGATTTGCCGATCCCCGCGAGTCCAACGATCGAGAGCAGGCGCGCCGTCCGCTCCTCCCCTGTCGCGTGCAGGGACTCCTTGAGCAGCCGCAGCTCACGATCGCGTCCCACGAACGGCGGCTCGAGCCCGGTGGGGCGCAACGCACCGCCGGACGCCGCCACGACCTGGCGCGCGCACCACAGGCGTTCCGGCTCGGGCTTGCCTTTCAGCGCGTGGACCCCCGTGTCTTCGTAGACGATCGCGGCCTCCGTCGCCCGTCGCGTTGCGTCGCCGACGTAGACGGTCCCGGGTTCGGCTGCCGACTGCACACGCGACGCCGTGTTCACGAGGTCGCCGGCCACCATGCCCTCACCGCTGACGCCGAGATTAACGACGACCTCACCGGTCAACAACCCGGCCCGAGCCCGGAGTCCGGGCGCGCCGACCTCCTCGCTGAACGCCGCGACGGCATCCACCAGTTCCAGCGCCGCGCGCACCGCGCGCTCGGCGTCATTCTCGAGGACCGCGGGAATCCCCCACACCGCCATGACCGCGTCGCCGATGAATTTCTCGACGGTGCCTCCGTAGCGGGCGATGATCGTTCGCGCGGTGTCGAAGTACCGGCTCAGCAGATCTCGCACATCCTCGGCATCGCGGTGCTGGGACAGTGGTGTGAATCCGACAAGGTCAGCGAAGAGCACGGTCACGTGCCGACGCTCAGCGCTGCGCCCGATCTGATCGCTGTGGTTCGACGGGAGAGCGGGCCGAGGGGATGCCGGGCCGGAGATGACCGCGGACCCGCACTCACCGCAGAAACGCTCGCCCTCGTTGTACGCAGCGCCGCACGACGCGCACGCGCGTGTCAGTTGCGAGCCGCAATGCACGCAGAAACGCACCCCAGCCCGATTGTCGGTACCGCAGCTCGGGCACGTCATGCGGTTGACCTCGACTCGACGGTGCCGGCGGTGGTGCGTGCAGTGGCGTCCACTCGCTCGATCCACGGGGTCGCGCCCAGGCGCGCAAAGGCTGATCGGGATTGGATGAGCAGCTCGGCGGCGTCGCCGTCGCGTTCCTGACGCATGAGCCACTCCGCAAACTCGAGTTGCGTGACCGCCAGCCAGAACGGCCGGCTCAGTGTTGTGAAGGCATCCATAGCGGCTTCGAACTCGCCGGCCACTTCACCGGCGCCACCGTGATCGGCGAGTGCCGCCCGCCAGCGGTGGATGTGCGCATCGATGGCTCGCTGTCGTCCCGGACGGTAGTGGCGGCGGACGAGGTCGATCAACTCCTCTACCTTGTCATCTCGACCCAGCGTGAACGCGGCGTCCACGGCCTCGATGAGATTTGCGCAGGCGACCACGGGAAAGGACTGGTCGAGACAGGAACGGAGACCTGCCTCGGCCGATGTCAACGCATCCTGGGGACGCCCTTCGGCCGATGCGACAGCTGCTTGCGTAGCGTCGAGCATTCCCTCCTGCTCGACGTTGGCGTCGCCGGCGTGCTCGGATGCGATGGCCAGTACAGCGCGCGCGGTCACGAGATCTCCGCGCCAGAGATGCAACCACATGCCGCTGCCGAGCAGACGCGCCACGACCGGAACGGCGAGCTCGGGCGCGTCGTGATCGAGGTACTCGCTGCAGATCGCCGCGTACTCGTCCCAGCGACCGAGCTCGAGGAGCGCATTCGACCGCGTCAGGCGTGAGGTCGCGACGCCGACGCGATCACCAAGCCTGCCCGCCAGAGCCTCGGATTCCGAGTAGTGCTCCAGACAGTCCTCGAGTCGATCCGCCTCCTCGAGCGTCGACGCCAGGTTCACCTCGAGGACGCGGCTCTGTTCTGCACCGACGTTGCGCTCGAGCGCGAATCGGCGCGCGCCCTCGAAGATCAACTCCGCCTCGTCCCGCCGTCCTCGCGCTGCGAGCGACGACGCCCGAGTGTTGAGGGCCACCACGAAGGCGTCCGGCACGTCGACCGACTCGGCGATCTGCAATGCGCGTTCTGCGAATTCGAGCGCTTCGTCCAGCTGTCCCTGGAAGTACAGATTCAAGCTCAGTTGCGAACTGACCTGAGCGAGTTGCGCGTCGCGTTCGACATCCGTGTCGATGCCGCTCGAGAGCATCGCGACCACCTGCCGGAGACGGTCGATGCCGCTCTCTCGCTTCCCCTCCATACCGTCGATGCGCGCGAGATATGCCATCGATCGCGCTGCTGCACTGATCTGACCGAGCCCCTGGTACAGGGCACTGGCGCTCTCGAAATGCTCCCGGGCGCCGGGGTGCAGCCGCCGGTGCGCAGCGAGCCCGGATCGCGCATGCAGATAGGCCTGCGACTGGTCATCGCCGCCGAGCGTCAATGCACGCTCGAAATAGCCCTGCGCAGACTCTGCCGCGGCAAGTGACATCGCATGATCGCCTGCTCTGATGAGCGCGGTGCGAGCGCGATCGCGAATATCTGTTGCGTCCTCAGCGTCTGGCTCGGCGGCGAGCGCCTCGACGAGATGCGACGCGACCACCTCCGCGACCTCTTCTTCCTCGGACCATTCGCTCTCGAGATACGTTGCGGCCGCGACATGGCGCAGCTTGCGGTCGCGCCGTGCGAGTGTCCCGTAGGCGACGCTGCGCACCAGGTCCTGAACGAAGACGTATTGACCGCGCTCGGGGGAGCGCGGGTCGGACTGGATCGCCAGCAGATCCTTGTTGACCAGACCGCTGAGAATCCGTGCGACCGTGCCGGATTCGAGGCCCGAGACGGCAGTGATGGAGTGCGCGGTGAACGACTTGCCGAGAACCGCGGCGTCCTGCAGCAACTGGCGTTCCGTCGGGTCCAGGCTGTCCAACCGTGCGGCGATCAGGGCGTGGAGGCTCTCGGGAACCTCGAGCGCGTCGAGCGAGCCCTTGGTCCGGAACCGGCCACCCTCCTCCACAACGAGACCGCGGTCGAGCAGCATGCGGACCGTTTCGACGGCATAGAGTGGAATGCCCGCGGCACGATCGCGAATCCGCGCGCTGAGATCCTCGGGCAGCCCGGGGAGGATCCCTTCGAGCAGCTGCTGCATGGATTCCGGGCTGAGCGGATCGAGATAGAGCGATGAGAGACCGCGTTTACCGGTCCCCCATCCCGGTCGCCGCTCGTTCATCTCCGGGCGCGCCAGCGTGATCACGAGGATCGGCGAAGAACGCGACCATTCGAGCAGGTATTCGATGAAGTCGAGGAGTCCGCTGTCGGCCCATTGCAGGTCTTCAAAGACGAGGACCGTCAGGTGTTGGGTCGCGAGGCGCTCGAAGAAGAAACGCCACGCCGCGTACAGGTCGCGCGGGTCGCTGGCGACGCCTTCCTCGAGCCCGACGAGATGTGCCAGGCGCGGCTCCACCCAACGACGCTCCTCGGCGTCCGGGACGAACTCCTCGACGGTTGCGCGCAACTTCGCCCGCGCAGCCTCGGGCGGCTCGTTCTCGATGATGCCCGCGCGCATCCGCACCATCTCGTTGAGCGCCCAGTACGCCACTCCCTCGCCGTACGCCAGGCAACGGCCTCGGTGCCACCAGATGGTCTCCGTCACCCCGTCGACGTACTTGAAGAACTCCCATGCGAGACGTGACTTGCCGACGCCGGCATCGCCGACGATGGACATCAGACGGGCCGTCTTCTCTTCGCCCGTTCCGTGCAGCAACTCCTTGAGCAGCCGCAGTTCGCGGTCGCGGCCCACAAACGGTGGCTCGAGGCCTGTCGGGCGAAGCGCTCCGCCCGTGGCCGCCACCACACGATCCGCGCGCCAGAGATGGACAGGCTCGGGCTTCCCCTTCAACGGATGGCTGCCTGCATCGGCGTACACGATCGCGGCTTCGCTCGCCTGCCTCGTCGCATCGCCGACATAGACCGTGCCCGGCTCAGCAACGGACTGCACGCGCGACGCGGTGTTGACAAGGTCCCCGGCGACGCTCGCTTCGCCGTTGTCGCCAAGGTTGACCGAAGCCTCGCCGGTGAGCACCCCGGCGCGGGCGCGCAATCCGGGGGCACCGACCTGGTCCCCGAAGACAGCCACGGCATCGACGAGATCGAGCGCGGCGCGAACCGCGCGCTCCGCGTCGTTCTCCTGGATCGACGCGACGCCCCAGACGGCCATCACGGCGTCGCCGATGAACTTCTCCACCGTCCCGCCGTAGCGGCCGATGATCGTTCGGGCTGTGGCGAAGTACCGGCTCAGGAGCTCGCGGACATCCTCGGCATCACGCTGGTCGGACAGCGGCGTGAAACCGACGAGGTCGGCAAACAGGACGGTGACGTGCCGGCGCTCGGCGGTCGGTCCGGGGCCGGCGGCCGGGGAGACATCCCGCCGTTGTGCAGTCGCCTGCAGCGTCCCGGCGGCCGGTGCGACGGATCCGAGCGGCTTGCCGCAGGCCCCACAGAACCGCTCGCCGTCCTCGTTTGCCGCCCCGCATGACGGGCACAACTGATCGAGGGAGGCGCCACACTGGCCGCAAAAGCGGCGGCCCGCTCGATTTGCGGCACCACACGCGGTGCAATTCATCGGAGCAAAGAGTACTCGTCACCCGGCGGGGTCGACTGGAAACCCTCGGCCATTCGGCACACGCGTGATGATTGGGCGATGACTGCGCGTCCCCGGCAATCCCGGAGGGTTGCCGGAGCGCTCGCGATTGCCGCCGCACACGCGGCGCTCGGCACGCCTCGGAACCCCGCCCAACCGGCGGTCTGGCTTTGGGCCGTCGGCGCCTGGACGCCGGCGTGAGCCTCCGGCCGCTGTCCGCGTATCAGCCGCGGCCGTACCGGCCGAAATGGACGGCGATCGCCGGTCTCCTGGTGGCCGCGGCCTCGTACGTCGCGTCGATGCCGCTCCCCTGGGCCGGTGTCGTCTCGCCATTTGGGCGCTACGAGATCGTCAAGGGCATCCAGCAGGCGAACTGGATGATCGTGGCGGCGGTGGCGGTTGTCGCGATCGCCATGCGATTGCTGCGCGAGCCGCCGGGCAGTTACATCCGATTCTTTTTTGTCTTCCTCGATTTCTTCATCTCGCTTGGGCTCTACATCGAGTACATCGACAACGTCGGCCGCGCGGAGATCAATGGTTTCGCCCCGTATCTCGGGGCGGGATTCTTCCTCGCCCTGGCGGGGACGGGCGTGTTCATCGTCTCGGGGGTCATCGGCTGGCGCGAACACAACGAGTGACGTTCGCCGCGCCGGGGGCGGGAACCATTGCGGCTCGCGCACCGTTCTGCAGGCAGCCATGTTGCAACCGCGCCATTTTCAGAATGGTCGTGGCGCGCCGCGCCCTATCGCCCGGCGTGTCCTCGTCGCGGCCGTTGCCGGAGCGGCCCTGCTCGTCTCCTGCAGCCCCGCAAGCCCGGCGACCCCGGCAACACACTCTGTCGCGCCGACGTTCCCTCCCCTTGCATCGTTCAGCGCCGCCCCGGAGCCGACCGGGACGCCGACGCCGGCCGGCACGCTGCCAATCGGTCCCGTGCCGGAGGAGTTCGTTCCCGCGTCTGTGACGTTCGTCTCGCTCGACGAGGGCTGGGTGCTCGGATCGGCACCGTGCGAGGCCACGACGTGCCTGGTGCTGCTCAGGACACTGAACGCCGGTCGAACGTGGGCCAGCGTGAATGGGCCATCAACGTTCTTCGGCGAGGGCAACAGCGTGGAGATGTCGAGTGTCAGCCAGATCAGATTCGCCGACCCGGAGGATGGATGGGCATACGCACCAGGGCTCTGGGCCACCCATGACGGCGGTGCCCATTGGCGTCAGGAGTATCTGCCGTCGCAGGCTGCGCCCGGCTTTATCAACGACATCGAGGCTTCGCGCGGGATAGTCCATGCGGCGCTCCTTGACAGCAACTTCGACGCCCGCATCGAGACAAGCCCAACCGGATCCGACGCGTGGCACGAAACGCCGATCTCCGTCATCGCGGGTGCCGGTCCGGTTCCCTCGACGACGATCACGTTGAGCGGGACCGAAGGCTGGATGGTGCAGGTCGACCGCACGGTCATCGGCGGCGCGCGATTCGGGACGAGAGGCTGGGTGGCCTGGCAGCCTCCGTGCCTCTCCGGTGGTGGCGGGCTCGTGCTCGCCGCGTCGACCGCAACCAATATCGCGGCGGTCTGCAGCGACGGACAGTGGACGAACTTCCCCATGCACGTTGAGGTCTCCTTCTCGCGGAACAGTGGGACGACGTTCACACCCGCGGCACTCCAACCCGGGCTTGTCGAGGCCGGTGGCGCAGCGAGCCCGGCGCCCGGTGCTGTCGTGATAGCAACCACGGGCTCGGGCGGCACTGTGGTCTTCGTGGCGACGTACAACGCGGGAGCGACATGGAACAAGGTCTTCGGGACCATCACCGACGACTACACCGCGTTCATCGGGTTCACGAGCGCCTCGCGGGGAGTCGCGATCGTGGATGATGCCGGCGGTACCGCCGCGACCTTGCTCATGACGTTCAATGGCGGTAGGAGTTGGGCGCCCGTGCCCTTTCGGCAGGCGTCCTGACGCGAATGCTTCGGGAGGACAACCATCGGTGACCGTTGAGAAGATCAATCCGCCAGCGCTTCCCGTACCGATGGGCTACACCCAGGTCGTCGCCAGTCATGGATCGCGCACCGTCTACATCGCGGGTCAGGTCGCGGTCGACGCCATCGGCAACGTCGTGGCGCCGGGTGACGTCGTCGGTCAGGCGTCGCGCGCCTTCGCCAATGTGCGGTCGGCGGTCGCGGCGGCCGGCGGCAGCGTTGCGGACATCGTCAAGGTGACGTGGTATGTCGTCGGCTATCGGCCCGAGATGCTGCCCGCACTGGCTGGCGCGCGGCGCGACATCTTCGGCGACCATCAGCCCGCGAGCACGCTGGTCGGCGTCGCTGCCCTCGCGAACCCGCAGTACCTCGTCGAGGTCGAGGCGATCGCGGTGGTCGACGCACCCCCGGCGTAGTCACCGATGACAGCCCTCGACGGCGTCGAGATCGGGCTCGGAGGCGCGCTGGCCGCGATCACGCTCTTCGACGTGTTCCAGTCC
>DATKQX010000125.1:0-7936 GCA_035532495.1 Saccharimonadales bacterium (SeqCode)
CTCGGCCGGGGCGACGCTATAGACGCCTGCCGGCCCCAGCCCGACGCGCCGGGTTTTGGCTGTGTCCAGGAGCCTTGCGAGATCTCCGAACGCGGCCATCTGCCGTGAGGTCAACTCGCGCCCCGCGTTCTGATCCGCAACGGCCTCGAGCAATACTCCGAGCCGCTCCACAGCCGCATCGAGGAGACTCCCGTGCTGCTGCTCGGCTTCCCGGGCACGGCGCCGCTCGGCGAGTTCGGCGTTCATGTATTCAGTGCCGGTCATTTGACGGGTGGCGGGCGGCGATACAAACGCATTCGGCGGCAGCGGCACGGCCGTGCGTGCAACCCACTCCGCTCGATCAGCGTCCACGTTGTGCGGCTTTGTCGTCTCTGCGACGTACACCTGGCCGTCCTGATCCTTGGCAATTGTCATGACTCACCTCCAGAGCGGCGAACGTTGATGGGCGTGATCCGCATCAGCGGTGCGCCCGGGGCGATGATCGGCACACCCTTCGCGCTCGTGGACGTCTCGTGGATATGCCGCTGATCAGGGACGGCGCCAGGGAGTTCCTCGCCCCACGCGTTGAAATTGACAGCCACCGGACTCGACGACGGCTCCGGTGGTGCAAACGCGGCGGGTGCGCTCCCGCTGATCGGATCGATGCGCATGTCTTCAGGCGGACCGAAAGCGCGCTGCTCGGTTGCGGGTTCCGGTGCATTTGGTCGAGGGTGAGCGCGTCCGCTCCACCACGCGAAGAGGGGGAAACTCATGATGTTCTCCTGGGTTGGTTGCTGTGGCCGTTTGCGGCGGTCTGACGATGAAGCGGTGGCGGGCCGGTGAGACGAGGCGGCGGCGCCATTGCCTCGAGCTCGCGGAGCTTGGCGCGCAACTCGGCGATCTTTCGATTCATCGCCACCTCATCGACGGGGTGTATGCCCAGCCTTCTTCGCCACCCAATCGGGTCGGCTTTCACGCTCTTGAGAAACGCGTCCGCAAGGTTGTTCGGGTCGTTGTCAACGAAGTGGGCCATGGGCTAGTTCTCCGTGTTGCGGTGAATGAGCGGGGACGCCGGCCGGATATGGGACGGCCGACGCCCCCAAAGCGGGCTGAATAAGTGATTCGACGGCGATCTCCCAGCGCGGCGCAGAGTCGACGGCGTACCGCTTCTCGGCGTGCAGCTCGACCACCTGGGCGTCGTCACTCCAGAGCGGACTGAGTCCGTCCATAGCTGTCTTGACGTAGTTGTCGAGGTCAGGTCGGCGTTCAGGCCGTGCAGTCGAGCGCTCCCGCTTCGGGATGCTCGCGGGCATCGGTAGGTAGACCACGACGGCGAGTGCCAAAGGACCGCTCAGCGGCGCCCAGGACGCTCCCAGCGCGGCGGTGACGTGCTCACGGATGCGCCAGGCTGCCTGAGCCGTCCTGGCCGGCATGTAGCCGTGCGGGCGACCACCTCGCACCGCAACCCGAGGCCGAGCCGCGGCGACCGGAGCGTCAGGGATGGTGAAGTGCCATTGCCGGGGCACGTCGAGGTCGAGGACAGCGGTCACGGTGCGGCCTCCGAGATGCCTTTTTGGCCACCGTGGCTACACCGCGTGGCTACATTCGGTCCATTCCGAATACGTCCCCTGCGGTTTTGAACACCGCTCGCGCCCGCGAAGAGGCTCAGAAAGCGCGCCTCGATGCGCGTCGATGGGTTGGCGTCCACGTCGCGGCGCCTCACCGGGTCCGCGGCTCCATGGGGTGTCACGCGGTGGGTCGCCGCCCATCGGGACCGGCGCCCAAGGATTGCACTCATGACGCGTCACCGTGGTTGCGTAGCAGTTGCTCAAGGCGTGCGGTCGCGAGTGACTCGCTCTGCCTGCGTGCTTCGGCGCGGCGCGTGAGACGGAGCCAGAGTGCGGCGTGTTCCTCTGATGTACGGCGACGTGTGAGACGTGCGCCGGGGAAGACTGCCCCTACCAACGCCAAGGGGTCAATCTGCATCTGCTCCGACCCTAGGGTATTGAGCGTGTGCAGAGCAGACGGATCCTGAGTTCGCGGCAGCCTGTCGGCGCCGCTTTTTGAATACGAATCAGGGTGAAAGACGGACTCGCCATCTGTGCTGCACACACCCCCACCCTTGGGGGTGTCGCACTGTGCAGCGGAGAGTTCTGCACACCGCAACTCCGGCTTCACGAGTGACGCCTCCAGGCGATGCGCATGCGCTCGGCGTCGACACCGTGAGGCGGATCGCGCTCGATCACCCGGCTCTCGGCCAGGACGTTGAGGGCGTTGCGCGTCTGCTGCTTCGAGGGCTTGGGATCCTCGAGGGCTTCGCGGATCGCCTCGGTGCTCGTCCACTCGCCGTCGAGGACGTCGAGGATGCGGGTCTGCACCTGGGCGAGTCCGACCGCGTCAGGGCTGCCGAGACAGCGCAGTGCGCGCGCCGCGTTGTCGCCCATTGCGTAGATCAGGACAGTGGGCTCGATCTCCCGCCCTACGGCAATCAGTTTCCGGCGCCGCTGCTCGTCTTCGCCGTAGTGCTTGAGGATGATGCCGATGTCGACGGCGGCGTACAGCTCATGCGAGCCTGCGATCTCCTCGCCGTGCTCGCCGCCACCTTTGCGCGCGTGATGGGCGAGCATGAGTGTCTTGCCGCCGACTCGGCAGATTCTGGACACCCACGGCCGCACCGCGGAGGCGATGACGGCGGCGTCGTTCCAATCCCGCACCGGCAGGAACTGGCGAATCGTGTCGACGATGATGATTGACTCGGTGCCGGTGGCGGCGCGCTCTTTGAGCGCTTGCTCCTGCGAGCTGTCGCCGGGGATCAGAGTCAGGCGGCTCCAGTCGCCACCGACGCGGATAAGCCGGCGCCGCCAGACGGATCGCGGCTCTTCGGTGAGCCAGAGCACCCTCTCGCCGGCATCGAGCCACCCGCGCACGGCGTGAGTCAGGAAGGTCGTCTTCCCGGCCTTCGGCGCGGCTGCGACGAGGTGCGCCCAACTACGGATGAAGACGTTCGGTTTCTGGAAGACGAGCAGGCTCACCAACTCGGGCTCCTCGCTGTTCACCAACTCGGCGCCATTCCATTCCGTCGCGGGCTGCGACAACGCCGCGGGAGAGACGTCGAGATTCGGCTCGAGGTCGCGCCAGGCGCGCTCCACCTTGTGCTCGACGTCCTCGACGGTCCACGGGCGCCGGTTGGGGTCTTGTGGCCACGTCTGCACATCGGCCCACAGCGCAGCGACCGCGCCGGCACTGCTGAGCCCGCCACGACGGTATGAGCAGGCGCGCTGATTGAGGACGACTTCCTGTTGGCCGATTGGCACCGGCTGGCCGTCGAGCTCGTGGAAGTCGACGGCGGCGCGCATGTCTCTGATCCGCTCCGCAATGGCCGGTGGCAACGCCTGCGTCGGCAAGTCGTCCTCCCACGCGTAGGGCGTGCCATTGATCGACGAGGGCGGGGCGACAACGTAGCCACCAGCACCGCGAACGTCGATCCCAGGCCCGAGACTGCCCGCGCTCGACGGGAGATCCTGCTCAACGGTGAAGTAGCGATGATGGCCACCGCTCGGCGTGCTCACCGTCCTGGTGTCAGGCAAGCCTCCCAGCGTCGCGAGGGTGGCGAATCCGTCGACACCGTTCTTAACGTCCACGTCCACAACCAGCAGGCCGTTGCCGGTGGCGATGCCGAGATTGCACAGGTGGCCGTTACCGAACCACTCGCGGATCCGACCTTCGTCGGTGGTCGCGTCCTTGAAGCCGTGCTCGGTCGCCGGCACTTTTCCATTAGCGATCAACGGGAAGACCGCCCAGCCGTTGTCGGCGTAGCGCAACGCGGCATCGAGCATTTCTTTACTCATGTGCTGTCACGGACGGCACAGACGCAGGCGTACCCGGAACGGATACGGGGTTATTGCCTGCGCCTGTGTTCATGTCCTTACGCCTTAGTTGTCTTCGGGGCCTGCGTCGACGGCGTCGAGCAGCTCCCAAACAGACTTGCCGCCACCGATAGCGCGTTGCACCAGGTTGAGCGGGCCAACCCCGGCCTCGGTCAGGTTGCTGCGCATCGCGGTGAACTGCGCATCACGTCGCGGGTTGCAGCCCAGGCCGATGCGCCGCTTCTCGCCGTCGGTTGCTTGCACAGACAGGATCCAGCGTTCGCCGTACGAGTTCGTGGTGTCCAGTTCGATGCCGTGGATGTAGAAGGCGACGCCCTGACGGGACCACGCCTCCTTGTCTTCGGCGCTGAGGTATCCGTTTTCCGGGGGCGCCATGCCGACGGTGCTGTTTGCCAAATTCATGGCCATAGCAATGTCTCCTTGGGTACGATGTGGGTGAAGGTCGTGGGGGCTCTCGGGCTCCCCGGCCACCGGTTAGAGGGCGCGAAGTCGGAGTCGCGGGGTCTCGTTAGTCGATAGGCTCAGCCTCAGCGTCCTGCGGCTGCCATGGGGCGACCCGCGGATGCGGCCACAGCCTCGGCGCTGTCCTCCACCCACTGCCGCGGGATCAAAACCCTGCGCCCCATTTTGGTGTGAGGGATGCCGCCCCTCTCCAGCTCTCGCCATACATGGTTGGGGGAGACCCCGTACAGCCGGGCGGTCTCGGTGACGCTAATGAAGAGGCTCTGGGTCTCCACGGAATCCTCCATCTTGGCGGGCTGGTGCCCTGGTATGGCCTCATTCTGTGGCACGGCAACGTCCGGTGGAAAGCTGCTGCCTTACTAGACAGACATAGCACCTCAGTGGTACCCTTGGGTTCGGATGCCACACCCCCCGTCTGCCTTCCCGACTCCGAGCCTGGTCCTCGCCGACAATCTCCGCCTCCTGCGGAAGAACAAGGGCATCAGCCAGGGCGAACTGGCAGGCCAGCTACGCGCCGCCGGCTTGGACATGTGGGTGGGCCCGACGGTTGCTCAGGTCGAGGCGGGCACCAGACGCGTAAGCGTTGACGAGCTGTTCGTGCTGTCGCTGGTCCTGCGCGCCTCCCGTGACGAACTCTTCGCCACCGACGCTGGCAACCCGGAGCGAGTCGCCTCGCGGACGCGCACCGTCCGCCTGTCGCGCCTGCTTGTCGCGCCGGCCGGCGTCCTCCTCGCCCCGACGCCGGAGTACCTCATGCACACGCAGCAGTGGGTCGATGATCTCTTGGAGAAGACGCTCAAGCGCGCAAAGGTATTTGGGGTCGCGGCGGAGGAGGAGGCACTAGCCGAAGAGGCTGCCGCCCGATTCGGCACGACAGCAGCCGATGTCAAGAAGACAGCCGCGCGGATCTGGTATCGGAGCTTCCGCGCGGAGCGCGAGCGGCGCCTCGACAGGAGTGAGGGGGGGCCGGCGACCCTGCGGACTCGAAGGGGCCATATCACACGAGAACTGATGGCGGAATTAGAAGCCGTCTTCACCCGACGCCGAAAGAGAGCACAGGCAAAGAAGGGGACGTCAGCATGAGCACGAAGAGCCGCAGCACCCGTCGAGGCTCGGTCTACCAGATCGGTGCGCGCCGAAAGGAGCAGGGCCTCCCGCTGCGCCCTGGCGATGGGAGGTGGGTTGCCGTCATCGACCTGACCGTCGAGGGTGGCCCTCGCCAGCGCCTGGTGCGTTACGCGGCGACCGCCGGTGAGGCGGATAGGAAGCTCCGTGACGAGCTCCGCAAGGTCGAGGCTGGTATCCGCACTTCGGGGCGCCAGATCACCGTCGGCGCCTTCCTGACGCTCTGGCTCCAGAGCATCCGGCCGCCGCACGGGGTTCGGCCCTCCACCCACCGCCGCTACTCCGAGCTGGTCAACGTCCACCTGATCCCCGGCCTGGGCAAGCTCCGCCTCGCCGCGCTCCAGCCCACTGACGTCGACGCCTTCCTCGCCGCGAAGCTCGACTCAGGACCGGCGCCGCGAACCGTCCACCACATGCGCGCGGTCCTCCGGGCGGCGCTCACCCAGGCGGTCCGGGACGGGCTGATCGTCCGCAATCCCGCCGGTCTCTCCCGGCCGGTCCGCGTGGAGCACCGCGAGATGACAGTGCTGAGCCCTGAGCAGGCGCGAGCCTTCCTCGACTCCGCGAAGGGCGACCGCCTAGAGGCGCTCTACGCCACAGCCCTCGCGATCGGGCTCCGCCAGGGCGAGGCCCTCGGCCTGCGCTGGCAGGACGTCGACCTGGAGGCGGGGACGCTCAGGGTCGAGCACGGGCTCCAGCGGATCGCAGGCAAGGTCCAGCTCATCCCCACCAAGAGCGCGCGCAGCCGGCGCACCGTGGTCATGCCGGGCATGGTGGCCGAGGCTCTCCGCGCGCACCGCACCCGCCAGCTCCAGGACCGTCTCCTCGCGGGTGGCCGCTGGCACGATGGCGGGTTCGTGTTCACCTCCAGCATTGGCACGCCGGTAGACACCTCGGAGCTGCGTCGGGCCTTCCATGCAGTCCTCCGCCGCGCGGGGCTGCCCGCAATCCGCTGGCACGATCTCCGCCACTCGGCGGCATCCCTGATGCTCGTCCAGGGCGTGTCACCCCGAGTGGTCATGGAGACGCTCGGGCACAGCTCAATTGCGCTGACCATGAACACCTACAGCCACGTGCTACCCGCCCTCCAGCGGGAGGCCGCCGACGCCATCGATCGCTTGCTGGGGGAGCCGCGATGAGGAGGATCACCATGATCGGATCATCGCTTCGGGCGGCAAGGTGAATACAACAAGCCAAAGTCGAGATCTGGCCGCTTCAGAACTGCCAAACTATGTCAGGCCGAGAGAGGCTGACGAGCGGCACGAGGAAGGGACAACGCCATGAGGGAATGGATAGCGCTAGGAAGCTTTGGAACGGCGCTGGCACTCGCTAGTTGCGGAGGCAGCATCGCCGTCGCACCGCCTTCCCCGTCACCGACGATCGACGTCTGCCAGCAGAACCCAACGCTGTGCGCTGTTCAGAGCGACGCGGCGGCGCCGACGCCGACGCCAAACACACTTGAGGGCCCGGTGGGCACGCCGTTCACGGACACCGACTCGTCCCAAAACATCATGACGGTGACGCTGACCGCGGTCCAAGACCCGGCGAAGTCAACCAGCGTGTACCTTCAGCCTGACAACGGCAAGCGGTTCGTTGCCGCCAAGTTCACCATCGTCGGTACTAGCGGCACCTTCGCGGACGACGCCAATAACGACGCAAGCGTCGTTGGGTCGGACTCACAAACGTATACGGCGGACTTCGATCCAGTTAGGGGCTGTACGAATTTCAACTCTGGAGAGTTCTCGGTTGCCTCCGGGCAGACCAGCGTCGGTTGTGTGGTGTTTCAAATTCCGAACGGCGTCAAGGTAGCGCAGGTCGAGTGGGGTGCGGCGTTCGGCGCGGCACCCGCTATCTGGGATGTGGGGTGAGAAATACTCGGATAACTGCCGCGGACGGCAGGGTGACCATCATCAAGCAAACGTCCGGGTGCGGCTGCCTCACCATCCTGGCGTTCCTGGTGGTGATCTTCGGACCCGCCGCCTGGTTCGGCACCATCGGCGCCATCCTCGCCTACAGCGGCCTCGGCCTAGCCATCGTTGCCATATTCGCGATCGCCGTGTCTCGGAGTAGAGGCCAACGCACTACGCCCCAGGCATGGACGCCGCAACCGCCGCCCGCGCGTCCGGATGATCCGTCACCCGTGATGAGAACGCCCGACGGCCGGTGGATCTCGTATGACGGCGGCGAACGTTTCTCACGTCCACCGACATCACCGCCGCCTCCGCATCCCTCGGGCGTGTAGCCAAACCGTGTAGCCAAGGGGCGGTAATTCGGGGGGACGGGGTGGGACGCGGTGGGATGCGTCGAATACGGGAGGGGATGCGTGGTGGGCCTTTGAACGGCCATCACGGCGTCTTAAAAACCGCTGGGGGAAACCCCGTTTCGGGTTCGAGTCCCGAGCTCGGCATACTGCTGCACAAAGGATTCGGGTCAGACAGCCGAAACCCTGGCTTGGAAAACCCTTGCGCCGCACGAAACGCATT
>DATKQX010000126.1:0-47414 GCA_035532495.1 Saccharimonadales bacterium (SeqCode)
CATGACCAGTGACAGCATCGCGGACATGCTGACCCGCATCCGCAACGCCAACCAGGCCCATCACCGCACCGTGGAGATCCCGGTGTCGAAGATGAAGGTCGAGATCGCGCGCGTCCTCACCGAGGAGGGCTTCGTCGACGGCTATGAAGTCTCCGGTGACGCGCCGATGCAGTTGCTCACGGTGACGCTGAAGCCCGGAAGTCCGCGTGGGCGCGCACTCTCCGGCCTCCGGCGGATCAGCCGCCCGGGTCTTCGCGTATACGCGCGCAAGTCGGAGATCCCGCGCGTGCTCGGCGGACTTGGCGTGGCGATCATCTCGACGTCCCGCGGATTGATGACTGGACGCGCGGCGCAGCGCGCCGGTCTTGGCGGCGAAGTCGTCGCGTTCGTGTGGTGAGGCGTCGGTAATGTCGCGTATCGGCAAGCTCCCGATCCCCGTGCCCGCCGGGGTCGAGGTCGCCCTCGAAACGGGCAACCGCCTCAGCGTGACCGGGTCGCGCGGGACGCTGCAGCGCACATTCGCGCCGTCCATGCTCATCAATGTGGAGACGGGAACGATCACCGTCGATCGCCCGTCGAACGCGCGCATCCATCGCTCGCTGCACGGGCTCACCCGCACGCTCGTCGCGAACATGGTGCAGGGTGTCAGCGGTGGTTTCACCCGCGAGCTCGACCTCGTCGGAGTCGGCTTCCGCGCCTCGAAGCAGGGCGGTGACCTCGTGCTGACGCTCGGGTACTCGCATCCCATCCGCTACACGCCGCCGGAAGGGATCGCCATCGATGTTCCCGCTCCGACGCAGATTGCGATCAGCGGATCCGACAAGGAAGTCGTCGGTCAGGTGGCCGCGAAGATTCGCTCGTTCCGCAAGCCCGAGCCGTACAAGGGGAAGGGCATCCTGTATCGCGGCGAGAAGCTGCGGCGCAAGGCGGGCAAATCGGGCAAGGCCGGCAAGACCAAGTAACGAGACCAAGTAGTAAGTAGAAGGCTGATCAGCATGTTCACGAAGCACGATCGACGCGCCGCTCGCGCGCGGCGTCACCGCCGCGTCCGCAAGCATGTGTCCGGCACTGCTGCGCGTCCGCGTCTTGCGGTGTTCCGCAGCCTCCGGCACATCGGCGCGCAACTGGTCGACGACGCCACAGGCCACACCATCGTCGCCGCGTCGACGACTGAGCCTGGGCTGCGTTCAATTCTCGGCGACGCCAACGCCTGCACCACCGCCGGCGCGACCGCTATCGGCAAGACGATCTCCGAGCGAGCGAAGGCGGCCGGCGTCGACACCGTGGTGTTCGACCGCGCCGGCTATCTCTTCCACGGCCGCGTCAAGGCGCTTGCGGAGGCTGCCCGCGAGGGTGGCCTGAAGTTCTGACATGGGAATGCGCATGGATCGCCGCGATGATCGCGGCAGTGAATTTCAGGAGAAGATCGTCTCGCTGAACCGCGTGGCCAAAGTGGTCAAGGGTGGTCGGCGCTTCTCGTTCAGCGCCCTGGTCGTCGTTGGTGACGGCAAGGGGCGCGTCGGCGCGGGTCTCGGCAAGGCCGGCGAGGTGCCCGACGCCATCCGCAAGGGCGTCGACGATGCCAAGAAACACATGATCACGGTGCCGATGGTCGGGACGACCATCCCGCACGAGGTGCGGTACAAGCTCGGCGCCGCCAAGGTGATGCTCAAGCCCGGCGTCCCCGGGACGGGCGTCATCAGCGGCAGCTCAATGCGCGCCGTCGTCGAGGCAGCTGGGATCAAAGACATCCTCACCAAGAGCCTCGGCACCGACAACCCGATCAACGTGGTTCGGGCCACCGTCTCGGCGCTTGCGAGTCTGCGCACCCTGGCGTCCGTCGCCGAGCTGCGCGGTCGTACCCCGGAGCAGATCGTGGGCAGCCGCAAGATGGCGGATCGGATGCTCGGCCGCACGCCGGCCGCGGCGGACGCCCCGCCTGTCGAGGTCGTCGCACCGTGAGCACTGTTCGCGTGACGTACCGCAAGAGCTCGATCGGCTACGCCTGGGACCAGAAGCGCACTCTCGCGGCGCTCGGCCTCAAGAAGCTGAACCACACGGTCGAGCACGAGGCGACCCCTTCGATTCGCGGCATGGTCCACAAGGTGCGCCACCTCGTCAGCGTTGACGGCGAACCGGCGGACTCCCCGGCGGGCGTCGCGCTGCTGCAGAGCCTTGGGTCTCCTGCGGAGGACGCGGCATGAAGCTGCACGAGCTGAGCCCGGCCAAAGGCAGCCGCAAGACACGCAAGCGGATCGGGCGCGGTCATGGTGCCGGTCAGGGCAAGACGAGCGGCCGTGGCCAGAAAGGCCAGGGGTCGCGTTCGAGCGTCGGACTTCCCACCGGCTTCGAGGGTGGCCAGATGCCACTCAAGCAGCGGCTCCCGAAGCTTCGCGGCTTTCACAACCGCTGGCGCAAGGAGTTTGTCGTCGTCAATCTCGGCAAGCTCGGGCGCTTCGAGAAGGGCAGCGTCATTGACGCGGACGTCCTCACCGATGCAGGGCTGATTCCCCGCGCCTCCTCGCCGATCAAGGTGCTCGCCGCCGGTCAGCTGAAGCATGCGCTGACGCTCCGAGTGGATCGGATCTCGGCTGCAGCCCGCACCGCGGTGGAGGCCGCCGGCGGCAGCGTCGAGCTCGTCGGCCCTCAGCCCGAATCGGAGATCGTGACCCGTGGTCGCGCAGCCGCGCGTGCGACCAAGCAGGCGGCGAAGGCGGACGCGGCGGACGCTCGCGCAACAGCGGCTGAGAACGCTCCCGCTGCGGAGGCGCCAAGCCGCCGCACCAAGAAGGCGGAGACGAAGGCAAAGGCGGGCAAGACGTCCGGCACGACGTCCCAGCAAGCAGCCGAGGCCGCTGCCACATCAGACCCGGAGCCCGACGGCGCACCTGACAACGAGGCGGAGACCGAGGACTCGGAGTGAACCTCCTCCAGGCGCTTGCCCAGGCACTGCGGATTCCGGAGCTGCGACGCAAGCTGCTCTTCACGCTCGGCCTGCTGCTCGCCTTCCGGATTCTCGCAAGCATCTCGATCCCCGGGGCAAACCCGATTGCACTGAACGACCTGTTCTCCGGCAACTCGCTGCTCGGGCTGCTCAACCTTTTCAGCGGCGGTGGTCTGCAGCGCTTCACCATCGTGGCGCTCGGGCTGAATCCCTATATCAACGCCACGATCATCATGCAGTTGATGACGGTCGTCTCCGTCCGGCTCAAGGAGTTGAGCAAGGAAGGGGACGTCGGGCGCAAGAAGATCACGCGCTACACGCGCTGGCTGACCGTCCCCCTGGCGATGCTCCAGGCGTACGGCTATCTCGCCCTCTTCACCAATCCGCAGGTGACCAAGGACGGCCCGATCCTCGCGAACCCGTCCGGGGCGACCGAGATCAGCATCATCCTCACGCTCACCGCCGGAACGATCATTGCGATGTGGCTCGGTGAGCTCATCACGGAGTACGGCGTCGGCAACGGCGTGTCGTTGATCATCTTCGTCGGCATCATCGGCAGGCTGCCGGCGGCGATCGTCGGGTACGGCGGTACCGGTGGCACCGCGCATCTCGTGCAACTCGTCGTGATGACGCTCATCGCTGTTGCGGTCACCGCCGGAGTCATCGAGGTCCAGCAGGCACAGCGCAAAGTCCCCGTTCAATCGGCGCAACGTGTCCTCAACGTGCGCACCGGTATGGCGTCGCAGGGGCGGCGCAACTTCTTACCGCTGCGAGTCAACGCCGCGGGAGTCATCCCGATCATCTTCGCCATCTCGATCATGACCTTCCCAACCATCTTCGCCAACCTCTTTCAGAGCAGCACCGGATGGACGCTGGCGGTGTCCTCGTGGATCACCACCAACTGGCAGGCGACCGGCGGCTTCATCCCGCTCAACTTTCTTTACAACGGCATCTACTTCCTGCTCGTGATGGGCTTCACGTACTTCTACACCGCGATCGTCTTCGACCCGGTGGACGTCGCCGACAACCTCAAGAAGCAGTCCACGTTCATCCCAGGCATCAGACCGGGTCGGAGCACCGCCGAGTATCTCGGCAAGGTCATGGGCCGGATCACGCTGGCGGGCGCGCTCTTTCTCGCGATGATCACCGTCGTGCTCCCGCTGTTGACCGCGGTGCTCACCGGAGTCCCGTCGACGAGCCTCTACCTTGGCGGCACGGCGATTCTCATCGTCGTCGGCGTCGCGCTCGACACCATGAAGCAGATCGAGACGCAGCTGCTCATGCGCCAGTACAAGGGATTCATCAAATGATCGCCGTGATGTTCGGCCCGCCGGGGAGCGGCAAGGGCACGCAGGCATCCCGTGTCGCAGTCCGCCTCGGGGTCCCGCACGTCGCGGCGGGCGACATGCTCCGCAACGAGGTGGCGCGCGGCACCGACCTCGGCCGTGAAGCCAAGCCGATCATGGACGCCGGCGGTCTCGTCCCCGACGATCTCGTCGTCCGGATGATCAACGCCCGGCTCAACCAGCAGGATGCTGCCAAGGGAGTGCTGCTCGACGGGTTCCCGCGCACCGTCCCGCAGGCCGTCACGCTTGACCGGATGCTCAAGGTCCGCGACGACTACGTCGCCGAGGTCATCTCGCTCGAGGTTCCCGAGGACGAGTTGAAAGCACGCATCCTCAAGCGCGCCGACACTGAGGGCCGCAGCGACGACACCGCCGAGGGTCTCGCGAACCGCCTCGTCGTCTACCGCCAGGACACCTGGCCGGTGCTCGACCACTACCAGTCGGTTGGCACGCGCATCGAGACGATCGACGGCGTCGGCGACATCGACACGATCACCGAACGCATTGTCTCGGCATTGCGCCATCACGGTGTGGCGGTGCTCTCCGAATGAGCCCCCGCAACATCGACAGCTTCCGGCTGAAACGGCCCGACGAGATCGAGAAGATGCGCGTGTCGGGCAGGATCCTGGGCGCATGCCTGTCGCACCTGGCAGCCGAGGTGCGGCCCGGCATGACGACGCTCGACCTCGACCGCGAGGCGGAGACATTCATCCGCGATCACAACTGCATTCCCGGCTTCCTCGGCTACGACGACTTCCCGAACTCGCTCTGTGTCTCGATCAACGAGCAGGTCGTACACGGGATCCCGGGACCGCAGGTGATCCATGACGGCGATCTCGTCTCGCTGGACTGCGGGCTCATCCTTGAGGGCTGGTGGGCCGACAGCGGGCTCTCCGTCGCCTGCGGAGACGCCTCTCCGGAGGTGCTGCGCCTCATCGACGTCACCCGCGATGCGCTCGACCTTGGCATCGCGGCGGCCAAACCCGGCAATCACATCGGTGACATCGGCGCAGCGGTGCAGCGGTTCGTCGAGGCCAACGGCTACTCGGTGGTGCGCCAGTACGTCGGCCACGGGATCGGCCGCGACATGCACGAGCTGCCCCAGATCCCGAACTACGGCACCGCCGGCACGGGCAACATGCTGAAGCCCGGCTACGTCATCGCGATCGAGCCGATGGTCAACGTGGGACGGCCTGAGACGAAAGTGCTGGAGGACGACTGGACGGTGGTCACCTCCGACGGCAAGCTCTCCTGCTACTTCGAGCACACGATTGCAATCACCGAGTCCGGGCCCGAAGTCCTGACGCTCCGGCCCGACCCGGTCATGGCGGACGTCTAGTGGGTTCGGCCGGTTTGCCTGAGACTCGGGCTGCGGTTTATACTCATCACCTCGGGCTCTCGTCAGAGCCTGGTTCGGCGCGCACGCATCGGGGCACCGCCGGCACCAGCGTCACGGATCGATCCGGGGCGCAACGAGCACCAAGCCATCGGCGCCCTACGCCGCCAATCACGAGGAACGCGTCACCGGAATGAAGGTCAGAGCATCTGTCAAGCGTCTCTGTGATCACTGCAAGGTCATCAAGCGCCACGGGGCGGTCAGGGTGATCTGCGAAAACCCCAAGCACAAGCAGCGTCAGGGGTAGAGCAGACCCATGGCACGTATCGCAGGCGTCGACGTCCCTCGTGACAAACGAATCGAGATCGCCCTCACGTACATCTACGGGATTGGGGCGACCACAGCCAAGCGAATGCTGTCGCTGGCGGGTGTGGCCGCCGATACCCGGACGAAGGACTTGAGCGATGCGCAGGTCGGCAAGTTGCGTGACGTCATTGCGAAGCAGTTGCAGGGCCGCGTTGAAGGCGACCTCCGGCGTCAGATCGCGCTGAACATCAAGCGTCTCACCGAGATCGGCACGTATCGAGGCTTGCGCCACCGTCGTGGCCTGCCCGTTCGTGGCCAGCGCACCCGCACCAACGCACGCACCCGTCGCGGACCGAAGAAGACAGTGGGCGTGCGCCGCAAGAAGGCGACGAAGTAGGTCATGGCCAAGAAGAAGAAAGTCGTTCGAACCCGGCGCCGCGAGCGCAAGAACATCGCAGTGGGGCACGCGCACGTGCTTGCAACGTTCAACAACACGATCGTGAGCCTCACCGACCCCGACGGCAACGTCATCGCGTGGGGATCGGCCGGCGCGCAGGGCTTCAAAGGCTCGCGCAAGAGCACGCCATTCGCCGCGCAGGTCACCGCCGAGGCGGCGGCTCGCCGCGCGATGGAGCACGGCCTGAAGTCGATCGAGATCTTCGTCAAGGGACCGGGCGCCGGCCGCGAGGCGGCGATCCGCAGCCTCCAGGCAAGCGGTCTCGACGTCAGCGCCATCTCTGACGTGACCCCCATCCCGCACAACGGCTGCCGTCCGCCGAAGCGGCGGCGGGTCTAGGGAGCGCCGATGGCCAATCAAGCCGGTCCCGTCTGCAGGCTCTGCCGTCGCGAGGGTGCGAAGCTCTATCTCAAGGGCGCCAAGTGCCTCACCAATTGCACGTTCGACAAGCGCAGCGGTCTGCTCCCCGGACAGCATGGCCTCGCGCGCCGCCGCAAGGCGAGCGACTACGGCATCCAGCTCCGTGCGAAGCAGAAGGCGCGTCGCATCTACGGTGTGCTCGAGACCCAGTTCCGCCGCTACTTCGAGCGTGCCGAGAGCGCCCAGGGCGTGACCGGTACGGTGCTGCTCCAGCAGCTCGAGCGTCGTCTCGACAACATCGTCTATCGCCTCGGACTCGCCAGCTCGCGCCGCGAAGCGCGCCAGCTCGTCAGCCATCGCCACTTCAAGGTGAACGGCAAGGCGCTGAACATCGCGTCGGCGCAGCTCCGTCCCGGCGACACCGTCGAGGTGCGCGAGCGGAGCCGGAAGATGCTCGTGCTCGAGAACGCGCAAGCGCTGGTCAGCGGTCGCGCTGTGCCCGACTGGTTGACGCTCGACGCGGCAGCGTTGCGCGGCACGGTGATGCGCCTGCCCGAGCGCCACGAAATGGAAGCCCAAGTCGAAGAGCAACTCATCGTTGAGTACTACTCGAGATGACGATGCTCCGCGCCCATCGCGGCGCGACGTTTACCCTGTTGAGGAGGCCCTGAATGGCTGTTGACATGATCACGTCCCCTGCCGTCAAAGAGATCGAGAGCAGCGCCGGCTACGGCAAGTTCGAGATCGAGCCCTTGGAGCCGGGTTTCGGCGTCACGCTCGGCAACTCGTTGCGCCGCGTGCTCCTGTCGTCCCTCCCCGGTGCGGCGATCACCTCGGTTTCCATCGAGGGGATCGCACACGAGTTCAGCTCGATCGAAAACGTCAAGGAAGATGTCACCGAGATCCTCCTGAACATCAAGGAGATCAACGTGCTCTCGCACAGTGCCGACCCGGTGCGCATCAGCCTGGATCAACACGGGCCGAAAGAGGTCACCGCAGCCGACATCGAGCTTTCGAGTGACGTCGAGATCCGCAATCCCGATCAGCACATCGCGACGCTGGACTCGCCGAAGGCGCAGTTGCGCATGGACCTCATGGTCGAGCGCGGCAAGGGTTACGTCACCGCCGAGCGCAACAAGAAAGAGGGTCAGGCAATCGGCGTGATCCCCATCGACGCCATCTTCACCCCGGTCCGCAAGGCGAACTTCTACGTCGAGAAGACACGCGTCGGGCAGGAGACGGAGTGGGACAAGCTTGTTGTCGAGGTCTGGACGGACGGCACCCTCGCACCGGTCGAGGCGGTCAGCCGTGCGGCGGGTCTCTTCACCGAGCACCTCGGACTCTTCGTCCGCTTCGGCGACAACCTCGCAGCGCCGACGCACACGACCGCGCGCGGCAACGACCTGCCGAGCCGTTTGGCCGACGTGCCGATCGAGGACCTCGAATTGAGCGTCCGCGCGCTGAACTGCCTCAAGGCCAACGACATCACCAAGGTCGGGCAGCTGGTCGCGATGAAGCAGGAGGAACTGCTCACCCTGCGCAACTTCGGTCAGAAGTCGCTTGACGAGATTCGCGAGAAGCTGGTGCAGCGCGAGCTCGTCACGCCCGAAGAGCTGGAGACGTTGTTCCAGCCGATGTCGAGGTAAGAGGACCACCTCATGCGACATCGGATCGCCGGAAGAAAGTTCGGGCGCAGCGCAGCGCATCGCCAGTCGATGACGCGTAACCAGGTGACGTCGTTGCTGCGCTACGGGCGGATCACGACCACCGAGGCGAAGGCCAAGGAGTTGCGCCGCTGGGTCGAGCGCGTCATCACCGACGCCAAGCCGGACGATCTCAACGCGCGTCGCAAGGTCGCGCTGTACGTGAACGATCGCGAGGTCTCGAACAAGCTGTTCGGGACGTACCTCGACCGCTACAAGGAGCGCCCCGGTGGCTACACGCGTGTGGTCAAGTTGCCGCCGCGCAAGAGCGACGCGTCGCCGATGGCAATCATCGAGCTGGTCGAATAGGACCCGACACCGTGCCCACCTACAGCCTCACGCTCGAGTACGACGGCACCGACTTTGCCGGGTGGCAGATCCAGCCACGCGTTCGCACTGCCATGGGCGTCCTCCAGGACGCGATCCTGAAGGTGACGGGCGAGTCGCCCGCGTTGACCGCGGCCGGACGTACTGATGCGGGCGCGCACGCGCACGGGCAGGTTGCAGGCATCGTGCTCGAGCGCTCCTGGGCACCCGACGCGCTCCGTCACGCGCTCAACGCCGTGCTGCCGGCTGACCTCGCTGTGCGCGACGCCGCCGTGGCCCCCGACGGCTTCCATGCGCGACGCGATGCCGTCGAGCGGAGCTACCGCTATCTCATCGTCTGCAGGGACGGGAATGCGCCCATTTCGCGACGCACAGCATGGACCGTCCGCGGTCACCTCGACGTCGACGCGATGCGTCTCGCAGCGCAACAGCTCGTTGGCACGCACGACTTTGCGGCCTTCGGCAGCGCACCACGTCCGGGCGGCAGCACGGTGCGCACTGTCACGTCGATCGACGTGAACCGGCACGCATTCGACGCCGCTGCGGGCGCTGTGTCGGCGACGCCAATCCTGGAGACGGTGATCATCACCGTGAGTGCGGACGCATTTCTGCGCGGGATGATGCGTTCGTTCACCGGTGCCCTCGTGAAGATCGGCCGGGGACGCGCGAGTGCCGAATGGCTCGGGTCGCTCCTCGAAAACGCGACCGAGCGTGAGCCGTCAGTGACGGTTGCACCTGCCCGCGGGCTGCATCAGTGGTCCGTCCGCTACGAGACGATGCGAGACACAGATCGTGCGGCGCACCCCACTCAGGAAAAGAGGCGCGCAGCATGAGCGGCACGACGACGTACCAGGCAAAGCCGGGTGAGCTGGAGCAGCGCTGGTTTCTCGTCGATGCGCGCGGCCAGACACTGGGACGGCTTGCGGTGAACATCGCGCGAGTGCTGCGAGGCAAGCATCGTCCGCAATTCACGCAGCACATCAACACCGGCGAGCACGTCATCGTCATCAATTCGCGCGACATCGTGGTCACCGGCCGCAAGCGCACGCTGAAGACATACGACCGCTACTCGGGGTATCCGAGTGGCCGCCATGTGCGCACGTACGACGAGGCGATGGCCGTCGATCCGACGGCGCCGATCCTGCACGCGGTGCGCGGCATGCTCCAGCACAACACCATCGGTGCCGAGCAACTCACTCATCTTCGCGTCTACGCGGGCGCCGAGCACCGCCATGAAGCCCAGCGACCGCAGCCGATTACCTTCGGCGAGCTAGGGGAGATCATCGTTGCCAGCAGCAGTTGAGGCGTACAAGCAGGCGACCGGCCGGCGCAAGACGGCTGTCGCACGTGTGCGCATCGTCCCTGGCGACGGCGTCATCACCGTCAACGACCGTTCACCGAGTGAATACTTCGGGCGCCGTGACCTCGAGACCGTGGTCACGCAGCCGCTCCGGCTCACCGAGACGACGGGCCGTTTCCAGGTATCGGTCAAGGTCGGTGGCGGCGGTATCGCCGGTCAGGCCGGCGCGGTGTGTCACGGGATCGCGCGGGCGCTCATCGCGGCGGATCCCGAGTTGCGTGCCGTGCTGAAAGCGGCCGGTCTGCTCACCCGCGACTCGCGGGAGAAAGAGCGCAAGAAGTACGGCCTCAAACGAGCTCGGAAGGCGCCGCAGTACACCAAGCGGTAGTGGGCTCGCCGCCCGTCGCCAGGGAGACGGCGAGGGCTCGTGTGCTCGGATGTCCAGTCGACGTCGTCGATATGGCTGCGGCGGTCCGGGTTCTGATCGACGTTGTCGAGCGTCGGCGCCGCGATGCGATGGCGCGGCCCGCGGTGGTGGTCACGATCAACCCCGAGATGGTGATGCTCGCGCGGCACGACCGCGCCTTCGCCTCGCTGCTGGAGTCGGCCACGTTGCTCGTGCCCGACGGCATCGGCATCGTGCGTGCGCTCCACCGTCGAGGGCACCCTGAGGCGACACGCGTCGGTGGGGCGGACCTGATCAGCGCATACCTCCCGGAGGCCGAGCGCCGTGCCCACCGGATCGCGCTTGTCGGCGGTGCGCCGGGCGTCGCCCGGGCCGCCCGCGATCGCATGGTTGCGGCCCATCCCCGGCTTCGCGTCGTCGCAGCCAGCGCCGGAGCGCCGGACGCGCTGACCGCCTTGCGGCTCGCTGAGGCGCAGCCGGAGATCGTCCTGGCCGCCTTCGGGGCCGGACGCCAGGAGCAGTTCCTCGAGCGCCGGCTCGGTGCGATCGGCGCTGCGGCCGGCATTGGAGTCGGCGGTTCGCTCGACTTCCTCGCCGGACGCGTGCGCCGCGCACCGGCCACGATGCGCCGTCTGGGCCTGGAATGGGCGTGGCGGCTCGCGATCCAACCGTGGCGAATTCGTCGACAAGCCGTGCTTCCCGTGTACTGGTGGCTCGAACACCGTGAAGCTCGCCGCCCGATGGACGCCCCGCGGCGATGATCTCCGGGTGCTGAGCGTCATCGTTCCGGCGTACAACGAGGAGCAGCGCCTGCCCGCCACCCTGGTCAGGATGCGTGAGTACCTCGACGGTCGCGAGGAGCCCTACGAGCTGTTCGTCGTCGATGACGGCAGCAGCGATTCGACGCTGACCACGGCGCGCACGATCGCCGGGGACTGGCCCCAGATGCATGTCCTCACGCTCGCGGAGAACACGGGGAAGGGCGCGGCGGTGCGCCTTGGCATGCTCGCCGCGAACGGCGAGCACAGGATCTTCAGCGATGCGGATCTCAGCACACCCATCGAGGAGATGGAGCGGCTCCGCGAGCGGCTGCACGGTCAGTGCGCGGTGGCGATCGCATCGCGCGCGTTGCCGGGCTCGCAGATCGACGTGCACCAGCCCGGCCGGCGCGAGGTGATGGGACGGACGTACAACCGCATGCTCCAGGTCGCGGCGCTCAAGGGCTTGCACGACACGCAGTGCGGCTTCAAGGCCTTTACCGCAGAAGCGGCGATCGCGTGCTTCGAGCCCTTGCGCACGCTGCGCTTCGGGTTCGACGCCGAAGTGCTGCTCCGCGCGCGGCGTCTGGGCTGGACCGTGGCCGAGGTTCCTGTGCGCTGGGAGCACAAGGAGGACTCGCGCGTGAGCGCGGTTCGCGATTCCGTCGGGACTCTTTACGATCTTTTGCGTCTTCGGTTCATCGTGCGGCGATAATCGCTGGGTGAGAACCGCGCACCGAGCCACGTCCGCAGGGCATATCGATGTACGGGTGGCAGGCGCCCCGCTCGTGGGCCTGCGCTTCCACATGGACTGCCGTGCGGCGGACCTCGAGGATCTGGCGTCCGACCTCGAGCGTCAGCTGATCGAGATCGGGGCGCGGCGGGCCAACCTGCTCGTGCGTCTCCGCCGCGTCGAGGATGCCCGGCAGGCAGCGCTCGAGGTGTTGCCGGCCTTGTCGTCCCGTCCGCCGGCGCTGCTCGCGGACATCACGGCGACATTCGCCGAGGACCTTGATGTGAGCACGGAGATCACCCGCTTCGAGGCGCGCGCCGCGGGGATCCGGGCGCGTCTTGGCCAGATCGCCGACGAACAGGCCGTCCTTCGCAAGATGAGCCGCGAGCTGGCGCAGGTGCCCGGGCAGTCGACCGTCGAACCCGACCAGCGCGCCAGCCGCTACAGCCAGGCGGCGCGGCAGATCTATGAGATCGCCGACATCGAGCATGCGGAGACGGCGCGACTCATCCTCGAGGGGCCGATGCAGCGCCTCTGGGACGCGGCGCTCGAGGCCGAGCTGATCGGTCGCAGCATGGCCCGAGAACCCGCGACGGCGGTCGGCGCCAGCGCCCGCTGCCGGACCGCGGCGGCGGACGCCTCAGACCAGCTCGGCGAGGTGATCGCGGGTCTCTTGCCGCTCAATCCGGATCGTGGGCTGGTCGGGGCCATCCGGGAGTTGACCGCGGGCTGGGCGGAGCGGGGCACCATCCTGCTCCACCTCCTCGGCAGCGAGCGCCGGATGCCGCAGCTCGCCGAAATCGCGATGTACCGGATCCTCGAGCAGGCGATCGACAACGCGCTCACCCACGGGCGCCCGCAGCGGGTCGACGCGATCATCTCGTTCCTTCCGCAGATGGTGGTCGCGGTGGTCAAGGACGACGGCGACGGCTTCGACGTGGGGGCAACCGACGCACGCCTCGGTCGTACCGACGGACTGGGCATGATCGAGATGCGCGAACGCGCCGCCCTCGTCGGCGGTCGCGTGCAGGTCCGGAGCGGGCTCGGGCTCGGGACGGAAGTGCGCGTCACCGTCCCTGACGGCCGCGCGACGACCTAGCGACGAAGCCTGCGGCGGCGCAGCGCGTCAGTACGATCCTGCGCATGGCATCGAAACCGCAGAGCTTCCGCCTGGCCACGTCGAACGGCACCACGGTCGCCGGAGACGTCGCAGTGGCCGACAACCCGTACCGACGTTTCATGGGGCTGATGGGCAAGCGGGAGCTCAAAGCCGGTGCCGGCCTCTACCTGCGGCCGTGCAGCTCGATCCACATGTTCTTCATGCGGTTTCCCATCGATATCGCCTTTGTTGACAAGGACAATCGCGTCGTGCGGCTGTATCACGGGCTGCGGCCGTGGCGCATGTCGCGCATCGTCCGTCAGGCGAAGGCCGCCATCGAATTGCCGAGCGGCGCGCTGGCACAAGCCGGCGTCAATGTGGGTGACCTCCTGACGATGTCCTGATTCAGTACCGTCGTCCACCGCACCACCAGCGCTGGAGGAACGATATGTACGAAGCACTGATCGCGGAGACCGTGACGATCACCGGTCATGGCGGCGACGAGATCGGCGGGTATTTTGCGCGTCCACTTGGGGCGGGACCGTTTCCCGGGGTGATCGTCATTCACCATGCGCCGGGATGGGATGAGGGGACCAAGGAGATCGCCCGCAAGTTCGCGTATCACGGCTACATGGCGATCAGCCCGAACCTGTATCACCGTTTTGGTCCGGAGCTCGCTCCCGACGACGCCGCGGCGGCCGCGCGCGCAGGCGGGTGGGTGCCCACCGATCAGTTTCTCGGTGACGCCCGCGGCGCGCTGACATACCTGCGGGGGCTGCCGGTCAGCAACGGCAAGGTCGGCACCATCGGGTATTGCTCCGGTGGACGCCAGTCGTTCCTCGCCGCGTGCGAGCTGCGCATCGATGCGGCCGTCGACTGCTACGGCGCGCGGGTCATGCAGGATTCACCGCCTGACGCGCCGTTCCGGATGGAGGCGGTCATCGATCGCGCGCCGAAGATCTCTTGCCCGATCCTGGGCCTCTTCGGGGTGGAGGACCAGAATCCGTCGCCGGCCGAGGTGGCGCAGATCGATGCCGAGCTGACCAGCCTGGGCAAGGAGCACGAGTTCCACTCGTTCGACGATGCCGGGCACGGATTCTTCTCGGTCGACCGCCCCGCGTACCGGGTCGCCGCGGCCGTGGAGGGATGGCGTCTCGTCTTCGATTTCTACGGCCGGCACCTGCGGTAGGGGAGATCGATATGTGCTCGTACATCGTCGAGAAGACCGATATCAACGGGAGCGCCAAGGCTTCCGGCGCCTGGCAGCCGATCACCGGCGCCGTGGTGTCCGTCGATCATCCCTTCCATGCGACCCTCGACCACGCGCTGTTGATCGACTTCGTGAACGTCGGACGCCCGGTGAGCGAGCGGGTCGCGCTGGAGTTGAGCGTCGTGTCCGCGCGGGAGCTGATCACGTGCATGCAGTCCGCGCTGGATGCGTACGCGGTGGAGGTCGGGTAGGGCGGGCCGGGGACCCTGCGATCGTCCCTCGGAGGTCCCCGCCGGCACGGGATACATCTCTGTGTGCTCGGAGATCTCGCCCGCCTGCTCCTCGATACCGTCGCCCCACGCCACTGCGCCGGCTGTGACGCCGTCTCCCGCGACCCCATCTGCCCCGATTGCGTTGCGCAACTCTCCGCGATGCCGGTCCCGCGCCCTCGTCAGATGGGCCACGGCACCGCGTTTGCCGGATTCGAGTTCGAGGACCTGGTGCGGACCATCCTGCATCGAGGGAAGTACGGCAGCGATCGCGGGGCGCTCCGTGCCATCGCTGCACTGGCCTCCCGGCGCATCCAGGCCCGTTCGGGCTCTTCGGCGCGCCCTGCCTTTGGCGCGCCACAACCAGCACCCGACGCCATCGTCGCCGTCCCACTCGGTCCGCGCCGGCGCCGACAGCGAGGCTACAACCAGGCGGACATCATCGCCCGCGTCGTTGCCGACA
Source organism: Saccharimonadales bacterium (SeqCode) (assembly GCA_035532495.1). Lineage (GTDB taxonomy): Bacteria > Chloroflexota > Dormibacteria > Aeolococcales > Aeolococcaceae > Palsa-851. The sequence continues at coordinate 15,018 of DATKQX010000126.1, forward strand.
TCCAGAAGGCACCTGTCCTCGACGGCCTCCATCGAATCCGGGAGACGCCGCCGCAAAGCGCGCGCGACGAGCAGGGACGCCGGAGCAACGTCGCAAGCGCCTTCGCCTGGAAGGGATCCGCACTCGCCCAGACGCGCGTCTGGCTCGTCGATGACGTGCTCACGACAGGGGCGACCGCCGAGGCTGCCGGGGCGGCTTTGATCGCAGCCCGCGCCGTTCGGGTCGACGTCGTGATCGTGGCGGTGGTGCCGTGACGGGCGTCCCCTGCCAGAATGAAGAGGAGCATGTCCATATTCCGGAAGCCGCTCAACAAGGTCCTGGGGGACCCGGTGCGGCGTGAAATCAAGCGATACGAAGGCGTCGTCGGGCTCATCAACGACCTTGAAGCCGACATGTCCGCGCTCTCCGACGAGGAGCTGAAGGACAAGACCCGGGAGTTCCGGGAGCGGCTCGGCGTTGAAGGTACCGACATCAGTCACGGGCAGCCCTTCGCCGCCGGGCTGACCGAGGAGAGCGAGGAGGAGGCCTTCGCTCGTGCCGAAGAGGAGCAACGCGATATCGAGCGGGCTCGGGCGCTCGACGATCTCCTGCCTGAGGCGTTCGCGGTGGTCCGCGAGGCCTCCAAACGGACGCTCGGCATGCGCCATTTCGACGTGCAGCTCATCGGCGGCATCGTCCTGCACCAGGGACGCATCGCCGAGATGAAGACCGGAGAAGGCAAGACGCTGGTCGCGACTCTCGCGCTCTACCTCAACGCGCTCGAGGGACGCGGCGCGCATCTGGTCACGGTCAACGACTACCTCGCGCGACGCGACGCGGGATGGAACGCGGCGCTCTACGATTTCCTCGGCATGTCGGTGGGCGTCATCGCCGGCCAGGATCTCTCATTCGTGTATGACCCGACATACACCGACGACACGCACCCGGATGCGCGCCTGCAACATCTCCGACCGTGCTCACGGCGGGAGGCATACGCGACCGAAATCACGTACTCCACGAACAACGAGCTGGGGTTCGACTACCTGCGCGACAACATGGCGCAGAAGCTCGATCGGTGCGTACAGCGCCGCTTGCACTACGCCATCGTCGACGAGGTCGACTCCATCCTTGTCGACGAGGCGCGGACGCCCCTGATCATCAGCGGTCAGGCGAGCGATCCCACTGACAAGTTCTACACATACGCTCGTCTCATTCCGCGACTCGTCGCGGAGGACGACTACACCATCGACGAAAAGACCAAATCCGCGACGCTCACCGAGGAGGGCGTCGAGAAGATCGAGAAGTGGACGGGGCTCTCGAACGTGTACGACATGGAGCATGTCGCCGAGGCGCATCAGATCAACCAGGCGCTGCGCGCACACGCGCTCTGGCATCGGGACAAGGACTACATCGTGCGCGACGGCGAGGTCATCATCGTCGACGAGTTCACCGGACGCACGATGCCCGGTCGCCGCTGGTCGGACGGCCTGCACCAGGCGATCGAGGCGAAGGAAGGCGTGAGCGTTCAGCAGGAGACGGTGACGCTCGCGACCATCACCTTCCAGAACTTTTTCCGCATCTACGACAAGCTCGCCGGCATGACCGGCACCGCATTGACCGAGGCCGAAGAGTTCCACAAGATCTACAAGCTCGAGGTTGTCCCGATTCCGACGCACCGCGACATGATCCGGCTCGACGAGCCCGACCTCATCTACAAGACCGAGGACGGCAAGTATCGGGCGGTGGTCGACGAGATCTCCGAGCGCTACAAGAAAGGACAACCGACGCTTGTCGGCACGACGAGCATCGAGAGGAGCGAGCGCATCAGCCGCATGCTCGACAAGCTCGGTGTGCAGCACTCAGTCCTCAACGCGAAGCTGCATGAGAAGGAGGCCGATGTCATCGCCAACGCGGGCCAGGCCGGCAGCGTGACGATCGCCACCAACATGGCCGGCCGCGGTACGGACATAGTGCTCGGCGCGGGTGTCCCGGACCTCGGCGGTCTGTACATCATCGGCACCGAGCGGCACGAGTCACGTCGCATTGACAACCAGCTCCGTGGACGCGCCGGTCGTCAAGGCGACCCCGGCGAGTCTCGCTTCTTCCTGTCGTTCGAGGACGACCTCATGCGCGTGTTCGGTGGTGAGCGCATGCAGGGGATCATGGGCCGGCTCGGTGTCGACGAGGACACGCCGATCGAGTCGAAGATGGTGTCGAAGCAGATCGAGGGTGCGCAGGCGCGCGTCGAGGGATCGAACTTCGACAGCCGGCGCCACGTCGTCGAGTACGACGACGTCATGAACAAGCAGCGCGAAATCATCTACGGAGAGCGCCGCAAGATCCTTGAAGGCACCGACACGCGCGCCAACTTCATCGGGATGGTGGAGCACGTTGTCCAGTCCGAGGTGCCGACCTACTGCGAGGGGCGACATCGCGAAGCCTGGGATTTCGATGGTTTGTGGGAGCGGATGCATCAGCTCGCGGCCGGGTTGCCACCGCTGTCGGAGGTCAGCACCGAGAGCCTGGGCAACTCGGTGGAGGAGGTGTCCGAGACCTTGAGCGGCGAGCTCATCGGCCTCTACGAGGAGAAGGAGCAGGAGTACGGCGCCGAGTTGCTCCGTGAAGTTGAGCAGAGCGTCATGCTCCAGGTCATCGACACGCGGTGGCTCGCGTATCTGACGCAGATGGACCACCTCCGCGAAGGGATGGGGTTTCAGGCGTACGGTCAGATGGACCCGCTGGTTGAGTACAAGGCCGCCGCGTTCACGGCGTTCCAGGACCTCACCGAGGATATTCAGCGCGAGATCGTGCGGGCACTGCTGAATGTGCAGATCCGGCGCGTGGATCCTGCGACGGCCGGGGGGCTTGGCTCTGACGGTGGGCCGGCGGATCCGGCCGGCGCTCTCGAGGCTGGGGCCAACGGGGCTGCAGCAAACGGGGCTGCCGGGAATGGCGCAGCCAACGGGGCTGCGACGCCTGCTCCCACCGCCGGCGCCGCCGAAGCAACAGCGCCCGCGTCACCGCGTGCCGACCGGCCTGGCGGCGCGACCGATGGCGCACACGTACCGCCCGCCCGCCCGGCGGCGGCGCTGGCGAGCGGTGCTTTGGCGCGCGCGACCGGCACGCGGGTGTCGGCGCCGCTGACCTCGAAGCCGATCGTGCGCAACATCGTGGAGTCGTCCGGAGCGGGCACGCAGCGCGCGGGCAGTACTCCGGCCGGCGCTGCGAATGGTGACCTCGCCCCGGCAAGCGGACCAGGAAGCGGGAAGGTGGGACGCAATCAGGCCTGCCCGTGCGGGTCGGGGAAGAAGTACAAGTTCTGCCACGGCAAGTAGCGGGGCGCCGAGGCCGCGGCGGCGCAGGACTGCCGCTATCCGCGGTGAGGAGTTCAGTCTTCGGCACCTGGACGGGTGCTCGTCAAGCTGGACGAGGATTCACGGCAAAGTCCCGCAATGGCGGTTCGGGAGGCTTGCTTCGCGCTTGAGGTCGTTAGAGAGGATTCGGCGTGCGGTCGCGCGGGGCAGGTCGAACTCCAGGCTGCGTTTGACGGCCCGCCCGCTCTAGAGGGACCGTGGCTCCGTATCTGATTCGCCGCTCCGTTCAGGGCGTCGTCACCCTGTGGGTGACCTGGTCCCTGATCTTCGTCGCGTACTTCGTTGCGCCGGGAGACCCGGCCGCGGAGCTGTGCCGGCCCGGTTGCCCCCCAATCTTCCTCCAGAGAATCCGCGTGAACCTTGGCCTCGATCACCCGCTCTGGCAGCAGTATCTCGAGTATTTCGGTCGCATCCTCCATGGCGACCTGGGGTACTCGTATGGGAGCGGTGCGCCGGTGTCATCCATCGTGCTCCGCGCGCTCCCGGTCGACATCTCGCTCGCTGTCCCGGCCGCGATCATCTGGCTCGGTATCGGTCTCAGCATCGGAACCTTGGCGGCTCGACGTCCAAACAGCCGCCGCGCCCGGGCTGCGACGCTCTTCGTATTCGCCGGTCTCTCCATCCCCACCTTCATCCTCGGGGTCGCGCTCATCGACATCTTCGGCGGCATTCGGATCCATGGGCAGCACCTCTTCTTACTCCCGGGTCAGAGCTGGACCCCCTTTCAGGTCAGTCCATTGGAATGGGCGCACGGCTTGATCCTTCCCTGGATCACGCTGGCGTTCGTGTCGTCCGCGACGTACGTGCGGCTCTGGCGCAGCTCGCTTCGCGACGTGCTTGGACAGGAGTACATCACGGCGGCGCGGGCCAGGGGAATATCAGAGTCGCGGATCACGTACCACCACGCGCTGCGAGCGGCGATCTCTCCGGTCATTATCCAGTTCGGCATCGACCTCGCCACCGTGCTCGGCGGAGCAATCGTTACCGAGGTGGTCTTCCAGCTCCCCGGATTGGGCCGGACGATGGTGCAAGCCATCCTCAGCGAGGACCGACCGGTTGTGCAGGGAGCTGTCATCGCGACGTCGGCCTTCATCGTGGTAGCCAGCATCGCGGTGGACGTGATTCACACCCTCATCGATCCCAGGATCCGCACGTAGGTGCATGATTCCGACCTCCATCAGGTCGGGTTTCTCGCTGATAGGATCTCGGAATGACTGGTCGTCGACGCACCTTGGCCGTCCCGATCGCTACATTCGTGACGGTCGCTGTCGTGGCCACGTTGGTCTTGGGTAACGTTGTCTACGCGGATTCCTGCGGGGCGGGATGGACGGGTTACGTTCCGCTCGGCTCCTGCGTCAAGACGTTCTGGTCGGGAGCGTTGCTGCTCGGCCCGACGGTCGGGCTGTTGGCGGGTGCCTGCGCGGCACTGTTGACGCGCCGCGCGGCCTCGCGGCGACCCGAAGCACAGTGATCGATCGGTAGAGCGTAGACGCTCCCTGGCGCGCCGGCGTCGCCCGGCCAAACCTGACCACCTCGCAATGTGCCGGACAGCTTCGCCCCGCCAGCCGCACTCAGCTGAACTTTCGCCGATCTCCCGAAGGCACGGAACCCGACTCGACCGTCCATCGAAACCCAAAGGGCAACAGGTCCGCAATCGGCAAGGACTCAAGGACCCCGTCAACGGGGATCAGCACACGAATACCAGGGTGATAGTCGAGCAGCACCTGCCGGCACCGCCCGCATGGGGGCAGGATACCGCGCGTCCGATCGGCCACAGCGACGATCACGTCGAGCCGCTCCACGCCCAGCTCCGCGGCGTTTCCCAGCAGCACAAGCTCCGCGCACGGCCCGCCGGTGAAGTGGTACACGTTCAACCCGGTCACAATCCGCCCGTCGGCGGCGCGCGCCGCCGCGGCGACCGTGTGCACCCTGCCGTCGCCGCACCGGTCCACGATCTCCGTCGCACGCTCCACGAGCTCGCGGTCCGCGGCATCGAGTGGCCTGCGCATGCTCATCGAGCGCCTACCGCATCCGGATGAAGCTCGCGTTCTCCCGAAACTCGTCGAGCGTCCGCGCATCCATGTACGACATCGAGCTCCGCAACCCGGCCACGTAGCGCTGCACGACATCGGCCACATGCCCCTTGTAGGCCACGATCGACTCCGCGCCCTCGATGTACTCGGGGTCCTCGCCGGCGAATTCCTGCTGCACAGAGAACGACGCGGCGCCGCGCATGATCTTGAACTTCTTGCCGTCAACGACCAGCACCCGCCCGGGGGCCTCGTAGGTCCCCGCAAGCGCCGAGCCGACCATCACGCAGTCGGCTCCCAACGCAAGGAGCTTGCACATGTCGGCCGGGCTGCGGATCCCGCCGTCGGCCACGATCAGCGCGTGACGGCGCACCTGCGCGCACGCGTGCACGCTGTACGGGGTGGGCGCGTAGACGCCCGTCTCGGTCCGCGTCTCGCACACCGATCCCCCAGCGATACCAACGCGAATCGCGTCAACCCCGAGATCCTCGAGCCATGCAAATGTCTCGGCAGTCGCGACATTCCCGGCGATGATAAACACGGGCACGGACTGCTCACGCAGCCACCGCACCGCGCGCGCCACCTGCTCGTGCGCGCCGTTCGCGGTGTCAAGACACACGATCCGGCACCCGGCGTCGACGATGCGCTCGAACCGTTCATGGAAGTCGCCGGTCACCCCGAGCGCCGCGGCCAGAGCGCCGCTCGACGTGCCCACCTCACGGATCTGCTTGGCCTGCTCGTCGGTGCTCTGGAAGCGCGGCAGGATCCCGAGCGCGCCGTGCTGCGCGAGGGCCTGGCACATCTCGACGCCGCACACGTCCGGCATCGGCGAGCCGACCAGCGGCACCGACAACCGCAGCGGCCCGAACTCCACGGCAGGGACCGCCTCCGTTCGATGCACCAGCGTCGATGGCACGCGCGGGACGAGCGACACGTCGTCGAAATCGAACGCGCGGGGCAGGTCGGGAAACAGCTCGCCGATCGCGGCGGGAACCGCGCCGACGGCGGGGTGCATCAGATCATTGTGAAATACTCGGGACATGAGCGAGCTTGCCGACCGCGCCTCCGACGTTGCCGCCCGCATCGCCGAGCTTCAGGGGCATCTTTGACCTCGACGGAAAACGCGTCCGTCTAGTCGAGCTCGATCGGGACATATCGGACCCGGATCTCTGGGACGACCCTCGCCGCGCCGCCGCCCTCAACCAGGAGGCGTCGCGCATCCGTGATGACCTCGCCACCTGGGAGTCGCTGACGCAGCGTGCCGTCGACACCCGCGAGCTCGCGTCCATGCTCGACGCCGAGCCCGACGAGGGTATGGCGACCGATCTCGAACACGAGATCAAGTCCCTCGAGAAGGAGATCGCGCGCCGCGAGATCGATCTCCTCTTCAGCGACCCGTACACGGACCACGTCGCGCTCCTGAGCATCCACGCCGGGGCCGGTGGGACGGACTCGCAGGACTGGGCGGCCATGCTGATGCGCATGTACCTGCACTGGACCGAGGAGCACAAGATGCCGGTCGAGTTCCTCGAGGAGTCGGTGGGGGATGAAGCGGGCATCAAGTCGGCCACCATCCGCATCTCGGGCCCGCGCGCCTACGGGCTGCTCAAAGGGGAGCACGGCGTCCATCGCCTTGTCCGCATCAGCCCGTTCGATGCCGCCCATCGCCGGCACACGTCATTCGTCCTCGTCGAGGTGACCCCCGAGATCGAGGATACCGTCACCGTCGAGATCGATCCCGACGACGTCCGCACCGATGTCTTCCGGTCGAGCGGCGCCGGTGGCCAGCACGTCAACAAGACCTCATCGGCCGTGCGGCTCACCCACATCCCGACCGGCGTGGTCGTCACCTGCCAGAACGAGCGCTCGCAGCAGCAGAACCGCGACGTCGCCTGGCGGGTGCTCCGGTCACGGCTGCTGGCCCTGCAGCAGGCTGCGCACGCCCAGAAGATCGCCGATCTCAAGGGCGAGCTGATCGCGGCCGAATGGGGCAGCCAGATCCGCTCCTACGTCCTCAACCCCTACACGATGGTCAAGGACCACCGAACGAACGTCGAGGTCGGCAACACTCAGGCCGTGCTCGAGGGGGGCATCGATCCCTTCATCGAGGGATACCTCCACTGGGCGGCCGACGAGGAAGGGGAATCGAAGGCATCCTGATCGAACCACCACGCATCGCTGCCGTACGAAAGTCACCGTCCTGTGAAATTCGGCGGGAGTCTGGCGGAACCCCGGTCTATACTGGCCGCCGACTCAGTAGCGATCCCAGAAACCATCTTATGAATACATCGCCCCAGGGGGCAGCCTGGTGAGCGTGGCGGTCGCCGAGCGATCTGCGGCCCCGCCTCAGCACGCGCTGCGCCCAGTCATCTCCTTTCACGGCGTCAGCAAGGTCTACCCGAACGGAACGGAGGCCTTGCGAGACGTTGATCTGGCGATCCATCAAGGCGATTTCTGCTTCCTCGTCGGCGCGAGCGGCGCGGGGAAGTCAACGCTGGTCCGTCTGCTCATCCGGGACGAGGCGCCATCGACCGGTCGCATCTTCGTCGAAGGGCAGGAGATCAGCCGGATGTCCCGGCGCAAGCTTCCCAAGCTTCGGCGCAAGTTCGGCATCGTCTTCCAGGACTACAAGCTCCTCACGCGGCGCACGGTCGCGCAGAACGTCGCGTTCGCGCTGCAGGTGACGCGGCCCGGTCAGCGCCACATGCGCGAGAAGGTTGAGGAGGTGCTCTGGATCGTCGGTCTCGAGGACAAGCTCGATACGTTCCCGGACGAGTTGAGCGGTGGTGAGCAGCAGCGGGTCGCGATCGCGCGCGCGCTGGTGCACCGACCGCGCATCTTCCTGGCGGACGAGCCCACCGGCAACCTCGATCCCGATACGTCGTGGGGCATCGTGCAGCTGCTCCTCCAGATCAACCATCGCGGCACCACCGTGCTCATGGCGACGCACAATCGTGAGGTCGTCGATCTCGTCCGCCGTCGCGTCATCGCAATCGAGGGTGGGCGCGTCGTCCGCGACGAGGCCGAGGGACAGTACCTGCGCGAAGGAACCGCGACCCTGTGAGGCAGATCGCAGCCTCGCTCTGGTTTGCGTTGCACAGCGCGGGACAGAACTTCCGGCGCAACCTCGGCGTGTCGCTCGCGGGCGTTTTCACCATGGGGCTGATCATCTTTCTCGTCGGCGGCGGGCTGCTGTTCACGCACTCGGTTGACACCGTGCTGCAGTCGCAGGAGCAGAACGCGAGCCATCTCAAGATCTACATCTCGGACAACGCGTCGCTGGCCGCGATCACGAATTTCGAAAGCCGCCTGAAAAGTGATCGACGCGTCATCTCCGTCAGCTTCGAGACCAAGGACCAGGCTGCGCGACAGGCGTCGCAGAACCCCGACATCTCACAAGCGCTGAGCGTCCTCGGCAGCAACCCGCTGCCCGCCTCGCTCAACCTCGTCGTGCGGAAGCTGACCGACCTGAGCGAGTTCAACGCGATGGCGGCGGCAACGCCGATCGTCGACAAGACCACGCCAACGGACTACAACTCCGACGTCATCTCCAAGCTCAACGCGGTGATCACGATCATCGAGTGGGTCGGCGCGATCATTGCCGTGATCCTGATGACGATCAGCATCGTGATCATCATGAACACGATCAGGACGGCGGTCTATGCGCGTCGCACGGAGATCGAGATCATGAAACTGGTCGGCGCCACCGACTGGTTCGTGCGCTGGCCCTTCATTCTGGAGGGCATGCTCGGTGGCTTATTGGCCGCAATCTTCTCCGGAGCGGTCGTCTACGCCGCGTATCGCGTGTTCGTCCAGGCGGCGCAGGGCCATCTGTTGAGTGTGCCCTTCGACGGGCCCTACACGGTCACCCTGCTGATATTCCTGCTCATCGGCGGCGTCGCCGTCGGTGCCTTCGGGAGTTTCCTCGGCGTACGGCGTTTCCTCTCGGCGTGAGAGGAGGGAGGCTGGTTGGCGGCATCGTGTCGCTGGCCATAGCCACGTCGCTGTTTGCCATCGCAGAGCCGATCGCTGCTGATCAGATCACCGAGCACATCAGCCGGGAGCAGCGTCAGCTCAACCAGGCCAAGGCGGAGATCGCTTCGCTCAAGGCGCAGATCGCCGCAGCACAGAACCAGGAAAGCGCGCTCACGGCGATCATCACCGGCCTCAACCAGCAGATCACCGCGACACAGGCCCAGGTCGCGTCGGCAAAGGCAAAGCTGGCCGCCATCAACACGCAGCTGAGCGCCGCCCAGACGCAACTGACAGACGCGCGCACGACGCTCGGCACGGAGGAAACGCAGCTCTCGCGAGAGCTCGTCGTGTACTACGAGTTCGAGAACGAGTCGACGCCCCTGAGCAACCTGCTGACATCCGGCAACTTCAATCAGTTCTGGACTGACGTCATCAACGGTGGCCGCATCAGCGCGCGCGAGCTGCAGACGCTTGACATCGTCACCGCGCAGCGCGATGCGGTGCAGACCGACGTCGGGCGTATCAGCCGCGACCAGCAGCAACAGCAGCAACTGCTCGGCCAGCTCTACCTCACCGAGCAGTCATTGGACGGCCAGCTGTCGGTGCGCACCGAGGCGGTGGCTTATCTCGCGCAGATTCAGGCGCAGGACGAGCGCAGCGCGCAGGAGTGGACGGCCGCCGAGAACACCATCAATGGTCAGATCGCGCAGCTGCAGAAGGAGGAGGCCGCGGCACGGGCCGCCGGGGGTGGCAGCGGTCACTTCATCTGGCCGGATACCGGACCGATCAGCCAGGGATTCGGGTGCACGCCGTACCCGTTCGAGCCGTACGACCCGGCGTGTCCCCAGAGGCACTTCCACAACGGACTCGACATCGCCGGCGCGTGCGGCAACCACATCGTCGCGGCGAACGCGGGCATCGCCCACATCGAACCATATGAGCCGTACGGCTTTGGGCACTACATCATCATCGTCAACGGCAACGGCTGGCAGACCCTCTACGGGCACCTTGCGAGCTTCGCAATCCACAACGGACAGACCGTCGCAACGGGTCAGCTGATCGGCTACGAGGGGACGTCGGGCAACTCGACGGGGTGCCATCTCCATTTCAGCGTCAATCACAACGGTCAGTGGGTCAACCCGCGCGCCTATCTCGTATAGGCGCATCCCCGGAACGTCCGAGACAAGGGCCGGAGGTATCCGCCGATATACTCAGCCGCTGTGGCCGAACGTTTCGACATCGCCATCCTCGGCGGCGGGATGGGCGGGTATCCGGCGGCGATCCGTGCGGCCCAACTCGGCCTGCGGGCTGTCCTCGTTGAGGAGGACAAGGTCGGCGGGACCTGCCTCCATCGCGGATGCATCCCTGCCAAGGCGTTGCTCCAGAGCGCCGCGCTGCTTGATGAGCTCGGCCACGCGGCCGCGTTCGGCGTCACCACCGGCGACGTCAGCTTCGACTACGCGGTGGCCGGCAATCGGCGCGACAAGGTGGTCGGGCAGCTCCACAGGGGCGTCCAGTTCCTGCTGCGCAAGAACAAGGTCACCATGCTGAGCGGGACGGGGCGCCTTGCCGGGTCCGGACGCCTCAGCGTGACCGCCGCCGGAGGGGAGACGACGGACGTCGAGGCAGGTGCCGTGATCATCGCCACCGGTTCGCGGCCGAAGCAACTGCCCGGCGTTCCCGCCGACGGGACGGCGGTGTTCACCAGTGATGAGGCCCTGAAGATGAACCGGGCGCCGGGGTCGGCCATCGTCCTCGGTGCCGGCGCGGTCGGGGTCGAATTCGCGTCGCTCTATCGCAGCTGCGGCGCCGATGTCACGGTGGTGGAGATGCTGCCGAGCCTCGTGCCCCTCGAGGACGCCGACATCGGCGAGGAGTTGCGCCGGCAGTTCGAGGCGCGCGGGATCACCTGTCTCACAGGGCACCGGCTGGACCTCGGGTCCGTCGAGCGAGGTGACGATGGTGTGAGCGTGACCGTTGCCGCTGAGGATGGGAAGGAGCAGCGGCTCACCGCTGAAGTGCTGCTCGTCGCCGTCGGCCGTGCCGCCAACGTCGAAAACATCGGCATCGAGGGCACGGGGGTGGTTGTGGAGCGTGGCGTCATCGTGGTGGACGGGATGCTCCGCACCGGCGAGGCGGGTGTGAGCGCCGTGGGCGACGTCGTCGGCGGTTTCCAACTCGCGCACAAGGCCCTCCACGAAGGTGTGATTGCCGTCGAGGCCATCGCCGGGCGCGACCCGCATCCGCTCGACCCGCGGCTCGTGACGCGCACCACGTACTGCACGCCACAGATCGGATCCCTGGGCCTGAGCGAGGCCGAGGCACGTGCGGCCGGCCATGACGTGGCAATCGGCAAGATGCCATTCCTGGGCAACGGCAGGGCCGTCATCTGGGGCGATACGGACGGCTTCTGCAAGGTCGTCGCCGACAAGGCGTCAGGGGACGTTCTGGGTGTGCACCTCATCGGCCACGAGGTCACCGAGCTGATCTGGGGACCGGCGCTGGGCGGCCTGCTCGAAGGCACCGCGTTCGAGATGGGACACGCAGTCGCGCCACACCCTACACTCAGTGAAGTGCTCTCAGAAGCTGCCCTCGCCACCAGCGGCGAGGCGATCCACATTTGAGCGGCAGTGGAGCGTTCGAGGCAGCGTCAACAGTGACAGCTTCGATCGGAGGGACGGCTCGGCGATGGCCATGACCAAGACGGAAACCAGAGCGCGGGCCGGCCTCGATGCGGAGACGCTCCGGCTCATGTACCGGCACATGCTGCGCTCGCGCCTGACGGACGAGCGGTTGTGGGTGTTGAACCGCCAGGGACGCGCGCCGTTCTGGATCTCAGCGGAAGGCCACGAGGCAGTTCAAGTCGCCTTTGGCATGAACCTGAGGCCGTCCTACGACTGGGTCGCGCCGTACTACCGCGACCTTGCCCTCACGCTCGTGCTGGGCATGACACCGAAGGACCACATTCTCTCGGGACTGCAACGCGCTGATGATCCCAACAGCGGCGCTCGTCAGATGCCCGCGCATTACGGATGCCGGCGCCTCAACATCATCAGCACGGGTTCGTCGATCGGCACGCAGCTCATCCATGCGAGCGGCATCGCACTCGCCTCGCGTATGCGCGGCGAGGACGCGGTGACGCTCACGTCGATTGGGGAGGGCGGCACCAGCGAAGGCGACTTTCACGAGGCGCTGAACTTCGCCGCCACCAAGAAGCTCGCGGTGATCTTCCTCGTGGAGAACAACGGGTTCGCGATCAGCGTGCCGTGGCAGAAGCAGATGCCCACGCAGGACGTCGCCGATCGTGCCAAGGGCTACGGGATTCCCGGCGTCGTCGTTGACGGCAGCGACGCCATCGCCTGCTACGCCGTCGCACGCGAAGCGGTCAAGCGCGCCCGTCGCGGCGATGGCCCGACGCTCGTCGAAGCCAAGGTCCTGCGCCTCACCTCACACAGCTCTGACGACGATCAGCGCCGCTATCGCAGCCGCGAGGAGCTCGAGGCAGACAAGGTGCACGATTCCCTGCTCCGCTTCAAGACAACCCTCGAAGAGCTCGGTGTCCTGAGCCCGGGTGATGCGGAGGAGCTGCGGGCGGAACTCGTCCTCGAGCTCGATCGCGCCACCGAGGAAGCGGAGGCGGCGCCGCTGCCACCTGCTGACACCGCGATGCTCCACGTGTACGCCGAAGCGGGTGACTGGCGTGGCTGAGAAGACCTACATCGAGGCGATCCGCGACGGCATCCGCGAGGAGATGCAGCGCGACGAGCGCGTGATGATTCTCGGCGAGGACGTCGGCGCCAAGGGCGGTGTGTTCGGTGTCACGGAGGGGTTGCAGAAGGAGTTCGGCGAGGATCGCGTGCTCGACAGTCCGCTCGCGGAGTCCCTGATCGTCGGCGTCGCAATCGGCGCCGCGATGAACGGACTCCGTCCGATCGCGGAGATCCAGTTCCAGGACTTCATCATGCCGGCCATGGATCAGATCGTCAGCGAAGCCGCCAAGATGCGCTACCGGAGCAACGGCGACTGGGGCGTGCCGATGGTGTTGCGCTCACCGTTCGGTGGGGGAGTGCACGGCGCGCTCTATCATTCACAGTCGATCGAGGCGATCTTCGCGCATATCCCGGGCCTGCGTGTCGTGGTGCCGTCGACGCCGTATGACGCGAAGGGCATGATCATCTCCGCGTTGCGCGATCCGGACCCGGTGCTGTACTTCGAGCACAAGCGCTGCTACCGCGCCATCAAAGGCGATGTGCCCGAAGGTGAGTACACCGTGCCGCTCGACCGCGCGCGGGTCGCTCGCGAGGGATCCGATATCGCGGTGTTCAGCTACGGGATGATGGTGCACGCGTCGCTCGAGGCGGCGGAACGACTTGCTGCAGATGGGTTTTCCTGCGAGGTCACCGATCTGCGGTCGTTGCGCCCGATCGACCGCGCAGCAATTGTCGCGAGCGCGCGCAAGTGCGGCAAAGTGCTCGTCGTCCAGGAAGCGAACCTGGCGGTGAGCGTCGCTGCGGAGGTTGCGGCGATCATCGCCGAGGAGTGCTTCGATTACCTCGACGCGCCGGTGATGCGGCTCGGTGGTCCGGAAATTCCGGCGATGCCATACTCGCCACCGCTCGAGGAGTTCTATCTGGTCACCCCGAACAAGGTCGAGGCGAAGCTGCGCGAGCTCGCCGCGTACTGAGCCCGAACACGAGGACGTCCACCGCATGTCTATGACCGTCACGATGCCGCAACTCGGTGAGAGCGTTACCGAAGGGACGATCGCGCGCTGGCTCAAGCAGCCCGGCGATGCGATCGCCAAGTATGAGTCGATTGCCGAGGTCATCACTGACAAGGTGAACGCTGAGATCCCAGCCCCCGCGGACGGCGTCATGTCGGAGCTCATCGCCGCCGAGGGAGCAGTGGTGCCCGTCGGCCAACCAATTTGCTCCATAGATGTCGCCGGGGCTAGCGCAGACGCTTCGGCGGCTGACGCCGCGTCGAGTGCGACGGCGTCGGTCGGGTCGTCCGCTCCGGCGACTCCCCTGGCTATGTCGCCTACGCAGACGGCCCAACCGGCGCTTGCGCCCGCGGGCTCGCCAGCCGACGGGGCGGCGCCAGCATTGGCTCCTTCAGTTTCGCCAGCGTCGGAAGGCGCCGGGGGGCAGGGCGCCGTGATTGAAGGTGCCGATCTCGAAGGGACATCGGCTGGGACCGTTGCCGCGGCGGTCTCGGCTTCGTTGTCGGGGCCGCAGGCCCCTGTTGGTCCCGGTGCTGGGGCCGCAGCGTCTCCTTCAGGCAACGGGGCGGGATATCACCTCACCCCGGCGGTGCGGATGCTCGTTCGGGAGCATGGCGTGGATCTCGGTCAGATCACGGGAAGCGGGATCGGCGGGCGCATCACGAAGAAGGACGTGCTGGAGTACGTCCAGCAGCGCGACGCGGGGCAAGGCGCCGCAAGCGCGCCGTCTGCACTGCCCGCTGCGGCGACTCCCCTGGCTATGTCGCCAACGCTGGCACCCCAGCCTGCCTCCGCGCCTGCTCCTGCTGTCGCGCAGCCCTCGCCGGCTTCGGCCGCGCAGGCGTTGCCGTCCTCGTTTGGTACGGGGGAGGGGGACACCGTGGTCCCGCTCACGCAGGTGCGCAAGGCGATCGCCGATCACATGGTGCGCAGCCGCCAGACCTCGCCGCACGCATACATCATGGTCGAGGTCGACATGTCGTCGGTCTCGCGGATCCGCGATCGCGAGAAGGCCGCGTTCCAGCAACGGCACGGCGTCAAGCTGACGTTCCTGCCGTTCGTCGCGCGGGCCGTGATCGAGGCGCTGCAACGTCATCCCACCCTGAACGCGTCGTGGAGCGATGCCGGGATCGTCGTCAAGCGGAGCATCAACCTCGGCATCGCCGTGGCGCTCGAGGACAACCTGATCGTGCCGGTGGTTCGCGATGCGGATCGGCTGAGCATCTCGGGCCTGGCCACCACGATGGCGGATCTGGGCGCACGCGCTCGGAGCAACCACCTCAAGCTCGACGAGGTGCAGGGCGGGACCTTCACGCTCAACAACACGGGCGCGCTCGGGGCCGTGATGACCCAGGCGATCATCAACCAGCCGCAGGCGGCGATCATGACCATGGACATGGTGGTCAAGCGCCCCGTGGTCGTCGGCGACGCGATCGCCATCCGCCCGATCATGAATCTGGGCCTCTCGTTCGATCACCGGATCAACGACGGCCTCCAGGCGACCCGCTTCGTGACCGCCGTTCAGAAACTCCTCGAAGGCATCGACCCGTCCGGGACCCTCGTCTAGTCACTCCTGGCTATCATCTGGAGGAACGATGATCGAGCACGGCACTTTCGATGCATGGGGGCTTCGGACCCCACCTGCCTGGGCGAGACGCGCTCTCGAGAAGGGCATCATCGACGAGCGTCGCTTTCACGCTCTGGTCCGCGTCGCCGCCGAAGAGCCATCGACCGCGAGGCGCACGCCGCGCCATCCGGGGAGTTGCTCCTGCCGGCGCCGGCCGACCCGCTCGTGCACCCGCTGGCGGTCCTGAGCGTTCTCGAGGTCGGGGTCAGCTAGCCCGGCTCGTCAGTCGGGATCCTGGTGCGGATAGCGCCAGTCGGTCGGCGGCACGAACGTCTCCTTGATCGCCCGGGGCGCCACCCAGCGCAGCAGGTTCAGCGCCGAGCCCGCCTTGTCGTTGGTCCCGCTCAGACGAGCCCCGCCGAATGGTTGCTGACCGACGACCGCCCCCGTCGATTTGTCATTGATGTAGAAGTTGCCGGCGGCGTAGCGGAGGCGGCTCGAGGCCTCATCGATCGCGCGCCTGTCTTCGGCGAAGATCGCTCCGGTCAGCGCGTACTGCGATGTGTGGTCCACGAGGTCGATGACTGAGTGCCACTCACTGTCGGGATACGGGTACACCGCGAGGATCGGTCCGAAGAGCTCTCGTTTGAAGAGATCGTGGTGGGGGTTCTGGCTCGCATAGATCGTCGGGTGCACGAACCACCCGACCTCCGAGTCGCATTCGCCGCCTGCGATCAACTCCAGGTCGGGAGCGGTGCGAGCGCCGGTGAGCACCGCCTCGTGCTTGCGGAAGGCCGGCTCGTCGATGACCGCTCCCATGAACGTGCTGAACTCCGCGGGATCGCCGACACGGATCTCGGCCGTCGCAGCGGCCAGCGGTTCGCGGAGCCGCTCCCACACCGATTGCGGAATGTACGCCCGCGACGACGCGGAGCACTTCTGACCCTGGTACTCGAACGAGCCGCGCAGGAGACCGACGAGCAGCGAGTCAACCGACGCAGAGGGGTGCACGAGGACGAAATTCTTGCCGCCGGTCTCGCCGACGAGACGCGGATACGTTCGGTATTCGCCGAGATTGGCAGCAACGTTGGTCCAGAGGTGCTGGAACGTCTCGGTGGATCCCGTGAAGTGGATGCCAGCAAGCGATGGATGCTGCACCGCCGCTTCGGAGACTGCGGCGCCCGGCCCCGCGATCAGATTGATCACTCCTGGCGGCATGCCCGCCGCCTCGAAGATCTCCATGATCACCTTGGCCGCGAGAAGCGCCGTCGTCGCCGGCTTCCAGACGACCGTGTTGCCCATGATGGCGGGCGCTCCGGCGAGGTTGCCACCGATCGACGTGAAGTTGAACGGGCTGATCGCGAGCACGAAACCCTCGAGTGCACGGTGCTCCATGCGGTTCCACTGCCCTGGAGGGGAAACCGGCTGCATCTCCTGAAGCTCTTCCGCGAAGTGCACGTTCCATCGCCAGAAATCGATCAGCTCGCAGGCTGCGTCGATCTCAGACTGATGGACGCTCTTGCTCTGACCGAGGATGGTCGCTGCGTTGAGCCGATTCCGGAACGGCCCGCTCAGCAGGTCGGCCGCACGCAGGAACACCGACGCACGCGTCGAGAACGGAGCCGTCGACCAGTCATGGCGCGCCGCAAGCGCTGCATCGACCGCGCGGCGAACGTCCGCAGTGGTTGCCATGCGCGACTCTGCAACTTCGAGCGAATGCCGGTGCGGCGCCCGGACCGAGATCCGGTCGCCCTCGCCGTCAATCCACTTCCCGTCGATATGCAGCTGCACGTGGTGCGGCGCGGACGCCTGCATGTCGTTGACAGTTCGACGGAGGCTGGCCCGCTCGGCAGATCCTGGGGCGAACAGCGACACGGGCTCGTTTCTCGGTGGAGGGGTGCTCATCCGGGCGATTGTCGCGCAGCGAGTGTGTAGAGTGATGTGCAGCAATGGACCAGATCCGGTTGCGGCCCCTGCCCGTGGCGGACACCCGCCCGCTGCATCAGCGTCTCCTTCCGGAAGGGGTTGACCGGCGCCCCGAGTGGCTCACCGTCAAGCTCCCGGCAGGCGACGGCTACGCGCAGATCAAGGGGATCATGCGCGGCCAGCAGCTCAACACCGTGTGCGAGGAGGCCCGCTGCCCCAACATCGCGGAGTGCTGGGGACACGGCACGGCCACCTTCATGATCCTGGGCGACGTCTGCACCCGGGCCTGTGCCTTCTGCGCGGTGACGAGTGGCAAGCGCGGCGGCGACATCGACTGGGACGAACCGCGCCGCGTGGGGGAGGCGGTGCGGTCGATGCAGCTGCGCCACGCGGTGGTCACGTCCGTCGACCGCGACGATCTCCCGGACGGTGGCGCGGGCGTGTTTGCGTCGACCATCCGGAGCATCCGGTCGATGGCCCCCGGCACGACGATCGAGGTGCTGACACCCGACTTCCAGGGTGACCATGAGGCCCTTCGCACCGTGATGGCCGAGCAGCCCGAGATCTTCAACCACAACGTCGAGACCGTCGGCCGCCTGTACCGGCGGGTCCGGCCGAAGTCCGAGCTCATGCGCAGCCTCGAGCTGCTGCGGGCTGCCAAGCAGATCGAACCGCGAAGCAGAACCAAGTCGGGTCTCATGGTGGGGCTCGGCGAGGAGATGCCCGAGGTCAAGGTACTGCTCGACCAGATGCGCGAGCACGACATCGAGATCATCACCATCGGCCAGTACCTGCGGCCGTCACTCAAGCACCACCCCCTCATCCGCTACTGGCACCCCGACGAGTTCGCGGAGCTGAAGGCGTACGGGAAGGCACTCGGGTTCGCGCACGTCGAGTCGGGCCCGCTCGTCCGCTCGAGCTACCACGCCCACGAGCAGGCGGTCGCTGCCCACGCGGGATGACGGACATCACGGAGGCGCCGGCACTGCGGTGGGCCTGGTTGGGCACCCTGGGCTACGGAGAGGCCCTGGCCCTGCAGCGCGCGATCGCCGTCGCTCGCAGAAGCGGGGAGCTCGCCGATGACGCGGTGCTGCTCCTCGAGCATCCACCCGTCTACACGATGGGCCGCCAGGGCGAAGCCCGCCATCTCGGTGACGGGCCCGAAGCGCTCATCGAAGCGGGCGCCGAGTTCGTCGAGGTCGATCGAGGTGGGTCGGTGACGTTCCACGGGCCCGGCCAGCTGGTCGCGTATCCCGTCGTCCGCCTTGCCGGCCTCTTTCCGATTCCGGGCCATCCCGCCCACGGCGACGTCATCCGCTACCTCCGGGCGCTGGAGAGCGCGCTGATCGCCACCGCGGCCTCCTACGGCGTCCAGGTGACGAGGCGCCCTCCATTCACGGGCGTGTGGGCGGGACACGACAAGCTCGGGGCCATCGGCGTCAAGCTCGCCGGCGGTGTCACGACCCACGGCGTCGCACTGAACGTCGCGACCGATCTTTCGTGGTTCGACCGGATCGTGCCGTGCGGCATCGACGGGTCTGGCGTCGCGTCGCTTGAGACGCTCGGTGCTCGCGGGCACACGCCTGAGCAGGTTGGCCCGGTGCTGGCAGGCGCGCTGGCAACTGCGTTCGGACTGCGGCTCGAGGCTGCCGGATCCATCACCGCGCTGCTTCAGCGCGCGCTGCCGTCTGCTTCGGCGGCCTGAGCGCACTCTCCGGGATTTCTCAGCGGCGTCTCCGCGCGGTCTCAGGTCGCGGTGCTGTGCCGATGGTTCGATGGGACGCATCCCCAACGGACATCGCAAGGAGATCTCACATGACCCATCGCACCGCGCGCAGGAACGGCGTCCTGTGCCTGCTCGCCGTGACGGCGATCGCGGGATGCGCGACCACCACTCGCGGCTCCGCCGGCAGCGTGGCACCAGCGGGCGTGGCGGCCGCATCGGCGGTGTCGACAGCCCCACCCGCGCGTACCAGCGCAGTCGACCAGCAGGTCAGCAGCATCGACAACCAGCTCAGCACCATCGACGCGCAGTTCAATGCTGCCAATGCCGGGTTGAGCACCAGTGAAGGAGATCCAGCCCAGTGAACACTCGAACGATCGCGCGTGGCGTCGCCACGCTGACGCTCGCCGCGGGACTCGGCCTCGCCGGCCCGGTCGCCGTCGACGCCGGCACCACACCCGCACCATCGCCATCCGCCACCCCGACAGCGGCCCCGCACTCAATCAGCCTTGCGGCACTCAAGGTCCGCTGCAACAGCGCGGTGCAGCGCCGCCTCGGAACGCTCGCTGCCGACGACTCGTTCGTCAAGCAATCGGGCGCGTTGACGAGCGCTGACCGGACTGCGCTCGAAGGCCAGATCAGCGCCGATCAGACCGGGCTGACGGCGCTGGACAAGACCATCCAGAGCGACAGCGCGCTCGCGCCGGCGCGCGCCGATTGCGAGCTCATCGTGACGGACTACCGGGTGTACGTCATGGAGGATCCGAAAATCCACGAAGTCATCGCGGCCGACGGTGTGAGCACGGTCAATGCCACATTCGAAACGCTCATCCCGGAGCTGCAGTCGTTGATCAACGCATCGCCGGTCTCGGCGACCGTCAAGGCGGAGGCGCAGGCCGACCTCAACGACCTGACGAGCAAAGTCAGCGCAGCGCACACCTCGATCTCCGGCGTGACCGCGTCGGTCATCAACCTCACGCCCGCGGGATGGCCCGGCAACCAGGTCGACCTCAAGAGCGCGCATTCGAACATCGGCACTGCACGCACCGATCTCGCCGGTGCACGTGCGGACGTCGGTCACATCCTCCAGTTGCTCGGCGAATAGCCAACAGCCTCCCCTTTCAACCCGCAGGGCGGCCCCGTGCGAAGGGGCCGCCCTGTGGCATATCAGCGATTGACCAGGGCGCGCTCCGGCCGCACGAACATGCGTTCCTCTATGCAAACTGGACACAGATCTGTAGGATCGCGACCACAGGACGTCCATCTGTTCGGTCCGACTCACCCTACGTCACATCAAACCCCCGAACCCGGTGGACGCCCCGGGGGAGCGTCATGGCCACCTTCGTCCGAAACCGCGTCCTCAATCAATTGGTGTGGTCAGCAGAAGAAGAACGGCTTCGGGTGCAGCGACGCGAGACGCTGTGCGAGCTCGACGGCCTGCTGACCCAGCTCGAAGAAGTGAACCTTCGCGGGGGGCCCATTCCGACACGAGTCCTCGTTGCGCTGCGTCGCCGGGGGGTCGTCTTCCGTCCGCGGACGTCTGCCGCGGAGCTCATCGAGGCGGTCTTCGCGGTCCAGGAGCGCTTCATGCGCCAGCCGGATGGGTTGGCGCGCAACGAGCCGGTGCACACCGCGACAGCGGAGCTCCGAGGACGGCTCGCCTCCTGACCGTTACGCTGCGGGGGTGGACGTCGATGCCGCCCGTCGCGCTGCCGGTGCAGCGGCAGTGCCCCTGGTATCCGACGGCATGCGCGTCGGTCTCGGCACCGGTTCCACAGCGCGCTGGTTCATCGTCGGGCTCGCGGAGCGGGTTCGCGCGGGCCTGACGATCCGCGCAGTCGCGACGTCCCAGGCAAGCGCGGACCTTGCTGCGGCGCACGGCATCACCGTTGAGCCGCTCGGCGCCGACGGCCTCGACATCGCTGTCGACGGCGCGGACTCCGTCGACCCGGTGCTGCGCCTCATCAAAGGCAAGGGCGGAGCGATGGTCCGCGAGAAGATCGTCGCGACCTCGGCCGCGCAATTCGTTGTGATCGTCGACGACACCAAAGTGCACCCGCGGCTGCACGGGCGGGTCCCGGTCGAGGTGATCCCGTTTGGGTGTGCGCGAACCGTGCATGCGCTCTCCGACCGGACCGGGCTCGCGTTCACACTGCGCGCCGGCACCGACGGCGACATGCTTCGCACCGATAACGGCAACGCGATCGCTGACAGTGACGAGGCGGACATTGACGATCCGGTTGCGCTCGCGTCGGCAATCGAGGCGACGCCCGGGTGCGCGGGCCATGGACTCTTCCTCGGCATGGCGCGCCTCGTCATCGTCGGACACGCAGATGGCGCGGTGGACCGGCTCACCGCGCACTGAGCAGCGCTCAGCCGGCGTGCGCGACGATACAGTCGCTTCGGGCGGATAGCTCAGCTGGTTAGAGCGCCTCGCTTACACCGAGGAGGTCGCGGGTTCGAGCCCTGCTCCGCCCACGCCGTGGACCGCCCGGGCAGTTGTCACTCAGTCGAAAGGATATCGGCCTGACGATCAGCGCCATGGCTGCGGTATCGATCCTCACTTGGAGTCACGCGTCGTGAGACGCCGGCTCTTGAGCAAGCCGTTCATCATCGGCGTGGCGGTGGCGGTCGTTCTTGCCGGAGTTGGAACGTTCTTCCTGACACGCGGTGACGCGGCCAGCGTCTCGTACCGGACGTCGGCGGCGACGCTCGGCACGGTGACGCAGAGCGTCTCGCTCTCCGGCAACCTCGCGCCGAACGGCGAGAGCGACCTCGACTTCGAGGGGGCCGGCAAGGTGACATCCGTCAACGTTCAGTCGGGGCAGACGGTCGCCGCCGGTGAGGTGCTGGCGACTCAGGATCCGACCAGTCTCAACGCGAGTCTCCTGCAGGCGCAGGCGACTCTCGCGTCCGCGGAGGCCAAGCTCTCGCTCGACCGTGCCGGCGCGACGGCGTCGAGCCTGACCCAGGCCGAGGGTCAGGTCAGCAGCTCCGACGTCCAGTACCAGACCGCGGTCACCAGTCTTGCCGACACCAAGGCCGTGAATGCGCAGATGGTGGCCCAGGCGTACAGCGCGTACACGCAGGCGCAGGCGACCGCGACCACTGACGGGTGCACGGCGACGTCCACGACCCCGCCGTGCCCGCAGGACGAGCAGACGCTCACACAGGCTCTTCACACGTGGCAGGCGGATGAGGTCAAGGCCGCGCAGAGCAACGACCAGGCGCAGGGCCAGGTCAATGCCGACAGGGTGCAGTGGCAGAACGCCGAGGCGTCACTGGCCGCGCTCAAGGCGGGTTCGACGACAGCGCAGCAGATCGAGATGGATCAGAGCCAGGTCGAGATCGCCCAGGTTGGCGTCACGAATGCTCAGGCTGCGGTCGCTGCCACGACCCTCAAGGCGCCGAGTGGAGGCACCGTCGAGGAGGTGAACGTGACCTCCGGGCAGGCGGTCCCGAGTGGCGGCACGGGTGGAGCCTCAGCGTCGGGCTCGTCGAGCCACGCGATCGTCATCATCACGCCTGGCGCGTTCGAGGTCACCGGCTCCGTGAGCGACGCGCTCGTGAACGAAATCGCCGTCGGTCAGACGGCCGAGGTCGTCGCAGCGGGCTCGAGCGATGCTGTCGCCGGCAAGGTCACGGAGGTCGCCGAGGCGGCGACGGTCACGTCCGGGGTTGCGACCTTTCCCGTGACGGTGGTGCTGAGTGGCGCGAGGCCGTCGCTCCGTCCGGGCATGTCGGCGTCGGTGAGCGTTGTCATCAACCAGGTCGTCGGGGTGGTGACGGTGCCGACCAGCGCCGTGCATACGACCGGCGCAGGGAGCACGGTGACGCTGTTCGCCAACGGCAAGCCGAATCCGGTTGCCGTCACGATCGGCGCGGCAGACGCTACCCGCACCCAGATTCTCAGCGGCGTCAAGGTCGGTGACGTCGTCGTCATCGCAACCATCACCGGCACGATTCCGACGACATCGGGTCCAACCGGGCGCTCCTTCGGCGCGGGTGGTGGCGGCGGATTCGGTGGTGGCGCCGGCTTCGGCGGCGGCGGCACAGGCCGCGCAGGCTGACGTGGCCGCGGAGATCATCCGCCTCGTCGATGTGTGCAAGGTGTACGGCGACGGCGATGCGGAGGTGCGGGCGGTCGACGGTGTCTCGCTCGCCGTGAACGAGGGTGATTTCCTTGCGGTGATGGGACCGTCCGGCTCAGGGAAGTCGACGCTCATGCATATCCTCGGCTGTCTCGACGTTCCCACCAGCGGTGAGTATCGGTTTGCCGGCGAGGACGTGAGCGGCATGAACGAGCGCGAGCTGGCGAGCATTCGCAACCGCCGCATCGGCTTCGTGTTCCAGCAGTTCCACCTGCTGCCGTCGATGTCGGCGTGGCGCAACGTCGAACTGCCGCTGCTGTACCGGAACGCGCGTGACCGCAAGCAGAGCGCATTGAACGCGCTCGCGCAGGTTGGGCTCACTGCCCGGGTGCAGCACCGCCCCAACCAACTGTCGGGCGGCCAGCAGCAGCGCGTCGCCATCGCCCGCGCGCTGGTCACGGATCCGACGATGATCCTCGCCGACGAGCCCACGGGCAATCTCGACTCGAAGGCGAGCCGCGAAGTGCTCGACATCCTCACCGGTCTCAACCAGTCGGGGCACACCATCGTGCTGATCACGCACGACCCCAATGTCGCGACAGTCGCCGAGCGGGTTGTCGAGATGGCAGACGGTCACCTCAGGGAACGGCTCGCGGCATGAGTGTGCTGCGCACCTTCGAGACCGGCATGCGCGGGCTGCTCGGTCATCGCCTGCGCTCCGTGCTGACGACGCTCGGCATTCTCTTCGGCGTTGCGGCGGTCATCTGCACGGTCGGGATCGGGACCGCTTCCGCGGATTCGGTCAACTCCCGCATTGCGGCACTGGGTACGAACCTGCTCACGGTGTCACCCGGGAGCACGGTGAGCTTTGGCGTTCGCGGTGGAGCGGGGTCGGCGAACACCCTGACGATGAGCGACGTCGCCGGGCTCGAGGACAAGCAGGATGCCCCGGACATCGGCGCAGTGGCGCCCGTGGTGTCCGGAACCGCGACGCTGGTGAGCACGAGTTCGAACGAGTCGACGACGGTGCAGGGCAGTACCGCGTCGTGGCTCGCCGCCAATGCGCGCTCCCTGTCATCCGGCATCTTCGTGACGTCCAAGGAAGTCCACGAGCACGCACAGGTCGTCGTCCTCGGTGCCACCACCGCCGGCAACCTCAACGCCGTGCTCGGCGATCAGGTGACGATCAACGGGAATCCCTTCCAGGTGATCGGGATCCTCACGTCGAGCGGCAGCACCGGCTTCACCAACAACGATGACCTCGCCGTGATCCCGATCACGACCGCGCAGGACGAGGTCACCGGCGGCAGTCCCAACTCGGTGCAGCGGATCCTGCTCAGTGCGAGCAGCTCGAACACCATCGGATCCGCATACGACGAGGCGGACCAATTGCTGCTGCAGACGCACCACATCACGAGCGCCGCGGCGGCAGACTTCAACATCACGTCGGCGTCGACGCTGGCATCCACCGCGGCGTCGGTCACCACCACGCTGACCATTCTGCTGGCGAGCGTTGCGGCGATCTCGCTGCTTGTCGGTGGCATCGGCGTGATGAACATCATGTTGGTCTCGGTCACGGAACGGACCCAGGAGATCGGCCTGCGCAAGGCGCTGGGAGCGACGCCGACCGACCTGCTCCGCCAATTCCTCATCGAGGCGGCGACGCTGAGCTTCGTCGGTGGCGTGCTCGGGGTCGGCGCCGCCTTGCTCGCGGGCTTCCTCGTGCCCCGCCTCGCGAATATCGCGGTGACGATCACCGCGACTCCGGTGATCATCGCCGTCGCAGTTGCTGCCGGCGTTGGCCTGATCTTCGGCGTCTACCCGGCGGCACGCGCCGCCCGTCTCGCACCCATCGCGGCACTTCGCGCCGAATGACACCTACCGCGTTTATCCCGTCTGGGAGGAGCCACCACATGAATCGAGCCATCCTCGGCGCCACCGCCGTGATCGCGTGTCTCGCGGTCGCGGCTTGTGGAAGCACCGCGCCGAGCGGTGCCGAGACGAGCCGTCCGTCCGCATCCCCGGGCGGCCGGCGTGGGCTTGGCAACGCCGCCTTCGGACAGCTGGTGCAGATCAACGGGACGACGCTCATCCTCAGCGGCACGAACGGCGACTCGACCGTCACGTACGCCTCGTCGACCACCATCACGCAGACCGACACGGAGACCGTGACTGACATAAAGGCCGGGAACTGCATCACCGCCATCGGCGGCAAGGGTGCCGGCGGGACGCTCACCGCGACGTCCGTAACGCTCAGCGCGCCGAGAGGGGGTTCGTGCGCCTCGGCGGGATTCGGCGGCTTCGGCGGCAGGGGAACGGGAAGCCCGCCGCCGAACCTCTCACCTCGGCCGAGCTTCTCACCGCCGGCCGGTGCGGCCGGCTTCACCGCGACGCGCGGTCAGGTGAGGTCCGTCACGGGAACCGCGGTGACGGTGACCGAGGCGACGGGCACCACGACGACCATTGACGTGCCGACCACGGTCAAGGTGACGGTTTCCACGGCGGTCACGGCGACCGCGCTCGAAACTGGAGAGTGCCTCACCGCGATCGGCACAAAGGACAGCTCCGGCGCCGTCGCCGCGCGTGCTCTGACGATCTCGCCGGCCGGCGCCAACGGATGCACCGCAGGCTTCGGCGGGTTCCCGGGCGGCGGTGGCGGCTTCGGGGGTGGCGGCGGTTTCGGTGGAGGTGGGGGTGGCGCACCCGCCAGTGCGTGACACCATGAACTGATGCGGGTGCTCGTTGCGGAGGACGATCGCGGTCTTCGAGAGGTCCTTGTCCAGGGGCTCGAAGAGGCCGGGTACTTCGTTGACGCGGTCGCAGCAGGCGACGAGGCGATCGAGCAGTTGCGCTTCTACGAGTACGACGTCGCCGTCGTCGACTGGCGGATGCCGCGCGTCAGCGGGCTCGAGGTCGTGTCGTGGGCACGGCGCAACAACCGTCCGACCGCGATGCTCATGCTCACCGCACGCGACACGCCGTCGGACCGCATCGAGGGCCTCGACGCGGGGGCCGACGATTACCTCATCAAGCCGTTCGACTTCGGCGAGCTCGTGGCGCGGATCCGTGCGCTGCAGCGGCGGCCGCGGACCGTCGACGGCCCGGCGATCACCCGCGGCGCGCTCACGCTCGACCCGGCACGTCGGGAGATCGACGTGCACGGCACGCAGGTGAACCTGACGTCCACGGAGTTCAACATCCTCGAGTTGCTGCTGCGCCGCTCGCCCGCGGTCGTCGACCGCAGATCGATCGCCGAGCACGCCTGGCGCGATGAGACCCAGCCGCTGGGCTCGAACGCCATCGATGTGCAGATGAGCCGGCTGCGCGCAAAACTGCCCAACAGTGGTGTGCAGATCGTGACGGTGCGCGGCGCCGGGTACCGGCTGGAGGAGGCGTGAACCGCCGGCTCGAGCGGGTCAACGTTGCGTCACTGCGAGTGGCGCTGATCAGCACGGCCTTCGTCGCCGTCACCTACGCGATCCTCGCCGTCGTGCTGGTGGTGGTGGTGAGCAACAACCTCACCTCGCAGGTGGACACCCGGCTCGCCAGCTCACTGGCGCGATTTGAGCATTCCAACTTCCCGCCGCAGCCGGCGAGCGTGACCGACGACGGCCAGCGTGGCTTGAGCGCCCCGCTGCTGGCATGGCTGATCGATCCAAATGGGGAGCAGCACACCAACATCGAGCAGCTGATCCCGCTGCCGGGCTCGGAGGTCGATGTGACAGTGCCGGTCACCGCCCGGCTGGAGGGCGTTGACGTTCGCATCGCCGGTGCGTCGGTGGGCGCGGGGCGGCTCGTGGTCGGTTACAACTTCGATTCCGTGTCGCAGGCCCGGTCGTCGCTGATCTTCACGGAGCTCGCCGCCGGACTGGTGCTCCTCGTGCTCGTCTTCGCCGGCACCCTGTTTGTCGGCCGCCGGGTCGGTGCTCCGATCGAGCTCGCACGTCAGCGGCAGCTGGAGTTCACCGCCGATGCATCTCACGAGCTGCGAACCCCACTGGCGGTCATCGAGGCGCAGACAAGCCTCGCGCTCAACCAGGATCGCGATCCAGTCTGGTACCGGCACGCCTTTCAGCGGGTCGGGTCGGAGAGCGCGCGGATCAGGCGTCTCGTCGACGACCTGCTCTGGCTTGCCCGGCTCGACACGCCGCAGGGGAGGCCGCCGGCCGAGCCGGTCGAGGTCGGGGTGCTCGTTCAGGCCGCGGCCGAGCGGTTCGCGGCGGTTGCCGAGAACCGCTCGATCACACTCCGGGTATCGGTCGGCCTGGGGCCGCTGGCGGTCATGGGGTCCTCGACGTGGCTCGACCGGCTCCTGGGCGTGCTGCTCGACAACGCCTTCAAATACGCACCGCCAGGGGGCACCGTGGGTCTGAGCGTCGTCGCCGAGAGCAACCGGATTCGCCTCGCCGTCGAGGATTCAGGCCCAGGTATCCCCGTCGAGGAACGCCCCAAGATCTTCGATCGCTTCCATCGCGCGATGGACGACGGATACGGTTCGGGGCTCGGGCTGGCCATCGCGGATGCCGTGGTTCGCCACACCCACGGCCGCTGGGAGGTCAGCACTTCAACGCTCGGTGGCGCTAGGATGGCCGTCAGCTGGCCACGGGTGCTCGCCGGCTCGCGCGACCAGGCCGGGGCCGATCCGGCGGTCAGCTGGACAGTCGCCGGGCAGGGACCGGTCAGCGATCGGGGCTAGGTCCGCGAACTCCCGCCGAGATCGGCGAGGGGCAAACCTGTACGCCAAATGGCACAATTTGGTCAGTTCGTGCCATCATCTTCCATAACGAAAGCCCTGCTGGAGGAGGCCGGAGCATGACCAAGGGAGCTATGGCGACGCTGAGCGCGGGGGTTGCTGTCTTCGGGTTCGATCCTGAGCCCGGGACCCCGGCGAGCCGCGCGTTGCATGTGCTCACCGTGAAGCGGACCCTGCCGACGGGGGATCTCGGGCCCAAGGAGCGGTTCACCGAGGCGGCCCTGCGGGCGGCGTCCGAAGCGGGCATCGATCTCGGCGGCGGCCGTCGCGCCATCCGCGGCGGGCAGCGGCTTCACCTCGTCGGGGTCGACGACGACCCCGCACGTGCCCGAAGCGTGACCGTCTGGTACTACGCGGCGGCCCAGTACGGCCCCGTGACCGGACCCGGCGCCTGGTCGGCAACCGGTCGCGGCCTGCACCTTGACGCCCAGGGGGCGCCGGCCCTCCGCAGCGCGCTCGATCGGCTTCGGGCCGACACACGGCAGCTTGCCGGGGCGGCGGCGCTCGTCGGCGAGGTGTTCACGGGCGACGATCTCCTCCGGCTCCACGTGGCGCTCCACGGCGGCCCCGAGGGCAGCGAGCGGACGTTCCGTCGCCGCATCCAGGAACTGCGCGACTCCGGCGTCCTGCGTCCGGTCCGCGATACCGAGGTTGCGGCACTCCGTCTCCGAGTTCCGAGGTTCCGCTCGCCGGCGGGGACCGGCGGCCGTCCGCCCGAGTTGCTCCGCTACTCCGGCGCCGGCGGTGAGGACGAGCAACTCGCCGCGCTGAGGGCTCGCAGAGCCGGCTGACGGCTACCCCGCGTCGGCAGCCCATGGCTGCTCGCCGCTGCTGAGGACGAGGGTCACGGGACCGTCGTTGACGAGGTCGACGTCCATGTGGGCGCCGAAGCGCCCTGTCGCGACCGTGAATCCGAGGCCACGGAGCGCGGCGATAAAGGATTCGTACAGTCGCGCCGCCCGATCCGGGGCGGCGGCGCGGATGAAGGAGGGGCGGTGCCCGCGCGAGGTGTCGGCGTGGAGCGTGAACTGGCTGACGACCAGTGCAGCGCCTCCGGCCGCCGCGAGGTCCAGATTCATGTGCCCGGCGGAGTCGGGGAAGATCCGAAGCGTCGCGATCCGGCCGGCGAATCGCCGGGCGACGTCCTCGTCGTCCTCAGGTCCGACCGAGAGCAGCACGCAGAGGCCCGCCTCGATCGCTCCGACACGCTTGCCGTCGACGTCCACCGCGGCGCGACTGACCCGCTGAACGACCGCCCTCACTCGAGGAAGCGGAGCCCGCGCCAGATCCGCAGCGCCTCTGCCTCGGCCTCGAGGAAGCTCGGCCGCGAGTCGCGCATGCCATGGACGAGGAAGCTCCAACTGCGGCGCTCGCCGTCGGTCCCGTCGCGGGTCCCGAAGGCGGTCCCGAGTGCGCGAGGCGGGTACATCTCGATCCGCTCGCCGCCGCGCATCCGCTTGAAGATCGGGCGGCGGACGAGGATCGATTCGAGGGCGCGTCGGTCGGCGAGGCGGCCATTGACGAGATCGATCGTGCGCAGCTTGGCGATCGGGTTGTCGGGGTCTCGGATGACCACACGGCACGAGAAGCGCTCGGAGAGGTCGCGCAGGACGAAGACGAGGGCGAGCGCATCGGTCTCGTCACCGGCGACATGGATGAAGGCAGCCGCCGCAAGGTCGCTGCCGTCGGGATGCTCGCGGATGTCCTCTGCGATCACCTGCTCGAAGAACAGCTGGCCGAAGAGATCCGTCGTGTACGCATCGGCAAGCCAGGGAACCTGGTCGCGCCATTCTCGGTATGTGACGAGCTCGGTGAAGCGCTCGTGGAGGGCATCCCGGTCCTCGGCCGCGACGTCATGGAGCCGAACGTGGATGACGCGGGCCATGCCCTGGATTGTACTGGCGGTTGAACTCAGCAAACGCTCCATCGGATCTCCCCGTTGAGGCCGTTACACTGCGTCGCGGACCGCCGAGGTAGCTCAGTTGGTAGAGCACAGGTCTGAAAAACCTGGTGTCGACAGTTCGATCCTGTCCCTCGGCACCACCATTTCGAATACAACTCTGCACCTTGCGAGCGCAATACCAACACAGATCTGTGTGAAATGACACCTTACCTGACACCTTAGTGACGAGTTCGGGCTAGAATACGACCTGAAAACTCAGGCACTAAGGGGCCGCGAATTTGGCTGCCTGCGTGGCTGGATCTCGTCAGGAGGTCCGATGATGGAACCGGGTAGTCCGGTGACAGCAAATCCTCGCCCGAAGCTCGCGCGTCGACGCCGCGATCGCGGCGACGGAGCCATCTTTCAGCGCGCTGATGGTCGCTGGGTGGCCCGCCTGCGGGACTCAGCGGGGCGCACGCGCTATCTGTACGCGAAGGACCGAGCGCACGCGAAGCAGCGCCTCGCGGAGGCGCAGGCCGTCGTCCACGTCGGTCAGCCGCTTCCCGACCAACGGCTGACCTTTGGACGGTATCTGCTCGACTGGGTCGCTGGGCTTGGCGCCGGCGTAAAGCCACGGACCGTCGCCTACTACGAGACCTATGTGCGACGCCACCTGCTCACGAGCGATCTAGCCCAGACGCCGCTCGCGCGCCTTGAGCCGAGTGACCTGCGCCGGCTGTACACGATGAAGCTGAGCTCCGGCCTCAGTTCGACCTCGGTGCATCACATCCATGCCGTGATCCATGTGGCGCTCCAACGGGCGGTCGACGACGGCGTTCTCGGGCGCAACGTGGCCGCCCTCGTGGGCCGGTCGAACCGTCCAAAGGTTAGGCACATCGAGATGAACACGATCGCCGAAGGCGATCAGCCCCGCCGCTTTCTCGAGGCAGCCAAAGGGGAGCGCTTGGAGGCGCTCCTGATCTTGGCGCTCACGACCGGGATGCGCCGCGGCGAGCTGCTGGCGCTGCGCTGGAAGGACGTCAATCTCGATCGAAGCGTGCTGGCAGTGACCGGATCGCTACAGGGCCAATCTCGTTCCACCCTCAGCATCGCCACCCCGAAGTCAGGAAAGTCCCGATCGGTCGCGCTGGGAACCGTCGCGGTAACTGCCCTCCGTGAACATCGCAAGAGCCAGGCGCAGGAGCAACTCCTTGTGGGCGGTGAGTGGCGCAACCTCGGGTTGGTCTTTGCGACTGGGTTCGGCGACTTGCTATCTCCGACCACGCTGCGGCTCGCGTTGCGGCGCACGCTTACGAGGGCGAATCTTCCGACGATCCGGTTCCATGACCTGCGCCATAGCGCGGCCACGATCATGCTCAGCCGTGACGTGCATCCAAAGATGGCGTCCGAGATGCTTGGGCACTCGACGATCGCCATTACGCTCGACTTGTACTCCCACGTCACCGCGAACATGCAGCGTCAGGCTGCCGATGCCATCGACGCAGCTCTTGCGGATCCGCTTACGCCGTAGCGCGCGCGGCGATGAGGGGAGAGCATCGAACTAACCATTCCGCGGCGAGCGGTGCATGGAAATGGTTCCGGGGCATCTGAGGATCGGATTCTGGTCGGCCACCATATTCGGCATTTCCTCCCGTGGGGGTGTCGCCACAGGTTTGGTACACCTTGAGTTGAGCGTTGCCGCCATCAGCTACAGGCGCGTCTCGTGCGGGTGTCGGCAGAGCAGTACCAGGTTGCCCACATCGGTCCCTCCCGCCCACGCGCACCAGGTCGCGCCCGCCTACCCGCAAATGTAGGTTGAGCCCTGCGTCGCTGAACGCGTTATTCGTCCACTCACACACAGACCCTTGAAAGGGCTCTCGACCTCGGTCGCGCATCTTCCACGCTCTACCGCATCTAGGTGACTGCTTTAGTCGCTCCCACTGACGCGACTAACGTCAGGACGATCGCGACAATGCCGATTGCGGCGATCAGCATCAGGACGGCTGCCGGAACCTGGTCGCCAGCTCGGGCCGCAAACAGGAAGCCACCGGCGACCCCGGCAGACGTAAGGAATACCCAAAGGAGCATCGGCACCGCGAAGTTAGCAGCGGGCGCCACTCCCCGCAACACCCCAATTGCCGCTATAACAGCCAGTGGAAGGAAGATCGCGAGATCCAGCGCATAGACCGGATTTGCCGGTAAGCCGGATCGCGTCACGTCAGTAGGTGCGACACCAGTGAAGGTTGCACTTGCGATTTGGCTGAGCCAGAGAAGGCCAAAGAGCACGACGACTGCCAGAAGGAATCCGCCGACCACGCGGGCAACAGAGGTGTCCATCCGCAGAACCACGCTCGATGTCGTGGCGACAGGTAAG
>DATKQX010000127.1:0-2433 GCA_035532495.1 Saccharimonadales bacterium (SeqCode)
CCGGAAAGGTGTAGCACGCGTTGGTCGTTGCAACCGTGACCACGCCAGGCGCGATGGCAAGAAAACGGACATGCGCCCCGCCACCCAGATCATCGCTCTGAACCACAACCTCGAGCACGGACGCAGCCGACGACGTGGGGATCGACCAACAGAAGGGTGCCGGCTCGTCAGGCAGTTCGACGTCGACGACGGTGCCAACACGGACGACGTACTGAGCCGACGGATACCTGGATAGCTCCGCCGGCCCGAGTCTGAGGGTCGTGGCCGTCACGACAGTAGGTAATGCCGTCGGTATGGGTGTCGGCGTCGGTGGCGGCGAGCCCGTTGTCGGTGCGGGCGAAGGAAGGGAGCTTCCTGAAGGCGGCAGCCATGACACGGTGGGATTCTGCTGCTCAGACTGCTGCAGGCCCGCCGCGGCGGTCTCGGCGGCCAAGCAATGCGGAACTCCAAGCTGCCGTAATGCGGGAGCTCCCGACCCATTCGAGCCGCAGCCGGCGACCGTGGCCATCACGTAGCCAAGCAACGCCGGCCCAGCGGCCACTCGCAGCATCATCGTCACCCTTCGCTTTTCACGCGTGAACCCGCCACCGGGTTCCGGTTTCGGACGAGCAGTGCGAATCGGATTGCGCCGTGGCGCGCACCCGCGACCTATAGTCGCTCCAAGGACGTTCGCAGTGGCCATCTCCGACCAACCCGGTCGACCCAAGCTCCTGGTCTGGCTCGGGGGCTTTGTAGTCGTATTCGGCGTGGTGGCGTGGCTGATCACCGGCGGAGCCAATCGCGTCGCTCCACCCTCAAACAGTCGTCCCTCGACGTTCACACTGGGACCAACACCCTCGACGTCCGTGCTCGGACCAATATCAGTACCCCTGGGTTGCATGTCTGGCCA
This sequence comes from Saccharimonadales bacterium (SeqCode), assembly GCA_035532495.1. GTDB lineage: Bacteria > Chloroflexota > Dormibacteria > Aeolococcales > Aeolococcaceae > Palsa-851. Next base: position 890 of record DATKQX010000127.1, read on the forward strand.
GATCCAGCTGGTTGGTGCCTTCAGCGCATGTACGTCAATCGACCGCACTTCGTACGCCGTGTGCGAAGTCTCGCCGCATACCTTCAACGTGGTATTCAAGCTGCTTGGTGGTAGCCACGACTTTCTTCTCTACCTGAACATCCCCGTCAGATATTCGGAACCCGGAGACTACAGCCTGACGAATGGGGGTGCGGAGGTCGACGTTCGCGAATACGCGACGGGGGGATTCTGGCAGTCAGTATCCGGTGTCCTCACGACTACCAGTGGCGACGCCCGATCCGGAACAGTTTCCGCCGTCCTCGAAGCCGCTGCGGGCAACAACACCGTCTTGCCGGGTGCCACGCTCAGAGTTGATGGACCGTGGAGCTGCCTGTAGATCCCATAGGTTCTCGTCAAGTAGTTCCGGCGGTTGCATGCGTCGGGTCGGAGTCCATGCCGCCGCGCCACAGGGCCGAGACGATGGCCAGCGCTTTGCTACTGCAATGGCCCAAGGAGTTCATCGCTGACTTGGCGGCGGCGCGTTTGTGCGCGTAGGGGACACGGGGGATCGGGTTGTGCTGTACGCCCACCACGGTCATGCGATATGCGGCCGCGCGAAGGCGGGTGTTGCCGGTCTTTGCCGTCGTCAATCTCGTCTCGAACGCAGCGACAGCTTGGTGGCGGCGTTCACGACGATCTGGATCATCACCGTAGGCGCCGGACAACGTTGCGCTGGATGTTGTCATCGTCAGTGTCTACGACCGCCAGGTCGGCAGTGTGGATGGGACGACGATGCCCTGTCGGTGAGGAGAACGACTCTCAGGCGTCCGAGAGCCGCCGCGCCACCTCGTGTACAGCTCCGCGGACGACGAGCGACGATGAAACGTCGTGCCGCAGCGCGATCGACGTCTGGTCCTCACCAGCCGGATCCAAGCGGACGACATACATCGGGTTCACGTATACAGGGTCGCTATCGTCAGCAGCCTCGCCGGCGCGCTCAAAGAGAACGAGGCGATGCCCGCTCGGCGCCGATGCGGTGTAGTCATGTGCGACACCGCTCGCGGTCGGGAACCGCGTCCTTCCGGGTTCCTCGACGATCGTGCGGGCATTTCGCACGACATCGATCCCCGCCTTGACGTTCGCGAGATTGGCACCTAGCTCCAGTTCTATGGCTCACGTCAGATGCGCAAATGTCCCTCGAGCGAGCCATCGGCGGCGGATCGAACAGACCGTCGAGCTGAGGCAGTTCCTCGCACTATTCGCGCAGCCAGGGTTGGGCGATGCGCAGGGCGCTGAGGATGGCGCGCGTCGCCGGAGACCGGTTCAGCGTGATGAAGTGAACGCCCGGTGCGCCGGCGCGGAGCAGCTCACTGCACTGGAGGGTCGCCCAGGCGACGCCCAGTTGCAGCACCGCCGCCGGGTCGTCAGAGCGCGACTCCAGCGCCACGCGAAGCGCCGGCGGTATGGATGCGCCGATCTTGGCGGTGAAGCGTGACACCTGGTCGACGTTGGTCACCGGCATGATGCCCGGGACGATCGGCACGGTGACGCCTGCCTTGCGCAGC
>DATKQX010000128.1:0-27966 GCA_035532495.1 Saccharimonadales bacterium (SeqCode)
CGGCCGCGACCGGCGGTCTGATCACCACCGGGTTGGTCGGCAACGGCGGTCCAAACAGCGACCCGCTCGCCAAGTTCGACGCGAACCAGGCGAAGTCGCTGCTGCATCAGTACGACCCGTCGGGCTCGCTGACCAAGAACATCACCTACTCGTACAACGCAGGCAGCCTCAATGAGAGCGTGGCCACGTACCTGCAGAACGAGTGGCAGACCAACCTCGGCGTGCACGTCAACCTGAACGCCGTGTCGGATGCCTCGATCTTCATCAGCAACCGCCTCACGGGCAAGTACCAGATGGACCGCGACGGATGGCAGTTCGACTACAACCATCCTCAGGACTGGTACGACAACCTCTGGGGCGTGTACGCCACCTCCGCCGGCGCGAACACGAGCGGATTCGACGACCCGACGTACGACAGCACCCTCAAGACGGCTGACACCCAGCCGCTGACGACCGCGCTCCCGCTCTACAACCAGCTTGCGGGCATCCTGCAGCAGGACGTCGTCTACATCCCGCTGTACTACTCCGTGGGCAACTTCCTCATTCAGCCGTACGTGAGCGGAGCCGGTTCGAACACCGCCTTCGACCACTGGTGGAACGAGATCAAGATCCTCTCCCACTAGAGGCGACCGCAACAACTGAATTGAAAAGGCGCCCGGCACCGAGCCGGGCGCCTTTCGCCTTTCCCCACCGAGGGAGGACCAGGAGATGCCGACCCGGGGAACCCTGATCTACATCGCCCAGCGATTGGCGTTGATCGTGCTCACGCTGATCGCTGTCTCATTCCTGGTATTCGTGACGGTTCACAGCCTTCCAGGAAGTGCGTTCGAGAGTGAGCGAGTCCATGGCAAGGCACTGCAGCTGCTGCTCCACGAGTACGGGCTCGACCAGCCGATACTGGTGCAGTACTGGAACTTTCTGACCAACGCCATCCACGGCAACCTCGGCGTTTCCTTCCAGATTCGTGGACTGCCGATCACGCCCGTGGTCATGCGCGAGCTCAGCGTGAGCGCCGAGTTGGGCGGCACGGCGCTGCTGATCACGATCGGTCTCGGTACGACCTTTGGTGTGCTCGCCGCACTGCGCCAGAACACCTGGGTCGACTACACGCTCACGTCGATCGCGGTCGTCGGCTACAGCGTGCCGAGCTTCGTCCTCGCCGGGCTTGGCGTGCTCGTCTTCAGCTACTGGCTGCCCACCGTCACCAACGGGGTCATCTCCTATCCAGCTCAATGGACGGGCACCTACGGGACGCTCATCGAGCTTTCCTTGCCTGCGATCATCCTCGGCTTCTACACCTCAGGCCAGGTCACGAGAATCACCCGCGCTGCGATGCTCGAGGTGCTGCAGCAGGATTACATCCGCACCGCCCGTGCGAAGGGGCTCAAGAGCCGCGTCGTGACCATCCGACACGCGCTGCGCAACGCACTGATCCCGGTGATCAGCATCCTCGGGCCGCTGGTGATCAGCATCATCACCGGCAGCGTCATCATCGAGACCATCTTCGGCATTCCTGGACTCGGCAAGGAGTTCGTGGAAAGCATCACCGGTGCGGACTACAACGTGACCGTGGCGGTGTTCACCGTGTATGCGCTGCTCATCGGCATCGCGAACCTGCTGGTCGACCTGCTATACACCGTCGTTGATCCGAGGATTAGATACTGATGGCCACAGTCGCGACCCCCATCACACAGGAATATGCCGGCGGGACGATCGCGCGAGCCCAGGTGGGCCTCTGGCGCGACGGATTCCGCCGGCTGCGCCGCAACAGGCTGGCCCTGGCGGCCCTGATCTACCTGACGGTGCTGCTGGCCGTCGCAATCCTTGCCATCTTCTGGACGCCGTACAACCCGGCGACCATCCTGCCGGACACGCTCACGTACCTCGGACCGTCGGGAGCACATCCGTTGGGGACCGACGACCTCGGTCGCGACCTGCTGAGCCGCATGATGCAGGGCGCCCAGATCTCCCTGATCGTCGGAGTCGGCACCTCCGCAATCGTGCTCGGCGTGGGAGTCGTCGTCGGCCTCATCGCCGGCTACTTCCGAGGCTGGATCGATAACGTGATCAGCGTCTTCATCAACATCTTCTATGGGATCCCGGGCATCCTGATCGCGATCATCCTGTATCTCGTTCTCGGTCGCGGGCTGGGGAATATCATGATTGCCATCTCCGCCACGGCATGGATGGACATGGCCCGCCTCGTCCGAGGCCAGGCCTTCAGCATCCGCGAGCGCGAGTACATCGAAGCGGCGCGGGCGAGCGGGGCGCGATCGGGCAAGATCCTCTTCGGGCATATCCTGCCCAACGCGCTCGGCCCGATCATCGTCCAGGCGACCTTCGTGATCCCGATCGCGATCCTCACGGAGGCGTTCCTCAGCTACCTCGGTCTGGGTATTCCGAGTCCGCTCGCATCCTGGGGATCCATTGCGTCAGAGGGGTATCAGGCGCTTCCCTTGGAGCCGTACATGATGCTCTGGCCGGCGGTGGCACTCTCCGTCACGCTGCTGGCGTTCAACTTCCTCGGTGACGGGTTGCGCGACGCCTTCGATCCGCGGCAGCGGCGGTGACGGACCCAATACTCGACGTCCGCAACCTCAGCACGCACTTCTTCACCGACGACGGCGAGGTGAAGGCAGTTCGTGGGGTCAGCTTCAACGTGGCCCGGGGAGAAACCGTTGGGATCGTTGGGGAATCCGGGTGCGGCAAGAGCGTCACGGCGATGTCCGTACTGGGGCTCGTGCAACGCCCCGGCAAGGTGGTCAACGGCGAGATCATGTTCAAGGGGCGCGATCTCCTCAAGCTGACCAAGGAGGAGTTGCGCAACATCCGCGGTCGCGACATCGCGATGATCTTCCAGGATCCGCTGAGCTCGATGAACCCGGTGTTGCGGGTCGGATATCAAATCGAAGAGGCGATGCACGCCCACAACAAGATCGCAGACGCCCAGATCGATGCACGGACCATCGATCTGCTCAAGCAGGTGCGCGTCTCCGACCCGGAGCGCAGAGTGCACGACTTCCCGCATCAGTTCAGTGGAGGGATGCGCCAGCGCGCCATGATCGCGATGGGCCTGTCGAACAAGCCGGACCTGCTCATCGCCGACGAGCCGACCACCGCGCTCGACGTGACCGTGCAGGCGCAGATTCTCGAGCTCCTGCGGGACCTCAACGAGCAGACTGGCGCAGCCATTGTGCTCATCACGCACAACCTCGGCGTGGTCGCCGGTCTCTGCAAGCGCGTCATCGTCATGTATGCGGGTGAGATCGTCGAGGAGGGCACCGTCGAACAGATCTTCGAATCGCCACAGCATCCGTACACCTGGTCGCTGCTGCGCTCGGTCCCGCGTATCGACGCCAGCCGGCGCGAGCGCCTGCTCTCGATCGAGGGACTACCCCCCGACCTGATCGAGCTGCCCGTGGGCTGCAAGTTCAACCCGCGCTGTCCATTCCGCATCGAGCGTTGCTTCGTCGACGCGCCGCCCACCGAAGAGGTTGCGCCGATGCAGCGAGCAGCGTGCTGGGTGACGATGAAGACCGCGTACGCCGAGATGGGGGCCGCCGACATCAAGGACACGAGCCCCGGGGCGGCGAGCGGCGTGCATCCCAGGGGGCGGCAGGCCCTTCCCGAGGCGGAGGTGACGGCGACCGTCGCGGAGTCGGTCGGTGACTGACACCATCGTCCACATCGTGCCGACTCCGGTGCCTTCGACGGAGCCACTGCTGCGTGTCGTCAATGTCGTCAAGCACTTCAGCGCCGCCGGCACCGGATCGGTGAAAGCCGTCGACGGCGTGACGTTCGACGTCATGGCGGGAGAGACCGTCGGCCTCGTCGGTGAGTCCGGATGTGGCAAGTCGACGCTCGGAAGGCTGATCAGCCAGCTGATTCCGGTTACCTCCGGCGAGGTGATCCTCGACGGCGTCGACATCACGAAGCTCAGGGGCGAGAAGCTGCGTCAGCAGCGCAAGCAGCTGCAGATGATCTTTCAGGATCCGTACGCGTCGCTGGATCCGCGCATGACGGTCGGCGACATCATCGCCGAGCCACTTGTCAACTTCAACATGATCAGCGGCAAAGCGAAGGACGCACGCGTCCAGGAATTGCTGCGCACCGTTGGGCTGAATCCCTATTTCAACAACCGATATCCGCACGAGTTCAGCGGCGGTCAGCGGCAGCGGATCGGCATCGCGCGTGCGCTCGCGCTCAATCCGAAGGTCATCATCTGCGACGAACCGGTGTCAGCGCTGGACGTCTCGATCCAGGCGCAGATCATCAACCTGCTCGAGGATCTGCAGCGCGAGTTCAACCTGACGTACCTCTTCATTGCGCACGACCTCTCGGTGGTGCGGCATATCAGCAACCGAGTCATGGTCATGTACCTCGGCCGGCTTTGCGAGGTCGCGCCGAGTGAGGATCTCTACGAGTCACAGGACCATCCCTACACGCGAGCGCTCCTCTCGTCGATCCCGGTCCCCGACCCGCGCATCGAGTCGAAGCGACGGCTCGTCGAGCTGTCCGGTGAGATTCCCTCGCCGCTCAACCCCCCGTCGGGCTGCCTGTTCCACACCCGCTGCCCGATCGCCCAGGTGCCGGGGGTGTGCGCCGACGTCGTGCCGCCGCTCGAGCTCAAACCGGACGGTCACCTGGCCTCGTGCCATTTCTCCGACCAGGTGCGCACCAAGATCAAGATCGAGGAAGCCCCGGCCTGACGATTTCGGGGAATGGAGGTGTCATGAGCGACAGTGAATCCCCGTTTCGAGTGCTGTACACCGCTGAAGCCACCGTCAGCGGCGGTCGCCGCGGTCACGGCGCGACATCCGACGGGCGGCTGACCGTCGACTTCAGCTCTCCCACCGAGATGGGCGGCGACGGTGGCCCCGGGACCAACCCCGAACAGCTCTTTGCACTCGGCTATGCGGCGTGCTGGCAGAACGCGATGATCAGCATCGCGCGCCGCAAGAGCCTCGAAGTGCTGGATTCCGTCGTCACGGCGCGTGTCGGCATCGGCGTGATCGGTTCTGGACGCCTGGGCCTGATGGTCGAACTGCTCATCACGCTGCCGTCCATCGCCGATCGCGAGCAGGCCAAGGCGCTCATCGACGAGACCGAGCAGCGCTGCCCGTACTCCAACGCGGTCCGCGGCAATGTCGAGGTGACTCTCACGCTGCTCGCCCCGGCCTGAACCCGGCGTCGAGCCGCCTCAACGAGCAGGTCACGCTCCCGTCGCACCCGTTCTCAAGCGGCGGCATGACTGGTAGCGTCGGGGCGTGGGTGCGCAAGCCCGGCAGGCTCGCCTCGTCATGGCGGTCGCGGCTGCCCTGCTCCTCGCGTACGTACTCATCTGGGTGCGCCTGCCGACCGCGGACATCGACCGCTCAGATTTCACGTCCTCCTACGTCGCCGGTCTGCTCCTGCGCCATCAGGGAGGCGCCGCGGTCTACGACCTGGCTGCGCAGACGGCGCTCCGCGACCAGCTGATAGCGCCGGTCACCAACGGAGAGGTGCCGTTTGTCGACGGTCCGCCTGCTGCGGCGCTCGTGGCCCCGATCACCGTGCTCAACCTGACCGATGCGTACCGGCTCTGGACGGCGCTCTCCGTGCTCATCCTGGCGCTCGCCGTCATCATCGCGGTGCGCAGCGCCCCCTGGCGTCCGACGACACACATGGTCTGGCGCGTCGCGGCCGGGATGGCGGCGACGGCGTCATTCGGAACGTGGACGCTGCTCCTCCAGGGGCAGTGGTCGTCGCTGACCGCGCTGGGGCTCGCCCTGGCGTATCGCGACTGGCGCCACGGCCACGAGGCCCGTGGGGCGGTGATCCTCGTCCTCGCCGCCGGCGTCGCGAAACCCCACCTTGCTCTCGGCCTGGCGGCGTTCCTCATCGGGTGGCGGCAGCGGCGCGTCATCCTCGGCGCCGTCACCGGCCTGGCGACGCTCGCCGTCGCGAGCGTGGCAGTGGTCGGCACATCAGGCGTGATGGCGTTCGCCGGCCTCGCGACCGCGCAGGGTGGAGCGTGGGACCTCGCGCGGATGCTCAGCTTCATCGCCATCCCCGGGTCGATCGTAGGGAACGGCACCGCCAGCGAGGTGATCGGCCTCTGCGGCACGGCCGTCGCATGCGGGATCGCGTCAGCGCTCGGCGACCTATCCCGCCGCCACCCGGAGCGATTTCTCCCTGCGCTCATCGCGGCGGCCGTCCTGTCGCTCCTCGGCGCACCGCACGCCTATGCGCAGGACCTCGTGATGCTGGCGCCGGTGCTCGTCTGGGCGATCGCGCTTGCGGGTGAGCGCGGGCTCGCGGTGGTGGGCATATGGACAGTGATCACGGCCGCGGCGGCCGTCGATCTCATCGATGCCGGTGCATTCCCACCGGGTCCGCTGGCGGCCTGGACGCTGATCGCGGTGGCCGTGATCGCCTGTCTGGCGGCCTGGCGATCTGGACTTCCGGCGCGCGAGCCCGCCACGCCGGCGGCAACGCGACCGACTGCGGCGACGGTCGGCTAACGTCCTCGTCGTGAGGCGGCTCTGGGCACCCTGGCGAATGACCTACGTGTCAACCGGCCCCAGTGCGTCCGATTCGGCGTGCTTCCTCTGCGACGCCGCACGCGAGCATCCGGCTGAGGACTCGCTGGTCGTCGACCGTGACGAGCTCACCGTGACGCTGCTGAATCGATACCCATACAGCAGCGGCCACCTCATGGTGGTCCCCGTCCGCCACGCGCCCGACGTCCTTTCGCTGACTCCCAAAGAAGGAGCGGCGCTGTTCGCATCGACCCAGCGCGCGATCGGGGCCCTGACCGAGGCGATGCATCCCGGTGGATTCAACATCGGCATCAACCAGGGTTCCGTGGCGGGCGCAAGCGTCGAACACATACACCTGCATGTCGTGCCCCGGTGGGGAGGGGACACCAACTTCATGCCAGTGCTCGCGGACGTGAAAGTCCTGCCTGAGCACCTCGAGAACACCGCGGAGAACCTGCGCGCGGCGTTCGATCGCCTCAGACCGCTATAGTCGGAGGCAGATGGGTTCCGTCATCAAGAAGCGGCGCAAGAAAATGCGCAAGCACAAGCATAAGAAGATGCTGAAAAAGACGAGGTGGCAGCGTCGCGGGTAACCGCGGTGCTTGTCTCGTCCGCTTCGATGCGCGCAGGCGCTCCAGGGCCAATCGTCGGTACGCGCCCTGGAGCATTCGCTCACAATGCAATTGCGACTGCAAATCAATGACGCCGCACCCGAGCGCGCATCGCGCGTTGACGGTATGTCAGGCGCGAGCGTACGAGTGCAGGCCGGCGATCCAGAGATTGACCGCGTACAGCGTGAAGAGGATGGCGGCGAACCCGAACGCGGTGATGACCGCAGCGCGCTTCTCCTTCCAGCCGTAGGTGACGCGCGCGTGCAGGTAGATGGCGAAGATGACCCACGTGATGAAGGCGAATGTCTCCTTCGGATCCCAACCCCAGTACCGGCCCCACGCATGCTCGCCCCAGATGGCGCCGCAGATGACGCCGAAGGTCCAGATCGGGAAGCCGATCATCACGAACCGATAGCTCCAGCCGTCGAGCAATCCCGCCCCGGGAAGGGAGCGCTGCAACCACGTCGCCAATGGCCTGCGAATAGCGCCGCTGGACCCGACGCCTGCACCTGAGCCGCCGCCGCCTCTGGTCATGGTCGCGACGCCGCCGCTGCTGACGCCGGCTGGGACGGCCGCGGGTGCGACCGCCAGCACGCGGTTCTCCGCCCAGCGCTTCGCGAGGTGGGCCATGCCGAAGAAGAACGAGAAGCTGAGGACGGCCGATGACGTCGCCATGGACGTGACGTGAATCGTCAGCCAGTAACTGTGCAGGGCCGGCACGAGCTGTCCAGGCGGTACGTAGAGCATGTAGGCGACGCCCATCAGCGCGACCGTGACGATCATGGCGGGCAGGCCGATCAGTCGCATCCTGGCGCGAACCATGAGCACGACACAGACCGTGACGACGACGAACGCGATCCCGGTCGAGTACTCGTACATGTTGCCGAGCGGCCAGTGCCCGGCCTCGAGCGCACGGGTGAAGATCGACGCGAATTGGATCGGCCAGCCGATGAGGACCAGCGCCATGCCGACGTCACCGAGCCACCGCTTTCTGAACGCCAGATGCAGGACGAACGCCACCACAGCCAGCGTGTATGCGCCGACAGCGATCCCGAAGAGAACCAGGGACGCCGGGGTGCTCGACATGCCTGCGGGCGAGTATAGCCACCGGACCGGTGCCGGCCGTTGAGTCGGGGCGTCAACCCGGCTGTAAAGGAATGGACGCAAGGTCCCCGTTTCCGGGGCGCCTCCGTACCATGGAGCCAATGTCCCGGCCGCGCGTCTTGCTCGCCGACGACGACCCCCGTGTGCTCTCCGTCGTCTCCCGTTACCTCGCCCTCGAGGGCTACGAGATGTCGACCGTTTCGGACGGTGAATCGGCCGTCCGAACGGCCACGACCGACCTTCCCGATCTCATCATCCTGGACATCATGATGCCCGGCATCGACGGGATCGAGGCCTGTCGCAGGATCCGGGCGAACGCCGCAACAGCGCAGACCCCCGTGCTCATGTTCAGCGCCCTGTCGGAGGAGGCTGAGCAGGCCCGCCTCGCCGGAGCGGACGGGATGCTCCCCAAGCCCTTCAACCTCCCTGCCCTGGCCGAGGCGGTGAAGACGTTCTTCGCCAGCAGGACTGTCACGTCCTGACCGCCTCGATCTAGGCGCCTCGCGTACCGGCTCTATACTGCGAAACGCCTCGGTGTGACCGACGTCTCGGGGCGGTAGCTCAGCTGGGAGAGCGCTGCCCTCGCACGGCAGAGGTCAGGGGTTCGAATCCCCTCCGCTCCACCAAATTCGATTTCGGCGGGTGACCTCTGCCTTAGCGGCGATAGTCAGCTCTGCCTAAGAGGGCAGAGGTCGAATGGCCGCCTGAGCACGTGCCGTCGGGCGATCACGGTTCGCGGAAGATGCGGTGAGTTCCCAGCCTGCGCCAGCGCACTGCCGGCCACTGTCGCCCGTCAGTGTCGATCACTGTGGTCCACTCCCATGTGGCTCGGCCGTCAGGCCCGCTGAAGCTCCAGGTCATCTCGAGGATGCCCGGGGCGTTGACGACCGCCTTCACGCGCAAGTTGTGCGGCCATGACGACGGGTCCTTGGTCTCGACGAAGTGATCGCAGGCTCTGTTGAAAGCACGGGCTGCGGTGCGGAACCTCTCGCGTTCGTCCTCGGACAGCCGTTGGTAATCGGCCTTGAAAGGTTCCGTCCGCTCGAACCTCACGAGTCGAGATCGGCCAGGAACTCCTCGACATCTTCGGCGGTCACGGTGCGACCGGCGACAACGGCGTCGTCAGCCTCGCGTTCCATCTGCTGCCAGCGCTCGGTCCAGAACCACGCCTGGTCGGCTGGCACCGCCACCTGCGGGCGCAGCACGATCTCCCCGTCTCGCTCGATGACCTCGACCTGTGCTCCGGGGTGGTCCAAACCGAAGCGGCGCCGGATGGCGGGCGGGATGGCGATGAGCCCTCGCCCCTGCACGGTGACGAACATATGCTTCTCGGCCATAGGCGCAGTATAGCGGAGAAGCCGCAATGCAGCTTATCTGCTCGCCAGCCCCCAGGGCTATCGACCCCAGGCCAACTGTCGCTGGGCGTCGTCGCCTGTCTCGCGATATCCACCCACCGCGAGGGAACCGATCAAACCGGCCCTCGCAGCCCGCCCCGAATTCGACTTCGTACCCGCGCCTCGCACGGCAGAGGTCAGAGGTTCGAATCCCGTCCCCTCCACCCTCCGCTCCACCACCGGACGCATACCCCATTCGACTCGATGAGAGCGGGTCGCCGTGCGCCGATGTCCGATGTGAGACACCCATCGGCGCCTGGCGACCCATTCCCGTACGCAAATGATCGACGCTGTGCCGGCCGCGTACCAGTGATGACGCTAAGTACGGTGGCGAACGGACGCCCGTGGGCCCACGCGGCACGTTAGCGGCGAGAGAGGTATTCGGCCATGAGGTAGACGAGGCCATGTCGGGCTCAACCAAGCGCCCAGCAGGGCTCGAAGCCGCGACCAATGGCGAGCGCGTGCAGATCCTGAGCGCAGCTCCTGCCGAACCTGTCGGAGGACTGTTGGAGCGAACCGTTGCAATCACCGGCACCCCACGCTACCCGACGGTCGATCAGATATCGCGTGATGGATTGCTCGTCAGGGTGCTCGCCCTGCTGAACGATTCCACCGAAGTGCATCTCGCGCTCCAGCAGACCATTCATCTTGTGACGGAGACGCTCGGCTGCAGCATTGGTGAGATCTGGCTGCGCAGCGGTGGGTCTCGGGACGTCAAGTTGCAGTACTCCTCGTCCTCCAAGGAAGCCTCCGGACGCGGCGAGTTCGAGGCGGCTGGAAAGGCGCTCGGGATTGGGCCTGGCCCTTCGCTCGTCGCGCGAGCCATGAAGAGCGGCCGCGGATCCATGGCGCCGCCAGCGCCAACGGGTCCTCCCGAAGATCGCGTGGCCCTGTGTGCCGCTCTGGGCATTCGCTGCATCTTGACGTTTCCAATCCGCGCGAACGCTGGCGTCATCGGTGTGCTCGTGATCTTTCATGAGTCGCCGGGTCGCCCGCCGAAAGGACTGTTCGACGCCGTGCTGGCTGCGTGCCATCACATCGGGATCTTCTTCGACCGTGTGCGAGCGCAAGACGCGCTGTATGCCTCGGCCAGGGAACTTGCCGAACTGGCGTCAACGGACTCACTGACGGGACTCAAGAACCGCAGAGAGTTCGATCGGGCACTGCGCACCATCCCTCGCCAACCGTTCGCGATCCTGTCGGTGGATGTCGACAGCCTGAAGGAGACCAATGACACGGAGGGTCACGCTGCCGGCGATGCGCTGCTACGCCTTGTGGGACATACGCTGGGCCTCCTCGTGCGGGGTTGGGACGTGATGGCCCGTGTTGGCGGAGATGAGTTCGCTGCGCTGCTGCCCGAGGTGGGCGTCTTTGGCGCGAACGTCGTCGCTGAACGAATGCGCGTCGCGATGCACGCTCTGCTCCTCACCGGTGCGCCGGCCCGCATCACGGTTGGCTGGAGCGCGGCACCGGCCGGTGCCGATCCGGTGTCAGTGTGGCAAAGGGCCGACGAGTCTCTCTACCAGGCGAAACACGCCGGGGGAGACCGCGTCCTCGGCTCCTCCTACGAAGCCGGCGAGGCCGGCGACATCGCAGAGAGGTCCTATACGGATGTCATCACCCGCGTCCTGGACGGCGGCGTTGTTGCCACGGTCTTCCAACCGGTCGTGAGTCTCTTCGATGGGTCCGCTCTGGGTTATGAAGCACTGGCTCGCCCTGAGGGGTTCGCGGCAATGGACTCCGTGGATGAGGTCTTCGAGGCTGCGCGAACGAGCGGGCACATTCGCGATCTCGATTGGATCTGCCGGCGCCACGCCGTCGACGATGCGAAGGTGCTTCCCGAAGAAATCACGCTCTTCCTGAATATCAGCGCATCCAGCCTCATCGATCCGATTCACGGCGTTGACCGGTTCCTCGACCTGCTTCGCAAAGCTGGGAGGTCGCCGCAGTCAGTCGTGCTTGACATCACGGAGCACGAGCGCATTCGCGACTACGAACTGTTGAGTCGCATCCTTGCAGACTATCGAGCAGAGGGCATTCGTTTCGCACTCGACGACGTCGGCGAAGGGCACTCCACCCTCGAGCTCCTGGCCGCCTCGTCAAGCGAATATCTCAAACTCGGCCGCAGCCTGACGATGACATCGAGCCGCACAGGCTCACGAGCGGTCATCGATGCAACCATCACATTCGCGCGCATCAGCGGCGCAACGATCATCGCCGAGGGAGTCGAGAATGAGTACGCGGCAGATGCGATGAAGGCATCTGGTATCGGCTTCGGACAGGGATTCGGATTGGGCAAGCCGACGGCGGCATCCGAGCGCGAAGACGTCGCCGCCGCACTCGCTGACCGCGCGGCCCTCAGCGGCCTGCGGCCGCGCTCCGCGTACCTCTTCGCCGAGGACTGCGTGAGGTAAACGACTCGCCAGTTGTCGAATCGTCGACACCGGTCCCTCGCGGCGCGCCTACCTCCCACTCAGGGCCTTGAGCAGTTCGGTTCCATCCGGCGAACCGAGTCCGGTGCACGCGTCCCAGCCCAGGCCCGCGGAGTACAAGCCGTTGGACCCCGACACGATGTCGTGGAGCTCGTTCCCGGCAGCCGCGTAGAGATGCGGATGGAGGAAGCCGACCGGCTTCCCGAGGCCCTGGTTGAGCAGTGCGATCAGGCCCGCCCAGAGCGGGGCGACCGCGCTGGTGCCGCCGATCGGGATCGTCTGGCCATCGACGCGCACCGTGTACCCGGTGTCCGGGTCTGCGTCGCCGCAGACATCAGGAACGCCGCGCCCAACATGAGCTCCCGGGTTGGCGGAGGGCGGTATCGACGCGTGCCGCTGGTAGTCGGGGACGGGGAACACGTCGCTGATGCCGCCGCCTCCCGCGCCCTGGCCGGGCCCGTCGTTCCACACGGTCTCAGCGGCAATGGCCGCGTCGACGATTGTCAGCCGCGTGCCTCCGCAGCCGAGCGCGTGCGGTGCGGACGCGGGGAAATCGGCGTGCTGCAGACCATCACTCGCTCCATCGGATGAGCCGTTGTCCCCGGCCGCGACGGTCACGCTCACACCCATGGCTGCGGCCGCGACAAACGCCTGCTCCATCTGCGTCATTGCCTGCGCGGTCCAGGTGTCCTCCGCGCTTCCCCAGCTGATCGACACGATCGAGGGGCGGTGATCGGCGTCGTGAACGGCGGTCGTGACGGCGTCGATGAACCCACGGTCCGTGTTGGGCGCGAAGTACACGGCGATCGTCGCCTCGGAGGCGACACTGCCTGCCACCTCGATATCGAGCATGACCTCGCCGTCGGGACCGTCGGCGGTGCCGGGATCGTTGCGCCCGCCGCCGACCGGCACCGCCACGACCGCCGGTGGTGCGATCCTCAGCATCGAGAAGTACGCGGAGATATCGGCGCTCCGGAAGCCACCGCCGAGTTCGATCAACGCGATGCACTCCCCTTTCCCCGTGAGTCCCGCGGGAAACGCATATGCCGTTGCGACCTGCGGCTGCGTGTACTGCGATGTCGCGTTCGCCCGAGGCCGGAACTGCGGCCGTGCCTGCGGCCGTTCGTCGAGGCCGAAGACCCCGGTGACCACGCCATCGAGTTCGGCCGGCACGAACAGTTGGCCTTTCCTCGCTCGGTACTCGAGGCCGGTGCCGTCGCGAAAGATGGACAGGGTCGTGCCGAACGCCGCGGCGAGGGCGTCGAGCTTGCCCGCGAGCTCGATGCTTCGCCGTCCGCCGTCGACCTGGCCGACCGACAGCCCCCGACGTGCCGCGAACTCGCGCACGACGTCGATATCGCGTTTCGCGGCTCCGTGAGCCTCGGCATACGCCTCACGCGTCAGGCGCCCCGGCACGGGGTTGCCGCCGCTGCCGCGCACATAGATCGTGATCGTCGCCGAAGCCTCGGGATCGCATGCGCCGGTTTCCTGGTGCACGGGGCCGGCGCGGGTGCTGCCCGGCAGCGGGACGAGCGATGCCCGTTCTGACACGCGACTATCGTGCCTCGGACGGTGCGAACTCTGCCGCGCAGCGGTCAGATGTCGAGCAGCTCGGCACGTTGGATGCCGAGCGCTCCTGCAGCGGCTGACACGACGTCGCCCGGTATGCCGTTCCCTTCGGCTTCATCGAGATCCCGATACACGTAGAAGCCGCCACTGCCAGAGGGTGGATTCGCCCAGACAGCGATCTGACCTTTGGCGGTTTCGGCGACCCACCACCTGGTGTCATCGCAGTCGTGGTGGATGGTGCGCGCGATCCCGGCGTGACTCACCCAGACATCACCGGCGGTGGATGCGAAGTCCGTGATCAGCCACCGGCCGCGGAACTTCTTGCTGCTCTGCTGGCCATGCTCGTCCTCGATCTCGACAAGGAGCATCTCCAACGCCTCGCCCTCGCGACTGCTGATGTAGTCCCGCAGCCCACGGACGATGATCTGCGACATCGACCTCTCCTTGCCCGCGAGTGCCGCGGCCGTCTCCCAGACCCCCTCATCATCGTCGCGGAGGTAGATGTTCCGGCGGCCCACTGGTTATCTCCAATCGCGTTGTGATAGCTACACACTCAATTATACACACTCAATATGCGCACCCCACGATCCGTCAGCGGCCACCCAGCAGCGCGTACGGCGCGAAGCGTGCCGCCCAAGGCTGGTGTCCCGTAGGCTACCCGCGAGCCGTGCGCATAGTCACAAAGGACCAGTCGTGAACGAATTCGACGGGAGAACGATCCTCGTCACCGGGGGCACCGGCTCGTTCGGCCAGCATTTCACTCGCACCGCACTCGCGAAGTGGAACCCGGCCGCCATTCGCATCTTCAGTCGCGACGAGCTCAAGCAGACCGACATGGAGCGGAAGTTCGACGACGCGCGTCTTCGGTTCTTCATCGGTGACGTCCGTGACGGGGACCGGCTGCGCCGCGCCATCGAAGGCGTCGACGTGGTCATCCACGCGGCAGCGCTCAAGCACGTGCCCGTCTGCGAGTACAACCCCTTCGAGGCGATCAAGACCAACATCCTCGGGACGCAGAACGTCGCCCAGGCCTGCATCGACGCCAGGATCCCACGGGCCATCGCGCTGAGCACCGACAAGGCAGTCAGTCCAGTGAACCTCTACGGCGCGACGAAGCTGTGCGCGGAGAAGCTGTTCGTGCAGGCCAACGTCTACACCGGCACCCACGACACGCGCCTGTCGTGCGTGCGCTACGGCAACGTGGTCGGGTCGCGCGGGAGTGTCGTCCCACTCTTCCGCGATCAGCTCGTCTCAGGCGAGCTCACCGTCACCGATGAGCGCATGACGCGCTTCTGGATCACACTCGACCAAGCCGTTCAATTCGTCGCGGACTGCGTCGTCGCGATGTCGGGTGGGGAGGTCTTCGTGCCCAAGATCCCGAGCACGCGCGTGCTCGACCTCGCGGAGGCAATCGCTCCCGGTGTGCCCATCAGCTACACCGGCATCCGGCCCGGCGAGAAGCTCCACGAGTCACTGATCACGCCGGAGGAGTCCCGACACACGAGCGACCACGGTTGGTGCTACATCGTCGAGCCGGAACACGCGTTCTGGACACGGCACGACACCGCCGACGGCACGCCGGTGGCGGAAGACTTCGTGTACACCAGCGACAGCAATACGCAGTGGCTCGACATCGCGGAGTTGCGCGGTCTCCTCGCAACTGTGCCGCACAGCACGACGGCGCTCCCGACAGCGGCGGGATGAGCGTCACAAGTCCGCCGGCCATCGCCGGTGGGACGCCGATCCGAGAGCAGCCCCTCCCCTACGGGCGTCACCAGCTCGATGAAGCGGACGTCACCGCTGTCGTCGACGCATTGCGCTCGGGAACGCTGACCGGTGGCGCAGCGATCGCGGATTTCGAGGATGCACTCGCCGCGCGATGCAAGGTCGGGCACGCCGTTGCCGTCGCCAACGGGAGCGTGGCGTTGGACATCGCCGTGCTGGCGCTCGGGGCCGAACGGGGTGACGAGGTCATCACGACGCCGCTGACCTTCGTGGCCACAGCGAACGCTGTGCTGCGTATTGGCGCAATCCCGGTGTTCGCCGACGTCGGCGACGATCGTTGCCTCGATCCCGATTCAGTCGCGCGTGTGGTGACCCCGCGGACACGGGCGGTGATCACCGTCGACTACTCCGGACTTCCCGCCGACGTGCCGGCGCTGCGAGCCGCGCTGCCACGCCCGCTGCCGGTCATCGTCGACGGCGCGCACTCGCTGGGCGCTTCATCTGGCGGACGCCCTGCGGGATCGATCGCCGACATCACCACCCTGAGCTTCCACCCGGTCAAGCAGATGACCACTGGTGAGGGTGGCGCGTGTCTCACAGACGACGCCGGTATCGCCGCTCGTCTTCGTACCCTGCGCAACCACGGGATGACCAGCACCGCGGCGGAGCGCACCGGAGCACGCTGGAAATACGACGTGACGGTGCTCGGGGACAACCACAGGATGACGTCGTTCCAGGCCGCTCTCGGCTCGTCGCAACTCCGCCGCCTGGACGAGGTGGTCGCGAAGCGCAGCGAGATCGCCGACCGCTACGACGCCATGCTCCGCGACATTCCAGGCGTCGGGCTGCCGCCTCGTCCGCCTGGACGGCGCAGCGCGTGGCATCTCTACGCGGTGGAGATCGATGCCGAGGCATTCGGATGCGAGCGCGACACAGTGATCGATGCGCTGCGCGCGGAGGGCATCGAGGCGACGCTGCACTATCCCGCAGTCCATCTCCTCACGCTCTATCGTGAGCGAGGCGGCGTGCCCGGAACGGCACCGCGAGCCGAGCGCTTGTGCGAGCGGCTCGTCACGCTGCCGCTGTACCCGAGCATGACCGCCTCGGATCAGGATGATGTCGTCATCGCGCTGCAGCGGGTACACGCGTGGGCGGCCACGCGCGCGTCAACGTCGTGACCTCGCGCGCGCTGCTGGCCGCCGACTGCGGCAGTGGCGTCGGGCTGGGTCACCTCGAGCGCATGCTCGCACTCGCCGATGCACTGCGCCCCGACCTCGAGGTTGCCGTCGTGGTTCCCGAGGGAGACGAGTCGCTCCGGCGCCGGGTGGCTGAGCGGGGTCATGCTTCGCTGGCGAAGCCCGGCGACGCATCGCAACGGGTGGAGGCGGCAGTCGCTGCCGACGCGTCCGTCCATGTGGTCGTCCTCGACGGCTACGTCTTTGACGTGTCACTCCAACGCCGCCTCCGCACCCGCGCACAGCTCACGGTCGTCGACGACCTTTGCCTGCCTGCCGACTGTGACCTGGGCGTGAATCCGTCGCCCGGCGGTGAGCAGATGCGGCCCACCGCTGTCGGCACATTCCTCGGCGGCGCGTCGTTCGCGCTGCTGCGCGCGTCATTTCTCGAGGCACGCGAACTGGTGAGCAGCCGTGGACGTCCACCTCGCACTGTCCTCGTCGCAACCGGGGCGACCGATCCCGGCGGTATCGGCGCCACGGTCACCGCCGAGCTGCTCACTGCGGACGCCACGGTTGACGTGATCCGGGTGGTCGGTCCGGACACCGACGCTCGGGTCAATCTCAAGCAGCCGCGAGAGCGCCGGCTGGTGGCACCGCTGACGCTTGCGGACGTGCTCAGTGGCGTGACTGTCTATGTCGGCGCGGCCGGCACCACCGCTGTGCAAGCAGCGTGCGTCGGCGTCCCTGCGGTCATCACCGCAGTGGTTCCGAACCAGGTGGCACAGGCCGCAGCACTCGCGGCGGGAGGGTGCGCCGTGGCTGCAGACGCGCAGGGTCTCGCGCGCATGTGCCTGCAACTGCTCGACGATCCGGCGCGCTGCGAAGCGATGGCCGCACACGGTCGCGCGCTCGTGGACGGACGGGGCGCGGCGCGCGTCGCACAGGCGGTGCGCGATCTCGCGGCATCGCGAGCTGCTTGATGGCCACGGTCGCGGTGATCCAGGCCCGGTGCGGCTCCACGCGCTTTCCGCGCAAGGTGCTGGCGCCCCTGCAGGGGCGGCCGATGCTCGCGCACATCATCGAGCGCGTCTCGCGCGCAGCGCTCGTGGATCGCGTCGTCGTCGCCACCACCGATGGGCGCGACGATGACGAGATTGCGTCACTGTCAGCAACACTCGGCGTGGGGCTCACACGAGGATCCGAGGACGACGTGTTGAGCCGCTACGTGCTCGCCGCCCGTGAGCACGATGCCGACGTCATCGTGCGAATCACCGCAGACTGTCCGCTCACCGACCCGGCGATTGTGGACTCAGTGGTCCGGGCGCGAGCGGCGGTGAACGCCGACTACGCGAGCAATGAGGAACCGGCGACGTTTCCCGAGGGCTACGACTGCGAGGTGTTCACCGCCGCCTCTCTGATGCGCATCGACCGCGACGCGACACTCCCGTACGAGCGCGAGCATGTCACCGTCCGCATCCGCGAGCACCTCGACGACTTTGTCATTGCGCACGTCGCGCACGACCCCGATCTCTCGTGGATGCGATTGACCGTCGACGTCCCCGCGGATCTCGACCGCATCGCTCGCCTGCTCAGCGTGCTCCCGGAGTCGCCGGCACCGGACCTCGCAGCCGTCGTCTCGGCGTTTGACGCCGACCCACACCTCCATGATCAGCGTGGGCTGCCGGCCCGGAACGAGCGGTACCACGCGCAACGCGAGGCAGCCCACCGCGCATGACCGGACCGGCTCCCCCGGTCGCTCACGGCCGGCGTGTCTTTCGCAACACCCTCATCACCGGCGCGGTCGGCATCTTCTCCTTGCTCGCCAACTTCTTTGTCATCGGCGAAGCCGCCCGTCACCTCGGCACGGGCCCCTACGGCGTGCTCGTGCTCGCTCTCGCCTTCTCCGTGTCGGCTGGCTACCTGAGCATCTCCGACCTCGGGCTGCAGGCTGGAGTGACGAGGTTCATCGCCGACGCCGACGGACGCGGGCAGCGGGAGCGCATCGGTGAGGTCGTGAGCTCAGCTCTCGCTGTGCTGTCCGTCGCCGCCGTCGTTGCTGTCGCGATCCTGCTCACGCTTTCCGTCGTCGGGAGTCACATCTTCACCAAACTGCAGGGTGCGGATCTGCAGAACGACCTGCATCTCCTCTTCATCCTGTTCGCCGCCGAGGCGCTGTTCGGATTGCCGGCGCTGGCCTTCGTCGGCGTGCTCCAGGGCCTGCAGCGCTACGGATGGATCAAGGCCGTCGACCTCTCGCGACAAATCCTCTACACCGTGCTTGCTCTGGTTGTCCTGCTCACGGGACAGGGCGTTGTGGCCTTCGGCGCCGCGATGATCGCGGGCACCGCGTTCGCCGCCGTCGGCTACGCGGTGGTTGCGCATCGACTGTGCCCCGAGATGCGGGTCTCGCCGCGACTCATTCACCGCGAGGCGCTCCGGCCGCTCGCGGGCTTCAGCGCATGGGTGTTCATCTCGCGAATCAACGGCGTGATCTGGACGCAGATGGACACGGTGATTCTGGCTGTCGTCGTCGGTGCCGGTGTGCTCGCGGGGTACAACTTCGCGGCGCGTCTGGAATCCGCCGTGTCGTATCCCCTGACGCTCACAGCAGCAGCAGTCATCCCCGCGGCTGCGAATCTCCTGGCGCTGGAATCCAGAGAGCGGCTCCGCGAACTCCTGGTTCGTGGCACCCGATACACGCTCGCGCTGTCACTGCCCGTGACCATCGCCGCGATGGTCCTGGCACGACCACTGCTCATCGCGTGGGTGGGTGCTCGATATGCAAACTTCGCCGGTCCGGCACAATTGTTTCTCACCTATCAGCTGGTGACCTGTTCCGCAACGATCGCCCTGACGATGCTGGTCGGTATGGGTCGAGTGCGAGCAGTGACCGCCTACGCGACGACGGCGATGCTCGTGAACCTGGCGATCTCGATTGCGCTCGCGAAGCCACTGGGTGTTTCCGGGGTCATCATCGGCACGCTCGTCGGCTACGGCATCACTGCGCCGCTCTATGTCCGCCTCGTCTTGCGTGAGCTTTCGATGGGCGTCGGCGAGTTTCTCCGCGAGGGCATCGCGCCGGTCCTGCCCTGGGCGGCGCTGTTCACCATCGTGATCGCCCTCACGTCGCAGGTCTTTCCGCCCGGGAACCTGATCACCATCGCGTTGTGCTGCGTGCCGGCAAGCGTGATGTACGTTGCGGGTATCGTCCGGTTCGCCATGACCGCCGACGAGCGCGGCGCGCTGCTCGGATTCATCCTTCCGGCCAAGCGGTTGAGCCCGTGAGCACGATCCGCATCCTGGCGCTCGATCACTTCTTCGACCAGGATCTGCGCGCGCTCGAAGCTCATCCGCAGCTGCAGGTGCGACGCTTGCCCTACCAGCGACTGCGTGGTCGCGCCATTCGCCTGATGGGGCCGGAGGTCGCTCGCGGCCTGCGTGCATACAACGAACCGCGCATCGCCGCAGCGCGAGCCCGGTACGCAGCGTGGCTCGCGCGCGAAGTGGAGCGGATGTATCTCGAGCGCTCGTTCGACGTCATCGTGCTGCCGTCGGACACGTTCTTCTATGTCCGCACGCTGCCGGCCGCCGCCCATCGGCTCGGTGTTCCGGTCGTCGTGGTGCAGAAGGAGACCACCATCTCGGAGGCAACCATGGAGACGTTCAGCCTCGAGATCGGCCTCGAGGCTCCGTTCGTGTCCGACCACATGACCGTGTGCAGCGAGCGGCAGGCAGCGTTCTGGCGGCGAGCAGGAGCGGATCCGGACCGCATCGAGGTCACAGGTCAACCGCGATTCGATATCTATGCATCATCAGCCGAGGCACTCGGTCGCTCGCGCCGGCGTGTCCTCTATCTCACGTACGCGCTCGACGCCTACGTCCCCGGCGCAGGACGGGGCAAGGGATTGCGCACGTGGGAACCCCTGCGCGACGCCACCGAGGCCGCACTCATCGACCAGGTGCGGTCCGGGACCTGCGAGTTGATCATCAAATGCCATCCGCAGCAGGATCGGCGAGCGGAGGCGGCGCGTCTGGCGGCGCGTGCCGGTCCGGCGTGGGGGCGCGGCGTGACGCTGGCGAATGAGGACGCCGATACCCGCGAGCTCATCATCGGCAGCGACGTCGTCGTCGGGTTTCAGACCACGGCGCTGTACGAGGCGGTGGCGGCGCGCCGCACCGTGATCTATGCCGCGTGGGGAGACGAATACCAACGTCACCGTGGCGGTCTGATCCCATTCGACAAGGCCCCGCCCGACTGCATCCGGCACGCGACCTCAGCGGAGACGCTTGTCGCAATGATCGGCGCCGGCGCGAGCGGCGGCGCGCAGTGCATCGCGTGGGCCGAGCAAGCACTCGGAACGCTCGACGGTCGAGCAACGGAGCGTGTCGCGCGCCGGCTCGAGTCCGTGGCAGCGGCGTGGAGTCCAATGGAGCGTCGCCGTGAGCTCGATACGCGCAGGCGCCGTTTCGCACTCGGGTACCTTGCCCGGTCGGTCGCCGCTGAAACGCTGTGGACCGTTGCCGTTCCCGCAGCGGTCGTCGCTGGGGAGCAGCAACGCGTTGCGGTCAGACGACGTCGAGCGCGCGAGGGTCGCGCGACTGCGGTCGCCGCGCTGCGTCAGGGCCGCCGGGCGGACGGCGCCTGATCAGGAACTGTGCGAGCCGCGCCGTTACTGACTGAGCGGCTCCGCATCACGCATTCGCCGCCACCGCGCGCTCGAGGACAACAAACTCCCCATTGCGTGTGCTGCGTTGATGGAATCCGGCACGCTCGAACGCTCGCAGCGAGGCGGGGTTCTCCGCGTGGACGAGCGCCCGAAGCGTGCTCGCGATCTGATCTCGCTCGACCTCGACGACCATCGCTCGAAGTGCCGCAGACCCCAACCCATGTCCACGCCGGCCCTGACCGATCGCAATCGACACCGTTCCGCTGCCGCCCTCGAGGTCAACGCGAACCTGCCCGACCGGGGTGCCGCGCTCTTCTGCGATCCAGAGCCTCGTGCCGGGATCACCAAGGCGTCGCGCGAGCCACGCGGCATGCTCGGCGGGCGTCACCTCGCGGCCCGTGACGCTGAGGCGCACCGCTTCGGGGTCGTTCCGCCAACCCAGGAGCAGGACTTCGTCACCGGACGTGGCGGGACGCAGGGTGAGCTGCGCTTCCGGGCGTTCGGCGGTCAGCGGATCAGGTCGTCCCATTCGAGCACCTGGTCTGCGACCACGTCCTTGACGACGTGCCTGCCGACGACCTGGTCCAGCGCATCCACGGGAATGCCGAACCCGGGTCGCTTGATCGCCAGATCGTCGCGCCTGAGCTCACCTCCGGCGGGGACGTCGCGCGCCGCGACGATACTCCGGCGTGCCAGCCGGAAGAGGTCGGCTTCGGCGTCGGTCACGCGCTTGACGCTCGACCCCAGCGCCGCCTCGGTCTCTCGAATCGCGGTCACCATGGCCGCGAGTTCGGACGGTTCCAGCGCGAAGGGATGGTCTGGACCGGACTGGTCGCGGCTCAGGGTGAAGTGTTTCTCGACGGCGCAAGCGCCGAGGGTCACAGCCACGACATCCGCCGTGTGCCCTGGAGTGTGGTCGGACCACCCAACCGGGATCTGGAACGCGTCGCGCATCGTGGTGATGGCCCTGAGGTTGAGGTCCTCGAACCGCGGCGGGTAGTTGACGGCGCAGTGCATGACGAGCACATTCCGCGCTCCGGCGGCGGCAGCGGTGTCGAGAGCTCGCTCGATGTCGCCCAGGGAGGCCATCCCCGTCGAGATCAACATCGGCTTGCCGGTGCGAGCCACGCGTTCGATCAGGGGCAGGTGGTTCACCTCGTACGAGGCGATCTTGTAGACGGGGACACCGACGGCCTCGAGGGCGTCGACGGCTGCCTCGTCAAACGGCGTCGAGAAGAAGGTGATCCCGCACTCGGCGGAGTGCCGCGCGAGCTCGGCATGCCACTCCCAGGGCATCTCCACGCGCTTGATGAGCTCCCAGACCGACTCCCGGTTGGCGAGGAGCCCCTTCTCCTTGAGGTACTGGATCTCCGGCGTTCGCCGGGAGTACAGCCCTTCCGCGGTGTACGTCTGGAACTTGACGGCGTCGGCGCCTGCTTCGGCGGCGACCTCGATCAACCGCCGTGCGGTCGCCAGGTCACGATTGTGGTTGGACCCCGCTTCCGCGATGACGTAGCACGGATGCCCGGGGCCGACCGCGCGATCCCCGATCCGGAACTCGGCATTGCCGTAGACCCGAGCGGTCACGAGGGTTCGGCGTCCTGCCGGACGCACTCCGCCACGACTGTCGACCGAGGAACCGGCATGCGCCCAGATGATAGGTTCCCCGAGGTGGGCGAGGACACGTGATCGACGAGCGACCGCAAGGCGGCGGCTTGCGTGGACGCGTGCTCGACTGGGCGTGGACACACCCACGCTGGAAGCGCCGGATGCGCGAGGCCTGGGGGCGCGGCCGCGAGGCCGCGGCGCTGACCGGTCTGCCGCGACCGTTCGATCCGCCGGAATGGAATGCGCTGCGTTCCATCGCGCGGACCGCGGAGCCCGCGCTCCCTGACGCCGAGCGGGTGCTCTTCATGAGCTGGCGAGGATGGTCGACGCACCTCGCGATCGAGACCGTCCTCGCACATGCGGTGCTGCGGCGCGGTGGTGCGCCGACGTTCGCCTATTGCGGGGGCCGGCTCCCCATCTGCGACGTCATGCCGGTGAACGCCGCGCCCCCGATGCCGTGCCACTCGTGCCGCGAGTACGCGTCCGGAGCCATACGCGCGGCAGGCTTCGACAGCATCGCGCTGCACGACGTCCTCGATGTCGCTGTGACCGTGAAGCTGGCGCGTCAACGCGTCGCCGATCTGGCCACCGTCGCCGAATGCGAGGCCTATGTCGATCAGGGGCTCGCGCTCGGCCGTCTCGTTCGCGTGTCAGTGGCGTGGTTTCTCTCGCGAGGAACGCTGGCCGACACGCCTGAGACGGTGGCCGCCTTCCGTTCGTTCCTGGTCAGTGGAATCGTGGTCGCGCGTGGGCTGCGCAACATCCTGCAACGGACCGCACCACAACGCGTTTTCATGCTCAACGGCACCTTCTTCGCGGAGAGCATCATGGCCGCCCTCGCAACCGAGCGCGGGATTCCGTTCGGCACCTACGAGAAGGGCTTCATCCACGACGGACTGGTGATGACACCGGGTGCCAGCGCCTCGCGTCTCGAGGTGCCCGACTCGGCATGGACGGCAGCGCGCGCGACGGCGCTGACCGACCACGAGTCGGAGGCGATCGACGCATATCTCGGTGATCGGCGCCAGGGGGGCGGCTCACTGGACAACTTCTGGCGAGTCCGGGTTGAGGATCTCGACCGTATCCGCCGCGAGCTCCGCCTCGAGCCCGGGCGGCCACTTGTGGTCATGTTCTGCAATATCCTGTGGGACAGCGCGGTGATGGGAAGAGATCTTGCGTTCCCCTCCATGGGGGCATGGGTGACCGAAGGGATCCACTGGGCCGTGTCCCATCCGGAGATCGACCTCGTCATCCGTATCCACCCGGCCGAGATCCAGCTGCGCAACCATCCGACGCGCGAGCGCATGGCCGACCACATCGCCGCGCACGTTGCGTCGCTCCCGTCCAACGTGAGGGTGATCGACTCCGAGGATCCAATCAGTTCCTACGTGCTCATGGACGTCGCGACTCTCGGCCTGGTCTACACGTCGACAGTTGGACTCGAGCTGGCGGCACGCGGTGTGCCGGTGCTCGTGGCCGCGTCGACCCACTACCGGGGCCGTGGATTCACGACCGACCCGGAGACCGCCGGCGACTACTGGGAAGCCGCAGACCGCATCCTGGCGGAGCCTCCCTCAGACGCCGAGCGTGACCGATCGCGCGAACTCGCGAAGCGCTACGCCGTGCTGTTCTTTTTCAGATTCCACAACGTCCTGCAAGCAGTGACAGAGGATGGTCGGAGCCGACCTCGCATTCGCGCAACGAGCGCGTCAGATCTCGATCCCGGTGTCGATCCGGCGCTCGATCGCATTGTGTCCGGCATTCTCGACGGGATCGCACCGATCGCACCTCGCGACGGCCCGAACGGTTGACGGTTTCCAGCTAGGGCGATCGGCGATACTTCCCCGGATGCTGCGCCGAGGGATCGCACCTGCAACGCTCGTGCTTGCGGTGATGCTGGTGGGCTGGCTCGTCACAGGCGTCGCCGTTTTCGACATCGTGCGATTCCTCGCCTACGACATCGGATTCGTGGCGCTCCCCGGTGCAGCGCTGTTGTGGGCCGTTCGTGGGCACCGGTCAGGCTTTCTCGTGACCATCGCTCTCGGTTGGCCACTTGGCCAGGCACTCGAGATCCTCGCTTTCAGCGGCACCGCGGCAATCGGGAATCGAGCGCTCTTTCTCCTCTATCCGATCGTCGTGATCGTACCAAGCGCAATCGTCACCTGGCGTCGACGACAGCATGTCGACACGGAACCGGCGGGCAACAGTCTCTCGATCGCGGCGATGTGGACCGCGGCCGGGGCGGTGTCAGTGGGATTGGTCTATCTGACGCTCATGTTTCTTCCGCTCGCGCCACTCCCCGGTGCGAGTGTCATGGTCGAGTATCCGGACTACACCTATTTCATCGGGCTCATCGCTCAGGTCATGCACCACTGGCCGCCGACGACTCCAGGTTTGGTCGGCGTCCCGCTCCACTACGAATGGTTCGTGCTGTTCCACATCGCGGCCGCGAGCCAGGTGACCAATGTGCCGATACCTGTCATCGGACTCCGCCTCGACTACATACCGACGGTGGTCGTCCTCGCGTGCCAGCTCCTCGTGGTCGGCCGTTCACTCGGTCGGTCCTG
Source organism: Saccharimonadales bacterium (SeqCode) (assembly GCA_035532495.1). Classification (GTDB taxonomy): domain Bacteria; phylum Chloroflexota; class Dormibacteria; order Aeolococcales; family Aeolococcaceae; genus Palsa-851. Next base: position 25,377 of record DATKQX010000128.1, read on the forward strand.
GTGGACCGGCGCCGTCGCGGTCGTGATCATCTTTCTGCTTGGACCTCTCGACCTGTCATCGACATACACCTCCTTTGGCGACAACGTCTTTGTTCACCTGTGGGACAGCTGGACGTTCCCGTATGGCGTGACGTTCTTCCTGGCGCTGCTGTACCTGATCACGGAACGATTTCGCGCGAGCACGTGGCGAACCGGCCGCGATCTCGGGTCGTGGGTGCTTATCGGAATCCTCATGATCGGCGCATCCGGAGCCAAAGCCACGGTCCTGCCGATCCTCATCGCGGGCACAGGGCTCTACGTTGTCCTTGACGCTCTGGTGCGCCGGGCCGTCTCACGCCGCGCAGTCGTCACCGTGGCACTCGCGATCGTTGTCTTTATCCCGACGTATGTCCTCGTGTATGGGGGGTCGACTCCCGCAACGACGATCGATCCCCTTGTCTGGCTGTCCGGCGGACCCGCAGTGCTCTACGCAAACCTCATCCACCACGCCGCGGTCCGTGACGTGGTGCTTCCGTTCGCGTACGCGGCCAACTTTGCAGGGGTCATGCTGCCGCTTGCCGGGATGTTCTACCTGCTTCGACGCAGGCACCGTTCGGAGATCCCGCGATTTGCGCTCCCGCTGTGTCTGTTTGCAACCGGCGTAGCGATTGCCTCGCTCGTGCATCACAGCTCATATAGCGAGCTGTACTTCGTGGACACGGGCTATATGGCCGGCTGCTTCGTCGCCGCGCACGGATATCGCCTCGCGTGGCTCGACCTCGGGCATTCGCAACGCTTTTCACGACGCCAGGCTGTCATCGCTGTTGCCGGCTGGCTCGTGCTCTTCCTCCTCATCGTCAAGATCACCTCACATTCGGTTCCCACGATCCATGACCTCATCTATCGTTTCGCGGCGATCACGGCACTGGGAGTCGTATTCGTCTTGGCGTGGGGACTGTGGCTGCGTGCGCGCCATCAGTCTCACCGTGGCATCGCCGCTCTCGGGCTTCTCCCGATCCTGGCGGCCACATCGCTCACGTTGCCGTTGCTCGCGTATCCGCAAGCGCGAAGTGTCCTCGCCGGGAAGCCCGTTGCAACAGGGAGGACTGTGCTGTCACCAGGTCTCGTGACGGCGCTTGACTGGCTCAAGACGCACACATCGGTCGATGCGGTCTTCGCCGTCAACAACCACTGGCTCGATCCCATGGAGACACAGCCGAAGTATTACTACTACACAGCGTTCTCCGAACGACAAGCCTTCATCGAGTCCTACAACCCGTATCCCATCCCTGCCGGCACGGGGACCCCGGCCGGTGCGGACTTCGTGTACCGCCAACACATCAACGATGCGGTGTTTGACTCCGCTGACACCGCAGCATTGCGCGTCATGACGCAGCAGTACTCAGTTCGCTATCTTCTCATCGATCGCTCGCTGGGATCCCAGAGCGCGGGGGTGCTCAGACTCGGGCACATCGTCTTCAGTAACCAGAGCGCAATCATCATCGCCGTCGGATAGTGTCGTGACGGGAGCACTGTCTGCCGACGCCACGGCGAGCGCATCGAGCGAGCCGGACTTGAGCACATTGACGTCACTGGTTCCTCGAATCGCGGCAGGCACCATCGTCATCCTGATCGCCGGAACGTATGCAACCGGCAACTCGCAGACCGGGGACTTCAACAAGGCAATCTATCTCGGTGTTCTGGCGATGGCACTCGCCGTCACCGTGGTCTTCCTGCGAGTCAAGGATGCAGCGACGTTCGACGCGCCACTCGCGGTTCTGGCATCGATCGGCGTCGTGTGGGGCGCCTGGACGATCGAACGACCCCAAATGCTTATCAGCGACTGGGGAGGGTTCGGATACCGCGTCGCGCTTGGCGCCCTGGCACTGGTGCTCCTCCTGGTCACCGTGGTGCATCCACGGCGCTTTTCGCGGCCAGTCCGTGGAGCCCTGTGGGTGGTGGTGGCCATCGCCTGCGTCTGCGACGCCCTCGGATCGATCCGCACGATCGACTACACGCAGGCTGTCAATAACAACTTGAATCTGCTCAACGATATGCTCGGACCTGCTGCCGGAAAGGCTCCGGACTCCGCCTTCATCTCGCAGTACAGCGCGCTCTACGGGTGGTTGTTTCTCCCCTTCCGCCATCTGCTCTCTCCGCTTCAGCTGGTCGCCGCAATGTCGCTCTTCATCACGCTGCTCAACGTGGTGACTGTCGGGCTGGCTGCGGTCATCGTGCGGCGACTCTTCAAGGCACATGGCATCCTTGTCGCGCTTGCGCTGATCGTCCCCGTCACGTACGTCACATCTCATCTCGCGGGCGATCAGAGTTCCATCGCGAGCCTCTTCCAGGAACTCCCTGTTCGTGTCCTCTCGGGGCTGATCGTGGTCGCCGTCGGAGGCACGGACCTCGTGCTCGTGTACCACGGCGCCCCGCGACCGAAGCGCCTGTTTTTCGTCGGCGCGCTCTGCGGCGTCATCGCATGGAACTCGCAGGATTTCGGGCTCGCCGCAGCAGGCGTCTACGGTCTGATCGTCCTGGTGGGAGCCACCTCCCCCACACGTTTGCGCGCGTTCGGATTCTGGGTCGCCGGCATGTTGCTTGGGGCCGC
>DATKQX010000129.1:0-4207 GCA_035532495.1 Saccharimonadales bacterium (SeqCode)
CTTTCGCCATTTCCTAACGCCGACCTTCTCGAACGCTGCGTTGCCAAGCTGCTCGTCGTACGTCTCGCCTTTGCGGAACGGATGATGTGCAAGCTCAAGATGCGACGAGAGCTTGCCGTCGACAAGCAGCGCCGTCCCGACGACGGTGCCCAGTGTGACGACGAATTCGACTCCAGCGCCGCTCACGACCTCGAGACCCTGGATGTCAGCGTCATTGGCGACCCGAACCGGATGACCCAGGCGCGCCTCCATGGCACTCGCTAGATCGAAGCCCGTCCACGCGGCGAGGAGCTTCTTGCTGACCGGTGATCCAGGACCCGATCGCGTAACAAAGTCGGGGGCCGTCAACAGGATCCCGTTACTCACGACTCCAGGAAAGCCGATCGAGACGCGGTCAACCGCAGGAAGCGGCGCGACGAGCGTCGCGAGCATGTCGACAAGTCGCTCCGGTGGGCATGGGTACGATGTCTTGACTCGGACGCGGTCGCTCATGAGCGTGCCAGCTGCGTCCAGCACGGATGCTTTGAGGCCGGTGCCGCCCACATCAATCGCCAGGGTTGCTGGCCGCCGCACCTTCTTTGGCGTAGCCACTGAGACGAAGCATAGACCGATCGTCACGATGGCCTGAGCTCCACATCTCACCCCTAATTGCTCTGGCGGCTCCATGAGACACGGGCCGTGATAGGTGCGGCAATACCGCCAGGTGTTATTGAAGTTCCGGCGCTGACCGTGGGAAGTAAAGTTGTCATCAGGTCACGCACTTGGCCGTGGGCCGCGCTTGACCGACGGCTTCCTTTGCCGCCTTGCGGCTCGGGAAAGTCAGTGGTATGAATCGGTCGCCGTCGCAACCTTCGCAGCGCAGCCGCGGGATGTCTGGCATCCCTTTGGGCATCTCCCGACTCTCCCCCAGTGCGGAGTCCACTGTCAAGATTGACAACACGCGTTCAGCACATGCAACACCCATCAGTCGTCGCATTGCGCCTCGCCGAGAGATCCTGCGACTGATCGATCGTCGAGCCCATCGTTTGGCGACGCACTATGAATCGGCCCGCAATCCACGGCTAGCGGACGCCGCTTGGCGGGCGGCGACTCGCCGGACAATGCGGTCTTTGCACTCGCCCAACGCCATCGATCACGTGGTCACGCCAATCTACGTGGGTAGAGGTTCGGGGGAGCGGGTGGCTCGTCGCCACCCGCTTCAAGGGAGGGAGGACGGTTTGCATAATAAAAACCAACGCGTCAGTTTTATGCATGGTAGCATATCTGCGTGCCCCGCATCTCGGAAGGCGCGCGCCTTGAGCGCCGCCAAATTGCTCATCGAGGCGGCATGGCGTTGCGCTGGCCGGATGGATCCAGCGAGCTTACGGTCGATGACGTCTGTGCCGAGGCTGAGGTGAGCAAGGGCGCCTTCTACGGATACTTCTCGTCCAACCAGGACCTGCTTATCGCGCTCCCCGGCGACTTTCACCAGGGCCGCTCTAACTTGATAGTCCAGCTATCATGAAGGGCGCAATATCCACGACATGGAGGTGCGATCGATGAATGACGCTCAAGACAACGCCAACTCCCCGTCGAAGCCTTCGAATTGGGTGGATGCCGAATTCGCCGGTGAGCACGGAAGGACCGCGTCTCCGTCATCGGTTGAGGACGAGAAAGCCCCGGGGTTCCGGCCGCAAAACGCCCACGAAGTCGCCGCGAAGGTCAAAGAGGAGGCTTCCGACGAGCCCGGCGTCATCGGCAAGGCCAAGAAGGCACTGGAAGAGGTCGATCGGCAGATTGCTGGTGAATACGAGCAGCGTGACGATCGCGAAGCCCCTGACGAGGCCCGCGACGAGACGGCCGCTGACCACGATGCCAAAGTGGGTACGGGTTCCCTCGACGAGCGTCGGACATCGAATCCCAGGGTTGCAAGCACGGCGGTCGAGGCCGAAACGGAGCGTTTCGATGGACTCATCAACGAACCGGAGAATCCGGCGCGGCAGCTGGCGCTTGACCGCGAGAAGCGCGGGGGCGCGGAGTCCTAGATCGCTCCTGAGGCGGCGAGTTGCCGAGTCGAACTCGCTCCGAGGCAATGCGTGCCGAAATGCATGCGTGGCTGTGGGCCACGGAATTGGGCTCCGGTCCCAGGCTTCGCGGCCACCGTCGGCGAACTCTCTGATTGGACTAATGGCCGAGGCGACGTAGCAGAATCCGAGCACACCTCGATAGATTCTGAGGTCCGGCCTAAGCTGAAGATCCAGGCGTCCCGTAGCGCGGGCGCTCGCCCATCGTCCGGGTTGGCGAGCAACCACTCCTGACGTCCTGCGCGCCAGCTTGACTCGAAGTCGTCCCACTCTCGCTGATCGGCGGTGCTGAGATGCAGGATCCGCCATCCCGCCCGTTGCACTCACTCGACGTGCTTGCTCAATGTAAGGACCGCGTCACCGAACATTTCCGTCGCATCTTTCGTAGGGAGTCGCTCCCAGAATCCGTCCGCGAAAAGGACCCGACCAGCAGGTCGGACGAGCCTGGTTGCGGCCGTCGTGTGTCCTCGGCGCCTCGCCAGGCGTGCGCCGCGCCGACGCAGATGACGCAGTCAGCTAGCCGCTTCCACTCGCGAGCTGAGCCGTGGAAAAACCCGACTCGCGCGTCGAGGCCACGATCAGCAGCAGGCTGCGGGCTCGCGCATGAACCGCTACATCGACATCCACACGGATGCCTGACGTCAGGTAACTGCAGCGTTCCCTCATCATCGCGGAGACGCATCACCACCTCGCCCGCCCGCGCATATTTCTGCGCGTTCTGGAGAGCTTCGAGCACGCAGAAATGCACCGTCGCCTCGACGTCCTGGTCGCACCTGGCGACTCGCTCCGCTTCCACACGCACCGGCAGCGCCGCCAGGCTGCCGAGCTTGCGCGACTCTCCGATGGCCGAACTGCGCTTCTTGTTCGCGGCCACATCAAACGGCCAAGAGTGAGCGGGTGGAGTGGAGCCACCCGCTCACTCTGAGGGAGGACAGTTCGGCATTAAAACCAACGTGTCAGTTTCGCTTGATGCTAGCATATTCCGATGCCCCGCATCTCCGAGGCCGCGCGCGTTGAGCGACGTCAGCAGCTCATCGACGCCGGCTGGCGCTGTGCCGGTCGCATGGGGTACAGCGAGCTGACCGTCGACGACATCTGTGCCGAGGCCGACGTGAGTAAGGGTGCCTTCTACGGGTACTTCACTTCCAAGCAGGACCTGCTCGTGGCGCTCCTCGACGAGGACGCGTCGGAGCTTGACGGGGTTCTCGAGACCCTGGGAAGCCGCAACCTCTCCAACATCGAGCGCCTGCGTAGCTTCGCTCGGGAGATGTGTACCCGCGGAAGCGACCAGGCGCGTGTGCAGGTGCGATCGGACCTGTGGGCCGCAATCCTCACCGAGCGCGTTATCCGCGAGCATATGGTCGCGGCAGTAGGACGCCGCCGTGCCGTCTTGCGTGGCTGGATCGAAGACGCAGTCGCGAACGGGCAGCTCTCGCCGATTCCAGCCAATGCATTCGCCTCGGTGCTGCTCGCCCTTGGTGATGGACTCACCCTGCACAGCTCACTCGACCCCATGGGCTTTCGCTGGGCGAATATCGCCCGCGTTCTTGCCGCCATCTTCGCTGGGTTGAGCAACGACGAGGAATGAGTTGGGCGGCTCAACGGGTGCACCTCCCGCCTGATATTCGTCGCAGGATGCTCGACCGGCTCCGGGGCACGTCCGGCGGCACCATCGCGATCGCGCTGGTTGTGGGGGCCGGCGGCGGCCTCGGTGCTGTCGTCTTTCGCGACCTCATCCGATGGTTCACCATCCTGTTCACCGGGCACAGCGACTACAGCGCGGCCGGGCACGCCGTCAACCCTAACGTGCCGTGGCTCGGCATCTACTTCGTCATGCTCACGCCGGTTGTCGGTGGCCTCATCTATGGTCCGCTGATCCAGCGCTTTGCCCCGGAGGCCCGCGGCCATGGTGTGCCCGAGGTGATGCTCGCCGTCGCCGAGCGGGGTGGTCGCATCCGCCCACAGGTCGCCGTGGTGAAGTCGCTCGCCTCGGCGATCTGCATCGGGGCAGGCGGTTCGGTTGGGCGCGAGGGGCCGATCGTGCAGATCGGCTCTGCGCTGGGCTCTTCGATCGGACAGGTGCTCCACGTCTCGGAGACGCGCTTGCGCCTCCTCGTCGCCTGCGGGACCGCCGCCGGTATCTC
>DATKQX010000130.1:0-4375 GCA_035532495.1 Saccharimonadales bacterium (SeqCode)
ACCGGGACGCGGTCCGGTCGTGCGGCTCAGCGCCGCTGACATCGCCGCGCTGCCGCTTCCGGTGGCGCTGTTCGACCGCGACGGGTCACAGCTCGCGAGCTCAGCGGAATGGGCCGGGGGTGGTCCCGGCACCGTCGTCTATCGCCTGCCCGCCGCGTCGCTCGCCGTCGGATGCGATGAGCAGGATGCCGACATCGCTGGGCTGTTGACCGAGCTGGTGACCGCGATGCGCGAGGGTGCTCAGGCATGCGAGGGCGCACAACGGCTCCGCCTCGGTGCCCTGGCAAGCACTGTTGCGCTGGTGGCCGGGATCGCCGACCTGCATGGGGGCAGCACCGCCGATGTTCTCGACACCCTCACAGCACTGCTCACGACGGTCAGCGCCCACGGCGTCACAGTCGGCGAGCACACCCCCGGGGCCGTGCCGGATGCGCCGGTGCTGGCGCTGGCGTTGCTGCAGCTGGTGATCAACGCACGGCGCCATGACGACGCGACCGAGGTCACCATCGACATCGATCCCGGACCGGCGTTTCGCGTCCGGTGGCACGGCGAGCTTCCGCCCCACGGCGTCATCACCGCGCGCCACCAGGCAGACCGCGCCCGCTGGGGACTCGGCTTCGTGAGGCTGGCGATGGACGCGCTCGGCGGCGTCTCCCTCTCCCCCGCCTCCCATGGAGTCGGCCAGGTCACCGCCGTCCTAGCCATCGACCCATCGCCGCGACTGCAGCTTCCCCTGGCGGCAATCCGCAAAGGCGTCGTCGATGCGGCATCTCCGGCATGGGACGAGGAGACCCAGGTGCCTCCGGGGTCGCTGCTCCCCGAGCGCTGGAGTCGGCTGGTGGATGCGGCGTCGAGTTCCCCGGGGGTCATTCAGCGCGCTCGAACCGCTCGCGCCCGTGCCGTTGAGGGCACCGTGTGGGTTGCCATCCCCCCGGAGGGCACGGCCGACAGGGCGCGCGACGTCATCCGTGGCCTGGAGCACGAGCGCGATCTCCTCGATGCACCGCAGCCTTTCGCGACCCTCATCGAGGGTCTCGCGGCTGTGATCGCGCTGCTGCTCGGCGACCACCCGCACCGCGTGACCCCCGCGGCGTTTGACGAGGGATACCCGAGCGCCGCCGATGCTGTCGCTGCACCAACATTCCCTGGCAGCTTCAACGGGACTGCAGCGCCCAGCCCCGCACTCATCGCCGTGCTCGCATCGCGGCTCACTGCAGACCTCTCCATGCGCGACGAACGGATCGCCATCCACGTGGCCGACAGCCACCGCGACGACGCGATCACACGGCGACTCGGCGACGGAAACGGAATCATCCTGCTGCCCTACCCGCAACAGAGCAACTGATCACTTCTGCCGGCGAGCTACCGCGGGCGATTTCCCTAGGGGACCAGCCTCTCCTGGCCACGGATCTTGGGGTAATGCCGGATCACTCCTCGCGGGGCCACGGCCATGACGTGCACCTCGCCCGCGATTCCCGGCGACGACGCCTTCGACGCCATGCCGTGCTTCGGGCTGTGAAGACGCTTTGCGAACTCCATCCGTTGGCGGTCGTAGTAAGCCAGGTCTGTGATGGAGCGAATCGGGGTGAACCCCGGTATCCGTTGCTCGTAAATCCGCTGCATGATCTCGTTGAAGATGTCGAAGATCAAGGCAGTCGGCCTGATCACGCCATTGCGAAACTGGTACATCCGTAGCCGCAGCGACTGCGCTTTCGTCCGACCCTGGTTGAGTTCGGGCGCGAGGTAGTTCTTGTCAAGGTCATCGACTGCTGTGAAGGTTGGTCCTGGTTTCTTGTACGTCCCATCTGATGGATTCACGCCCTCGACGTTGGACACATACCAGAATCGAACTTCCGATCCCTCGAAGCCGCTGACGAAGACCCACAGCCCGGATCGCAAACGCTGACGTCGCCACTGCCGGGACAACTCATCAGCGAGGGCAGTGCAAAACGCCATCACCGACTCGTCGGGATGCTGTGCGGAGAACGCGTGCAGCCATTCCCGAGTCGGCTTTCCTGCGATCCTCTCGCGGCCTACGAAGGCGACGAGGCCAGCGAAGCCTCCCCCTCGTCGAACTAGGATCGGGTTGCGGCTCAGCAGCCGCGTGCGCGCGACTCTATTCCGCCCATCGAGGAGTTCGACTGGTTGGCTGTCGGCGCTCATGACGATGCCGAAGCGGGAGACGTCCAGAGCGAGGATGCCCACGGCGCTACTCTAGACCCAAGGCTCTGAGATTATGGGAGCGCCATGTTTGTGCTCAAGCGCCCGCCATGAGCAAGAAGGGCATCTGCGTGTTCTGCGGCGCGTACGGCGACAGCAACGAGGAGCACTTTATCGCGCAGCGGTTCCGCGATCTCTTCCCTGTGCAGACGTCACCCGACTACGGCCAGCGCTTCAGCACATACGACAACGAATTGCGCAGATACCGTGTCGATGTGGACCGAAAACCACGCAGTCCCTGGAACATGACGGTGCGAGTCGGCGAGAAGTGCTGCAACGAATCGTGGATAGCCGCGCTCGACACGATGGCCGCGCCCGTGCTGAATGAGGCGCTGACCACGAGGTCGCGCCTCATTACGCAATCGCAACTCCACGCCCTCGCGGCGTGGGCTGCGAAGGTCTCCGCTCTGCACGAACTCGCCCGGCACGCGACCGACGGCACCCCGACGGCCATGACGTTGGAGGACCGTCGCCACGTCAGGCGGCACCGCCGACCGCCTTTCGGCACAAGGGTGTGGCTCGCAGCTGGCGAATGGCATCGGGATGCGTTGCCGAGCATCGACCAAACCACCTTCCGAATGTTCACGAAGGAGGTCGGGCGACCTCCAGACGACCGCCGAGACACTCACTCAACAACCATCTACTTCGGCCACCTCGTCCTCCAGGTTTACGGCACGACCTCGCAAACTTTGCTCAAACCCAACGGGCCATTCCAGGAACACTCGGCCCAGATTTGGCCCGATCCGCCACGCGGAGGTGTCATGTGGCCCGCCAAACTCTTCACAGAGCAGGAGGTCAAAGGACTGGCACGTTCTATCGAACAGAGCCTCACAGGCAGGATTGCCCCTATTGGTCCAACGTGAACGCTCGCGGTCAATTCTCGAACACGCCGGGATTGCCACCCAGCTCGCACCACGCGCGTTCTACGAGTCCTCCGATCCAGATGCGTCGTCCGCTGGACGGAATCCACTCGACCTCACTCGACGTCCTCCTCGGCGTACGGCGCTCCACCGCCTGACCATCTCGCGTTCCCGGTTTGCGAGGGCAGCAAATTGCTCCATGCGTCGGCGCTCTACACCGGCGAGATGCCACCGAGTGCGGCTTCGATACCTCACGGCGATCAGCGGCCCTTCCGGCCTCAGGCACGTGCTCGTGACCGCCGAGGAGCCAGTCACCGCAGCCACGGGATGGAACCCTGACCGCGCTGCGCAGCGCTTTCTCGAAACCGATATCCCTTCCTGACGAGACCGCTGGCCGCGCCGAGGGTCTCACGGTTCCTGCAGAAGCGGGCGTGCATCGGCTCTCCGGCGGGGATCCGCCACCCCGCACCGTGGCTGCGCCGTTCGCTCGGTCGCGGCAAGACTGCCTGACGCTCGCCTGCGGCTCGGCCTTGCCGCGCGCTCGCGGCGCGCCTGGCGGGTGGGCGTCGGATCAACCCCACCGGAGGAGACGCCATGAGCGCGTCGCACGTCCAGATCGCCGAACTGATCGAGGTGTCCCTCGACGACATCAACATCCCGCCCGGTAACCATCGCCAGGACCTCGGCGATCTCAATGGGCTCGCCGAGTCCATCCTCACCATCGGGCTCGTGCAACCGATCACCGTGCGTCAGCGCGACGCCGGGGGCTACGAGCTTGTCGCCGGGCAGCGACGCCTCGCCGCCGCGGGACGGACTGAGCACCCTCCCAGCGGTGGTGCGCGGCTACGCCGATGTCGAGAGCCGTAAGGCGATGGCCGTGGAGAACCTGAACCGCAAGGATCTGGAGCCGCTCGAAGCTGCTGCCGCCTATCAGGACCTGCTCGATCTGGGCATCGGGGATGATGAGGTCGCCGCCCTCGCCGGCGCGTCGGCGCAACAGGTCAGCGATCACACTTCGCTGCTGGGCCTGCCCAGGAAGGTGCGTCGCGAACTTGCGGCGGCACCATCGACTACCCGACGGCGCTGTTGCTCACGCAACTGGCCGACACCCCGGAACGGCTCACCCGTGCTCTGCACAACGCCCGCAACGGATGGAGCCTCACCTCCGCGGTCCAGCACGAGCTGCACGCGCGCGAGCTGGAACGCAAGACGGAGTCGAGCCGCGCCGAGCTCGAGAAGCGCGGCGTTCCCATCATCGACCGTCCGCGCGACAGCTTCTCGCCGCGTGCGAGGGT
>DATKQX010000131.1:0-9428 GCA_035532495.1 Saccharimonadales bacterium (SeqCode)
GGAGATCTCCATCTGGTACTCCTCCTCGAACGCCATGATCAGTTCCACCAGGTCGAGGGAGTCCGCGTTCAGGTCCTCCACGAACGACGCCTCCGGCGTCACCTGTTCGGTTTCCACGCCGAGCTGATCGGCGACGATCGCTTTGAACCGGTCGAAGGTCAGGTCTGGCATCAGGATTTCCTTGTGTGGTTGCGGCAGGCGCCGCATCAGTTTGAGGTGAAACGATAGCGTCAGAGGTCGGGGGTCGCCACGCGAACCGTCCGGACGCGCCGTCGATGACGACCTCGCGCTTGACGTCGCCGGAAGGCGCCTGCTCCGGCTCGGTCACGCCGCGAGGCCTCCATCGACATGGAGGACGTGTCCGGTGATGTAGCCGGACTCTGGCATGACGAGGAACGCTATCGCCGAGGCAACTTCATCAGCCGTGCCCATGCGGGCTTTCGGGATCGCCGCGACGGCCGACGCACGGATCGCTGCACTGAGCGTCGTGGTCATCTCCGTGTCGATGAACCCGGGCGCGACGGCGTTGACCGTGATATCGCGGCTGGCGACCTCACGCGCAAGCGATTTCGTCAGTCCGATGAGCCCGGCTTTCGCGGCGGAGTAATTGGCCTGACCGGCGTTGCCGATCACGCCGGCGATGCTCGAGACGTTGACGATGCGGCCAAAGCGCTGCCGCAGCATCGGGCGGAGCGCGGCCCGGCAGATGTGGAACGCGGCCGTGAGGTCGATGGCGATGACTGCGTCCCAGTCGTCGTCGGTGAGTCGCATCGCCAGGTTGTCGCGGGTGATCCCGGCGTTGTTGACGACGATGTCGAGACCGCCGAGCGCCGCGATGGTCTGCTCCACCAGACCCGCCGCGGCCGCCGGTTCCGCAAGATCCGCACCCAATGCGACCGCCGTTGCGGCGTGGTCCGCGCGCAGCGACTCGACAAGCGCCTCGGCGCTCTCTGGATGTGCCGAGTACGCGACTGCAACGGAGGCGCCGGCGCGCGCGAGCGCGATCGCCGTTGCTTTGCCGATGCCGCGTGAGGCACCGGTGATCAGCGCGCGGCGCCCTTCGAGCGGCGTGCTGCCGCTCATCCGGCGACCATGGCGACGTCGAGTCGCAATGCCGCCTCGAGCGAGCCCACCGACGCCGCGCGCACTCCGGGCGCGATGCGTTTCGCGAGACCCGTGAGCACGCTCCCGGGACCGACCTCGATCAGCGTCTCCGCGCCGAGTGCGACGAGACGCTCAACGCACTCGATCCAGCGGACCGGTGACGTGAGTTGCTCGCGCAGCCGGTGGCGCAACTCGGTCGCGGTCTGCGCGGCGCGCGCATCGACATTGCACACGACCGGTGGATTCGGGTCCGCGAGCGCGACGGCGTCGAGCGCGCCGCCGAACCGTGACGCGGCTTCTGCCATCAACGGTGAGTGGAATGCGCCGCTGACGTTCAACGGAATCGCGCGCCGCGCACCGCGCGCCAACGCGCGTTGCGCGGCCGCATCGACACCGGCACGCGAACCGCTGATCACCAACTGTCCGGGTGCATTGTGGTTTGCGACGACGACAACCGCCCCGGTTTCGCTCGCGGTCTCCTCGCACACGGCGGTCGCCGTGCCGAGGTCGATGCCGATGAGCGCGCACATCGTTCCCTCGTGCATCTCGGCCATCGCCCGCCCCCGCTGGATGACGAGACGCATCGCATCGGCCGGCTGCAGCGCGTTCGCGGCGACTGCCGCCGCGTACTCTCCGACGCTGTGTCCCGCGACGGCGATGACGTCGAGGCCCGCAGGAAGCGAGCTCAGCAAGGCGCACTCCACGAGGAGCAGTGCGGGCTGGGCAATCTCGGTGGGTCGGAGGTGCTCATCGTCGCCGGACAGAGCGGCGGTCAGATCGAGGCCACTGCTCGTCGCTGCGGACAGCATCTCCCGCGCGATAGGGAGGTCGAGGAGGCCGTCCGCCATGCCGGCCGTTTGACTGCCCTGTCCGGGAAAGCAGAGTGCGACGCTGGCCACTGGCCGCGTGCTACTCGGTGACGACCACTTCGCGGCCGCGATAGTGGCCGCAGTTCGGACAGACGCGATGCGGGATACGCGGCTGACGGCAGCGTGGGCACGGTGCCAGCGTCGGCATCGTCAGCGCATGGTGCGAGCGTCGGAAGTCACGACGGCGCTTTGAGATTTTTTGCTTGGGAAGCGGCATGCTCGGTTTCTCCGGGAAGGGCGCGCACGCAAAGCAGCGCGGCCCATGGCTGCCGCTCAGTATAGCGGCGGGTCGAATGCACGCGGCCGCGGCCGCTACTCGCGCTCCCGCCGTTTGCGCCGCGAACCGGGTTCGACGGGCAACGCCTCGATGCCCTTGCGGACAGTCGTGGCCGCGCGCATGAGCTGGTCTTCGAGACGCACCATCACGTCGCGAGCGTATGCGTCCGCTTCGGCGCACGTCCTGGCAGCGCGCTCCTCGGCGTCGGCCAGGACCGTCGCGGCGTGCAGCCGGGCCTGTTCGGCGATCTCGTGGTCGCCGACCATCACGCCGGCCCTGGCGTGTGCCTCGTCCACGAGGCGCGCAGCCTCGGTTTCGGCCCGCGTCAGGATGCGCTCGGCCTCCTGGTCGGCGTCGATGAGAACGCGGCGCTGATCCTCGAGCAGATGCCGCGCCTGGGTCAGCTCGTCGGGCAGCGCCAACCGGGTGCGGTCGATGAGCTCGAGCACCTCGTCCTCATTGACGACGACGCCGGCCGTGAAGGGCACGCGGCGACCGGTGCTCACCACCTCCTCGAGCTGGTCCACGAGGTCGATCACCGTCGGGTCGAGATGCGTGGGATCGTCACTCACCGCGTTCGCGCTCCTCGGCGAACCGCCGGCGCATCGCTTCGACGCTCACGGGGGGCGCCATCTCACTGACGTTGCCGCCGAGGTGGCACACCTCTTTGATCAGCGAGGACGAGACGAAGACGTTCGTGAATGAGGTCATGAGAAAGACCGTGTTCACCGCGGGGTTGAGCCGCCGGTTCATGAGCGCCATCTGGAACTCGGTCTCGAAGTCGCTGACAGCACGAAGCCCGCGAACGATCGCGATGGCGCCGCTGGTTGCCGCAAAGTCGACGGTGAGTCCCCGGAAGGTGGTCACCTGGATGCGGGGACGGCTTTCGAGGCAGGCGCTGATGAGCCCGACCCGCTCCTCCGCCGTGAAGAGCGGCGTCTTACTCGGATTCTCGAGGACGCCGACGAGCACCCGATCGAAGATCGCCGCCGACCGATCCAGGATGTCGAGGTGCCCGAACGTCACGGGGTCGAAGCTACCGGGGTACACCGCGATGCGTTCGCTCACGCAGTTCCGTCCCTGGGTGCAGCATCCGGCTGCAGAAAGCTGATGGTGGTGAGGCCGTACCGGGCCTCTCGTGTCCGCGTGAGGAGGCCGATGTGTTCGGCGATCACCCGGGCGCGGTGATGTTCGCACACGACCAGTCGCGGCGGGGATGCTCCCAGAAGTTCGAGCACCGCCTCCAGCTCGGGGTCCTGGTATGGGGCGTCGACGTAGCAGATGTCGGCCGCCTCGGCATCGGCCGGGGAGGTGCGCAGCCAGCGACGCACTTCGGCGCCGACAATCCTGCAGCGATCGCGGCATCCGAATCGGTCAGCGGTCGCGGCGATCAGTCGCAGCGCGTCGCGGTGGCGCTCGACGAACGTGACCGACGCGGCTCCGCGCGACAGCGCCTCGAATCCCACCGTCCCGGCTCCCGCGTACAGGTCGAGGATCCGCGCCCCGACGACCCGCTGTCCGAGGATGTCGAAGAGCGACTGGCGCACCAGCGAGCGCGTGGGTCGCACCTCGAGTCCGGGCGGTGTGTTGACCATGCGGCCGCGCCACTCGCCGGCGGTGATGCGCGTCTCGGCCACGTGTTTGATTCCGCGTCGCACTAGTCGATGTCGAAAACCGCTCGGTAGCCGTTCATCGCTGCCGACAGCGGCGGCCAGGCGGTGAGGTCCGGGTCCTGGTCGAGCCACGCAATCGCCGCGGCCTTCGACCGGCGGCCAAGTGCGACGTCGAGGAGGTCGGCGGCGCGCATCTCTGGCAGTCCGTGCTGGCGCAACCCGACGACCTGGCCCGGACCGCGCAGCTGGAGATCGCGCTCCGCAAGGTCGAATCCACTATCGATGGCGGCGACCGCCTCCAGCCGCTTGCTGCCCTCCTCATCGATGCCGCCCTCGAAGAGCAGGCAGTAGGACTGGTACCGGTCGCGCCCGACTCGTCCGCGAAACTGATGCAGCTGGGCCAGGCCGAAGCGCTCGGCGCCTTCGATGAGCATGATCGTCGCGTTGGGGACGTCGACACCCACTTCCACCACGCTGGTGGCGACGAGGATGTCGGCTTCGCCGCGCACGAATCGTTCCATGCGCCCGGCCTTCTCGCGCGCCGGCATACGCCCGTGCAGCAGTTCCACGTGCAGATCCGGGAACACGTCGGTGCTCAGGCGCTCGAACTCCGCGATCGCGCTGCGCGCACCGAGCTTGTCCGACTCCTCGATCAGCGGGCAGATGACGAATGCCTGACGGCCCTTGTGCACCTCGCCCCTGACGAACTCGTACGCGCTCGCGCGCTCGAGCGCTGACACCACGCGTGTCTCGACCCTCCGGCGTCCCGGCGGCATCTCGCGCAGCTCGCTGAGGTCAACGTCGCCGTACAGCGTGTTCGAGAGTGAGCGCGGGATGGGCGTCGCCGTCATGGCGAGGTAATTCGGCATCGCCCCCGACGTCTGCCGCAACTTCTGGCGTTGTGCCACGCCAAATCGATGCTGCTCGTCGACGATCGCCAGGCCCAGGTTTCGCAGAACGACGTCGTCCTCGATGAGCGCATGCGTGCCGACGATGAGCGAGTCGTGCCCCGCCGCCAGTCCGGCGAGGATCTCCCGACGGGCCGCGGCCGAGGTGCTCCCCACGAGCAGTCGCGGTGGCAGGCCGTGCGGCGTGAGCAGCTGATCAAGCGTGGCGTAGTGCTGGCGCGCGAGGATCTCGGTCGGCGCCATGACCGCGGTCTGCATGCCGGCGTGGTGGGTCATCAGCGATGCGAGCGCCGCGACGACCGTCTTCCCGCTGCCGACATCGCCTTGCAGCAGCCGGTTCATCGGCCCGGCAGCAGCGAGGTCGGTGAGTATCTCGTGGGCAGCAACACGCTGTCCGTCGGTGAGCTTGAACGGCAGCGACGCGGCAAACCGCCGCGCGATCTCGATGTCATACGGAATCACAACCCCGGTCCCGTGCAGGCGGCGACGCCGAGCGCGTTCGGCGACGATCTGGAGCAGGAACATCTCCTCAAATGCGATGCGCTCCTTCGCCCGGCTGGCGCTCGCGATGGTGTCCGGAACGTGCACCTGGTACAGCGCCTCGGCAATCGGCATCAGGCTTTCCGTCTCACGCACCGCGGGCGGGATGTGGTCGGGCACCTGCGTCACGAGTCCGAGCAGTGGTTCGATCTTGGCGCGGAAGAATCGCGACGTGATCCCCTGGGTTTCCGGATAGACCGGCGCGATCGTGCCGACGTGATGCTGATCCGGTCCGGCATGCTCGAACTCGGGATTGCGAAACGTGAGCCCGGTACGAGACTGTTCGACCTTGCCGTTGACGAGCAATTCGTCACCAGGATGAAGTTGCTTCAGCAGGAAGCGCTGGTTGAACCAGACGGCAGTTGCAACAGCGCCGTCGTCCTCGAGGGTCGCCTCGACGAGCACCATCTTCTTGTACGGCGTTTGCCGTGCACTGATGTTGCGGATGCGCACCTGCGCCGTCTGCACGTAGCCGGGTTGCAACGCGCGGAGCGGCACCGTTTCCCGGGTGTCGTCGTAGCGGCGTGGCAGGTGAAAGAGCAGGTCCTGCACCGTCGACAGGCCGAGCTTCTCGAGTCGCTGCGCCTGGACTCGGCCGATGCCCACGATGCGCGACAGCGGCAGGTCAAGGTCGAGCGGCACGAACACCGGCGTCACGAGTTGCGGAGTCACGGTCGATCCATCGTGGCAGCCTTGTCCGCTCAGTCGACGCCCAGGCAGGCCACTCCCACGCAGCCCGGTCCGGAATAGGCGCCGACGACCGGTCCGATCCGCCCGCGCGTGGCGGTCAGGCCGGACGCCGCTCCGGCGACCCCCGTCTCAATCTCGCGCATGGAGTCCGGCGCGTCAGCGTGGAAGGCGGCGATGCGCTGGAGTGGCGCTCGCTGACGAACCTCGTCGACGATCATCGCGATGCCCTTGCTCCGGCTGCGCACCCTCGCGAGGGGGTGCACCTCGCCGCCGGTGACGGTGAGCAGCGGTTTCACGTTGAGGAGCCCGCCGACGAATGCCTGGGCGCGGCCGATGCGGCCCCCGCGTTGCAGGTACGTCAGCGTGTCGAGCAGGAAGAGGATGGTCACCCGGCCGCGCCGTCCGAGCGTGTTCGCTGTCACGGTCGCGGCGTCCGCCCCCGCCTTGATGTCGTCAAGCGCTGCGCGAACGAGTAACTGCAGCCCCCCGCTCACGCTTTCCGTGTCGACGAGGTGCACACGCGCGCTGTCGAACTCCTGCGCGGCAAGGTGCGCGGACTGCAACGTGCCGCTCAGCTTTGATGAGATGTGGAGCCCGACGACATGGTCCGCTGGATCAGCCATGAGCGTGCGGTATAGCGTCGCGAAGATCTCCGGCGACGGCTGCGACGTCGTCGGCTGCACGGCGGTGTGCTCGAGCTTCGCGTAGAACGCATCGGGGTCGATGTCAATGCCGTCGCGGAATTGCTCGTTGCCGAAGCGCACCACGAGTGGCACGACGCTGACGCCGAGCGCCTGCGCCTCGCGAGGCGAAATATCAGAGGTGCTGTCGGTGACGAGGTGGATCGTCACTCGAGGGAGAGCACATACGGATAGTGCTCCTGCCCTCCGGTCTGGATCTCGAACTCGATACTCGCATGCGTTGCGCGCAGCGTCTCGACCAGCTTGTCGGCGTCCGCTGCGCTGACGTCGTCGCCGCGGTACACCGTGACGAGCTCGGGGGCCTTCTGCTGCGAGGTGAGCACCGCGTCGATGACGCCGAGATAGTCATCGCCCACCTCGGTGATCTCGTCGTCGACCACGGCGATGACGTCACCGGCCTTGATGTCATGGCCGTTGACGGTCGTGTCGCGGACGGCATGCGTGACCTCGACGGCGCGGACCGTCGCGATCGCTGCCAGCATCCGCTCAGCGTTCTCGCCGATGCTCGCCGTCGCATCGAATGCCAGCAACGCGCTGATGCCCTGCGGAAGGTTCCGCGTCGGAACGACGCGAACTTCGCATCCCTCTGCGAGGGGGTCGACCTGCTCCGCAGTGAGGATGACGTTGCCATTGTTGGGCAGGAGGATCACCCGGTCGGCGTTGGCCGCGCGCACGCCGTTGAGGAGATCCTCGATCGACGGGTTCATCGTTTGCCCGCCGCTCACGATGCTGTCGGCGCCCAGGCTTGTGAGGATCTCCCGGAATCCCTCGCCGGGAGCGACGCTGACGACTCCGATCGCCTTGGGAGGAGCCTCCGGCTGCTCGCTCTGCGCCGGCGGCGCTGCCGGCTCTGCCGCGTCGTCCTCGGCTGCGTCCGCTCGTGCGAGGACCTCATGGTGCTGGGCGGACATGTCCTCGACCTTGAGCTTGCTCATGCGTCCACGCGACGACGCGGCGGCAATGACACTCGCTGGATCGCCGGTGTGGATGTGGACGCGGACGAGCTCCGGGTCACCGACGACCAGCGCCGACTCGCCGAGCGCTCCCAGCTCGGTGCGGATCGCCTCGACGTCGAGCCCCGGTCCGTTGATGAGGAACTCCGTGCAGTAGCCCCATCCCTGCTCGCGGGGAGCGACGGCCGCCGCACCACGGCGCGGCGCGGCGGTTCCGGTCGCCTCCAGGTCGCCGGGCTTCGGTGGGAGTCGCAACGCCGGCTCCCCTGTGCGGTGGACGGGCGCGGGCGATGTGATCACCGACGCGGTGGACGCGATCGCCCGTGCGAAACCCTCGAGGATCACCGCAAGCCCGTAGCCGCCGGCGTCGACGACATTGGCGTCCCGAAGCACCTGGAGCTGATTGATGGTGCGCTCCACCGCGGCGTGTGCCTCGGCGACCACCTGATCGAGGACCACGCGGATGTCGTCGGTCTCGGCTGCCGCCGCGTTCCCCGCGGCCGCCGCGTCGCGGACGACGGTGAGGATCGTCCCCTCGGTGGGCTTCATGACCGCGCGGTACGCCACGGCGGCAGCCTCGTTGAGCGCCGCCGCAACGCCGCGAGCGTCGATCCGCGGGCGCTGGGCCACGCCCTGCGCGAAGCCACGGAGGATCTGCGAGAGGATCACGCCACTGTTGCCGCGTGCGCCCATGAGCGAGCCGTGGGCTGCGGCGGCGAGGACCGAGTCGACCGCCGACGGCGCGGGTGCGTCGCCGGCCTCCTCCACCGCCGAACGGAGCGTCAGGTACATGTTCGAGCCGGTATCGCCGTCCGGGACCGGGAAGACGTTGAGGTCGTTGATCTCCTGCTGGTTCGCCTCGAGCCAGGAGAGGGCCGCCGTCAGGCCGCTGAGCACCTGCTCGCCGCCGACCTCGCGGAGCGGCTCACGCAGCACCGACAGCTCGGGCGCGGGCTTAGTGGCGGGCACCGTCGCTCTCAGCATGGATGCCCTGGACGTTCACGTTCACCGCGACCACGGGGAGGCCCAGGGTCTTCTCCACGGAGTAGCTCACCGCGCTCATCAGGTTGTGGGCGACCTCGCTGATGCGCGTCCCGTATTCGGTGATGACGTAGAGCTCGATCACGAGGCCGTCGGGCGTGACCTGGATCTCGACGCCGCGATGGACGTTCTCGCGGTTGAGGCGTTCGGCGATGCCGTCGCGAAGGCCCCGTGCGGCCATCCCGACGATGCCGTAGCACTCGTTGGCGGCGTGACCAACGATCGAGGCGACCACCCGCGGGGATACCTCGATCCTTCCCAGCGACGCAGTGCGCGACAGCGCGTCAGACGCCCGGACCTTGCCTTTCACGTGTCTCCGTAAGCCCGGTGAGGGCCTGTGGTATCCTCGGCGACCGGCCACCGGTTGATTCCGGAGGCCACCGGGCGCCGCCGCCGGGGCTGCGGCCGAATTCTAGTACGCCAGAGCGGGCGCGTCTCGGATACGCGTCCCAACCGAATCGAGAGACATCATGTCCCAGCGCTGCGACATCTGCGGAAAGGGCCCGATGACCGGGAACAACGTGAGCCACTCCAAGGTGCACACGAAGCGTCGGTTCCTGCCCAATCTGCACGCCACGCACGTCGCGATCAAGGGTCGGGAAGTCAGGGCCCGGGTCTGCACCCGTTGCCTGCGCACGCAGGCCAAGGCTGCGCGAAGCTAACTTCCGCGGTCCGCCGCTGCTACGATCGCTGCTGAGAGCGGTGGTTGGAGGCAAGGATGATGAGAGCCCG
>DATKQX010000132.1:0-4036 GCA_035532495.1 Saccharimonadales bacterium (SeqCode)
CGACGCCGCCGCGGAGAAGACGATCCGAGACCTGGACCGCGACCAGGCGCAGCTGGACGAGCTCGCAGCAGCGTACGGAAGCAAATCCATCACCTTCCGCGAGTGGCAGGCCGCGCGGACCCCGATCGCGCTGCGCATCACGTCTGCAAACACGACGCTCAATCAACTGCACGGAACCACCGCGCTCGAGGGCGTTCTCAACCAGCCTGGCGGGATCCACGCGGCATACGCAGACCTGCCACTGGCGCGCCAGCAGGCCATCCTCAAGGCGGCGCTTGACTACGTCGATGTCGGTGCGGCGGTGCGCGGGCGGAACCGTTTCGACCCGGGACGGCTGAGCCCGGCATGGCGGGTCTGATCCGCACCGGGCTCGTAGCGTCCCGCGCAGAGCAACGTCGCCACCACTCGCAATGTCGCCTCATCCTCGATCTTGGCCGGGAGCCCCTGCTCCCTCGCCGTCCGCTGCGCCCACTCGACTGCCATCGTGCGCATGTCGGCGCGACCCCTCGAGACCTCGCCACGAACGCCACACGCGGACCCTGATCGTCGCGCCGGTGACGCCTGCCCCTGACGCGACGGCACGCCCGCTGCGTCGCTCGCGCGTGCGGCACCGAAGGACAGGAGCAGTTGCTCGTTGCACCTCCCGGCGCTCGTACTGCGCTTGGCTCCGTGCCGGGTGGGTGGGTTGTCAGCGGACGTCGCCGACTGCGAGCGGTCGTCTCCGGACGGCCGCGATGCGAGGCGCGCCACAGCGCGGGTACCCACGCACCCGACGGTACTGCGCACGCGCTTTCAACGGGTTCGCACTTTTCGCCGCGGATGCCGCGCGTTGACGCGCGCGGCGTCGCACCAGCGCCGCAAGGCGAGCTCGCCAGGTGCGCGCATTGCGGAGCGTGAGCCGCCCACGTGGGCCACTCCAGCGGGGCGCGTCTTCGGCGAGACGTTGACGACGTCGCCGATACGCGGCGCTGCGACACGCGGTTCGGCAGAACCGTGCTGGCCGTCCGCGGGCGCGCAGCGCCAGGCGACGACGGCAGGATGCACATCGCGGTCGGCCAGCGTGCTTTTCGTGACGAACTGCATCGACCATCGGCGGCACAAGTGGACCATCTGAGCGATATCACGGGGTTATCAGAATCGGGCAAAAACAGGCCCGTGACCGGTAGGTGCAACTGTGTGTGAGATATAGGCCGATGCGACGGAGCGAAGACGATGCGTGCGGGAGATTGCGACGGCGCGATGGTGTCTGTGGGTGCGCGTCTGTCGAGCGGCGTTATAGGCGAGGCGGTGACGACGGGAGAGTGCGCGGGCACGGGGAGCAGGACCTGGAGGGCGATGGACCCCCGCGCCGCGCGGCACCGACATTCGCTCTAGCACCGAGGCAGCCGCTGACGCCAGGAGCCGGTCCGTCAAGGAACTCCAGCGGATCCTCGCCTGGCTGATCGTCTCGTATCCTGGGTCGGTGACACCGCTCGGCATCAGGGCGCAGGTTGTGGATGGCGAGATTTGGCTGGATGGCGTTCCAACCGCGTATACAGAAATGGCAGCGAACATCGAAGGGGGCTGGCGTGGGACACGGTCGCTTCTCGCGCCGATAGGCCTTGTAGTCGCGCCGCTCCTAGAGCTCGCAGTGGTGGAAACGACCGCACCCCGCGTGATGTTTCAGGCGGTTGGCGCCGTCCTCGTCGTCTCCGGCTCGCAATCAGCATTGATCTTGCTCGCGACCAATCTCAGAGGTTTGGGCACAGTTGTGAGACCCGGCAGCCACACGCACTGGGATTACTTCGATGGGCATCCTCTAATCGACCCTCTCAGCGTGCCTATGACGGTCGAGGTGACCGCGAGCGAACCGTCCTAGACCTCACCCGAGGCTGCGCTTCGGTCGTCGTCAAGGGTGGTTGACGGATGCTCGCCTGCGCGTCGACGGTGTTATGCGGGACAGCGGTCGGTCAGTTCGAGGGCGTGAGGTTCAGCGACCAGGGACAACACAGCGCCAGGAAGGTTCCGACCGGAGGAGGCGGGGGGAAATCGTCGAGTCCGCCGCTGACGATGCCCTGCCTGAGATGCCAGTCCACCTACCGGCCGTAGGGTTCTTAGATTCATCGCCTGTTCTCCTTCCGGAGCCGTTCGGCGCTCTGTGGAGTGCTGGCCAGATGCACATCCAGGGCACCTGATATCGCGAGTCGCAGGTGGGAACAACTTCAGCCTGAGTGGTGGGGTGTTCATTAGCAGCATAATCGGGATCAACCTCTCGGTGAATGCGGGATTACGGCGTATGACACCGAGCGAATCCTTCAATATGACTTCATGTCCGTCGACGGTACGGAAGTATGCGGAAGCAACAGCGACCCCGGGCACGCCTCACAAGTCTCCGAGTACTGAGGTGGGTGCCGGCGCATCCAATCCTCGCAGCGCTCACCGGAGCGGCAGTAGTCGCCGCCATAGTGACAGGCGCCGTCGTGCTGTCGGCTTCCGCAGGCCCCGGGAGCGGCCCTGTCCGCCACCTTGACGGCAACGGTCCGTTGGGTTCAACGGGAGATCCGACGGCGAGAAGTGGGTTTTCCTTCAACGCACACGATCCAGGACCCTGGACGCAGGGCTATGAACTCTGCCTGGTTGAGGCTCCCGCGCCAGCTATCATCGAAAGCATCTCGCCGGCTGCTGTCGTCGGAAGTGGGCTGACGTACCTTGGCGCGTACGTCCGCGAATTCCCAAGTCATCACGGGGACCAGGCGATAGGCGGCGTTAGAGGGTTTCCGCCAGCGCTACCCGATGTGTTGCATCCAGCTGTTGGGTACGCAATTACTATGCCTTGTGTCGCTACAGGCGAGCCACCCGTCTACCAGGAACTCGATATTGGCTTCGCAAAGCCCTCGAACTCGATGGGTGGAGGGTGGAAAGGGATCGACATTGCGTATCGGATCGGAGAGACTCAATATGTCGTCACATTGAACTACTCCGTCGTCACCTGTGGGCCGAGAGCGCCGAGGTGGGCAGAGTGCCCTGCCACGCCTCCGACCACCGCAACTCAAACCGGTTCATCCTGATGTTGGCGCGGGCGCACTACTCAATACGGGTTGGCGGTCACCGCACCCGACTCACATGGACGACTGCGCCTGCGAACGTGGCAGAACCAATTCACACGGCGATGTGGCGTTTGTGAGCCTCCGATGACTTCCTTGTGCCCGAGGTACACTCGCGGATACTGACCTGGGCAACGGTGGAAGGTCCGGAGGGAACCCCGGTGGCAGACTGAGCGTTCTATGGGCGTGCGTACGGTCATCGTTGTGGCGGCAATGGCCGCCTGTCTCGTTGCGGCATGTGCCGGCCCGGCGACGGGCCGGACCCAGCAACAGGCGGTGAGCGTTGCCAAGCCCATCGCCCAAGGCATGTCGGGGCACGCCGTCGTCTTCGTATCTGCGACGTCAGGGCGGTTCGGCGGGTTTGACCCCAGCGTCGGAGCCTCGGTATCCAGTCCAAATCGTCAGGTGTGGGCAGTCGTCTTTCGTGGCACCTTTCAAGGATCCTGCGGACCGGCTACACCCGCGCCGCACGCGTGTCCGGCGCCCAACACCACCATTCGCGTGATCCTGGACTACACGACCGGGGCGTTTATCATGGCCGTCACGCCTGCGGGTTAGGGATGACGTCGACAGCGCGGCTGCTGTCTGAGGACTTCATCTGGCGATCGCAGGCCGGCCTCAAGTAGACATTGGCGGACCCTGGCGTGCGCGGGAGCGGTGTCCCCCACGAACACCGAGCCGTCAGGTCGTCGTTTCCCGCTGCGGACGGAACCCCATCGGCGCGGTGATGTCTCCGGTGGTCCCGGTGCTCAGGTTGCCGATCCCCTGCCAGCCGTTGGGGTGGAACGCGGCGACGACCACCAGCAGAGTGCCCTTCTCGTCCTGCGCCGCGATGCGATAGAGCAGCAGCGAGCCGTCCTTGTCGATGAGCAGCTTGTCGGCGGTAAAGTCGTGCTGCCCTCCGGCCACGAATACCCGGATCTTGAGGTGTTCCGATTCAACGCCGGGTGGCC
>DATKQX010000133.1:0-10265 GCA_035532495.1 Saccharimonadales bacterium (SeqCode)
CTTCGCGACCGGTTGCGCGTGCGCCCTTCCCTATTTGCTCCGGCCGCGGTTCGAAGGCGCCTTCGCCCGGTACCGAGCCGAGATCGCTGCGGAACTGGGCCAGCGAAATGGCGGTATGGGATCCGCCACGGCGTACAAGCGCCACGGTCAAAGGGGCAGTCATGCCCTCTGACGACGCTTCTCATCCAACCTTGCAAGTTGAACGCAGCCAGTCGGTCCGTTGTGATCACAGGCCCACCCGATTGGTGAGCGGATTCGCCCACCTTCGCCGTTTCCACGGGTTGCTCTGGGACCCCTACGCGTACCCCTACAGCGTTGACTGCCGGCACCCTAGAGCGGCACACGACGTCATGTTCAACGGGTCCGCCGAATACGCGACGGCCCCCAATGGCACGCGAAAACGCTCGGACGGCGCCCTTAAAAACCGCTGGGGGGAAACCTCCGTCCGGGTTCAATTCCCGGGCCCGGTACGTTGCTACGTAAGGGATTTGCGACATGGCAGCCGCAGCTCATTCAGGGGTTGCGTAGCCGAGAATGTAGCCATGAGGAAGCACGTCCGGCATAAGTTCGCGAGCGGACCGACGACTCCTGCGACCGTCTTTACCCTTGGCGTGACAGTGGCAAGACAAAGCCCTGAATGGCTGGGACTGACCTGTGCCACCTGCGGAAGCAAGCGGATCATCGCGCTGAATTTCGACCAAGCAGAGCGGATCCCTCCCGATGAGCGCCCCATTCACAAGTGCGTGGGATGCGGCGTGAGGATCTTCAAGCGGAAGCCTCCGCCATAGCCAGAGTGACCCTATGCTCAGACTTGGAGTCGGGCGTGGGTCTCTAAACTCCGTCCGGCTCTTCTCAAACCGGCCGACTGTCCACCGAACGATCCCCGACTGACTTTGATCAATCGCCTAAGACAGCCGTGTGGTCGCCGACCACTAGAAACGTCCAGACTCCATCAATCTGCTTCAGGCCGAATCGATAGTTACGATCCACGCGTGCCTCCCACCAATCAGCGGTGGTCTGGATCCGCTTGAGGTGCGCGGACGGATGAAACGGATTTGCCGCCATGTGATTCATCTGTCGCTTCGCCTTCCTTCGAATTTCCGGCGGTAGTGCCCGAAACTGCTCCCTGAACCCCTCGCCTCGACGGATCGGCATGGCGAAAGGGGTTACCGGTCCAGGTCGGCGAACAGATCCTCGATCGTGTCGAAATCAGCAACGCGGCCGGCGGTGATGTCATCCTCAGCACGAGTGACGTACGCCTGCCATCCCACAGTAAAAAAGTAGGCTTGGTCGGGGTCGGTGCCTGGCTGATCCCCCATAACCACAACGGTCGTGGCGGTCCCGCTGGCTCCGACCCACAAGTCTGGCGGGGTGAGAATCGCATTCATGGCTCGATACCCATATTTATGAACACTTGTGGCGGTAGGTTGACTTTGCCAATCTGCTGCTCGTACTTCCGCACTGCGTCAGAGAGAGCTCGCGCCAATACGAAGGCATGCTGAGGGCTCATGCGGACGCGCACAAGAGATCGAACGCCCGGCGGCTGCGATGGATTCGTCACTGGATCCTGAACCCCGAAATCGATCATGAAATCGTAAACGCCGATCGAGAACTGAGCGCTGTTCGCGTATACGTCGATCGGCTCATCAGCCACGGTTCGTGACTACCTTCATTTCAGGGTTGGCCCCTCTTTGGGTCGCATTCACCTCCCCAGATGGTACTCGGCTGATCTTGCGTAGGGCGCGTTCGTGACGCGCTTGATACTCTCGGCGCCGTTCGCCAAGACTGGGATGTGCTCACTTGGCAGTCCCGGGCTGCTTAGCTCGAACCCGGGGAACCGCACACCGCCAGGGAGGTGAGCTGTTTCGACGGGCCGCTCCCGGGCATCTTTCAGCGATTCGAGAAACGCACCCGCCGCCGACGCCTCGATGACGTCAGTGAGTCCGAAGACCAGGGCGTCGACACGTTCGGGGCTGTCCCTGCTGTCCCTGGTCCAGGTCGTCAATTGCTCCTCGAGCGCCGGCAACCGGCCGAACGTGATGAAGCCAACAGAGCCTTGGTGCCGCTGGACGTCACCATGCGGGTGGCGTCGGCCTTCCCTGCTATGAAATGCCTTGCCCTAAAGGCGTAACGTCCGCAGGAACGACCCGAGCACCGGAGAGACGAAGTGGAAGGGATGGCGAGAGAATGAGCGATCTGCAGCCGCCATTGTGGCCACCACCGCCGCCACCGTCGCCTCGCGGGCGCCCGCCGCGCGGGATCGGAAAGAAGTGGTGGTGGATTGGCGGGATCGGTGCGCTAGTCGTCGCACTCGTCGTGATCGGGGCGCTTGCGCCTCCGAAGAGTCCCAAAGTAGCTGCCACCCCCGCGAATGCCGCCACCAGCGCCGCCACACCCACCGCGCCGCCCACCACACTAGGAACGCCAACTTCGACTCCGGCACCAACGACCGCGCCTCCTACGCCGAAACCGACGCCGGTACCCAAACCGACGCCATTACCCAAACCGACGCCAGTTCCGGTGCTCTTCCGTGTTGCTGGATCGGGGATCAAGCAGACGCAGGACTTCGCGGTTCCTGCCGAGTGGACCCTCAACTACGCGTATGACTGCTCCAACTTCGGGAGCGCTGGCAACTTCATCGTCTCCATTTACAACTCAGACGGCTCACCCGACTTCAACGATACCGGCGTCAATGAACTTGGAAAGCGAGGGTCCGGGAGCACAGCCAACCACAACGATGCCGGAACCATCTATTTGAGCATCGACAGCGAGTGCAATTGGACCGTGACGGCGGTAGCTAGCTAGGTTGCGGCGGCCCGTCTGGCGAACCCACTCATGACGCTACGCTCCCTCGTACCTCGTTTAGAATGCCTGAGTCGCGCAACTGCGCGAGCTTCGTGCGTTCATCGGAAAGGAGCACCGGGGCCCCTTCAGCAACCCCGCGATTGCGCAGCCTGCGGTACGCATCTTCATCAGGGATCGCTCCCGACCCGGCGCTCGTCTAGGTCACGACCTGGGAGTCGATCGGAGACCGGTGCAAGACCGAACGCGTCGAACAAATCGCAGGATTGCCAGTTACGGAACCATACGGTTCGAACGTCATGCAAACGCCGGTCTACACTCTCGGCGAACTCACTTTGGAGGTTGGTACGGTGGCGGAAAAGGACAAAGACGACGGCGGTGGTCGCGGCAAATTCGGCGATGGCAAGTCGGAACCACTCTACGAATTCCAGGCCTCGCGGCTAAAGGGCCACCGGCTCTTTACGCCGAACGTGATCCGGGTTTGGCCAGACCGGATCGAGGAGTATGAGCATCACGCGGTACGGAGAAAGGAAACCCGCGCGATCGCGTTTCAACAGGTCTCCGAAGTTTCGCTCTCCCGCGGGTTGGTTTGGTCCGACATCTCCGTCGAGTCAACTGGCGGGAAATCGATGGCGTTGGAAGGAATGCCGAAAGCCGACGCCGAGCGCGTAAAAGCGCTGATTGATGACGCCGTACATGCGGTGAAAGGCGGCAACCGTCAGGCGCCGGTCGGTGCCGCGCCAGTCGCTGCGGCTCCCGATGTCGCGGACCAACTCCAGAAACTCGCCGGACTTCGCGATCAGGGAATCCTCACGGACGACGAATTCGCCGCGCAAAAGACGAAGTTACTCAGCGCGTAGGTTCGCCGGCAGTCGGCGGGTTCACCCACGCGGCCGGGCAGCTGACACGGCCCGCACTGCGCGGCGGATCAGAATCTGTCGGCGTTCTGCGGATCAGTTCGGAAACTCGCGCCCGCGTGACTGGAAGGGGCTGCGGATGTGGACGACGCCTGATTCCGCGACCCCAAGAGCTGGGTCACGCGTCCCTCAGCAAGCGTGTCTTGGCAGACCTAAACTCCGCATCATCGAGCGCTCCGCTCTCGTGAAGTCGGGCCAGCTTCGTTAGCTCATCGGCAACACTCCCTGACGATGGTGAGGGCTGCGATACTGGGTTCTGATCGGCGGCCCTCGCCCGACGAATGCGTAGCTGCACCGGGACGAGCGACATTTGTACCGCGTCGCTATCGAGTTTGTAGGACACAAATACGTACTCGGACTTTGTGGTGGCGATGCGAACCACGGTGTAGATCTTCGTCCTCGTCGTAAGGGAATTGATGACCGCTGCAGCGAGAATACCCTCGGCTGCACCAATCACTCCAAATCCGCCTCCAAACACTCCCGCGCTCCTGCGCGTAGTCGATCCAGTCACCTGCAGAGCCTCGACGTCCTCATATCGCACCGATTCGTTGACCAGGAAGGGACCGCGGATTGTTATTCCGCCCTGAGCGAAATCGATGTCGCACCTTGTGTGGACCGGGATCTCACTACCGCCGCACGCTGCCAGAAGGAAACCATGCAAGAAGCGCCTATCAGTATCGGCACCGTAGTGCCCTAACTCGACCGACTGTGACGGCAGGGCCACTCGATCCGGATGACGACGTTGGTCGGCGGCCCAGTCCCAAGACGTGACTCGCCCATCCAACTGTCCGCTCAAGCACCACGGGCATTGGTCGCCGACATGACCGCTTTGGAAGGTACCCTTGCAGTCGAAGCAGCGAAAGAAGTCCTGCGAGTGCCGAGACGAGCAAGTGAATGACGAATTCTCAGAAGCTACTGCTTGAACGACTCCGCAGCGCAAGCATTGAGCGTCTACATAATCAACGTGACGCCGTCCACGGCCTTCACCCTGCCACAACGCATCTTCGTCGGCTTGGTTAGGGTTGACCATCCTGTCCAAGATGCCGGCATCGCTGTTCTTGTCATCGTCGGTATCCGAGCCCTCACGGGCAAAGAAAGCGTCGGCCACGGCCCCAAGACTACGCCTGCGGCGCGTTTCCGGACAAGCCTCGCCCGTCCGCTGCTCGGCGCTGTCAGTCGCGGTGACCTTGCCGCCGCACCCGTCACGATCCGCGACCTCGAGGCGTCGGCATGCACTCTTGAGGCCGTTGCTGAGGTGCTCAAGCCCGACGATCCGTAGCTCGCTTACGAGCGACGTGCCTTCGTACGGCCCTGCGCCGATCAATAACGGGCGGTCGTTCGCCGGTACCTGAAAGGCTTCGCCGTCCCAATGATGAGGATTCGCCGGGCGCCTCATTCAAGGCTGCGGGCCATAGCTGATGCCCCTCGACCGCGTGACTCTCACACGGGCCAGCGCCGGGCAACAAGAGCTCCAAATTTCGCTGTCCATGCGGCGACCTCTGCAAATGAGCGATCGTCGGCCTTGTCGGCCTTCGCCTTGAGCGCCCAGTAGGTCCGCCAGCGCATTCGAGGCGGTTTTTCCGGGAAGGGCACGAGAAGACTGCTGGATCCGCCCATTCGCAGCCGAATGGTCTGAGCCCGGGTGGTAGCTCGACCCCAAGCTGTGTCCCGCTGAGATGCATAGACGAGACGGTGGCAATTGCGGCAGCGGAGAGCTCCCGCGAGCTGGTACAGCCGGATCGCACGCCGGCCGCACCCGGGACAGAGCCACCAGGCACGCTCTCCCCCGAAGGGGCACGGTGTGCGCGTGATCTCAAGTGCGCCCTCCCGCTCGGCGTAGCGCTGGTGATGCCACATCCGCACATCCAGGACGGGGCAACTCTCAACGGTTGGTCGGGTCGCGTACCTGGGCCATAGGCCCGATCCGAAGCCGCCCATTTCACCGAAACCTTCTGAGTTTGTGATCTGATCCTTGGGTTGCTCGCGGAGGCGCCATCGATGCCGCCTCCAGGACGCCTTTTCGGGCCCCGTGGCTACACCGCGTGGCTACATTCGGTCGGTTCCGAATACGTCCCCTGCGGTTTTGAACACCGCTCGCCTCGACGAAGAGGCTCAGAACGGGCGCATCGATGCCGACTGGTGGCTTGGTGTCCACGTCGCGACACCTCACCGGGTCCGCAGCTCCATGGGGTGCCACGCAGGCGGTCGCTGCCCATCGGGACCGGCGCTCCCCTACGGCTTCAGCAGGGGGTGATTCGCCCCTCTCGAGGTTGGGACACGGTCCACCCAGTTGAGTAGTGCCATCGAGTGTGTCCCGTGTGTGTCCCCTGCTAAGGGGGGGACACGCGGACACGGTCACTCGACTGTGTCCGGGACACGCTGAGACACGGTCGGACACAGGATTAGGCAGCGTCATCGGCACCCTCCACGAAGGGCGTGACGGAGCGGTGCAAGCTCGCCCCGCGAGCGCCCGGAGTCGTCGTGACGAACCCCTCGCGGATGAGGCAAGCAACCGCCAGGTCGACGTATTCGGCGCGACGTCCGAGCTTTGCGTCGCGGATGGCGCGAACACTGGCATCGGGGTTGGTCTCCAGCCAGATCGAGACACGGCGCATGAGCTCGGTCGGCCGGAAGGCGTCAGCGGCGTCGCTTGAAGCCTCGGACGCGACGAGCACGGCGCTCTCGCCTTCTGGCTCGATGCGGAAGTGCATCCGTTGTCCGTCGGCGCCGTTCTTCTGTTTCGCGACCTGGGCTGTCAGGCCGTCGCGTGTGCGCTTGCACTCGATGGCCGTGTCGGTCGCAGCGAGGAGGGCGATGCTGCCCCGCATGCCACGGCTGCCGTCCTTACCGGAGTGGTGAACGATGAGAACGCAGCTCCCGAGCACCGCCCGGAGGCGGTCGAGCGCATCCACCGCCAAACCCATATCGCGCGTCGAGGATTCGTCGCTGCCGACCATCGTGCGGGCCAACGTGTCGACGACGATCAGAGCCGGCGCGGTTTCCGCGACCACGTCGCACAGCTCGGCGAGCGACTCGCTCTCCAGGAGAGGAACCCGTGTCGGCAGCCAGTGGATGTTGCCGAGGCTCTGATGACGGCTTCGCCACGCGCGAGCACGCAGCGCCGTGCCGGGGACATCTTCGGCGATCACATAGACCACGGGCCCGTCGACCACATCTTTGCCCTGCCAGGGTTGGCTCGATGCCACGGACAGCGCGACGTCCAGCGCCAGGAACGACTTGCCCGAGGCCGGCGGTCCATAGATGGCCGCAAGGCTGTCGAGCTGGAGTAGATCGCCGACGAGTGAGCGGGGAGGGGACACGTCGAGGATTGCGTCCCCAGCCAGCACCTTCGACCGCAATGAGGATCGAACCGCTGGAATGCGGACAACGCGGCGCCGATCCTCGACGGGCGCTCTCTGGTCGTGATCCCGCGCCCAGTCGATGGCTTCCCGCTCGGCGTCGGACGGACGCAACTCACTGATCCACTGGCCGCTGAGGTCGAGCTTCTCGAGCGCCATTGGGACGGCCGGTCTACTGTCCATCCGCGTCTCGGCGTCGGAGCCGACGGCGTTGGGTGAGTGGTGCGTGAGCCGCACACGGAGCATCGCGGTCGCCACCCGGCAGTATCGGGGTCGTGCTGCCGCACACCGGGCACGTCGCGCGTGGAAGGATGACGGGGCTGGTGGTCGTCGTCGACATGCGACGCCAGGCCAGAGGAAGGTCCCTCGAGACTGGCGGCCTCCTCAGTGTGCGGCCGCTGCCGCGCCGTGCTCGGCGCGCTCGACGAAGGCCTCGAGGCTCCTCCGGGGGATGAGGACCCGCCGCCCGATCTTCAGGGAGGGTAGTTCGCCGCGCTCGATGGCTCGCCAGCAGTGGTTCGAGCTGATACCGAGCATCCGAGCCGCCTCGGGAACGCTGATCGTCAGGCTGGGTGCGTCCACCGCGATCCTCCATTGGTAGCCCCAATCCGGGGCTCGATTTCATTGGTTAGCTTTCACCCTATAGCAGTCCAACCGCGAGTGGAAGAGCCTGGCATGCTAGACAGCCATAGTGGCTCAGTGCTACTCTATGCACGTGGCGACGCCATCCTTCCCCACACCAAACGAGGTCCTCGCGCGCAACCTGCGCCGCATCCGCGAGGCTCGTCGCTTGAGCCAGAGCGAACTGGCGGGCATGCTGCGTGCCGTCGGCCTGCGTCAGTGGGTCGGGCCAACCGTGGCCCAGGTGGAAGGGATGACACGGAAGGTGAGCATCGATGAACTCTTCGCGCTCTCGCTTCTACTCCGGGCTCCCGTGGTCGATCTTTTTGCGGACGTCAGCAAGCACGTGCGCATCGCCCCTGACCTTCTCCCGGTTGGTTCGGCGTTCCTGCGGGCGGAGAGCGAAGAACAAATCGACCGGTGGCGACGCTGGCTCGACAGGGCTCTTGAGACCACGTTTTCCACGCGGTTCATGGCCTTCAGGTTCGAGGCAGAGGAAGCGCGTCTCGCCGAGGAAGCGGCCGCCCGATTCGGCACCACATCAGCCGACGTCAAGAAGACCGCGGCGCGGCGATGGTCCCGCACATTCCGGGAGGAGCGCGAGCGTCGTCTCGCCAAGGGCGACGCTGAGGGCGATCTTCGCGTGCGGCGAGGTCACGTGACGCGGGAGTTGATGACGGAATTAGAGGATGTCTACGCGCGACGACGGAAACGGTCGGGCAGCAGAAGGGAAGAATCATGAGCACGAAGAACCGCAGCACCCGCCGGGGCTCGGTTTACCACCGCAAGTCGGACGGGAAGTGGGTGGCCGTCATCGACCTGACCGTCGAGGGCGGCCCGCGCCGGCGCCTGGTGCGCTACGCATCCTCGGCCGCCGAGGCGGACCGGAAGCTCCGCGACGAGCTCCGCAAGATCGAGGCGGGGATCCGCAGCGCGGGGCGCCAGGTCACCGTCGGCGCGTTCCTGGGACGCTGGCTGGAGAGCATCCGGCCGCCGCACGGGGTCCGCCCCTCCACCCATCGTCGCTACTCCGAGCTGGTCAACGTCCACCTGATCCCCGGCCTGGGCAAGCTCCGCCTCGTCGCCCTCCAGCCCACCGACGTCGACGCCTTCCTCGCCGCGAAGCTCGACTCGGGACCGGCGCCGCGAACCGTCCACCACATGCGCGCGGTCCTCCGGGCGGCGCTCACCCAGGCGGTCCGGGACGGGCTGATCGTCCGCAATCCCGCCGGCCTCTCCCGGCCGGTCCGCGTGGAGCACCGCGAGATGACGGTGCTGAGCCCCGAGCAGGCGCGCGCCTTCCTGGACGCCGCGAAGGGTGACCGGCTGGAGGCGCTCTACGCCACGGCCCTCGCGATCGGGCTCCGCCAGGGCGAGGCCCTCGGCTTGCGCTGGCAGGACGTCAACCTGGAGGTAGGTACGCTCAGGGTCGAGCACGGCCTCCAGCGGATCGCTGGCAAGGTCCAACTCATCCCCACTAAGAGCGCCCGCAGCCGGCGCACCGTGGTCATGCCGGGCATGGTGGCCGACGCCCTCCGGGAGCACCGCACCCGCCAGCTCGAGGACCGGCTCCTCGCGGGTGGCCGCTGGCACGATGGCGGCTTCGTGTTCACCTCCAGCATCGGCACGCCGGTTGACACCTCGGAGCTGCGTCGGGCCTTCCACGCTGTCCTCCGCCGCGCGGGGCTGCCTGCCATCCGCTGGCACGATCTGCGCCACTCGGCGGCATCCCTCATGCTCGTCCAGGGCGTGTCGCCTCGGGTGGTGATGGAGACGCTCGGGCACAGCTCGATCGCGTTGACCATGAATACCTACAGCCATGTCCTGCCCGCGCTCCAGCGGGAAGCCGCCGACGCCATCGACCGGCTCCTGGGAGAGCCGCGATGAGCCGGATCACGCGGATCACCGGCCCGGACGGCAGCACCACCACGATCACCCAGAAGTCGTCGTGTGGTTGCCTGACGTTCCTCGCCTTCCTCGTGGTGATCTTCGGTCCCGCCGCGTGGTTTGGGTCGTGGGCGGTTGCCGCATATGTGGGTCTCGCCTTACTGGTCGTGGTGCCGCTTATCATCGCCGCCATCGTGGGCTGGCGTTCAGGACGGAACATGCACGGCACGCCGCTCGACGGTCCTGAGAAGGACGCCGCGTACTGGGCCGAATACGTCGCGCGGGCCAGCGGGAACCCGGAGCCACCGCCTGTACCACCGATCGCTCATCCCCCCGGCGTGTAGCCAGACCGTGTAGCCAAGGGGCGGTAATTCGGGGGGATGGGAAGGGACGTGGTGGGACACGTCGAATACGGGAGGGGATACGTGGTGAGCCTGTGAACGGCCATCACGGCGTCTTAAAAACCGCTGGGGGGAAACCCTCGTCCGGGTTCAATTCCCGGGCCCGGTAGTCGCCGCACCCCACAAGGGGCGAACCCCCGCAGTATGCTCGGTTCTCGCGCTCCGGGCCCCAAGGCCCGTGAGGTGGGTCCGTCGGGCTAATGGACCCCGCGGTGCTTGATCCACATCGCACCGCCGCGGCACGCCATCCCGCTCGACGGAGAGGCTCCTCCCGTCCC
>DATKQX010000134.1:0-143785 GCA_035532495.1 Saccharimonadales bacterium (SeqCode)
GCTCAACGAGAGCTCGTCGAAGCTCACCGGCTCGGGGGTTTCAGTACTCGGGGCCTCATCAACCGTCACAGGAGCGGCGGGACGAGGCCTTGCGGCGAGCGGTCTACCAAACCGCGCGCGAGAAGACGAACGCAAGACAAGCATGAGTCTACCCTGAATTGGCGAGTCGCCGGATGTATAAGATCGCGTTGATGCCGGCTGACGTCTTTCGCACGCGCTCACACGCGTGACGACGCCTCCCGACATCCGGACCGCGAGCGCGCGTCCGGCCTTCGTACCTCGAGCGCTGCTGATCGACCTCGACGGAACCACGATCGATTACCGCCAGGAGCTACTGCCTCGGGTCCGCGATGCGGTCAGAGCCGCCGCGCGGAGTATCCCGGTGATCGTGGCGACGGGCCGCATGTACCGCTCGGCCCTGCCGTGGGCACTGGAGCTCGGCGTCGATCAGCCGCTCGTCTGCTACCAGGGAGCGATGGTCCGCGGCATGCCGGGCAACGACGGAGCGGCCGGTGAGCACATCTACGAACGCGAGCTTCGCCCCGAGCCGGCGCGTCGAGCGCTTCGCCTCGCGCGCCGGGAGGGATGGCACTTCCAGGCGTACCAGGACGACGAATTGCTCTGCGACCAGGACCGGCCTGAGGCGCACCTCTACTCGTCGATCAGCGGGGTGCCGTTCCGACTGGTCGATGACCTCGAACCGTTGCTGGCGCTCGGGACCACGAAAGCCGCGTGCGTCATCGAAGACCCCATCGAGGTGGATCGTGCCAGCGTGCTCATGACGAGCGAGCTCGCGGGTGTCGCGCGCGTGACCCGCTCGAACCCGGAATTCGTCGAAATCCTCGACCTCGCGGTGAGCAAGGCCGCCGCGTGCGAGATCGTCTGCGCGCGGTTCGGCTCCACGCTTGCGGACGCGGTCGCGATCGGTGACGCGCCAAACGATGTCGAGCTGCTCGACGCCGCGGGCTTCGCCGTCGCGGTCGCCTCCTCGCGACCCGAGGTCCTTGCAGCCGCAGACGCCACGTGCGCTCGCCCCGAGGATGGCGGCGTCGCCGACGTCCTCCGCGCGCTCGGGCTCGGCTGACCGCTCGCACCGCGCGCGCCCGACGCCGGGAAGCGCGTCAGCCGCCCGCAGCCCCGGAGTCTCGGCCCGGCTTGGTCATCGCTGCGGCGTCGAGGATGCGGGTCAACTCGTCCTCGGTGAGGCGGGTGCGCTCGCGTGCAACCTCTCGAACGGTGCGCCCGGTGGCGTACGCCTCCTTCGCGATCGCTCCGGCGGCGTCGTACCCGATGCTCGGCACGAGGGCGGTGCACAGCATGAGACCGCGCTCCACCAGCGCCGGACCGTTGTCGGTCGCGGCAATGCCGTCGACGCACTGGGTGGCGAGATTTCGCGCCGACGTCGCGAGGAGCGCTGCCGACTGCAGGAGGTCATACGCCACGACCGGCATCATCACGTTCAGCTCGAGCAGCGACCCGGCGGCGGCGCAGAACGCGATGGTGGCGTCGTTGCCGATGACCTGGGCCGCGACCATGGTCACCGACTCGCAGATGACCGGATTGACCTTGCCCGGCATGATCGACGAGCCCGGCTGGACCGCCGGTATCGAGATCTCCGCGATTCCCGCGCGAGGCCCGCAGCCGAGGAGCCGGATGTCGCTGGCGACCTTGTAGAGCGCGACAGCGACCGCACGGAGCGCGCCGCTGGCGGACACCACCGCGTCCAGCGTCGACTGCCCGCTGAAATGGTTGTCGGTCTCGCGAAAGGGGATGCCGAGGTCGGCCGCGACGAGCCCGATGACCTTCGGCGGGAACTCCGGGTCGGTGCCCACACCGGTCCCGACCGCTGTGCCGCCGAGCGGAAGCTCGGCGAGCGTCGCGATCGCCTCGTCGCAACGGCGCCGGGCCCGCTCCACCTGGCCCGCGTATCCCAGGAACTCCTGTCCGAGGCGGATGGGCGTCGCATCCTGGAGGTGCGTGCGGCCGGTCTTCACCACCGGCCAGAACTCTTCGGACTTGCGTCGCAATGAGGCCTCCAGGACGCGGAGCGCCGGGATCACGTCCTCGTGGATCGACACGGCGGCCGAGACCTGGATGGCGCTCGGGAACACGTCGTTGCTCGACTGTCCGAGGTTCACGTGGTCGTTGGGATGCACCGGCGTGCGCGATCCGCGCTCGCCGCCGAGGAGCTCGATCGCCCGATTGGCGATCACCTCGTTGGCATTCATGTTCGTGGAGGTGCCACTTCCAGTCTGGAAGACGTCGACGATGAACTCATCGTCGAGCGCGCCGTCGATCACATCCTGTGCAGCGCGGATGATCGCCCCGGACAGGTTCTCGTCGAGGAGGCCCAGCTCGCGGTTGACCATTGCCGACTGCTGCTTGATCAAGCCGATCGCGCGGATGAACCCGCGCGGCAAGCGGAGGTCGCTGATCGGAAAATTGACCTTCGCGCGCATCGTGTTGGCGCCGTAGTAGGCGCCGGCGGGCACCTCGAACTCACCCATCGAGTCGCGCTCCCTCCTGGTCCCGGTGGCGGTCACGATGCAGCGTCCTCCTGGTGCAGCGGAATCGTCATGTCGAACT
This sequence comes from Saccharimonadales bacterium (SeqCode), assembly GCA_035532495.1. Classification (GTDB taxonomy): domain Bacteria; phylum Chloroflexota; class Dormibacteria; order Aeolococcales; family Aeolococcaceae; genus Palsa-851. The sequence goes on from DATKQX010000134.1 coordinate 2,587, forward strand.
CTGCGCCACTCCCCGGCCGGCTCCGCGCGGCAACCGTGCCGCCGTGGCGCTCGGCGACAGTGCGCACGATGTAGAGGCCGAGGCCGCTGCCCGGCACCTTGCGCTGCCGTTCGGCCACCGAGCGGAAGTACTTGTCGAAAAGGTGGGCGGTATCGGCGACAGGGAACCCGGCTCCGTGGTCGCGGACCGTGAAGCGGACCGAGCCGTTCTCGCGCGCGGCCATCACCTCGATGGCGGAGCCGGTCGGGCCATGCTTGACCGCGTTGCCGAGCAGGTTGGTGAGCGCGAGGATGAGCCGGCGCCGGTCACCCATGAGCCTGAGGCCGTGCTCGCACTCACGCGTGATCGTGGCCTCACGCAGCTTTGCCTCCATCGCAACATGCTCGATAGCCTCGTCGACCACCTCATCGGCGTCCATGATCTCAAGCGCGAGTCGATCGTCCGGGTCCTCGAGGCGCGCAAGCTCCGCAAGGGCGTTGACCATCCGGACCATCATCTCGGTGCTGGCCGTGATCCCTTCGATCGCGACCATCGCGGTCTCGGGAAGCTCGCCGAGCATGCCCGCGCTCAGCAGCTGGCCATAGCTGTTGAGGATCGTCAGCGGCCGGCGCAACTCGTGCATCGTGATCGAGAGGGAGGTGCCTCGCGCCGACGACTCGGAGGTCGCGCTCGACAACCGGTGCTCGAGGCTCGCCACGCTCGTCGTGGCGAGACGGTGTCCCACGGCGTCGAGTTCGTCGGCAGTGGCGGCGCTCAGCTCCACCGCCTCGTCCGGATCGAGGCGCTCTTCGCGAATGGCCTCGGCCGTCGCCTGCCGGAGCGCGCTGAGGTTGCGGAGGGCACCCTCGAGGCGTCGCTCCACGCTGCTCTCCGAGTCGAGGTGGTGGTACGCGATCAGCGGGCGGAAGTCGTCGGCGCTGAGCGCGACGAGCACCGCGTTGACGAACTGACGCGGGCCGCGCGACCGATCGACCGGCTGCTCGGAATGGCTCGAACCTTTCTGGCGTGCCCACAAATCCGCGATCCGGGCCGCATGGGCCGCGAGGAAGTCGCTGAAGTGCCTGGTCACGCCGCTGAAGTCTAGTGCTGGAGCGCGGGAACTACGCGGCGGCGGTGTCCTGCACGGGTATCAGCACCTCGTTCATCGGCGCCAGCGCCTTCGCGCTCCGCCGGTGGCGCGACCAGAGCACGGCACCGAGAATGGCGAACGGCACCATCTGCAGGTCGATGAGCAAGGAGATCTCACCCGCATGCGCAACGGACATGCCGCTTCGGGAGAGCAACGCCACCAGCACTCCTTCGCGAAGGCCGAGCCCGTTGATGCTGAACGGCGCCAGCGCGACGAGCAGGGTGATCGGGATGCACACGGCGAGAACCATCCAGCTGAGGTCGACGCCGATCGCGCGAGCCGCCACGCTCAGTGCCAGCAGGTTGAAGCCCCAGCCGGCAGCACCGACAAGGAGCGACTGCGCCACCGCGTGGGGATGCTGGCGGTAGCTGGAGAACGCGTCGCCAAATGAGCGAATCCCCCGGCTCATCGCGCTGGAGACGCGGGTCAGCAGGCGGTACGGGATGAGCCGGTCGGCGCTCAGCGCCATCATCCAGATGAGCACGACACCCACCGCGAGCGTGGCGATGACAACCACAACTCCAGTCCCGAGCAGCGCCCGGAGGATCACGGCGGCCGCGACGCCCCAGCAGGTCATGCCGAGCATCCCGGCCAGGCGGCTTCCAGCGAGCGAGGCGAGCACGCGTCCGTGACCGACCTGACGTCCCATGTCGACCGTCCGCATGGCGTCGCCACCGACCCCGGCCGGCAGCATCTGCGTGAAGAACATGCTCTGGAGATACGACGAGCTCAGGCGGCGCCAGCTCAGGAGTGAGTGGGTGCCACCACCGGACTGGGGACCCGCGGTGCGGAGCAGGACTCCCCACTCCACCACGCTGGCGGCGACCGCGAGCATCGTGAGCCCGAGCGCGGCGGCGATCCAGAGCGGGTCGGCGCGGCTGAGGCTGATGACGGCCTGGGGGATGTTGACCGTGTGCGCCAGGATTGCCAAGCCGACGAAGGTCCCGGTCACGCGGGTCCACGGTGAACCCGTGACGGCGCGGAACGTTCGAATGGCGCTTGGCACAGGCCTCATTGAAGCAGGGTTGTCCCTCTGCGGTCGCCTCGATGTCCGGAACGTGACACATCGACAGACGCTCGCGACGGCACCCGCGCACCAGGTTTACTCGCCGGCCAGGTACGGCTCCCGGAACGCCGTCTCCTCTGCGATGAACACGAGGTCGAGGTCGTCGACCGGACCATTGCGGTTCTTGGCCACGATGAGCTCGGTCTTGGCCCGGTCGATCTCGCGGTTGTGCATGCCTTCGCGATACAGGAACAGCACCACGTCGGCGTCCTGCTCGATCGAACCACTGTCGCGGAGGTCGCTCAGCTGCGGCCGTTTGTTCTCGCGCCGTTCGGATTCGCGGGAGAGTTGCGAGAGCGCCAGCACGGGAACATCGAGCTCCTTCGCGATCGCCTTGAGCCCTGACGAGATGTCCGACACCTCCTGCACCCGCGAATCCCGCCGGCCGCCCTGCATGAGCTGCAGGTAGTCGATGACGATCAATTCGATCTTGTGCTGCGCCTTCATGCGACGCGCCCGTGCCCGCAGGCTGTTGATCGGGAGCCCCGGTGAGTCGTCGATCCAGAGGTCGGCGTGGGTGAGCGTATCCATCGCCTTGGCGATCTTCTGGAAGGCCATCGGGTCCGCCTGACCGGTCCGCAGCATGTAGGCATCGACGTGCGCCTCGCTGCAGATCAGGCGCTGCACCAGCGCCTGGCGCGACATCTCCAGTGAGAAGACGACCACGGGCTTGCCTGCGAGCACGGCGGCGTTGCGGGCGATGTTGAGCGCGAACGACGTCTTGCCGACGGCGGGGCGAGCGGCGAGGATGATGAGCTCGCCGGGCTGCAACCCCTGGGTGAGTGCGTCGAGCTTCGAGAAGTTGGTGGGCACGCCGGTGACGAGTTGCTTGTGCTCGATACGCTTCTCGAGCGTGTCCCACCACTCGCGGACGACGGGAGCGATGTTGCGGACGTCTGATCCACGCCGCTCCTCGCCGATCTTGAAGACGGTCTGCTCCGCCTGGTCGATCGCTTCCTGTACCGCGGTCGTGTTGTCGAAACCGAGCCGGCTCACCTCGCTGCCGGCGGCGATGAGCCGGCGGCGCAGCGCGTGCGAGATGACGATGTCCGCGTAGTGACGCACGCTTGCCGAGCTCGGCACCACCAGCGACAGCTCGGCGATGTAGTCCATGCCGCCGGCGCGCCCGATCCCGGGACCGCGGTCGAGCTGGTCGCGCAGGGTGACGGTGTCGATGGCCTCGCCTCGATCGTCGAGCGCGAGCGCGGCGCGATAGAGGACTGCGTGTCGCTCCGCGTAGAAATCCTCCGGCTCGAGCACGTCGCGGACGGCCGCCATCGCGTCGCGATCGATGAGGATGCCGCCCAGCACCGCCTGCTCAGCGTCGTTGTCGTGCGGCGGCACCCGCATCGCCACTCCCGCGCCTGTTGCGCGCCCGAGGATCTCGGCCGACGGGATGGATGTCATTGGGCCGCGACGACGACCTTGAGAGTCTCCTTGACCTCCGGATGGAGCTCGATGCTCGCCTCGTGCGGGCCGAGGGAACGAATCGGCGGATCGATCTCGATCTTGCGTTTGTCGATGTCGATGCCTGCCTCGCGCTTGAGCTGCTTTGCGACGTCCGCCGTGGTCACGGTGCCGAAAAGGCGCCCGGCCTCGCCGGCCTTGGCATAGACGGTGACGGTGAGCTTGCGGAGCCGCTGGGCGGTCTCCTTGGCGTCGGTGAGCGCCTTCTCGACGCGACGCCGGGTCGCCTCTTCGCGACGGCGGATCTGATCGATCCGGTTCTGATCGGCCACCACCGCCAGATGCTGAGGAAAGAGGAAGTTGCGGGCGTACCCCGGCGTGACCTCACGGACATCGCCGGCTTTCGCCGTTCCTGCCACTTCCTTCAAAAACAGCACCTTCACGAGACTGCCTCCTGCTCTTCGGGGCGGAGCCGCCGGTAGATCAACATCGCGATCCGCTCGCTATTGCGCACGTCATCGTCGAACCGGCTGCGTCGCAGCGTGATCAACTGCTCCTGCTCAGCGACGACTGCGCGCGGGCACGCGGCGATGAACGCGCGAGTCGCGAGCAGACTCAACGCGAGCACATCGAGCTCGCCGACAACGGGCAGCGAGTCAGGAAGCTCAACCACGGGGAGCGCGATCAGCACCAAGCCGCCGCCGAATGCGAGTTTCATGTAGCGCGGCACGCGATCGTCGAACATGAGGCAGTACGCCAGTCGCAGCATGCGCGGCAGGTCGACGAAGAGGCGTTTGGCGCCGCGGAGTTTGCTCAACATCTCGGACCCGGCATTGTACGTCGCCTGCCGCTGCCGCCGAACTGCGCAGGGATCGGCGCACTCGTGTTCAATCGCCGCTCAGCAACTGGCGGTGCGCGTCGAGCCAGGCGCGCGCACCCTCGGAGTCGCCCGGCGCGATCGTTCCATCGACGACGGCATCCCGGATGGCGCTCTTGACCCGTCCGACCCAGGGCCCCGGCCCGCGCCCTGCCATCACCATCAGCTGATCGCCGGTGAGCGGATCGCGCATCGCCGAAACGGCGCCACCCTCGTCCAGCCGGTTCATGCGGTCCTCCAGCTCGTCGAGCTCCGCGAGCGTCGGGTAGGCGGACGCCGTCGTATCGGCTCGAGCGAGGTCAAGCAGTGCTGCCCGCAATTCGCCCGAGTCGACGATCAACCGCCGCACCGCCTTGTCGCTGAACGTTTCACGCTCGTACTGGATCGGTCGAAGGTGGAGGCGCACCAGCCGGCTCACGGCGCTGATCTCGTCGTTGCTGAAGCGCCAGCGGGTGAGGATGTCGCGTGCCATGTCGGCTCCCACCTGCGCGTGGTCGTAAAACGTGTGCTTGCCTTCGGCCGCGAGCACGTGAGTCGGCGGCTTCCCGATGTCGTGCAGGAGCGCCGCAGTCCGGGTGATGAGGTCGCTCGGTGCCGCGTCCACCGCCGCGACGGTGTGGTCGAAGACGTCAAAGGTGTGAAACCCACCCTGCTCGACGCCGATCGCCGGGAGCAGCTCCGGGAGCACGTACTCGAGCAGCCCGGCATTGCGAAGGACGTTGATGCCGGCCCCGGGGTGGCGCGAGATGAGCAGCCGGCGGAGCTCGTCAGAGATCCGCTCCACCGAGAGGATCGTGGTCCGCTCCGCGTGCGTCCGCATCGCCTCGACCGTTCCGGGAGCGAGCGCGAAGCCGAGCTGTGCGACGAAGCGCGCAGCCCGGTACATGCGCAGGGGGTCTTCGGCAAACGTGATCGCCGGGTCGAGCGGCGTCCGCAGGGTGCCGGCATGCAGATCGGCGAGGCCTTGTCCCGTGATATCGATCACGCGGCCCTCAAGCGTCTGGCAGAGCGCGTTCACCGTGAAGTCGCGCCGCATGACGTCGTCTTCGAGCGTCCCCGGTCGAACGTCGGGATTGCGCGACTCGGGGTCATATCGCTCCGCTCGCGCGCGTACTCCCTCGACGACGAACCCGGGCCCGCGGATCTGCGCGGTGCCGAATCGCTCGAAACGCTCCGGCGGGTGCCAGCCGAAGCTGCTCGCGACCGCGGCCAGCAATGGCATCGGATCGACGTCCACCGTCACGAGGTCGATGTCCTTGCTCGGCGGTCCGCCGAGCAGCCGGTCCCGCACGAAGCCGCCGACGAGATACGTCTCGATGCCCAGTGCGGTCGCCGAGGCGCTGATGGCTTCCAGGATGTCCTCAAGGGCGAGCGTCGCCGGCCGCACCTCGCGAACCATCCCGCTCATGGCAGTGCCGGGCGGAGCTGCGCCGGCCGGCTCCGCAGGAAGAGTGCGGCGAAGATGGCTGCGATCGCGGCGCAGATCCCCGCTCCGAGGAAGACGGAGTGCAGCTCGGTGACGATCGCGCCGGTCACACCCTGCTCGTATGCCGCGCAATTGAGTGGCGACGACGGGCAGAGCGTCTGCGGTGCGGGCAATGCCGCCGCGGTCGTGTAGAAGACGTGCAGGCTCACGGCGGTGAGGATGGAGATGCCCACGAGCATCCCGATCATGCGCGCAACGACGACGAGCGCCGATGCCAGACCGTGCATCTGGTCGCGGACCGATACCAGCATCGAGCCGTTCACGGGAGCGATCGACAGTCCGAAGCCGATCCCGCAGACGAAGAGCACGGGGTCGCTCGGGTGCAGCCATCCGGGTCCCAGAGGATCGGCCAGGGTGGTCGCCGTCCAGGAGGTCATCGCCGCGAACGACGCAGCCGTGAGCACCATCCCGGCGGCGGCGATCGATCGGTTTCCCACTCGCTGCGAGAGCCAGCCACCGGCCACCGCTCCGATCGGGACGCCGACCAGGAGGCGGAGGAGCACGAGCGCGGCCCCGAGCTGCGAGCTCGGAAACACCGTCGCGCGGGCAAGGACGGGCACATCGAGCAGCGCGGCCATCAGCGCGGCGCCGATGGCGAGGTTGGTGAGCAGCGCCCCGTATGCGCCGCGCGACCGCAACTCGCCGGCAGCGAGCAGCGGTCTCGTCGCGGCCCGCTCGCGGATGACGAACAGGACCACGGCGACGGCGCCCACGGGGAGCAACCAGATCGCCGCCGGCGAGACGGCGCCGCTCGTCGGATCCTCGGCGGAGAAGCTGACGATCACCGTGGCGAGCGCGACGCCGAGCAGCGCGGCACCCGGCCAGTCGACGGCCGTCGCGAGCGCCGGCAGGTGCCGGACGTCGATGAGCGGCCGTTCCGTCCCGGTACCGCGGAATTCCCAGAGCAGCAGCGCAAGCGCCGCCGCGATGGCGACCAGCGCAAGCGGCGTCAGCCAGACGACACCACCGATGGCGCTGTACGCCACACCGAGCGTGTCGCTGGTTTGCAGCGGTTCGGGCGCGACGATCGCCAGGCATCCCGCAGCAAGCGCGACGGCGGCGATCGCGATGGAGACCCGATCGATGCTCGCGCCTGATCGACGGGGGGTCGGGGCGGCGCCAGCCTCCCGGCCGGCCGCGACAAGCCCGAGACCGAGGACGGCGGCGATCGGAAGGTTCAGCCAGAAGATCGTCTGCCAGGTCGCGACCGTGAGGATCACCCCGCCGTACAGCGGTCCGAGCACGCTCCCCAGCTCCTGTACCGCCCCGATGACGCCCAGTGGCACCCCGCGGCGCTCCGCCGGCCAGACGTCAGCCACAAGCCCGAGCGTCACGGGGACCAGCCCGCCACCACCCAGCCCCTGAAGAGCGCGTCCGGCAACCACGGACCCGAGGTCGTGCGCCGAGGCTGTCACGAGTGAGCCCGCCGCGAAGATCGCGAGGCAGAGCAGCAACAGCGGGCGCCGTCCGTACACGTCGGAGAGACGGCCGAGCAGCGGCATGACCACGACGTAGCCGAGCAGGAAGCCGCTGATGATCGGTGTCGCTGCCTGAAGCTGGTCGATGCCGAGACCAACGTCGGACATGATCGCCGGGAGCGCCAGCACGATCACGTAGGTGTCCACCGCCGCGATGAGGACCGCGGCCGCGGCGATCGCGAGAAGCCGGTTGCGCCGCCCGTTCACCCTGAGGCGGGAGGCGGCGTGACCGTCACGTTCTCGCCATAGTTGGCGAGAATCAGTGTGTACGTGCTGTTCGTGCTGGCGCTGACGAACGGTCCGGTGAGGACGACCCTGCGCAGCTGACTCGTCGAGGTGTCGATCCCGAAACTTGCCGCGACCGTCTTCGACTTGTCGGCGCTGGTGAGCAGTGCCGCGACGTCCGCACCCGGGAGCGTGCAGCCGATCTCGTGCAGCGCTTCGCCGTTGTAGCGGTCGTCGTTCTCCGTCTGCGGGGACTGGCAGTCGAGCAGCAGCGACGACAAGCCGCTGGTCGGGTCGATCAGTCGTGCCGGATCCGCGAACCCGTAGTCGGCGGGGTTCGCTGTGGTGAAGCCGGGGCTCGTCGGCAGCATCACCGAGAACACACCGCCGACTGACACCACGGGGACGCCGATGGAGAATCCGGATAGCGAGACCTGCAGCGTGCCGTGCATGGTCGCGGGCCGCTTCATGTCGCCACTGCCGCCGACGAGCAGCGGCCCCGACCCGGTCACGTTGCTGCTGCTCAACGTGAAATGGAACGACACCGTGGCGTCGAGCACGCCCTTGGCCTTCTTGAGGATGCCGGCCGCGTCGGCCGAGGGCGTGCCACAACCGCTGAGCATCACCAGGGATGCCGTCGCGACGACCGCGATGCGGCGCCAAGCGGCGATGACGTGCCCTCCGAATGGAGTCGGTGTCGCGGGCGAGTATAGGTCGGCCGATAGACTGCGACGTGTGACCGACGAAGACACTGCCGCGCGGCCACAGGTCGAGGCGGCGCAATTCTTCGGCGTCGACATCAGGGTTGGCACGGTGCTCAGCTGCGAGACGTTCCCCGAGGCGCGCTTCCCCGCATACCGGATGGTCATCGACTTCGGGCCGCTCGGGACGAGGCGGTCCTCCGGGCGGCTGACCGATCACTACAGGGCGGAAGAGCTCACGGGGAGTACGGTGGTGGCCGTCGTCAACCTGCCGCCTCGGCAGATCGGCCCCGTTCGCAGCGAGGTGCTCGTGCTCGGCGTCTACCAGGAAAACTCCAACCGGGTGGTGCTGCTCCGGCCAGACCGTGCGTGCGCACCCGGCGATCGCGTTGGCTGAGACCCCCCAGACGGCGGTCGGGTGAACCGGCACTCGGTGCTCGGGGAGCCCGGCGCACGCCGCATCAGCCCGTTCCTCTTTCTGCTCGTGGTCGTGTGCTTCTTCCTCGCGTTCGCGGGCGTGTCCTGCAACACCGACGCGGCCAAGTCCGGATTGCAGGCGTTGGGGGGTGCGGAGGGTGTCAGCGGCGCGAACGCTGTCGCCATCGACAGCTGTCTCGACTCGTTGAAGGGCGTGAATGTCGTGAGCTACACAGGGTGGGCAATCGTCTTCGGCAAGGATCCGACGATCACGTCGCTGCCGCCCGCGTGTGACACCGGCACGGCGGTCACCGCGAACGATGCCGCGCAGGTGAACATCGGTCCGCAGCTGCTCGGGATTCTCGGTCTGGTCGCGATCGGTCTGGCCCTGCTCTGCGCGATCGCCGGCGCCTTCGGCGTCGCTCGAGGGCGGAGCCGTGCACTCGCCGCGGTGATCTTCGGCACGGGATCGATCGCCCTGCTCGTCCTCGACCAGTTGCATGTGCACGACGTGCTCATCTCGAAGATCGCGGCGAGCGCGGGCTCCGGCGTTCCCGGGTTCAACGTGACCGCGTATTTCAACGTCAACCCCGGAGTCGGCCTCGTCATCGCGGTGATCCTGCTGGCGGTCGCCGTCCTCTACAACGTCGGCGCGCTCGTCATCGGCGAGGCCCCGGCCACGGTTGCCATCGCGCCGCCGGCGCCGGACACCGGTGCGACCCCGCCGGTCCTGGAACCGCCGCCGCCCCCGCCCTAGGAGCGAAGCGCACTGTGGCGCACCTGTCAGGTGGTGCCGCCGAGGAACGGGATGCCGTACGTCTCGAGCTGCGCGCCGACAGAGCTCGACCACACTTCGGCGATCGCATCCGCGGTCCAGCCGCCGTCGCGATACGCAACCGAGATCTCTTTCGGATGCGACCAGAGTGAGAGCTTGTCGCCGCCAAGGCCGATGCACTGACCTGTCACGCCGGCAGCCTCGTCGGAGCTCAGAAACACGAGCAGCGGCGCGACATCCTCGGCCGTGCCCATGCCCATCTGCTTGCGCACGGTTGCCGGCAGCGGCTCACCTTTCTCCGCAGCCTCGACGAGTGACGCCATCCCCGGAATCGTCGAGATCATGCGTGTGATCGCGTTGGGCACGATCGCGTTGACGGTGATGCTGTGCTTCGCGCACTCCATCGCCCACGTGCGGGCATACGCGGCGATCCCCGCTTTGGCGGCCGCGTAGTTCGTCTGGCCGAAGTTGCCGCGCTGTCCGGCGATCGACGACACGACGACGATGCGACCCCCCGATCCCTGCGCACGCATCTGTTTCACGGCGGCACGAGCGCAGGTGAATGTGCCACGGAGGTGGGTCGCGATCACCGCATCGAAATCCTCGTCGGTCATGTTCCAGAGCACGCGGTCGCGCAGGATCCCCGCGTTGGTGCACATCACGTCGAGGCGTCCGAACGCACGCACCGCCCCGTTGACGAGCTGATCCGCGGCCTCGGCGGAGCCGACCGCGCCGACCTCGGCGATCACACGGCCGCCGGCCTTGCTGATGGCGTCTGCGGTGGCCTCGGCAACGTCGGCGTCGACATCGTTGACGACCACCGCGCAGCCGGCCGCGGCGAGCGCGAGCGCGTACGCCCGCCCGATGCCCCGCCCGCTTCCCGTGACAACCGCCGCCTTTCCTTCAAGATTCATGGCTGCGACTCTAGGCCAACGCGATCTCGACGTGCCGGTCGCGCGCCACGTACCCCGCCTGGCGATAGATGGAGTTCGAGACAGGATTGGCGGCATCGGTGAAGAGCATGCATCGCTGCACATCCGGTCTCGTCAGCGCCCTCGCGGTCACCTCATATGTCAGGCGCCTCCCATAGCCTCGATTGCGGTGCTCGGGTGGCGTGTAGACAGGTCCGACGCGGAGAACGCCGCCTGCTACGCGGTGACCGACCACGCACACCGGCGTTGCATCCGCGATCCAGAGATCGAATATGCCGGAGCGAACAGCGCGCTCGGCCGTGGCGTGTGGGTCGAGGCCGACGATCAGGTCCACCTCGGCTCCGAAGGCCGTGAGCCACTCGGCGAGCAGGGAAACATCCGGCAGCGTCGCGACACGCGAAGTGCCGGGCGGGACGGGAACGTCGACAAGGTGATCGAGCTCGTTGAGCAGGATGGTTCGCGCTCGCTCGATCCTGTCGCCTGTCGCCGCGATCCACGCCGAGGCGACCGCGTGTGCCGAACGTTCCGGTCCGTTGACTCCGGGCGGTTTGATGCCGAGCCAGGCGGCCCTCGCGATCATCGATGCGGCCAGCTCGGTCGTCGCAGTGTCAGGCATCGCGGATACCAGCAGGGGATACGGCGGCGTCCAGCTTGCGGCGCCGCAGACCTGCCCGGTATCGGCAGTGACCCACCAGAAGCTCGGGGTTGCGCTGTAGGAGCCGGGCGCGGCGCGCACGGAGTCGATGACCGTGAGAAGCACGTTGCGGGCGCACGGATCCTCCTCGAGGAACGCCAGCACGGCCGTCGCGTATGTGTCGGCTGACTCCGTGGTGTGAATCCCCATCGCCGCGAGATTGTGCGCCGCTCAGAGCGCGAGATGGCCGCCTGTGACGATCTGTGCGGCGACATACGCCAGCCACGGCAGCAGCGTCAGCACGAGAAGGCCGCCGCGCGCCTGCCCGCGCCACAGCAGCACCAGCAGATAGGCCGCAGTGGCGATCGTGAGCACGGCGCTGATGACACCGCCCGAGTTGAGGCTCCAGGTCGTGAACACCACGCCGATGGTTGCCAGGACGCACGACTGGAATGTCGCCGAGCCGGCGACGTTGCCGAAGGCGAGCATGTCGTCATTGGTGCGCACCCAGAGCACGCTGTTGAGCGTCTCCGGCAGCTCCGTCGCAATCGGGACGATCACGAGCGCGAGCACGAGCTCACCGACGTGCAATGCCGAGGCTGTTTGGTCGAGCGCGGTGACGAAGAGTTGTGATCCGAGGATGAGGATCGCGACCGCGATCGCCAGCTGCAGGGCCACGAGCACGGGATGGGGCTCGCCCGGACGCCAGCGCACCATGTGCAGCGGTTCGGGCATGGCGCCTCCGGCTCCGCTGCCGCGCAGCGTCGCGACGACATACCCCGCGTAGCCGAGCAACAGCCCGATCCCGACGACGATCCGCGCACCCGGCGGGAGCGCGCTGGAGAGCGCGGCCACCGTGAAGGCCACGAGGAACACGCCGAGGTCACGGCGCGCCTGTCGTGGGTCGATGACCAGCCTGCGCGCGCCGCCGCGAATGAGCACCGCGATTCCCGTTGCGCCCGCGCCGAGGGTCAGCAGGAGAAACGGCGAGCCGAGGATCGCTCCCGTCGCGATGGAATCGGCGTGCGGGGTATGCGTGGTCAGCGCGACGATCGGCACCACCGTCTCCGGCAGTGAGGTGCCGAGCGCCGCGAGCAGGCTTCCCGTTGCGCCCGTGCCCAGCTTGAGCTGGTATCCGGTCCACTCGATGGCGTTCGTGAATAGCTCCGACGCCACGACGACGAGGACGAGGCTCGCGATGAAGAGGAGCGCCGTGGTCATCGGCGCCCGCGCAGCCTGTCGAGCGGCGTGTGCAGCCAAGCGGTCGCAAAGCCGAGCACGTGGCGGATCGTCACCGGCTGCACGCGATGCACGGCCGGACCACCTCCGGCGACGTCCACCGCGTCACGGACGCGCGCACGGATCCAGGGAAACACGGTGCGCGGCAGCTGGTCCGGGGAGCGCATCCGAAGCGCCCACGACTCGAGGCTTCGTCGCGGCGCGCCGCCGATGACTTCGCCGAGGAATACCACGTCACCGGCAGACCGCAACCCCTTCCACGAATAGACTCCCACCACGCCGGCGATGCGCACGACGTACCCGGTCTCCTCGGTGACCTCGCGCGCCGCTGTCTCGGCGGGATCCTCGCCGGGGTCGCAGTGGCCGCCTGGAAGCTCCCAGCCTGGCGGCCAGGGCCGGAACTGGAGCAGCACCCGTCCACGCTCGACGATCGCGACCTGGGCGCCTTCGACATACCACTCGACGCCGTCGATCACCACCGCGCTCATGAGAAGAGCATGAACACGTTCGGCAGGCCCACGAAGATCGGGGCGACCCCGGGCACGATCAGATGTTCAAAGATGAGGGACGCCGCACCGATCGTCACCGCGCCGACGGTGTTGACGCCTCCGTTCGTGAATTGCGGTGGGACCAGGACCGCGAGCGCGACCGCAGCGTACACCGCGTATCGGTACTGCTCGACACGCAGGAAGAACCCCGGAAGACGACCGAACAGCAGGCTGCGCACCACCGCGTAGCCGTCGAGACCGGGAAGGGGCAGCGCGTTGAAGACAAACAGCGCGATGTTCACCAGAAATCCCTGCAAGAGCACGCCGAAGAGCACGCCCTCCAGAGTGAATTGCGCCAGCGTGTCGAATCCTCGTGCGTCGATGGCCGCGCCGGTCAACTCCACGCGCAGCGCGAGTACGAAGATTGCCGCGACGACGAGATGCGCGATCGGCCCGGCCGCTGCGACCGCTGCTCGGCGACGCGTATCACGCAGGTACACCGGGTCGAGCTGCACCGGCCTTCCCCAGCCGAACCCCGCAACGAGCATTGCCGCGGCACCGAACGGGTCGATGTTGCGACGCGGGTCGAGCGTCATCCGCCTGTCGCGTCGCGGCGTCGGGTCGCCGCAGCGCAGGGCGATTGCGGCGTGACCGAGCTCGTGGATCACGGAGCCGATGACGAAACCCGGCAGCGTGTAGAGGACGACCGCCAGGTAGGTACCCGGGCCCGTCACCGGGCGCTGCTACTCGAGCTCGACGCGCGCCGGGCGGCGCGAGCGCCCCGTGCCCGCTCGCGTTTTCTTTCCACTCCGGCCCTTGGCGCCTTCGTCGGGTGCCTCGGGCTCCTCGGATGACTGCATGTGGTGCTCGATCAGCGCGGCGACGGCGAGCAGCAACTCGCGTTGAGCATTGAACAGATGCCGCTGCGCCGCCGGCGGGACGAGGTCGCCGAGCGACGAGCCGACGAGCCGAGCCGCATCGTCGACGAGCTTGGCGGGGTCGAGCCGGTTGGTCATGGCTTCGAATCCGAGAACGTCACGGACAGGACGCCCTCCTCGAGGCGGCCGCGGCTGACGCGCTTCCCGTTGAGCACGCGTGGCAGCGAGATCTCACGTTTGTACGGCCCGACGGTGATGAAGAGGTCGCCCTCCCGATGCTTGATATCAACCTCCTCCTTGCCGACGAACGGGAGGTGAATCTGCAACTCGTAGTTGTTGCCCACCTTGCGGATGCGCTGCGGGATCGAGTGGTAGAAGATCTGCGACGGGTCCTTGTCGCCATAGATGGAGTCGGCCATCTCGGCAAGCGACTCGAGCCCGACGATCTCGTGATCGAACAGCTTGGTGCGCAAGGTCGGGATCGGTGAGAACGCGGTGTCGACCATCGTCGAATAGCGCTGCTGCGCCTCCCGCCACGAGTCGAAGTACACGTCCTTGACCTCCGGCGGGAGCACGCGGTTCACGACGATGAGGTCGGTGAGGTAGTCATACAGGCTCAGGTAGGTGAAGGCGCGTTGCGCCTCCTTGACGACCATCTTCTCGAGGTTGAGCACGATCCGGGTCGTGCACACCTTGGGATCGCCGAGGATCTTCTTCATCCCCTCGAGGTCGAGAAGCAGGTCGCGGACGTTGCTGAAGATCTCGTCGCTCGGCAGCGGAATGCTGACGAACGGTTGCATCATCGGCCGCGCAACTTTGTTCATCATCCGGTGGATCGGGAAGATGCGGTTGAGGTACCACTTGGCGACATCGGGGAATGCCAGCAGTTGCAGCGTTTCGCCGGTTGGCGCGCAGTCGATGATGAGGACGTCGAACTTGCCCTCGCGCTTGTGCTTCTTGATCCACATGAGGCTCGCGACCTCCTCCATCCCCGGAGGCGACGCCATTTCCTCGGCGACGATATCGTCGACTCCCTGCGACGCGAAGAGCGACGTGAGGTACACGTGGATGCGGTCCCAGTGCTCCTCGAGCTCATGGAGCGCGTTGACCTCCTGACCCCAGAGATTGGGCGCGAGCTCGGTGGGGTGGTCGTCAACCCGCGCGTCGACACTGTCGGCAAGACTGTGCGCGGCGTCGGTGCTGATGACGAGTGTCTTGTATCCAAGGCTTGCGCACTTGACCGCAGTCGCGGCGGCGACCGTCGTCTTGCCCACGCCTCCCTTGCCTGTATACAGGATCACACGCACTGGTGCGTCTCGCTGCTCACGGGTTGATACGCGTGACCACGAACGCGGCGATGAGGATCAGCACGATCATCAACGACGCCATGATCGCGACCCGGCGCAGGTCCTGCGGAACGTACGGCACGCGGTCGAACGGGATGGCGGCATCGTCACTCTCCAGCGGTAGGAACATCGCGGCGGTGCTCACCTGACGGCTTGGGGATCGAGGTTGCGCAGCGGGGTTGAGGCGCTGTACGCGTCGCCGCGACGAGCCGTCCGCAGCCGCGTAGCCGTCGTCTGCGGCCGCGACACCGGTCGCGACGACGTCGTCGTCGGGCTCCGATTCGACCGCACCGCCGCTGCCGGGGAGTGGCATGACGCTCGCCGGGAGCGGCTGTGCCATCCGGGTGGGCGCCGCGGCCGCCGGGGTGGCCGGCCGCGGTGCAGGTCCGGGTGCCTGGACGCGCCGTGCGGGGGCTCGTTGCTTCTGCTTGCGGGTCTTTTTGGCCATGAACTCAGCGAAGCGTATCAGGGGCCCACGGCGGCAACTCGACGAAGTCCGCCGTTGACGGGACAGGCAGCGGGCCGCCGGATGAGAACGGCCACGAATTTGGAGCCGTGACCGGAGCGGTGGGGAAGCCCGGCGCCCGCTGCCCGACAAACCTGGGATGTACGGGGTGCAGCCCTACATCTTGTGGTCTGGCTGGGACACTAGCACACCATGCGGGGGTATTCAATGGGCGGTCGCGACGGTGGCGAGCGCGCGAGTGAAACCTGCTGCGAGCGCTTCGACCAATGCATCGCGGCTGACGTGGCGGCCGAGGATCTCGCGGACGCCGACACCACCGACGCTCGCAATGGCCTCACCGTGGAGATACCCCGCGGCACGCGGGGGCTCGAGAAGCACCGAACCGTGCTGGAGCAGCGCTCCGGCTCGCCGTGCCTGCGCACTCCCGACGAGCTTGCGGCCCTGAGCATCAAGCAGCTCGTGCGCCGCGGGCCGGGCGAAGCAGTCGGCGACGGCCGCGCCCTCGCGCGCGTCCCGGCGCAGGTCCGCGGGCATCGAGCGCGGCGTCGTCCTGACACCGAGCATCTCAAGACCACTCGCGATTGCGTCATGAATCCGAGCGCACGACTCGAGGACGCGGCCGCCGAAGATCGGGTCCGACGATCGGCAGACAACGCAGTACGTCACCTCCTGGTCGTGCAGCACCGCGCGCCCGCCGCTGGGACGGCGCACCACGTCGACACCGTCGCGCTCGCACGCTTCGAGGTCCACGTCGCTCATCGGCTGCATCCGCCCGAGGCTGAGACACGCGGGTGCGAAACCGTAGAGGCGGACCGCTCCGGGGATCTCTCCACGGGCGCAGGCGTCGAGCAACGCGAGGTCGCGGCGCATGTTCTCCTCGCCCGGCAGCGGGGTGTCGATGAGCAACGCCACCCGGCGCTCGCCGGTGATGACGGCGGTCTCAGACATTGAACCGAACATGGATGACGTCACCGTCGCGCATGACATAGTCGCGTCCCTCGAGGCGCTGCTTGCCGCGCTCACGAAGGACGCTGTACGAACCCGCCGCGAGCAGCTCTTCGGCGTCGGCAACCTCCGCGCGGATGAAACCCCGTGCGATGTCGGTGTGGACGCTTGCGGCCGCGTCCAGCGCTGTCTCACCTTCGCGCAGGTTCCACGCGCGCACCTCGGTATCGCCGGCGGTGAAGAAGGTGATCAGGCGAAGGAGCCGGTATGCGCTTCGCGCCACGCGGTGCAGTCCGGGCTCCGCGAGACCGAGATCGTGGAGGAATCCCTCGCGGTCCGCAGGGTCGAGCTCCGCGATGTCGTTCTCGATCTTGGCGGAGACGACGATCGCATCGCCTCCCGCGAGCCGTGCTCGGTGCGCGATCTCCTCCGGCACGAATTCCCCGGCCGCGTCTTCGGCGACGTTGACCACGACCATGAGCGGCTTACCGGTGAGCAGCCAGAACTCGCGAAGCATCGACTGCTCGTCCGCGGTGAGCTTCATGGTGCGTACCGAGCTGCCGTGATCAAGATGCTCCTGGACGCGATGCAGGAGCGCGATCAGCTCCGGTTCCTTGTCCTTCTGCAGGCGTGCGCTCTTCTCCGTGCGGTCGAGACGCTTGGTCACGGTCTCGAGATCGGCGAGTTGCAGCTCGAGCTCGAGCACGTCGATGTCCCGGACTGGATCGACGCGGCCTTCCACATGCGTGACGTCGGGATCCTCGAAAGCGCGCACCA
Source organism: Saccharimonadales bacterium (SeqCode) (assembly GCA_035532495.1). Lineage (GTDB taxonomy): Bacteria > Chloroflexota > Dormibacteria > Aeolococcales > Aeolococcaceae > Palsa-851. The sequence continues at coordinate 19,853 of DATKQX010000134.1, forward strand.
CGATCGCCGTTGCGTCGGCCTCGCGGATGTTGCCGAGGAAGCGGTTGCCGAGGCCCTCGCCCCGACTCGCGCCCCGCACCAGCCCTGCGATATCGGTGAACGTCACCGTCGCGGCGATCACCTTGGGTGGGTGGAAGAGCGCGGCGAGCCGGTCGAGGCGCGAATCCGGCACGGGCACGATGCCGGTGTTCGGCTCGATGGTGGTGAACGGGTAGTTCCCCACTGTCGCACCCGCCTGTGTCATCGCGTTGAACAGCGTCGACTTTCCGGCGTTGGGCAGGCCGACGATCCCGACGGTGAGGCTCAAATCCTTTCCAGCTCGAACGCGGTGTGCAACGCGCGCACCGCGTCACGCACCCGCGGCCTGTCGATGATGCAGGTCACGTGGATCTCGCTCGTCGCGATCATCTGAATGTTGATGTCCTTCGCGGCGAGCGCCTGAAAGATCTTCGCGTAGATCCCGGGGGTGCCTCGCAAACCGCTGCCGATGACCGTGACCTTGGCGACGCCCGCGGTGGCGTGATACCCCTGCGCCTGCACGCTTTTGGCAACCGACGCGAGCATGCGTCGAGCCTTGGGCAGGTTGGACTCGGCGATGGTGAAGCTCAGGTCGGTGGCGCCGTCGTGACCCACGTTCTGCAACACGATGTCGACATCGATCCCGGCATCCCCGAACGGGCCGAAGATCGATGCCGCGACTCCGGGCCGATCCGGGACGCGCAGCAAGGTCACCTTGGCGACGTCGGTCTCGTGCGCTATTGCGCGCACCTTCTGGCGTATCTCCATCTCACGCTGCCTGGCGATGATTGTCCCCGGTTCGTTGTCGAACGTGGATCGGACGTGGATCTCCATCGAGTACGCCTCGCCGATCTCAACGGCGCGAGGATGCATCACCCGGGCTCCCGCGGATGCCAGCTCGAGCATCTCGTCGTAGTCGATGGCCGGGATCACTCGCGCACTGGGCACCAGCCGCGGGTCGGCCGTGTGCACGCCGGGCACGTCGGTGAAGATCTCGCAGCGATCGGCACCGACAGCGACTGCGAGCGCGACCGCCGAGGTGTCGGATCCGCCGCGACCGAGCGTGGTGACATCCATCTCCTCGGTCGCGCCCTGGAAGCCCGCGACCACCACGACGTTGCCCAGCGCCAGTTCGTCGAGGACGCGCTGGGGGACGATGTCGACGATGCGCGCCGTCCGGTGCGCGTGGCTGGTTCGGATCCCGGCCTGAGCACCGGTGAGCGAGATCGCCGGAGTTCCTGCGGCATGCAACGCCATCGCCAGCAGCGGAGCGGTGATGGTCTCGCCGCTGCTGAGCAGCATGTCCATCTCGCGCGACGGTGGATCGGACGTGATGCGATGCGCAAGCGCGATCAACTCATCGGTGGTGTCGCCCATCGCGCTGACGACGACAACCACGTCTGTCCCCGATTGCATCGACTCGCGGATCCGGCGGGCGACCCGCCGCAGCTTGATCGGCGTCGCGACGCTCGATCCGCCGTACTTCTGGACGACGCGAGTCACGCTGAGACGTCCACGCGAGTGCCGTAGTTCTGGGGCGACAGATGGCGAATCTCGCCGGGAACCTGCGCGTGCAAGGCGGCGAGCGCCATCGCGTGGCCGATGGGCACGGGATCGAGCGGCGTGAGCGCGATAACGGACGGTCCGGCACCAGCAAGGGACGCGCCGGATGCGCCCGCCTCGAGCGCGGCATCGACGATCGCTTTTGTTCCTGGCATCAGTGCGAAACGCGCGTCCTGGTGCCAGCGGTCCTGCATCGCAACGCGGAGCCCGTCGTGATCGCCGAGCGCCAGCGCACGCACCAGCAGCGCGCATCGGCTGGCGTTGAAGATGGCGTCGTCGCGACTGAATGCCGCCGGCACGACCTTGCGAGCTTCGGATGTCGCAAAGGGACGCTCAGGAACCATCAGGACAGCACGAAGCTCGTCGGCGACCGGCAGCTGGACTGCGGACACGCCGGGAGAGCAGATCGCGAGGCCGCCGAGCAACGCCGCGGCGACATTGTCGCGATGGCCCTCGAGCTCCGCGGCGCGGTCGAGGATGTCGTTCTCGTCCCATGGCGCGTGGTGCAACGCGGACGCCACGAGGACGCCGGACAGGACAGCTGCGGCGCTGGACCCCATGCCCCGACCGATCGGGATGCTGTTCACGCACGTGAAGTGAACGCCCGTGGCCGGCACGCCAAGCTCGGCGCACGTCACCGTGTACGCGCGTGTCACGAGGTTCTCCTCGGGATGCCGCAACGCCAACGGTGCGCCGTCTCCGGGGTCGATGCTGAGCTCTCCCTCTCCCTGCTCGGCGCGGACGGTGTTCTGCAGGTGCAGCGCGAGCGCAAGGATGTCAAAGCCTGGGCCGAGGTTGGCCACGCTCGCCGGGACCGCGACGCGGACGCGCACGGTGCTCAGACCTCGATCGCGCGCGCCAGCGCATCGACGCTTGCTTCGATCTCGAGGATCGGCGTCAGCGCACCCTCGACGGCGCCAGGGTCCTTGAGGCCGTTGCCGGTGAGGACGCACACGACGCTCGACCCGCGCGCCACGACACCGTCGCGCACCGCGCCCTCGAGCACCGCGAGCGCCGCCGCGGACGCGGGCTCGCAGAAGATTCCCTCGAGGCGGGCGAGGCGTCGCTGCGCATCGAGAATTGCCTCGTCGTCCACGGCAGCGATCATTCCCTCCGATTGATCGCGCGCCTCGATTGCGGTCTTCCAGGAAGCGGGGTTGCCGATGCGGATCGCTGTTGCAACGGTCTGCGGGTCGTCGACCGGCCGACCGAGGACGAGCGGCGCAGCACCCGCGGCTTGGCCGCCGAGCATGCGCGGCAACCGGGACGCGCGCCTCGCCGCGAAGTCCTCGCGGAAGCCGCGCCAGTACGCGGTGATGTTGCCGGCGTTGCCGACCGGGAGCGCGAGCACATCGGGGGCGTCCCCGAGTGTTTCGACGATCTCGAACGCCGCGGTCTTCTGTCCGTCGATGCGATTGGGGTTGACGCTGTTCACGAGCGTCACCGGATGGTGGTCGCAGAGCTCGCGGACGATGCGCAGCGCGATGTCGAAACCGGCGTTGACGCTCACGACGGTCGCGCCGTGCACCCTCGCCTGGAGCAGCTTTCCCGAGGCGATGCGCCCACCGGGCACGACGACGACCGCGCGCAGGCCGAAACGGCCGGCGTACGCCGCGGCGGACGCGCTGGTGTTGCCGGTGGACGCGCAGATGATCGCGCGGCTGTTTGCGTGCAGCGCTGCCGCGACCGCGACCACCATGCCGCGGTCCTTGAACGAGCCAGTCGGGTTCAGTCCCTCGAGCTTGAAATGCAGAGGCCCCAGTCCGAGCGCCGGGCCGATCGTCAGCGACTCCACGCAGGGCGTGTCACCCTCGCCGAGGCTGATCCGCGGCGCCGCCGGCGGAAGGGTCAGGCGATCGCCCCAGCGGGCGATGACGCCCTGTGCCTGCACGGTCATTCGCTGGTCAGGCCTCGACCCTGTCGAGCGTGCACTCGATCTCCTCGACCGCGGTGAGTGTGTCGAGCGTCTCCATCGCACGCTCGTGCACGGCTCGCGGCGCCGTCCCGGTGAGCACGATCAGCCCAGCATTCGGCAACTCGACTGCGGCATCGACCGCGAGCCCTCGGTCCTCAAGCGCCTGCAATACGAGGTCGCGACCCTCGCTTGCGGGCGTCAAGCGGAGTCGCACATAGCCGGCGACATCGACATCCTCGTCGTCGAGCAGCGCAGCGGTCTGCGCGGCGCGTGGCGCGTGGCCGCGTGGGGAGTTGCGGTCCCGGACCGCGTTGACCACATCGCTCACCACGGCACTGGCAGTCGATGCGCCACCCGCGCCCAACCCGCGGAGCATCACGCGTGAGGCGAGGTCGCTCGAGATGATGACAGCATTGTCAGCATCGTCGACGTCACCGAGCAGGTGTCGCGCGCCCACTGCAGTTGGGCGAACGCTGAGACGGACGCGCCCGCTCCTGGCGCGCTCCGCGTGGGCGACCAGCCGGACCCGGTATCCCAACTGATCCAGTGCCCTGACGTCTTCGGCGCCGACGCCGCGGATGCCGGCCCGGTCGACGCTGCCGGTCTCGATGTGCATGCCCATGGCCAGCCAGGAAAGGATGACCAGCTTGTGCGCGGCGTCCCAGCCGTCAACATCGAGTGTCGGATCGGCCTCGGCGAAGCCTCTGGCCTGCGCATCGCTCAGCGCAGCGTCAAACGTCAGCTTGCCGGCTCGCATCTTCGTCAGGATCACGTTGGTGGTGCCGTTGATGACGCAGTCGAGCCCCGTGATGCGGTCACCGAGGAGGCTCGTGCTCAGGAGCGAGACGATTGGCAGCCCCGCGCCCACGGCCGCTTCGAAATACAGACCGGCATGGTTGGCGGCGGCGACGTCCGCAAGACGAGGACCGGAGACGGCGATGACCGCCTTGTTAGCGGTCACCACGGACTTCCCCGCACGCAATGCGGACTCGATGAGCGCGGTTGCGGGATCGGAGCCGCCGATCGCTTCGATGACAATCGAGACCCCGGGATCGTCGACCACGGCCTGGGCATCGTCGAGCACTCGGACGTTCTTGAGGTCGACCTCGCGCGTCCGCGACGTGTCGCGCACCGCCGCACACCGAAGGACGGGTGTTGCGCCGGCGCGTTCGCCGAGCAGGTCCCACTCCTCGATGAGACGCGCGGCGACCGCGCTGCCCACCGTACCGAGACCGAGAAGCCCCACTCCCACCGATTCCATTGATGGGACAGTGTATTGGGGCTCAGATGATGTGCCGCCTCCAGGCCAGGAGGACTGCTGCGGCGCGGTCCTTGCATCCCAGTTTCTCGAGGATGTTGCTGACGTGCGTCTTGACCGTGTTCTCGCTCAGGAAGAGCAACACGGCGATCTCGGCATTGTTCTTGCCGTCCGCCATCAGACGAAGGACATCACGCTCGCGTCGCGTGATGGACGGCATCTGCTCGGCGGCGGCGCTGACGAGCTGCGGGTCGAGCAGTGACTCCCCGGCAGCGACGGCCCGGATGGCTCCCGCGAGCTCCTCTCGGGTGGCGTCCTTGAGCAGGTACCCGACCGCTCCGGCCTTGAGCGACGGGAAGATGTAGTCCTCGTTGCGGTACGTCGTGAGGACGATCACGCGCGCCTCAGGGTCGCGGGCACGGATCTTACGCAACGCCTCGATGCCGTCCATGACCGGCATCTGGACGTCCATGAGGATCACGTCGGGATGCGTGCGGCGCGCTTGTTCCACCGCCTCGGCGCCGTCGGCAGCCCGGCCGACGACCTTGATGTCGGCCTCGAGCTCGAGCATGGTGCAGAGCCCGTCGCGCACCACCGGGTGATCGTCGGCCACGAGCACCGAGATCATCCGGTCTCGGCGATCGCGACCGGCTCGGCCAGCGGCAGCCGGGTGGTCACTGTCGTCCCACGGCCTGGGCTGCTCACGACCGTCAGCGTACCGCCGGCACTGCGCGCGCGTTCGGCCATGCCGTCGAGCCCGAAGCAGTCCTCCCGTGGCGCGCTCGCCGCCGGGTCGAAGCCGACGCCGTCATCGCTGACCGAGAGCACCAGCTCCTGACGGTGGGCGCGCAGCTCGACGTCCACATGCTCGGGATGACCGTGACGCGCGGCATTGGACAGCGCCTCCTGGCCGATGCGCAGCAGCGCGACCTCCGCTGTTGGCGACAGAGACGGATGCTGGGGCACGGCACGCGCCTTGAAGCGGGCTGGAATCCCGGTGCGCTCCTCCCAGGCCTCGACCTCGTGGCCGATGGCTGCGACGAGCCCGGTTGCCGAGAGCGGCGCCGGGCGCAGGTTCCAGACCGATCGACGTGCTTCCTGGAGCGCGCCGCGCGCCAGCTCTCGAGCCCGCTCCACCGAGCTCCGGGCGCGCCCCTCCGAGCCCCGGTTGAGCAGTGTGTCCGCTGCCTCCAGCTCCAGCACGATGCCGGTCAACTGTTGGGCCAGGGTGTCGTGGATCTCTCGCGCGAGACGGGTGCGCTCTTCGAGCACGGCGTGGTCGGTGAGGGCCTGGACCGGCAGGTACATGCGCCGGGACAGGAACGTCGTCGCGATGAACGCGAGCACAACCAGCAGGACGAGGACCGGCAGCACGGTGACCGGGAACAGCCGGTGGATGCCGTCCGTGATCCCGAGCGTGAGTGAGTTCAGGTTGGGCTCGAGGGTGCTGATCGCCACGGGGCTCGCGACGATCCAGTGCGCGCTGTAGACGGGGGCCGCGAAGACATCGTGGTTGACCTTGCCCAGCCGTGCCGTCACCGGTGCGAGCGGCACGGTGCCGGTCGACTCCATGCGATGGAGCTCGTCCGCGAGCGCCGTCTGGCCTGGGGGGGCGGTGAGCGTGGACCCTGGGACGCTGTTGGGAAAGTCTGTGAGGAGTTGCCCTATTCCATACACGAGCTTTCCTGACGCGCTGACGATCAGGGATGACGCGTCCGCTGCCGGTGCGCCACCGAGCGCGGGGGAGATCAAATTGGTCACCGCGTCAGCGGAGAGGTCGAAGCCCGCCACGGTCTGACTGTCAACGGAGTACCACACGGTCACCCCGGGTCCGCCTGTCTCGAGCAGGTCGTACATGTCGGTCCAGAACGGGCCGCTGGCACTCCGCCCTGGCTCGCCAGGGACGATCCACGCGGCCGGCGCGATGGTCGAGACACCACCTTCCGAGGTTCCGAAGACGTCGACCCCGTTCCTCAGGGTTGGATGCGTGATGTCGTAGCGCTGCCCGGAGAGCGCGCTCAATACCGGGAACTCCGGAAAGGCGCGGATGGCGCCCGTCTTCTCGTTCTCGAACCAGATCGCGGCGAGCGACGAATCGGCTTTGAGTGCGCTCGCGACCTCTGCGAGGACCGTGCTCGACGATGTGGCGGCCGCGAACCTGCCGTCCGGTTCGGCAGCGGCACCGGTGCCGACGATGAGGGTATCGCTGGCACCGGCATTCAGGTAGCTCACGTCGCCGGCATTCGTGAGGCCTTTGGGCAACTGTGCTGTGGCGGGCGTGGTAGCCAGCGCCTTGGTCAGCGCAGACGCCAGGGACGTGAGCTGGAAGTTGATCGTGCTGAGAGCGCGGTCGATCGCCGCGGCAGCGCGATTGACGGAGGATTGCTGCTGGCCCTGCTGGCGCTGCAGGATCGCGGTCTCGGTTGCATTCGCGGTGCTCTTCGCGACCGTGTCCAGCTCGAAGACCGCCAGGACTGCGAACGCCACCAGGGGCAGCAGCGCGACACCGACCATACCGAGGAGCAGGCGGTTGCGGAAACGCCGGCGCGGATCCCTCCGGCGGGGCAGGCGGCGCACGCCGATCCTCATGGCGTGCCTCCAGACCTCGCCGCGGTTTCGAAACTCCCCATCGTCCGATCGACCACTCCGTCCTCACTATACGGTCGGGGCACAATGCACGCTCGTGGATACGGCGGGATCTCGACCCAAGTTCCGTACGCGGCCGGCGTCGCGGCGAGCGATGCCGTTGGCGGTGGGCCTGGCGGCGGTGGTCGCCGGCTGCACCTCGACGCCCGCCACCACACCGACTCCCGGGGGGAGCGGCCCTGTTGCCGACGGCGGAACGCTGACCGTCGGCGTCTGGCAGGCGCCGACGACGCTGCTCGACGCCGGGATCGTCGGCAACCTGCCCTTCGCCGACGTCATCGCGGCACCTGTCGAGGAGGGGCTGCTCTGGTATCGCGCCACGAGCGCGACGATGACGGCGTCGACCGAGGCCGACTACTGGAGCCCTGACCTTGCGACCGAGGTGCCGACCGTCGCCAACGGCGGCGTCGAGACCGCCGGGTGTGCGGACACAGCGGCAAAGATGTGCGTCACCTGGCACCTGCGCCAGGGGGTCCAGTGGGATGACGGCAGCATGTTCACGTCACGCGATGTGTGCGATACCTTCGACGTCCACTGGCTCTCGTACGGCGCCGCGGGCAAGCCGAACCCGACCCCGGTGGCGTCAACCGCGGGCTGGAACCAGGTCATCAAGTGCACCGAGGTCGATCAGCACACGGCGGTCGTCGACTTCAAAAGCCAGTACGGACCGTATCTGGCGCTCGGGAGCGGGGTTGACGGCATCCTTCCCGCGACAGTCCTCGACCCGGCGCTGGCCGCGGGCAGCAATCTCGAGACCGCGACCACGACATTCAATCTGGCGGAAGGCTCGGGGAATGCGGCGGCCTTCAAGGGCAGCGCGTCCCTCGGCACTGCACTCGACGGCACCGGGCCCTTCGTGCTCGCCGGCTACAAGCCCGGCTCCCAGGTGGTGCTCGTTCGCAACCCCGACTACTGGAACACGAGCGGTCTCGCCCATCTCAGCAAACTTGTCTTCCGGATCGAGCCCGACCTGGCTACCGAGGAGAAGGACGTACGCTCCGGCGCGGTCGAGGTGGGCCTCAACCTCGGCCTCTCGGCGCTCCCGGGTCTCAACGCCGCTGCCAAGGCCGGTAACGCACCGCTCAAGGTCGACCCCGTGCCCGGTTCAGGCGCCGAGGTGCTCATGTTCAACCTGTGCGCCGGCAACGGAGGGCAATGCGCCAACCCGTCCCAGCATGAGAACGAGGACACCGCAGACCTGACAGTCCGCCGGGCCATCCTCCTCGGCATCGACCGGCAGGCGATCGTGTCGGCGATCGCTCCGGGAGCGACCGTTCCGCCGGACTCATGGATGAGCCTCGGCGCGAGCTACCTCGGTAGCGACGGCGTGCCGACCACCGGCTTCAACCTCGATCAGGCGAACGCGACCCTCGACTCGGCGGGCGACGATCGAAACGCCAAGTGCGGCGCGGCACCTGACGGCCAGGACTACCGGGCGTTCAAGGACGGCACCTGCCTCGTGATCAATGTCGGCACCACAAGCGACGACGCGGCGCGGATGACCATCGAGGGCCTGGTCAAGGCCGATCTTGCCAAGATCGGCATCAACGTGCCGATGCCGTTCACGCCGAACGTGCGCGCCGGCACATTCTTCGATTCGCTCGCGGACGGTGGACCGCTCGCGGCGCACGCGTTCGACATCGCGCTGTACACGGTTGGCCTGGGGATCCCCGGCGAGCCCGACACGTACACGTCGACCTGGCACGGCGATTGCGGAGGCACGTGCCCGAGTGAAGACGAGATCCCGTCAAGCGCCGACCTCGGTGCCGGGACGAACTTCAGTGGTCTCAGCGACGCCAAGCTCGATGCCGCGCTCGATGTCGCGAGCGGGACGGCGGATCTCGGCGCGCGAGCGCACGACTACGGCTTGGTCGACCAGCGGCTGGCCGCCCTCTTGCCGGCCATCCCGCTCTTCGCGGAGCTCATCGTCAACACGTACTCGACGAGCCTGTTCGGTGTGACGCAGAACGACCTCGTTCCCGACTTCGACACCGCGGCGTGGTACTGCGCGTCCGGGAACTGCGCCGGCTGACGCATCGCGCGGCGCCGCCGTCAAGCGCCGCCCCTATACTCCGCCCTCGTGCGTCAGGTCAGCGAGCGAGCGCTCGATGCCGCGTCGGCCGCCGGCGCCTCCTATGCCGATTGCCGGGTCGTCAACCGGACGGTACAGAAGATCACCGTCAAGAACGGCGTCGTTGCCGCACTTGAACGCTTCGAGGATGAGGGCGTCGGCATCCGCGTCATCGTCGACGGAGCCTGGGGATTCGCTTCGGTGGACAGGCTGGACGGTGTCAGCGTTGAGACCGCGACTCGGCACGCGGTGCAGATCGCGAGGGCATCGTCCCGGGTGAATCGCGTCGCGGTGCAACTCGCGCCGGCGCCTCCGCTCACGGGCGTCTACCGAACGCCCGTCACGCGTGACCCGTTCAGTGTGTCGCTCGATGACAAGGTGAACCTGCTGCTGCGTACCGATGAGGCGATGGCGCACCTCCCGCAGGTGCGCATTCGCGAGTGCTCGCTCGAGTTCGTGCGCGAGGAGCGTCATTTCGCGAGCAGCGAGGGCGCGCGTCTCGACCAGACGATCATCGAGTCAGGCGGTGGGCTGGACGCGACGGCGACGAGCGATGACGAGGTGCAGACTCGCAGCTTCCCGAACAGCTTCGGCCGGCATCAGGTCTGCGCCGGGTGGGAGGCGATCGAGGCGTTCGACCTCCCGGGCAACGCGGGTCGCATCGCAGAGGAGGCGGTCGCGCTGCTGAGCGCGCCGATCTGTCCCGCCGGGACGATGACCGTGATCCTCGACGCGACGCAGGCCGCCCTGCAGGTGCACGAGTCCTGCGGCCACCCGACGGAGCTTGACCGAGCCCTTGGTCACGAAGCCGCCTACGCCGGGACGTCCTTTCTGACACCGGACCTGCTCGGGACATTCCGATACGGGAGCGAGCACGTGACGATGACCGCGGACTCGACGCGAGCGCCCGGGCTCGGGACGTTCGGCTGGGACGATGAGGGAGTTGCGGCGCAGCGATCCGTGCTCGTGAATCAGGGAATCTTCACCGGCTATCTCTCATCTCGCGAGACTGCGGCGGCGATCGGCCAGCTGAGCAACGGGACCATGCGTGCCGACGGCTGGTCGCGCCTCCCGATCATCCGCATGACCAACGTCAACCTTGAACCGGGAACGTCGTCACTCGAGGAGATGATCGCGACCACCGAACGCGGGGTCTATCTCGAGACCAATCGCTCATGGAGCATCGACGACCGCCGCCTCAACTTCCAGTTCGGGACACAGAACGGATGGGAGATCGTCGACGGCAAGCGGACGCGCCTGGTGCGTAATCCCATCTACAGCGGCCAGACGCCGGACTTCTGGCGGTCCTGCGACGCGGTTGCCGGGCCCGGCGAGTGGCAGATGCTCGGTGTCGTCAACTGTGGCAAGGGCCAGCCGTCGCAGTCGATGCACGTCGGCCACGGTGCCGCTCCCTGCCGCTTTCGCAACGTCAAGGTGGAGCCTGCCCGATGAGCCGCGACGACGAGCTGCTCGAGGCGGGCGACAAGGCGCTTGCGCGCCTGGAGGCTGGCGACGCCGAGGTCGTGATCGTCGACGAGACGAGCGAGCTGACGCGGTTTGCCGGCAATGAGATGCACCAGAGCGTCGCCCAGACGAGTCGCTCTGTCCGCGTGCGTCTGATCGACGACGGTCGCATCGGCGTCGGCGAGGTGCGCGGTTTCGGTGAAGGTGCGGTCGGCCGTGCGCTGCAGGCCGCCGACGAGAGCCGGCGCGTCACCACAAGTCCCGACGTGCCGCCGCTGCCGGCACCCGATCACCGCGCGGACGGACCCGTCGCCTTCGCGGCGGCAACGGCGGCGGCAACGCCGGAGCTGCGCGCGGGGCTGGTATCGATCGTGACGGGCACCGCGCGTTCGCATGACATCAATGCGTATGGAGCGCTCAGCACCAGCACGCGCACGACCGCGATCGTGACGACTGCCGGGGTGCGCCGCGCCGCGACCGCGACACAGGCAAGTTTTGTCAGCGTTGCTCGCGGCGACGACGGCGGCGGCTACGCGTCGCGGCATGCGGCGGACATCGACGCGCTCGACGTCGACGGTCTCGCCGCCGAGGTCGTCGACACGTGCGAACGCAACCAGCGGGCCACGGCGATCGACCCCGGCGAGTACGAGGTCGTGCTCTCCCCGTACGCGGTCACCGACCTGCTCGAACATCTGGGGTGGGTGGGTTTCAGCGCGCTTGCGACCCAGGAGCACCGCAGTTTCATGCGCATGGATGAGCGGTTGATGAGCGATCTCGTGACCATCCGCGACGATCCGACGGCGAGCGATATCTTTCCGTTTCCCTTCGACGCCGAGGGAGTCTCGACGCAAGCGGTGCACCTCATCGACCGCGGGGTGTGTGCCGGAGTCGTGTACGACACGCCCACGGCGCTGCGAGACGGCGTGACATCGACCGGCCATTCCCTTCCGCAACCGAACACGTGGGGACCACTCCCGCGTCACCTTGCGATGGATGCGGGCGCCACACCGTGGAAGGACATGGTGTCCTCGGTGTCGCGCGGCCTCTACGTCACGCGCTTCTGGTACGTGCGCGACGTGCATCCGCTGCGAACGGTGATCACCGGTATGACCCGCGAAGGGACCTTCCTCATCGAGCACGGCCGGATCACGCGGCCGGTGAAGGACCTGCGCTTCACGCAGAGCATCGTCGAGGCGCTCGCGGCCGTGGCGGAGGTGAGCCGCGAGCGCCGGCTCGAGCTTGGGGAAGGCGAGTCCGGCGTGCTCGCCCCGTGGTTGCACATCAATCGGTTCACGTTCTCCTCCTGACCCGCGAAGATAGCTTCATGACGCGGTCACCGCTCATCGGACTCACGCTGCGCGCCCCTGCCGAACTGAACCTTCCCCCGGTGCTCGCGCGCAATCGCGCGTACTTCGAAGCGCTCGAGGCTGTGGGAGCCACTCCGGTGGGGATCAGTGCCTCGCTCTCGGAGGCCAACCTCCGCCAGCTGTTCGACCTCTGCGACGGGCTCTGTCTTCCGGGCGGCCCGGACGTGCAGCCGGCGCTCTACGGAGAGGAGATCCGCGCCGACTGCTCGGTCGAGGTGGACCCGGAGCTCGATCGGGCGGAGATGCTCCTCGTGCGGTGGGCGCTGGAGGTCGACAAGCCGCTGCTGGCGATCTGCAGAGGCGCCCAGGTGCTCAACGTCGCGCTCGGCGGGACGCTCTGGCAGGACGTGGGCGCGATGCTCGCCACTGAGCACAACCACTATCCGCCGAGCTCGCGCGGCGAGGTGACTCACCACATCGAGGTGAAGCCGGCATCGCGCCTGCACAGCATCGCCGGCGACGACCAGGTCGACGTGAACAGCATGCATCACCAGGCGGTCCGCGGCCTGGGGCGCGATCTCGTCGTGAGCGCGCGAGCGCACGACGGCCTTGTCGAAGCGGTGGAGCACCCCGGACGGCGCTTCGTGGTCGGCGTCCAGTGCCATCCCGAGGAGCTGTATCTCGACCGCCCCTGGGCACGCAGGCTGTTCCAGGACTTCGTCGTCGCAGCTCGTGGGTGACCCGGGGCCGGATACCGGGCGGGAATACCGCCGTCTCTGGGTCGGCGCAATGGCTCTCTGCGCCGTCCTCGTCGTCGTACGCAACCTCGTCGACCTGTCCGGGTCTCCTCCGGGTCTGTACGTCGACGAGGCGTCGATCGGCTACAACGCCTGGACCATCGCCCACTTCGGCGTCGACGAGCACGGCATCCATTTCCCGCTCTTCTTCGAGGCGTTTGGCGAGTACAAGAACCCCATCTACGTGTACAGCGTCTCGGCGCTGGTGCGGTTTCTGCCGCTGACCGTCGCGGTCGAGCGCTTCCCGGCGGCGCTCTTCGGTCTGGCGGTGGTCGGGTTTCTCACAGCGACCGCATGGCGGGTCACCGGGTCCCGAGCGATCACCCTCGGCACTCTGGCGCTCACCGCACTCACTCCCTGGCTCGTCATCGAGAGCCGCGTGGGTTTCGAGGTGGTCTCGATGGTCGCACTGCTCGCGGCGGCGGTCTGGTGTCTTTCGGCGCGGACGCCAACCCCGCGACAGTTCGGTCTGGCGGGGGTCTTCCTCGCATTCGCCATCTATGGCTACACCACAGCGCGGCTTGAGGTCCTGATGCTCGCGATAGCGCTCGCGGTGGCCTGGGGGTTGGCACGCACCTCGGGCTGGTGGCGGCCACTGGTGCCGGTCTTCGTGGGATACGTCGTGCTCGGCATCTACGCGCTCATCAATCCCGGAGCGCTGACGGGGCGATTCGCGCTCATCAGCATCTGGTCTGACGGGGCGCCGCTCAACGTCGTGATCGACCGCTTCCTCGCCAACTACCTCAGCTATTTCTCGCCCAACTTCCTGTTCCTGCAAGGTGACGCCAACCCTCGCCAGAACACCGAGGTGGGCGGGATGCTGCTTTGGGTCACCGCACCGCTGCTCGTCGCGGGGCTGTTGGTCTGCTGGCAGCGGCGGCGTCAACCGCTCATCCAATTCCTGGCGGCCGCCATCGTGCTGGCACCGATCGCCGCCGCGCTCACCAGCAACGGGACGCCGCATGCCTTGCGGTCATCGGGGATGCTCCCCTTCCTCGTCGTGCTCGCGATCCTCGGCGCCGACGGCATCCGCGCCGCGCTCCAAGCCAGGCCGCAGGCGCTGCTCGCGGTGACCGGGCTGTTCGCCGCTGGGCTGCTGGTCCAGGGCGGGCTCTATACGCTCGATCTCTATGCAAGCTATCCGCAGCGGGCCGCGGCGTATTTCGACACCGGCGAGCTCGACAACATCCTCACGGCCGCCCAGCATGCGGACGGGCATCACGTCTACCTATCGAACACCCTCGATCAGCCCTATATCGAAGCGTTCTTCGGGCTGCTACCGCCCCCGCCGGCCCATCCCGTGACCGACGACGCCACACCGGGGCTGAAAGCGCTGGGCATGCAGGTTGTCTCGCCCGAATCCATTGAAGCAGCCCCTTCACCTGGCGATATCCTCGTGCTCAGCGTATCGGACCCACCACCGCCGACTGGCTGGGTCGTCGTTCCGAGGCTGCTCGTGCCTGACGAACGCTCCGGGCCGGCAGCCCGTACCGTCATCTACGATCCCTGAAGTGGGGCCCGCTGCTATGGTTGGCGACCCACCGGCGTTTGCGAGCGGCGCACCATCCCGAAGTGAGAACCCATGACTGACGTCGTGATCGTTGAAGCCGTGCGCACCCCGCTGGGTCGTGGTAACCCGCGCAACGGGGACCTTCGCGACATCCATCCGGTCCTGCTCGCCGCCCATGTCCTGCGTGAGGTCACCGGTCGCGCGGGGATCGACCCGGCGATGGTCGGTGACGTCATCTTCGGGTGCGTCAGTCAGACCGGCGAGCAGTCGCTGAACATCGCCCGCCAGGCAACGCTCGCCGCCGGGTTCCCGATCGAGGTTCCCGCGACCACCGTTGACCGGCAGTGCGGCTCCTCACAGCAGGCGATCCACTTCGCCGCAAACCTCATCCAGTCCGGCGTCTGTGACATCACGATCGCCGCGGGCGTCGAGAGCATGAGCCGCGTGCCGATGGGGAGCACCGTCTTCCAGGGCCCGGGCGCGCCCTTTCCGCCCGAGTTGCTCGAGGTCTACAACCTTGTTCCCCAGGGCCTGTCCGCCGAGATGATCGCCGAGCACTGGCACATCACCCGTGAGCATGCCGACGAGTTCTCGGCACGATCGCAGCGTCGCGCCGGAGAGGCGCAGGCAGCCGGGCGGTTCGACCGCGAGATCGCTCCCGTCGTGGTCGGGGCAAACGGCGACGGCCGCGTGATCAGCCAGGACCAGGGCATCCGCGCCGACACGACGATGGAGACCCTCGCGGCGCTGCAGCCGTCGTTCAAGTCCGACGGGATCATGCACGCGGGCAACAGTTCGCAGATCACCGACGGGGCGGCCGCCGTGATGCTCATGTCGGTGGAGCGCGCGATCGCGCTCGGTGTGACGCCGCGTGCGCGCATCGCCGGCCAGACGGTGGTCGGGGTCGACCCGGTCACGATGCTCACCGGTCCCATCCCCGCGACCACGCGGTTGCTGCAGCGCTCCGGCCTCGACATCGACGATGTCGATCTCTTCGAGATCAACGAGGCGTTCGCGCCGGTCGTCCTCGCATGGGAGCGGGAGCACCACCCCGACATGGATCGGGTGAACGTCAACGGCGGCGCCATCGCCCTGGGCCACCCGCTCGGCGCCAGCGGCGCTCGCCTCATGACGACGCTCCTCCACGAGCTGGAGCGGCGTAACGCGCGCTACGGGCTCCAGGCGATGTGCTGCGGTGGCGGCCTCGGCACCGGCACCTTGATCGACCGTTCGATCTGACTGAATCGCGCCGCCCGCCGTGGCGGGCTGCGTACACGGGTCACGGATTGGTCACGCCGTCGACATGCCTGGAACGGCAGAAAACCCCGTGCTATATTCGGCCAGCCCCAACATGAGTCCAGCGACGAGTACCGCCATGAAGAAGGTCCTGATCATCGAGGACTACTACGCGCTCGCCGACATCGAGTCTCTGCTCTGCACGATGGAGGGCTACGAGGTGAAGGTGGCAAAGAGCGGCGATGAAGGCCTTGCGGCCTTTGGAGAGTTTCAGCCCGACCTCGTCCTGCTCGACCTGATGCTGCCGGGTGACCTCTCGGGGACCCAGGTGCTCGAACGCATCCGCTCCGACCACGGCAGTGACCCAAAGGTCCTCGTGGTGAGTGCGCTGGTGAACGCGTCGACGGCTCCGAAGCTGGAGGCATACGGCAACGTCCAGACGCTTGCCAAGCCCTTCAAGATCAAGGAACTGGCCTCGCGCATTCAGTCGATGCTCTCCCTGTAGAGAGCACTACACTCGGGGGGCGATGCGAGCAGAACCACCGCCGCCGCAACGAGGCCGGCCGGAGCCGCAGCGCCAGTCCGCGCAGTCGCGGCCGCCCGGCCGCCGCTGCCCGTATCTCGAGCAGATCCTCCGTGAAAACGCCGGTCCGTTCGGCCTGCTGACCCGCTACAAGGCCGACTGCCACGTCGACCGGCACACCCACAGGTTCACCGGCCGACACCCCGTGCCGCCGTGCATCTCCTCTCCGGATTCGTGCTCGCTGTACCAGCAGGAACACGGCGCGGAGGACGAGCGCATCCGTCGCTACGCGGAGTAGCGCCAGCGGCGTCACATTCGGGCATCGACACGGGACCATTGACGTGGTCGCGCATAGGCTGTGCCGAGTGGCGGACGTACGGACGATCTCATTGATGCCCCGTGCCGGGTCGAGGCGCCTGCAGGCTTCTGGCATGCTCGGCGCCGTCGCCGGCGTCGCTGCACTCGTGTCCTTCACCGTCACGTTGCTCCGGCTGCCGGCGCTGCTCGCCGCGGTCTACCGCTTCAGTGACGCGCCTGAGCTCAACTACATCGCGCAGGGCCTTGCGACCGGCCACGGCCCGCAGCTGCTGCCGACGCAGACATCGATCGGCGTCATCTGGTTCGATGAACTGCTCCAGTGGGTGCCGTTGCGCGCGGGTATCGAGTACTGGACCGGACCCGTGCTCAC
Organism: Saccharimonadales bacterium (SeqCode); assembly: GCA_035532495.1. Classification (GTDB taxonomy): domain Bacteria; phylum Chloroflexota; class Dormibacteria; order Aeolococcales; family Aeolococcaceae; genus Palsa-851. Next base: position 36,849 of record DATKQX010000134.1, read on the forward strand.
GGTTGCGATGGGACTGCTGCTCGTGCGCACCGCGCACGTGGTGCTCGGTCGCACGGGGACCCTCCTGACCACGGTGCTGCTGCTCGTGCTGCCGACCGTGGTGCTGTGGCCGCTGCTCTTTCCCGACAACCACATCACGACGTACGTGGCGGCCGTTCTGCTCGCGTGGCACCTGGTCCGTGATTTGCGGAATCGCCGCAACGTGGTTCGATCCGCGCTGGTCGGCATCGTCGTCGGCGTCGGCGTCGTCACCGACCCGCAACTGCTCGCTTTCGGACTCGTTCCCTACATCGTGACGGTTGCGCTGCTGCGCCGCCGAGTGGCCGCGCAACAGGTGCACTCCGTGCTCATCACACTGTGTGGCGCGCTGGTGGCGGTCGGCGTCTCGTTCCTCGTGATGAGCGTGCAGGGCATCCACACCGTCTCGATCCTGCCGGGAAGTGTCGGGGTGAGCGGCGTCATCCGTGGCATGGGGCTCGCTCTTCAGACGCTCGCCTGGACCATTGGCGGAGGATGGTACGGCGACGCGATGTCGGTGCTTGCCGTGGGACTCTGCTTTGCGGCAGGGCTCAGTCTGCTGGCACTGATCGCCGTCCGCCTGCATCAGCGGCCGAGTGGCGAGCAGGGCCCGGCGCAACTGGAGACATCGGTTGCGGGCTACGCGCTCTTCTGGGGTGTCGCGTTTGTCTGTCTCCTCGGGGCCTTCGTGTTCCTCGGGTACGGGGCTGGTGGGGCGTTGAGCCAAGGTCGCTACCTCGTCGGGTGCTATTTCGCGGCCACAGCGCTGCTCCCGGCGATCGTTGTCCGGTACGGTCCCGCCTCACTCGTGCGATGGCGTTCACGTGCCGGCGTCGCGACGCTCGTCGCGGTCGGCGTGTTCAGCCTCTTCGCCGTCAACAACGCCGTGAGTACCGCGACGTTCAACGCGTCGCTCTTCGACGACCGACTCCAGGTGCCCGCCGCGGATGACCCACTCCCAGTGCTGCTCGAGCACGGGCTCACTCGCGGGTACGCGGGCTACTGGGAGTCATACGACCTCGACTGGCGGTCCAACGGTGTGCTGTCGGTGTGGCCGCTGCTCGGAGGCTCGACGGCGTGCGCCGGCGGCCCGGAGAGTCTGTGCCCCTACGACTTCGCGCCCAAAGGTGAGTACACACCGACTGCGGGAAGCACGTTCATCATCACGCCGTGGACAGGAGAGACGTGCGGGCGCTCGCTGCCGTCGGTTGCGATCTTCGGACCACCCGCGGTCGTGTACACGCGCGGTCCGTACACCATCTCCGTATACAGCTACGACGTGGCCGCACGACTGTCGGAGGACGCGCACCTCTTCTGCTGACCGGGCGTCACGCTGACCGAGGGATATCCGTTCGTTCCGGCGCTCCCGGCGCGTCCTCCTCGACCGTCGAGCCGCCATACACGGCGAAGTAACGAGCTTCCGGGTGGTGGAGCACGATCGCCCCAGTTGATTGCTCGGGAACGAACTGGTATCCCTCGGTCAGCGTGACGCCGATATCGCCCGCGGGAACGATGCGCATGAGGGTTTCATGGTCCTCGAGGTCGGGGCAGGACGGATAGCCCCACGAGTACCGGCGTCCCTGGTCGTCGGGGAGGCGCAGCTCGCGACGGATGCGGTGATGCACGTACTCCGCCGTCGCCTCGGCCATCTGCGTGGCGAAGCCGTGGACACGGAGCATGTCGTCGTATGCACCGTCGACCTGCAGGCGGTTGGAGAGCTCGGATGCACCCGGGCCGGTGGTGACGACCTGCAGCGCGATGACGTCGCGCTCACCGTCGGCGGCGTCCTCGATGGGACGGACGTAATCGGCGAGGCAGAGACGGTGCTGCTCGTTCTGACGAGGAAAGATGAATCGCCCGAGCTCGGCGTCGATGTCGCCGGGGTCGTACACGATCACCGTGTCGCCGTCGGCGAGCGCCGGCCAGTACCCGTACACAGCCTCGAGCTGGAGCCATCCGTCGCGCATCGCTTCGTCCATCGAACGCTGGAGGCGTGGCTCGAGCTCGGTCCGCAGCAGCTCCTCCCATTTCGCCGGGTCACGCACCCCGCGAAACTGCCAGCTCATCTTGTAGAGGGAGTTGCGATCGATGTGCGGATAGACGTCCCAGATGGGGATGTCGCGCAGGACGCGGGCGCCCCAGAATGGCACCGCGGGGATGGGCGCGTCGCGACGCGCAGCGCTGCGTGCCGGAAGGGGGCCCGCTCCGGCGGCCGCGGCATTGCGGCGCTCGAGCTTCTCGTGCTCGCGCTCGCGGTGCACTCGCGCCTCATCGAGCACCTTGGTGAGCAGCGCGTCGTGCCGGTCCGGATCGAGGAGCTGATCGATCGTCTCCAGTCCCTCGAACGCATCCTTGCAGTAGAAGACGCCCGGAGCGTATGCGCGCTCCTGATCGAGGTAGAGGATCCGCCGCCCGAAACCGCGGTTGATCGCGGCGCCACCGATGATCAGCGGGTACGTCAGACCGCGCTCGTCGAGCTCCTTGACGCACGCGGGCATCTGCTTGCTGGTGCTCACGAGCAGCGCCGACAGACCGATGGCGTCGGCATCGACCTCCTGCGCCTTGTCGAGGATGGTGTTGAGCGGCACCTGCTTGCCGAGGTCGAACACCGTGTATCCGTTGTTGCTGAGGATGGTGTTCACCAGGTTCTTGCCGATGTCGTGGACGTCGCCGTAGACCGTTGCGAGCACGACCTTGCCCTTCGTGTATCCCTCGCGCTTCTCGAGATACTGCTCGAGGTGCGCCACCGCGCGTTTCATCACCTCAGCGCTCTGCAGGACGAAGGGCAGGATCAATTCGCCCGAACCGAAGCGATCGCCGACGTCCTTCATCGCCGGTAGCAACACGGTGTTCAGAACACTGACCGCGTCGAGGTCGCGCAGCGCGAGGTCGATCTGCTCCTCGATGCCGTCCTTGCGCCGGTGCAGGATCTGCGCGTGGATGCGCTCCACCGTCGTCATACCCTCGTAGGGATCGGCGGTCTCGGGGAGTCCCGCGCCACTCGTCGATGAATCGCCGTCGAAATGGGCGATGAAACGGGTCAGCGCGTCGGGGACGCTGTTGAACACCAGCTCCTCGGCAAGCCGCCGCGTCTGCGGATCAATTTCTCCGTACGGCACGACGTGTGTCGGGTTGATGATCGCCGCGTCGAGGCCCGCCTCCACGCAGTGATGCAGGAACACGCTGTTGAGGACGGGTCGCATGTTCGGTGCGAGCCCGAACGACACGTTGGACACCCCCAGCACGGTGAGCACACCGGGCAGCTCACGCTTGATCGTGCGGATGCCGTCGATCGTCTGGTGCGCGGAGTCGATCCACTCGGCCTCACCGGTGGCCAGCGTGAATGTCAGCGCGTCGAACATGAGCTGGTCGGGCGTCAGGCCGAACTCATCACGTGCGAGGTCGCGGATCCGGCGCGCGATCTCGAGCTTGCGGTCGGCGGTGCGCGCCATCCCCTGCTCGTCGATCGTGAGCGCGATGACGCACGCCCCATGGTCGCGTACCAGCGGCAGGACCGCGTCGCAGCGGGTACGCCCGTTTTCGAGGTTGACGCTGTTGACGATCCCGCGTCCCGGGTAGACCTCGAGCGCCGCGTGGATCACATCGGCGTCGGTGCTGTCGATGACCAGTGGGGCGTCGACGCTCATCTGCAGCGTCTTCACCACCGTGCGCATCTGGTCGGCCTCATCGCTGCGCTCGGTCACAGCAACGCAGAGGTCGAGCGCGTGCGCGCCGCCTTCGACCTGCGTGCGCGCGACGCCGAGGATCCCGTCGTAGTCGTCGGCGAGCAGCAGGCGCTTGACCGCCCGCGACCCCTGGGCGTTCACGCGCTCACCGATGAGCAGCGGGGCGGGCTGCTGGTGCAGCTCGATGGCGTGCATGGCGCTCGCCAGGCGCGGAGCCGTGTCGAGGGATGTGCGCGGCGCGCGTTGCACGGCGGCGACGTGCTCGACGAGCTCGCGGATGTGATCGTTCGTCGAGCCGCAGCACCCGCCGACGATGTCGACGCCGTACTCGCGGACGAAGCTTGCAAGCTCGGACGCCATCGGCACCGGCTCGAGCGGATAGTGCGCACGTCCTTCCACGTTGAGCGGCAGCCCGGCATTGGGGATGCACGCCACGGGGAGCGTGGTGTGACTCGTGAGGTAGCGAATCGGCTCACGCATGTGCTCGGGACCGGTCGAGCAGTTGAGGCTGATCACGTCGATGTGGAGTGACTCGAGGATGGCGAGCACCGCGGCGACGTCCGTCCCGAGCAGCATCCGGCCCGTCACGTCGAGCGACACCGACGCGATGATCGGCACCGGACGTCCCGACTCCGCCACCGCGGCGCGCGCGCCGAACACGCCGGCCTTGGTCTCGAGGATGTCCTGCTGAGTCTCGATGATCAGGACGTCGACGCCGCCCTCGATGAGCGCCGCCGCCTGCTCCTGGAACACCGGCACGAGGTCCGCGAACCCGAGCCGGCTCATCGACGGGTCGCTCGATGCAGGCAGGAACCCGGTCGGCCCCATGCTTCCGGCGACGAAACGGCGCCGACCGTCCAGGGAGTACTCGTCCGCGACGCGTCGCGCCAGCCGGGCAGCGGCGATGTTGAGGTCCCGCGTCAGCTCGCCCTGGCCCCATTCCTCGAGGCGCGGCCGGGTTGCCTGGAACGTGCAGGTCTCGATGACGTCGCATCCAGCGTCGAGGAAACCGCGGTGCACGCGCTCGACGATCTGCGGCGCGTGTACCGCGAGGCCGTCCATCCAGCCCTCGAGCGCGACGCCGCCGTAGTCGTCAACGGTCGGGCTCTCCGACTGCAGGCTCGTCCCCATCGCGCCGTCGAAGACGAGCACCCGATCGCGCAACGCAGCAATGAACGGAGATCGATCCTCGCCCGGCATCGACACGACGTTACCAGGGAACGGCTCCGTGATACGCTCGGCCACCGTTCGATCTGCTTCGAGGAGACCCTGTTTGGCACGACGTCCACCCCGTCCCGGCAGCACCAGAAGGCGCGGGCCCGTCCGTCGACGAGAGCCGGCCGACGGTACTGCGCAGGTTGAGGTCAAGGAAGAGACCATCGAGATGGACGCGACCGTCGTCGAGCCGTTGCCGAACGCGATGTTCAAGGTGCGCCTGCAGACAGGACAGGATGTCCTGGCCTACACCTCGGGGAAGATGCGCAAGTTCTACATCCGCATCCTCATCGGCGACCGGGTGCGGGTCGAGCTGAGCCCGTACGACCTCTCGCGCGGGCGCATCACGTTCCGCTACAAGTAGCGGGGACCTCCTGTGCCGGCGATCTACATCGTCGCCGTGCTGTTGGTGCTGCTCTTCCTGGTCGGCGCTTATCGAATGATGGGGGCCGGAGCCTCGACGGACGAGGATCCCCGCGCAGTCCTCACGGCTGTGGTCGACAGCACCACTGCCGCCGCTGAGGCGCTCCGCGCCGCCGTCGATGCTGGGAACCAGGACGAGGTCCACGCCCTGCGGAGAAAGTTCGACGGCTGCGCCCAGGCGCTGGAGCGCATCGCGGCGACGCCGGTCGACGCAACCCTCGACCAGGCACGCGCCGCGCTCGAGCAGGCCGTCGATGAGCTCATTTGGTCCGCGCGACTCGCGGAAGCGCCCGCACACGGCCGGGACCCCGCTCTCCGGGATGCCGCGCTCAGGCTGCGCGCGACCGGCGCTGACAAGCTTGGGAGTGCCCGCGCAGCGCTCGGAAGTTAGGACGCGTTCCGGAAGAAGTCGACCGTGGTGCGCATGCCCTCGGCGAAGTTGATGGACGCCGACCACCCGAGTTGCTCGCGCGTCAATGACGGGTCGAGGCATGAGCGGTGTTGCTCCCCGGGCTTGGCGGGACCGTGCACCGCGTCACCGCCGGCGCCGCACTCGGCCGCGAGCATCCGATACAGCGTGTTGACGTCCGTCTCGACACCGGTGCCGATGTTGTAGATGCCCGGCGTGCCGTCGATGGCCGCGAGGTTGGCGCGGACGAGGTCGTGCACGTGCACGTAGTCGCGGGTCTGCGTGCCGTCGCCGTTGATCACCGGCGGGTCGCCCCCCAGGAGGCGCAGTGCAAAGATGGCGACGACGCCCGCTTCACCATGCGGGTCCTGGCGCGGCCCGTACACGTTCGCGTACCGCAGCGCGACGAACTCCAGACCCGCCTGGCGGCTGAATGTTCCGCCGTACGCCTCAGCGCACAGCTTCGCCGTGCCGTACGGAGATTCGGGAAGGCAGGCATGCCCTTCCGGCGTCGGGATCTGCTCCGTGTTGCCGTATATCGCGCCGCCGCTTGACGCGAAGACGACGCGTCGCGCTCCGGCGTCGACAGCCGCGCGGAGTACGTTGACGGTTCCGACGACGTTGACGTCCGCGTCGTGCAGCGGGTCGCGTACCGACTCACGGACATCGATCTGCGCGGCATGATGAAAGACCACTTCGGGTTTCGCGTCGGCCACAGCGGCCGCCAGTCCATCGGATGTGATGTCGAGCTCGACAAATCGCGCGGCCGGGTGCACCTGCGCGCGGCGCCCGCGCGAGAGATCATCGATCACGGTGACCGAATGTCCCGCGTCAAGCAGCGCGTCGGTGATGTGCGAGCCGATGAACCCGGCACCGCCGGTGACGAGCGCCTTCACCCCTGAGCCGCGATCCGACGCGCCTTCGGGACGTGGATGTGGGTGAGCACGAAGATCACGAACCCGATCACGACGAGGCTTGCATAGCTGATGCTCCGGTCCAGCAGTGTGATCGACACGGCCGACGAGTTGGTGACTCCGCCGACCGTGATGAGCACGCCGATCATCCCTGCCTCGACGAGGCCGAGCCCGCCCGGCAGGAACGGGACGGTCGTGAGGAGCGCGGCGACGAGCGCGATGAGCAGGAACTGCGACGGGCCGAGGTGGACGCCCGCGAGATGCAGCGACAGCACGACGAGGCCGAGTCGCGTCCCTTCAGCGAGCCAGACGAGGACGGTGAGTCCGAGCAGGGTGGGCAGACGCGCGAAGGAGTCCACCGTGCCGAGCCGGAGGCTTTCGTAGCGATGGAAGACCGCCTCGGGAAGGAGGCGCAGGATGCGCTGCCCTCGTCCCGCGCGCATGACGAGAATCACGCTGACGCCGGCGAGGCAGACGGCAACGCCGATCACGACATACGGAATGAGGATGCCCGGCGCTTTGGTGCGGAACACGATCGCACCGGCTGCAAGCAGCAGTGACATGAGCACGATGAGGTCGATGAGCCGCTCGGCGATGATCGTCCCGAGCGCCTTGCTCACCGGTACGTCGAGCTTCTGCTTGCCGAGGTAGGCGCGGTAGATATCGCCCATCTTCGCCGGCACCACGCAGTTGACAAAGAAGGAGGTGATGACGATCCCGACCAGCGATCGTGATGGGCGGTCCTCGCCCGCATTGCCGAGCAGCACGTGCCAGCGGATGGACCGGACCACGAAGGAGGCGTAGTACACCGCCAGTGCCGCAACATAGATGAAGAGATTGGCGTGGCGGATGTTGTCCCAGGCGGCACCCCAATTGATCTGCGCGCGCCAGATGGCGACGCCGACGATCACCACGGCGAGGCCGAGCGAGGCAAGGGTGCGGAGGGTGAGGAGGCGGCTCGTCAGCGAGGGGGTTGCTTCGCCCGTTTCCGGCTCGCCACGCGCGAGCGTGGAGGTCACAGCCGGGACGGTAGCACGCGATTCGCGAGCGTTCTGATGTCTGGACAGGCGCGCGACAGGTCCGACATCAGGCTGAACCCGGCGGGCGGCGCATCCGCGACAGCAGCGGACGCCGCGATGGGGTATTGCCGTCCCCGACGATGTTGCCCTCGCGCTCCGCGAGCACCCTGGCAAGCTGGTCGAGCTCCGCGTGCTCATCGCGCTCGTTCGCCGGACGGCTGTCCCACTGATGGATCTGATAGACGCCCTTCAGCGCCGCGTAGGGCACCGCGATGGTGCGGAGCTCGGTGGACCCCGGCTCGACGATGTGCCAGACACCGCCATAGCGGCCCAGGTGGGCGTCCGATCGTATCGACGCGCGAAGGACCAGTCCGTCGAGAAAGTGAAAGGCGGCACGGTCCCACGTGGCAACCTCGGCCTCAGGTGGCGCCGGCATCGGATCTCCCACCAGGATTTGCCGTATCGCGCTCACCGGAAAGAGGGCGCGCTCGCTGTTCTGGTTGATCGAGCGCAACTCGGCGTCGAGGATCGCAAGGTCGAAGGTGATCTCCGGCGCCTCGGCGAGAACGACCTCGCCGTCGAGGAAATTGATCACGACGATTGGCACCTGAAAAGTGTCACATTTCGGTCACAAGTCGCACCGATACCGGCCGTACGATCCTCGCCGGAGGTGACTTGAGAAACGGGGTACTGGGGGCGTTCGCCGGCTCGAGTCGAACGCGCCGTCGTGGGTTTCGCGCCGCCGTGACGCTGCTCGCGGCGGCGTCGATGCTCTGGGCCGTTGCCGGACCCGCCGTCCTGTCGGTTGATGCCGCCGGCACTGGCTTCGCCACCCCCGCAGAAAGGTGCGGCCACAGCTTCGACGGCTCCCGCCACGACGACGATCCCTGCTCCCGCCACGACGACGATCACTGCTCCCATCACGACGACGATCACTGCTCCCGTTGCTGCCGGCATCCCGTGCCGCCACCGACATCGACTCCCTCCCCGCCACCTCGCAAGACACGGACGCCGACACCCGTCCGCACGCCGCCCGCTCGGCGCGTGACGGTCGGGAAGGCGCGCCCCTCGACAGCATCGCCACCCTCGGCGACGAGCGCGCCGGCGGCGCAGCAGCATCCCGCCGGTGCACGCCCACCGGTGCTCGCTCCCCCCGCACTGTCGGTGCCAACGCCCGCCGCGCCGAGCGTGATCGTCACGAGTCCCGCCTCCATCTACGTGGTGACCGTGGCGGGACTGCTCATTGCCGGCGCCATCGCGGCGGCGACAATCGTCTTCGTCCGGCGCTCCGACTGAGTCGCCGGGATGAGAGGGATCCGTCGCGCCGCCGGCGCATGGCGAGGTGCCTCGTTCTCGCTCAAGTTCGCCGCCGTCATCTTCGTTGCCGGAGGGACGGTCGCGGTCGTCCCTTACTTCCTCGCGCAGGCAAACAGCCGCACGCAGGCGGAGAACAGCGCGGCTGACAAGATCGGTGTCGCGTCCAACCTCATCGCGGGCCAGCGCTCGGCGCTCGACGCGTTCATCGCCGGCGTTGCGCGCCAGATCACGTCGGAGCATGACGTCGTCACACCCGGCGGCATCCAGGGGACGCTCATTGCAGACGCGGAGGGACTGGGCACGACCGACGTCCTCGGTGTCGTGACGCCCGATGGCGTGCTCGTCGCCGTGCAGGGATCGGCGCTGCTGTCGAACGGCAGCCCCATGGCATCGACGCTCGTCGGTGCAGTCGACTCCCGCGCTGACACGGCAGCGACGCCGAGCGGTGCCGCGTGGCTCGTTGCCACGTCACGCCTTCCCGAGGTCGGGGCAACGGCATTCGTTGCACGCCCGGTGACGGCATCCTTCATCGCCGCCATCGACCACAATGTCGCGACCGCAGCGGATCCGGTGGACCTGCTGCTCATCCGCGCTGACGGCCGCTACGCGCTCAACGGCGGCGTGCGTGGCGCGTCGGTGACGGCCGGCGAGATGCCGGACAGCACGGTGCACAACGCGATCGTCGCAGGGGCGCCGACGGTCGAGTCGATCGACTCCCACCCGGTTGCCATCGCGTCGGCGCCGGTCGGTGCGGGTCTTACGCTTGCGCTGATCGCCCCGGTCACGGGAGCACCGCTGGCGTGGCAGTCGATCTTCTTGCTGCTTGCCGTGATCCTCGTCGCGATGCTGTTCATCGTCGTCGTCGTGCAGATCGACCTGCGGCGACCGCTGCGCCGTCTCGACGCGGCTGTCGCCGCGCTCGCTGCGGGAGATTTCGACGCGCCGGTGAGCACGGGTTCGGACGACGAGATTGGTCGCCTCGGGGCACGCTTCGAAGCGATGCGACTCGAGGTGCGCTCGACGATGCGCGCCACCGCTGCGCGAGCGTCGGTCGCGACCGAGCTCAGCCTCGCTCAGCCACTCGAGACCGCGCTCGCAAACGTGTGCGACCAGCTGCAGGCTTCCATCGAGGTCGAGATGGCGATGATCGTCGTCATCGGGTCGGAGATGAGCGATGGATTCGCTGTCGCAGGTGGCGGACGGCGTATCGACGACGCGGGGTTGCTCGACGGGAATGGGCCGCTCGGCGAGGGGTACCGGCACCACGGACGGGGGGCGATCGTGCTCGGGGCCACCGCAACGAGTCGCGAAGCTCGGCTCGGTGTCCGCGCGTTCTGCGTGGCGCCGCTCCGCCTCGGTACCTATGTGCACGGCGTGATCGCCGTCGCGTCTGCGAGCAGAACGTTCGCGAGCGGCGACATGGACCTCGTCGCGTCGACCGCGGAGCAGATCTCGCTCGCGCTCGAGCGCTACCGCTTCCTCGCAGTCGTGCAGCGTCAGGCGACGGTCGACGACCTCACCGGCCTCTACAACCATCGATTCCTCGTCGATTCGCTGGGTCAGCAGCTGGCGCTCGCCGAGCGACTCGGAGCGCCGCTGGCCGTCCTCATGCTCGACCTCGACCACTTCAAGCTGCTCAACGACACGCACGGGCACCATGCCGGCGACCTCGCGCTCTCGGCCTTCTCGCGCACGCTGGTCAGCAACGTGCGCCGCGCCGATCTGGCGGCGCGCTACGGCGGCGAGGAGTTCGTCGTCGTGATGCCGAACACGTCCGCTGCGGAGGCGTTCGTTGTCGCGGAGAAGATCCGTCTGGCCGTCGAGGAGACGGACGTGCGTCTGCCCGGAGCGCAGACCATGCGGCTTTCCGTGAGCATCGGCGTGGCCGCGTACCCCGAGCATACGAACGCTGCAGGTGAGCTGTTCAGCCTCGCCGACGAAGCGCTGTATCGAGCGAAGCGAACCGGCAGGCGGCGCACCTGCGTCGCCAGTGCGGTGGACGAGACCTCACCGCACGCAGCACCGCCCATGGTTCACGATGCGGAGGTGATCCAGGGTGAGGTCAACCTGAGTGCCGGACGTCGTCGATCTCCGAAGTGACACGCTGACCGTCCCCGACGCGGGGATGCGCGCTGCGATGGCGAGCGCGGAGGTCGGCGACGACGTGTGGGGCGAGGATCCGACGGTGCGCCGTCTCGAACAGGAGGTTTCGCGCCGCCTCGGCAAGCATGCCGCGGTGTACGTGCCGAGCGGCACCATGGGCAACCTGGCGTGCGTCGCAGCGCAGACGCGGCCCGGCGATGAGGTCATCGCGGATTCGCAGGCGCACGTCGTGATCTACGAGGCCGGCGGCACCGCCATCGTCGCCGGCGTCCAGCTGCGGCTGCTCGACAGCGTTGACGGGATCCCCGACGCGGACGCCGTCATGGCAGCCGTTCGCGAGACCGACGTCCACCAACCCGTCTCGAGCCTCCTCTGCATCGAGAATACGCACAACCGTCGCGGCGGCGGCGCCGTCGATGCCGATCGGGTGCACCTCGCTGCACGAGCGGCACACAGCCTCGGGCTACGCGTCCACTGCGACGGCGCGCGACTGTTCAACGCGGCAGTGGCGCTCGGCGTGACCCCGGCAGACCTTGTCGACGAGTGCGACACGGTCACGGTATGCGTGAGCAAGGGGCTCGGAGCTCCTGTCGGATCCGTCGTCGCCGGCGACGTGCCGGTGATAGATGAGGTCCGTCGCTGGCGCAAACGCCTCGGCGGTGGGATGCGCCAGGCGGGAATCATCGCCGCAGCCGGCATCTACGGGTTGGAGCACAACATCGAGCGTCTCGCCGAGGACCATACCAACGCCGGCATCATCGCTGAGACGCTGCTCGGCAGCCCCGGCGCCACCGTGCGCACCCCGTCGGTGCCGACCAACATCGTCCTCATCGAGACACCCGATGCAGCCGGCGACGTCGCGGTCAAGCTCGCCCGCGATGGCGTGCTTGTCACCGTGATGGGCGGGCACACGATTCGTTGCGTCACCCACCTCGGCATCGACGCCGCGGATGCGCGCCGCGCCGCCGAGGTGATCGCCGCCCTGCTCGCGGCGTAGGCAACGACAACGAGGAAAGACACAACGAAGGCCCCCGGCACCGGCCGGAGGCCTTCGAAACATCCCTTGGTCAGTCGCTGACCGAAGCGACCTACGTGGTCGTTGCTGCCGCGGGTGCCGCTGCAGGCGGAGCTGCTGCGACGGACTTGCGAGCGACCCGACGACGGGTCACGGGCTTCCGAGCGGCTGCCGGCTTGCGAGCCGTGGTCTTGCGCGCGGTGGTCTTGCGGGCTGTGGTCTTGCGGGCTGTGGTCTTGCGGGCTGCCGCCGGCTTGCGCGCGGTGGTCTTACGGGCTGTGGTCTTGCGCGCCCCGGTCTTGCGGGCCGTGGTCTTGCGCGCGGTGGTCTTGCGTGCCGTGGTCTTGCGTGCCCCGGTCTTGCGGGCCGCCGGCTTGCGCGCGGTGGTCTTACGGGCTGTGGTCTTGCGCGCCCCTGTCTTGCGCGCCGTGGTCTTGCGCGCAGTGGTCTTACGGGCCGTGGTCTTGCGCGCCCCTGTCTTGCGCGCCGTGGTCTTGCGCGCAGTGGTCTTACGAGCCGTCGTCTTCTTTGCGCCGGCACGCTTCGCGGTCGCCCGCTTTGCGGTGGCGCGCTTGGCTGTCGCGCGTTTAGCAGTCGTGCGCTTGCCACCACGGACGGCGGTGGTTGCGCGACGAGCTGCACCGCGGAGGCTCACTTCGAGCCGCGCGACAGTCTTCTCGAGGCCCGCAAGGCGCTTCTCAAGCTCGCCGACGGGCAATGCTTTCACGAGATTCTGTACCGCCTTGACGAGATCGCCACCAGCGGCGGGTGCGCGACGGCGAGCGGTCGTCCCTACGCGCCTCACGGTGCGTTTGACGGCCTTCTCGACGCCGCCTCTCCTACGTCTGGTCCTGGCCATATCCTATGGGCCTCCTTGGTGTTTGTGACAGGTGATGTCCGAAACCTCCTGTCGATCGTGCATAGCATGCTGGTTGTGATCGTGATTGTCAATGATTGCGCGTTGCGTTGCTGCCAGGGCAGGCAACTACACGCCGCGTTGACGATCCCAATCCGAGTGCTCCAGACCGCCACAAACGTCGGCCTTGTTGCGTATAGTGCGGCCTGTTCATGTCCGGGACCAATGAGCGTTCTGCCCTGAGCATTGCCCAGCGGCAGTTCGACGCCACCGCCGACGCCATCGGGTTGGACGATTCCTCGCGCGCAGTCCTGCGCGAGGTCAAACGCGAACTCGTGGTGCATTTCCCTGTCGAAATGGACGATGGGTCCTTCGAGGTCTTCACCGGGTTTCGCGTCCAGCACAACATCGCCCGGGGACCGGCGAAAGGGGGATTGCGCTATCACCCGTCCATGACGCTGGACGACGCGCGCGCCCTGGCCATGTACATGACGTGGAAGACCGCGGTCGCGGACGTGCCGTTCGGGGGTGCGAAGGGAGGGGTGGTCTGCGACCCGCACGCGCTGAGCCTCACCGAGCTCGAACGCTTGACGCGGCGTTTTACCACCGAGATCTCGCTCATCGTTGGTCCGGACCGCGACATACCGGCACCTGACCTCGGCACGGGTCCGCAGGTGATGGCGTGGATCATGGACACGCTGTCGATGCACGCGGGGTTCTCCGTGCCGGCGTCGGTCACCGGCAAGCCGCAGGCGATCGGCGGATCGGAGGGGCGCTTCACAGGTCCCGGTCGCGGGTTGACGATGGTCACCGTGCTCGCCATGCGTGACGCGGGAATGGATCCCTCCGGCGCGACCGTTGCGATCCAGGGATTCGGCAAGGTCGGCTGTGTCAGCGCCGACCTGCTCGCCGCCGAAGGGATGCGCATTGTTGCGGTATCCGACAGCACATGCGGTCTGTACCGCGCGGACGGGCTCGACGTGACTGCACTCCGGCACCTCAAGGAGGAGGGCGGGCACTTCACTGATTACGGCGGCGCGGAGCAGATCGCCGGTGACGACGTGCTCACGCTCGACGTCGACCTGCTCGTGCCGGCTGCGCTCGAGGCGCAGGTGAGTCGGCGCAATGCGGAGCGCGTCCGCGCAAAGGTGGTCGCTGAGGGCGCCAACGCACCACTCACCACCGAGGCGGATGCCGAGCTCAGCGCCCGCGGCGTGCTCATCCTTCCCGACATCCTTGCCAACGCGGGCGGTGTCGTCGTGTCGTACTTCGAGTGGGTGCAAGACATCCAGTCCTATTTCTGGGGGTCTGGTGAGGTGAACTCACGGCTCCGCGAGGTGATGACCCGGAGCTACCAGGCGGTCCGGGGGCAGTCCCAGGAGCACAACATCAGCCTTCGCGATGCGGCCTTGCGCATCGCCGTCGGAAAGGTGGCGGAAGCGACCAGGGTCCGCGGCATCTATCCCTGACGTTTTGCCCCGACTCCCGCCCTGATCCACCCTCGAGGATCGACCCACCAGATGTGGTGGTCACCTGCGCAGCCTTCCACTAGATGGTGCGCTGCCAAGGCGGGACTCACCGACCACTCCTGTAGAATCTCCAGATGGAATTCGAGTTGGGCAGGGGCAAGCGGGCCCGCAGAGCCTACGGCTTCGATGAGGTCGCGCTGGTCCCCGGCAGGGTGACCGTCAATCCGGCTGAGATCGACGTCTCGTTCGCGGTCAACGGCACCACGCTCGAAATCCCGTTCCTGGCCGCAGCCATGGATGGCGTGGTCGATACGGCGTTCGCTGCCGAGATGGGCCGCCTCGGTGGCCTGGCCGTCCTCAACCTCGATGGCGTGCAAACGCGCTATGAAGATCCGGCCGAGGTGCTGCAGACCATCGCGGACTCTCCGCCCGACCAGATCAACACCCTGCTGCAAAAGATCTACACAGCGCCCGTGCAGGATGGCCTCATCGGGCAGCGCATCGAAGAGATCACCGGTGCGGGCGTGACCTGTGCGGTGTCGACGATTCCGGCACACGCGGAGCGGCGCGCGCCGATCGTCCAGGAGGCGGGCGCGCACATGCTCGTGGTCCAGGGCACCGTCCTCACGGCGCGCCACGTCAGCAAGTCATACAAACACCTCTCCTTCTCGGAGTTGACGCACTCCGTCGACATCCCGGTGGTCGCGGGCAACTGCGTTGACTACGCGACGGCTCTGGAGCTGATGGACACGGGGATCAAGGGCCTGCTCGTCGGCGTCGGTCCGGGGGCCGCATGCACGACTCGAGCGGTGCTCGGCGTCGGCGTTCCGCAGGTCACGGCGACCAGTGACTGCGCGGCCGCCCGCGACGACCACTTCCGGCGCAGCGGCGAGCGGGTCGTGATCATCACCGACGGTGGCATGCGTCTCGGGGGGGATGTCGCGAAAGCCTTCGCAAGTGGGGCTGACGCGGTGATGATCGGCTCCATCTTCGCCGCGGCATCGGAGGCCGCAGGGCACGGCAACCATTGGGGCATGGCGACGCCTGATCCGAACCTGCCGCGCGGCACACGGATTCGCACCGGCATCAAGGGGGCGCTCCGCGAGATCCTCTACGGCCCGGCGCATGTCGACGACGGCAGCATGAACCTGGTCGGCGCACTGAAAACGGCGATGGGCGTCTGCGGCGCACGGACGATCGCCGAGTTCCAGGAGACTGAGATGGTCATCGCCCCGTCGATCAAAACCGAGGGCAAGGTGCAGCAGCGTGAGCAGCGTGTCGGGATGGGGGTCTAGGCACGAGGTGGCACTGCAGCGATGACGGTTGCGACTGACGCAGGCGCGGTGGCGCGCACGCCTGCGCAGATCGCCCAGGACACCATCCTCGTCCTTGACTTCGGGAGTCAGTACAGCCAGTTGATCGCGCGCCGGGTGCGCGAGGCCAAGGTGTACTGCGAGCTCGTGCCGGGCTCCATCAGCGCCGACGAGATCCGCCGCCGCAACCCGCGCGGCCTCATCTTCAGCGGAGGTCCGGCATCGGTTTTCGAAGCGGACGCGCCGCACCCTGATCCGGCCGTGTACGACCTCGACATCCCGATCCTCGGCATCTGCTACGGCATGGACCTCCTTGCCGTCGACCTGGGTGGGACCGTCGCTCCCGCCGAGCGTCGTGAGTACGGCCACGCTTCGGTCACCGTCGATGAGGCGGCTGGACTCTTCGCGAAGCTGCCCGCGGAGCTCGCGGTGTGGATGTCGCACGGTGATGTCGTCACCGCCGTGCCATCGGGATTCCGTCCGATCGCGCACTCGCTCAACTCTGTCTGCGCTGCCTTCGCCGGACCGGGGAAGCGATACGGGATCCAGTTCCATCCAGAGGTCGCGCACACCCCGCTCGGGAGCGAGATCCTGCGCAACTTCCTCATCGATGTCTGCGGGTGCGCGGGCACATGGGCGCCGGCCTCATTCATCGAGATGACGGTCGCCGCGTTACGCCATCAGATCGGCGCCGGGAAGGTGATCTGTGCGCTCAGTGGTGGTGTCGACTCGGCGGTGGCGGCGACGCTCGTGCACCGCGCCGTCGGCGACCAGCTGACGTGCGTCTTCGTCGACAACGGTCTCCTCCGGCGAGCGGAGGGCGAGCGAGTCATCGACGTGATGCGATCGCAGCGCCACATCAACCTCATCCATGTCGACGCATCGGACCAGTTTCTCGATGCGCTTGCGGGGGTTGTGGACCCCGAGGAGAAGCGGCGTCGCATCGGCGCGACGTTCATCCGCGTCTTCGAGGAGCAGGCCACGCGACTCGGCTCGATCGACTTTCTCGCGCAGGGAACGCTCTACCCCGACGTCATCGAATCGACATCGCACGACACGCATAACGCCACCAAGATCAAGACGCATCACAACGTCGGCGGGCTCCCTGAGGACCTGCGTTTCGAGCTCGTCGAACCGCTGCGCTATCTCTTCAAGGACGAGGTCCGTCACGTCGGGCTTGCCCTCGGACTCCCCGAGGACATGGTGTTCCGGCAGCCGTTCCCCGGTCCCGGGCTGGCGATCCGGATCATCGGCGAGGTGACGCGCGAGCGGCTCGAAACGTTGCGCGGAGCGGACTGGGTTGTCATCGACGAGGTCAAGCGCAGCGGGCTGTATCACAAGGTGTGGCAATCATTTGCGATCCTCACACCGATCTCCTCGGTGGGCGTCATGGGTGATTTCCGGACGTACGGGAACGTCGTCGCGGTGCGCATCGTCGAGAGTGAGGACGGGATGACCGCCGACTGGTCGCGGGTGCCATACGACGTGCTCGCCGTCATCAGCCGTCGCATCGTCAACGAGGTGGTCGGCGTGAACCGGGTCGTCTACGACATCTCGAGCAAGCCGCCGTCGACCATCGAGTGGGAGTAGTGCGGGTCCTCATCGTCGGGAGTGGGGGTCGCGAACACGCGCTGGCCTGGGTGTGCAAGCGCGACGCGCCTGGCATCGAGGTCATCGTCGGACCCGGCAACGGCGGGACTGCGGGTATCGCCGAGAATGTCGCGCTTGATGTCGAAGACGCGCCGGCGGTGGCGCACCTCGCTGCAGCGCGGGCTGTCGACCTCGTCATCATCGGTCCTGACGCCGCTGCGGCGTCCGGCGTCGCTGACGCGTGCACCGAGCGCGGCGTCGCCGTTTTCGGGCCCACCGCAGCCGCCGCGCGCATCGAGTCGTCCAAGACGTTTGCCAAAGAGGTCATGCGCGAGGCCGGGATTCCCACGGCACGATGGGTTGCGGGAAGCGCCGAGGACCGCAGGAGTCTGAGCGCGTTCGTCGCCGAGCACGACGGCGCGTGCGTGGTCAAGGCAGACGGCCTCGCGCTTGGGAAGGGCGTCTTCGTCTGCGACAGCGTCGATGCGGCCGAGCGCGCGCTCGACGAGTGTCTCCGTGAGCACCGCTTCGGTGCCGCGGGAACGCACGTCGTCGTCGAGGAGTTGCTCAGCGGTCCTGAGGTCAGCGTCTTCGGCCTCAGCGATGGGCGGCGCCTCCGCACGCTCGTGCCGGCGCGTGACTACAAGCGCATCTTCGACGGTGACCGTGGTCCCAACACCGGGGGCATGGGATCCATCGCGCCGCCGCCGGACATTGACCCGGCATCGTTCAACGCAGCAGTCACACAGACGGTGCTCCAGCCGTGCGTCGACGCCCTGCGCGAGCGGGGAACGCCCTTTGTCGGATGTCTCTACGCGGGGCTCATGCTCACCGCCGACGGGCCGCGCGTGCTCGAGTTCAACGCGCGATTCGGGGACCCGGAAGCACAGGTGATCCTTCCGTTGCTCGGCGAGTCCGCGCTCGGGCTGTTCACCGCGTGCGCTCACGGTGACGTCGACCCGGGCATCGCGGCGGTCTCCGGCCGCGCGGCGGTCGGTGTTGTCGCGGCCGCTGCCGGGTACCCCGGCGATGTGCGCCGCGGCGACTCCATCACCGGCATCGAGACGCTCGAGCCGGACGTGCTCTGCTTCCACGCCGGCACGCGACGCGACAGCGACGGCACGCTGCGCACGTCGGGTGGCCGCGTCCTCTGCATCACCGCACTCGGTCCCGACGCCGGCGCCGCGCGGGCCCGCGCGTATGGCAACCTAGCGCGCGTGCGTTTCGATGGTCAGCAGTCCCGAAGCGACATCGGCGGTCCCGTAACGGCCGGAAGCCGGGCATGAGCGGCGCCGTGCGCGTCGGCATCATCGTCGGCAGCGAGTCCGACCTGCCGGTGATGAACACCTGCGGCGAGGTGCTCGACGAGTACCGCATCGGCTGGGAGATCGGCGTCATGTCGGCGCATCGAGCGGGCGACGTCGTTCGTGCCTACGGGCAGGCGGCATACGAGCGAGGGCTCCGCGTCCTTGTCGCCGGCGCAGGGGCCGCAGCACACCTTCCGGGCGTGCTCGCCTCGCTGACGACCCTGCCGGTCATCGGTGTCCCCCTTGCCGCGACTCCGCTTGCCGGATTCGACTCGCTGCTCTCGATCGTGCAGATGCCTCCGGGCATCCCGGTCGCGACGGTCGCGGTCGGGTCCATGGGTGCCCGCAACGCGGGCCACCTCGCTGCGGAGATCATCGGTCTCTTCGATGAGGAGGTCGCCACGAGGATCAAGGAGCAACGCGCGACGATGCGCGCCAAGGTCCAGCTTCCCGAGGGGTTCACGCTCCAGTAAGGGGCAGCCGGGGGCGGAGCACTAGAATGGCCCGCGATGCCCCGTCTGGAATTGGTGGAGACGTCGCTCCGCCACGGGCAGCAGTCGCTCCTCGTCAGCAGGCTGCGCCTCCGCCACGCCCTTCCCGTCGCCGAGACCCTCGATCACTGCGGATTCGCAGCACTCGATGTCTTCGGCGGCTCGACGTTCGAGGCGTCCCTGCGATTTCTCGCTGAAGACCCGTTCGAGCGTCTCCGGGCGATTCGGGCCGCGGCGCCGATCACACCACTGATGGCGATGATCGGTGGCCAGTCGCTCGTAGGCCACCGTCAGGTCCCCGACGATCTTGTCGACGCGTTCATCGAGACCGCCGCGGCAGGCGGCGTCGACATCTTCCGCTGCTACGACCCGCTCAACGACGTGCGCAACCTCGAGCGCTGTGCGAGCGCGATTGCCGGCACCGGCAAACAGGCTGAAGGCGTCATCGTCTACAACGAGATACCGGGACACGGCATCGAAGCGCTCGGCGAACTGGCACGGCGGCTCGTCGACGCGGGCTACCCCACCGTCTGCCTCCACGATCCTCTCGGAGTCCTCAACGCCGCAAGCGCGAGCCACGCCGTCAGTGCGATTCGTGAAGCCGTCGGCGTGCCGGTGGCGGTGTCGATCTCCGCGCAGACTGGGATGGCCGCGCTCGCGTGCCATGCCGCGGCCGTGGCGGGCGCGTATCGCGCCGACTGCGCCCTCTCACCGCTTGCCGGCGGAGCATCGATGCCGGCCGCAGAGGCATTGATCGCGGGATTCGCGGGAACGAGCGTCGACTGTGGGCTCGACCTCGAGCGGGTCGCCAGCGCAGCGCTCGTCCTCGAGCAGGAGCTCGTGCACTACGCGGATGTCGTCGATCCGCTTGCGGCCAGGCTCGACACCTCCGCGTTGCGCGGCCTCCTGCCGCCATCCGCGATGGGGCACGCGATTGCCGAGCTACGTGAGCGTGACGCCATCGGACAGCTGGCAGACATCGAGGCAGAGGTCGTGCAGGTACGCCGCGAGCTCGGCTATCCGCCGCTCGTCACGCCGCTCACCGAGATCATGGCCACGCAGGCCGTGTACAACGTCGTCGAGGGTGATCGCTACGCGACGATCAGCCAGGAGATCAAGGACTACTGCCTCGGCCTCTATGGCGATCCGCCCGAGCCGGTCGACCGCGATGTGCGCCGCCTGGTGAACGGACGCGAAGAGCCCATCACGTGCCGTCCCGCCGACCTGCTCGAGCCGGCGATGGAGACGACACGCCGCGAACTCATGCGCGAGGGGTACCCGACGCCGACAGCCGGGGCGATGGTCACGTATGCGCTCTTCCCCAATGCGTTTCTCGCGGTTGAGCGTGGCGAGGCAGTCGCTGAGCGACTCGGCGATGAGCCCGACGTCGAGCCCGCCGGCAGCGCCGTCGACCCCATGACGGATGCCGAGGACGCCGCCGCCGAGCCGTCCGGAGACGACGCACCCACGGTCGCGGTACGCGAGCTGACTGTCGAGGTGGATGGGCAGAGCTATGCGGTGCGCATCATCGGTGGGATGGACACGGGGGTCAGTGCGGTGGCCGCGTCCTCGCAGACTGCCGCGCCGGTCGTGCGTGAGGGAACCGTGGTCTCGCCGATGCAGGGACTGCTGCTCAAGGTAAACGTCAAGATCGGGGACCGAGTCGCGCTCGACGATGTCGTCTGCGTCCTCGAGGCGATGAAGATGCAGAACGACATCACGGCGACGCGCGCGGGAACGATCACCGAGGTGTACGCGAAAGAGGGATCGGTCGTCGCCCCGCGCGCTCCGCTCGTCCAGATCGGCGCCTGATGGCAGGCGGGCGGCGTCGCTGATGTTCGAGAAGGTGCTGATCGCCAACCGCGGCGAGATCGCGCTGCGCATCATCCGTGGCTGTCGCGACCTCGGCGTGCGCACCGTCGCGGTGCACAGCGACGTCGATCGATCCGCGGCGTTCGTCCTGCTCGCTGACGAGTCGGTGGAGATCGGACCGGCGCCGTCGGCGCAGTCCTATCTCGTCATCGATCGAATCATCGATGCGGCGCGCTCCACAGGCGCGCAGGCGATCCATCCTGGCTACGGATTCCTGAGCGAGAACCAGCAGTTCGCGCGCTCGTGCGCCGACAACGGCCTCGTCTTCATCGGGCCTCCGCCGGACGCGATGGCTGCCATGGGCGAGAAGGTGCCCGCGCGCGAGCGGATGCGCGAGTCGGGTGTGCCGGTCGTGCCGGGCACCGGCGCGCTCGTGGACATCGAAGAGACCGTCGTCGCGGCGGCGGGCATCGGCTATCCGGTGCTCATCAAGGCAAGCGCCGGCGGCGGTGGCATCGGTATGCGTGTGGCGCGAGACGAAGCGGAGTTGCGTGGCTCGTACGACACGGCGAAAAGCACCGCGCAACGTGCGTTCGGCAACGACACGATCTTCCTCGAGCGCTACCTCGAGGAGCCGCGGCACATCGAGATCCAGGTGATCGCCGACACGCACGGTACTGTCATCCACCTCGGTGAGCGCGAGTGCTCGATCCAGCGGCGGCACCAGAAGATCATCGAGGAGGCTCCGTCGCCGGTCATCGACGCCGCGACGCGCGCGCGCATGGGTGAGGCTGCGGTGACGGCGGCAAAAGCGGTCGGCTACGTCAACGCAGGCACGGTCGAATTCATCTACCGCAAGGGCGAGTTCTACTTCCTCGAGATGAACACGCGGCTGCAGGTCGAGCACCCGGTCACCGAGCTCGTGTACGGCATCGACCTCGTCGCCGAGCAGTTGCGCATCGCCGCGGGCGAGCGCCTCACGCTGACACAGGAGCAGGTCGTCCCGCGTGGCCACGCGATCGAGTGCCGCGTCAACGCCGAGAACTACGCGCGCGGGTTCCTGCCGTCGCCCGGGCAGGTGACCGGCTATCACGAGCCGTCGGGCCCCGGTGTGCGCGTCGACAGCTCGCTGGTGACCGCCGGCCTCGTCTCGCCCAACTACGACCCGATGATCGCCAAGTTGATCGTGCACGCTCCGACGCGCGATGCAGCGCTCGACCGCATGCGCCGCGCGCTGCTGGAGTACGTGATCACCGGGATCCGCACCAACATCGCGTATCACCTCGCTGTGATTGACGATCCCGGGTTCCGCGCCGGCGAGTACAGCACGGCGTTCATTGAACAGCATCCGGAGCTTGTTGCTGCCGCAGATGACTGGGCAATCCGCCAGGAGCCCTTCCGGCGCGTGGTGCGTGATCCCGCCCGCGTCGCGGCCATCGCCGCGGCGGTGGCCGTCTCCGGGTAAACGCACGATGGAGCCGCGGTTCGGGCGGCTCTACTCAGCCGCGGTGCTGCGCCCGTTCGCCGAGCAGCTCGTTGACGAAGTCGGGGTGGGCGCAGGGGGTGTCGCATGCGACCTGCTCTGCGATGGGGGGACGCTTGCCGTTGCGCTCGGCGCAGCCGTGGGTATGGAGGGGCGCGTCATCCTGGTCGACACCGATGCGGCGCTGCTGACTGCAGTGTCGCGCGATGTCGCAGCGAGCGGCTGCGCGGTCGCGACGTCTGTTGCGACCGACCGAGTTCTCGCGATGACTGACGGTACATGCGATCGCGTCGCGTCGCTCTGCACGCTCGGTTTCTGGGATGGCGCGGATCCTTTCGACGAGGTCGAGCGCATCGTCATGGCGTCGGGCGTCGCGGCGTTCGTCGTCTGGGACGGCGCGGATCCACCGGCACACGAGCGAGCGCTCCTGGACGCACTCCGCGACGAAGCAGGGATGCGCTCCCCGTTTCTGGATCGCTGTCTGCCGGTCGGGGTCGCCGATGGACGGGCGCACTGGGACACCGTGACCCTCCGCGATGTCGTGCGCTTCGACGGGATGGCTCAGTACTGGGCCGCGATGGTCGTCGAACGTCCCGTCGCGGCGGAGCTTGCCGGTGCAAGCGCATCGACGCTGGACGCGGTGCGCGGCGCATGCGAGCGGGCGCTGCGGCCGTGGATCGCCGCGGATGGAACGATGCGCATCCCGGTGACAGCGACCATGGCTCGCCATCGCGCCCCGAGTAACCCGCGCTAGGAGTCCGTCCCGACCACGGTCTGGAATGCGTGCGCGAGCGTCTGACCGTACACGTCGTCGAGCGAGGTCGAGATCTCGAGGGTGAGCGCGCCGGACGGCGCGTTCGCGACTGTCACCGTCGCAGTTCGCGAGTTGGCGTCGTACACGGTCGACGAGGTGAGCGTCGTGCCGTTCGCATCGAGCACCGTGACTGCGCCCTGCACGGACGCCGGGGTGAGGTCGCTGTCGAAGCTCACCACGAGCGTCGTCTGGCCTGCCTGCCTGGTCGCGTCGACCTGGAGCACGTGCGGTCCCGACGCCTCGTTGTGCAGCGATGTCGACAGGATGCGGCTGACGATGTAGGTGGAACCCGACGATTCGGGAGCGAGCGTCAGCGTCTCGCTCGCAACCTCGGTGCTGGCGTGTCCCGCGCTCGGATCAACGACCAGCTCGACACGCGCCGACACCACCCCTTGGGGCCCGATGTAGGTGCTGATGACGTAGGCGCGGCTGAGGTTCTGTGGTGTGTTGGCCGCCGGGTTCGCATTGGGCCCGCTCAATGCCGCCAGCGTCGCCAGGTCGCCGCCAACCTGCGCGTCGACGAACGCATGCAGTGTCGAGTTGGCCGCCGCCGGAATGGCGGGCGCCACGTGCGGAGCCGTCGCGCCGGGAACCGAGGCCTGCTCCACCAAGGGAACGCCGCTGCTGTCGGTGCCGAGGAGCGCAAGCTGGTCGCCACCCGGAGACAGCGCGAGCTCGGATGGTGCGAACGTCACCGGTTCGATCGCAAGTGGCGTACCGCTCGGCACATCCGCAACAACGATCTGCGTGTTCTTCGACGGCACCGTCATGAGATACGCGGCCTCGTCGCCGTCCACGTCGACAGCGATGTCACCGTACGTCGCGTTCGCGTTGAGCAGCGACATCGATGCCGGAGCCTGCTGAGTCACGGACTCAGTCCAGACGCGCGTCTGGCTCGTTGACTCGTCGGCCCACACCACGGTGCTGCCATCGCCGCTGAACCCGACATCCGTGGTCGAGCCCTGCAGGACCACGTCTGCACCCGTCGCGATATCGAGCAGGCTGCCGCCGGTGCCGCTCGGCGGGGCGACGTAGGCGTACGAGCCACCGGGATCGAGCTCCGCGACCGTGCCGCCCGAGTCGGGGACGGTGTAGAGGGTGGTGACCTTGCCGGAGAGGTCGACCTCGTTGATTGTCGTGCCGTCGGTGTAGACGATGCGGTCGTTGGATGCCCACGTCACCGCGGTCACCGAGGTCGACGAATCGGTCAGCTTCGTCGGCGCCCGCTGGCTACCGTCGGCGAGCGTCACGACGATCTTCGAGCCGCTGTTGCCGTCGTCGACGGCCGCCGCGACATACGTGCGGTTGGGCGAGAAGGCTGCGGCTGAGGCTGCGGCCGAGAGCGCGAAGGGCGTGCCGCTCGACGGGTAGTCAACGAGCTGTCCTGCCACAGAAGGGCCGGTGTCGGTCACGCCTTCCGGCGTCGCCGTCGGCGACGCACCCGGGGTGGCAGCTGCAGGCGGCGTGCCAGGTTGCGCTGGCAAGAGCCCTGCCGTGCTGACGAGCGACCCGTCAGGAGCGAAGAGGAGCGTTCCGCCGAGACCGTCGGCACCGGTGCCCTGGGGCCCGATCGTGGACAACGCGAGCGCCGGCGGCGCCGACTGTCCCGCTGGTGGCGTCGGCCGGGTCGCGAAGGTGATGTTGATCGGAGTCGTCGCGACCCCCCCAGTTGCAGTGCGGATGGCGCTCTGAGCGATCGTGACCGTGTACGGCGTGTTTCCGCTCAGGTGGTGCACCGGGGTGATCACCAGGTTGTTACCGGTCCACGAATACGACACCTCGGTCGCCGGCTGGATGCGAACGCCGCTTTCGACGGCGGTCTTGTTCATGGGCTGGTTGAAGCTGACCTGGATCACGTTGTTCGGGTCCACGGCGTGCTGGGCGGTGATCGCCGAGATCGCTGTGATGGTCTTGTCCTGGGGATGGTTCGAGAGGAACGTCAGCGCCGTCGCTCCGATGAGTGCGGCTCCGAGGACGGCGCCGCCCCACGCGGCGTGGGTCGAGCCGAGGCGCCACCAGCGCCGCGTGCTGTGAGCCCTGGACGCCTCAGCCATGAGCTGGGCGCGCAGACGGTTCTGAAATCGCGGATCAGCTTCGGGCTGCGGGCGAGCAGCGCGAACCTGCCGGGCCGTCTCCAGCAATCCGGGCTCGTCGTGGAACAGATCCTCGAGCTCGGGATCGAACCATCCTCCGTGCCAGGACATCAGCTCTTCCCCTCTACGGGCGCCACGACCCCAAGCCGGAGACGGACGCCGATCATCCCGCGATGGATGAGCAGCTTCACCGCGCCCTCACTCTTGCCCAGAATCTCTCCGATCTGAGCGAGCTTGAGATCCTCACCGAGTTTGAGGGTCATCGCAGCCCGCTGCTGTGGCGGGAGGTCATCGATGGCCTCCCAGATTCGTGCCGCCTCCGCGCTGTCGACGACGCGCTCGTCAACAGGGCGAGCCGGGTCGGCGACAGCGATGGCACTGTCGATGCTCGAGGTCGGTTTGCGGCTTCTGTAATGGTCATTGATTGCATTGACACTGATCTGGTAGAGCCAGGCGCTGAACGGGTGGCCTGCGGGTTTGTATCGTCCGATCGCGCGGAGGGCCTTGAAGAAGACGTCCGAGGTGACGTCCTCGGCGGCCTCCTGATCCCTGAGGCGGCTGAAGACGAACCGATGGATCTGCCCGAAGTAGTGGTCGTACAACTCCCCAAAGGCGTCGGCGTCGGTCTTGGCACGCTCGACTAATTGATCCTCATACGCCCGAGGTAGCGTCATCTCGGGATCATCGGGCGCACTCGATCAGTCAACGCCGGGCGCGAGAGTCCGGTTACGTGGGCTGGCATGGAATCTTCCTGTGCGCCGTGGGTGGCGATGTCCCGCCTGGTCTCGACTGCGAGCCCGGGTAGGTCGGTGATTATCCCCGCCACGCGCCCGTCCGCAAGATATGCGCGCAGGCGCTGCGGCCCGTCCACCGTCCAGACCATGAGCGGGAACTGACGGAGATGCGCCTCCGCGAGCAACCCCGTTCCGGTGGCGTTCCGACCGCGGCTCCGTGTCCGGAGCGGCGCCAGCCACTGATGCACCGCCAGGAGATCGGCGCCACACCGCTCTGCGAGATCGAACGGCAGGCCCTCGTAGCGCTGGGCGCGGCTGCGGAGCCGGCCCGGCCCGAGGAGCAGGCCGCAGCGGGCCTTCGGGTCGAGCCGCCTGATCGTGGCGATCACCGACTCCTCGAACGACGTGTACAGGAGCAGCTCACGCGGAAAGCGGCTCGAGGCCGCCTCGATGACCTCGGCCTCGAAACCCGGTTCCTTGATCTCGACGTCGAGCCCCGTCCGTCCCCGGCAGAGATCGAGGATCGCTTCGAGCCGTGCCGGCTCGTTGCGACTCCTGCGAACGAGGGCGGCATAGGTCTGCATCGCGACCGGCACCCCACGGCGCGACGCGTTGTGATGGACGACCAGGACGCCGTCAGAGGTCCGACGAACGTCGAGCTCCACAGCGTCTGCGCCCTGCGCGATGGCGGCCTCGAAGGCGTCTGGAGAGTTTCCTGGGGCGTCGCGAGATGCGCCTCGGTGCGCGATGACGAGGGGCAGGGGGGTGCCGTCAGCCACCCCGATAGAATGACCGTACGTGATCCCCCGGTACGCCCCGCAGCAGATCGCGAAGATCTTCAGTGACACCTCACGCCTGCAGCGATGGCTGGACGTCGAGTTGCTCGCATGTGAAGGCTGGGCCGAGCTTGGCCGGATTCCTGTCGAGTCCCTGGGTGCCCTCCAGGCGGCCAGCGTCGACGCCGAACGCATTGCCGAGCTCGAGGCCGAACAGGGGCACGACGTGGCCGCGTTCGTTGCCGCCGTGCAGGAGACGGTCGGCGAGGCGGGACGGTACTTCCACCTCGGCCTGACCTCGTCGGACATCGTCGACACGGCGCTCGCCACCCAGCTGCGGGACGCCGCGGGAGTCATCGACGAGGACACCGAGGCGCTCGTCGCGGCTCTGGTCGATCAGGCGGAGCGGCACCGGCTCACGGTGATGATGGGCCGCACCCATGGTGTCCACGCCGAGCCGCTCACGCTCGGCATCAAGCTCGCGAACTTCGTCGATGAGGTGCGCCGCGCGCGCACCCGTCTTGCAGCGGCGACTGCCGAGATCGCCGTCGGGCAGATCACCGGCGCGGTCGGCACCCACGCGAGCGTCCCACCGGAGATCGAGGAGCATGTCTGCGCCGGACTCGGGCTCGCCGTCGCACCGGTGGCGACGCAGGTGCTCGCGCGCGACCGGCACGCGTCGTTCGTGACGGCACTCGCGCTGCTCGGCGCCGTGCTCGAGCGCCTCGCGACCACCATCCGCCTGCTCCAGATCACCGAGGTCGATGAGGTCGAGGAGCCGTTCGGGCAGCGGCAGAAAGGCTCATCGGCGATGCCCCACAAGCGCAACCCGATCCTCTGCGAGCGAATTGTCGGCCTCGCGCGCGTGCTGCGCGGGTACGCGCTCACCGCGATCGAGGACGTTGCTCTCTGGCACGAACGCGACATCTCGCATTCGTCCGCGGAGCGCGTCATTCTTCCCGACGCGTGCGCGCTCGCCGATTACATCGTGCGGCTCTGCACGCGCATCGTCGCCGGGCTGCGCGTCAAGCCGGAGCGCATGCTGGCGAACGTCGAGCTGCACGGCGGCATCGTGTTCTCGCAGCAAGTGCTGACTGCGTTGATCGTTGAGGCGGAGTGGCCGCGCGAGCAGGCGTACCGCGCCGTGCAGTCCCTTGCCGCGCGTGCTCGCGATGACGAGGCGCCGTTCCGCGATCTCGTCGCCGCTGATGCAGACATCTCCGGGGCGCTGTCGGAGGCGACCATCGCGCACTGCTTCGAGGTCGAGACGTACCTCGCGCACATCGACGAGACCTACCGTCGTCTCGGACTCTCCACGTCAACAACAGAAGCGGGACCGCCGGCGAAGCCGTCGGAGTTCGCCGTCGAGGCCGGCATCACCGGCGGGAGGATGCACTGATGCAGGTGTTGAGCAGCGCTGACATCGGGGGACTGAACCTGTTCCGTCGCGGCAAGGTGCGTGACACCTTCCAGCTTGACGACGGCACGCTGTTGATGATCGCCACCGATCGTCTCAGTGCATTCGACGTGGTCCTGCCGACGCCGATCCCGGGCAAGGGCGCCGTGCTCACCCAGATGTCGCGGTGGTGGTTCGATCAGACCAAGGGCATCATGCCGAACCATCTGCTCGCCGACGTCAAGGAGGAGATCCCCGAGGCTGTTCGTGCCGACTGGCTGCCTCGGTCGATGCACGTTGCACGCGCGCAGCGCATCGATGTCGAGTGTGTCGTTCGCGGGTTCATCAGCGGATCCGGATGGAAGGAGTACCGCGACAAGGGAACACTTGCCGGCGAGCCGCTCCAGGCCGGTCTCCAGGACTCGTCGCGTCTCCCATCGCCGCGGTTCACGCCGGCGATCAAGAAGGACGACGGCCACGACGTCAACATCTCCCGCCAGGAGCTGAGCACGCTCGTCGGCGCGCAGCTCGCGGATCAGCTCGAGTCGGCCTCGCTGCGCCTCTTCGACTTCGCGACTGCCCGATGCCAGAGCGTCGGCATCTACCTCGCGGACACGAAATTCGAGTTCGGCTTCATCAATGGCACATTGACGCTCATCGACGAGATCTTCACCCCGGACTCCTCGCGGTTCTGGGAGATGTCCGAGTGGAAGGAAGGACAGCCGGCCGTATCGTTTGACAAGCAATTCGTGCGCGATTACGTCGAGAAGCTTGGATGGGACAAGACAGATCCGGGGCCAGCGCTTCCCGAGGACGTCGTGAAGGGGACCACCCAGCGTTACGTCGAAGCGGCTCGCCGCATTTGCGGGATCGACCTCACCGAGGTCGTCGCCGGATGATCTTCGCGGTCGAGGTCGTCGTCGCGCTCAAGCCCGTGGTCAATGATCCGCAGGGTCTCGTCGTGCGCGATTCACTGCGCAGACTGGGATTCCCAGGGGTGCGCTCAGTGCGCGTCGGCAAGAGCATCGAGCTCGAGCTCGAGGCCGATTCCGAGAACACAGCACGCGCGCAGGTTGAGCTCATGTGCGATCAGCTGCTTCGCAACACCGTGATCGAGGACTCGCGCATCGAGGGATTACGGGTTCTTACCGAGGCATTGGATTGACCGTGCCGCGGTCGGGGAGGGGTTGGACTGCGCGGCGGGACGCGGTCGGAACGCCTGTGGCGTCCCGCCGCTCACGCTCGCCCGGGGGTCCACCCGGGCTGCGCGATGCCCTCGCTCCGTCCATCCCCTCCCCGACCGGAGGGCGTGTGTCGTAATGCGGTTCGGTGTTGCCGTTTTCCCCGGTACCTGGTCGGATCGTGATTGCAAGCATGCGGTCGAGTTGAGCGGCAACGAGGCGGTCATGCTGTGGCACAAGGAGCCTGACCTGCATGGTGCCGACTGCGTCATCCTCCCCGGCGGATTCGCATACGGTGACTACCTGCGCGCAGGGGCGGTCGCACGATTCGCCCCGCTCATGGAGGCGGTGATCGAGTTCGCCAACGCTGGTGGGCTCGTGTGGGGGATCTGCAACGGGTTTCAGATCCTGTGCGAGGCGCATCTGCTGCCGGGAGCGCTGACGCGCAATGGGTCGCTCGAATATCGTTGCGAGGCAACGTGGTTGCGCGTGGAGACGGTGGACAGTGTCTATACCGCAGGATGCGAGCACGGGGCTGTGTTGCAGATTCCCGTTTCGCACGGAGAGGGGCGGTTCGTTGCAGACGAGGTGACGCTGGACATGCTCGAGCGCGAGGATCGCGTGGCCTTTCGGTATGTGGCGCGCGACGGATCTCCGGTCGGTGACGGCTCACCGAATGGATCGATGCGCGATATCGCGGGGATTCTCAACGAACGTCGCAATGTGCTCGGGATGATGCCGCATCCCGAGCGTGCATGCGAGGATCTGCTTGGCTCATCGGACGGGTTGCGGCTGTTCGGCAGCGTGGCGAAACGCCTCGCTGCCAACGGCGCGGTGCGGGCAGCCGGCGTGTCATGACCGGCGTCCAGCTCGCCGCGCCGAACGACGCCGAGCTGGCCGAGGTCGCGCTGACGCGGACCGAGTACCAGCACCTCGCCACCGAGCTCGGGCGCGAGCCCAACCGGCTTGAGCTCGGCATCGTCGGTGCGCTCTGGAGCGAGCACTGCAGCTACAAGACGAGCAAGCCGCTGCTGCGCACCCTGCCGACGACGGGACCGCACGTGCTCCAGGGACCGGGCGAGAATGCCGGCGCCGTCGACATCGGCAACGGGCTTGCGTGCGTCTTCAAGATCGAGTCGCACAACCATCCGAGCGCGATCGAGCCGTATCAGGGTGCGGCGACCGGGGTCGGCGGTATCCTGCGCGACATCTTCACCATGGGAGCGCGACCGATCGCGCTGCTTGACTCATTGCGATTCGGGCCTCTCGACGAGCCGCATCAGCGGCATCTCTTCGAAGGCGTCGTCGCCGGAATCGGCGGCTACGGCAACTGTATCGGTGTGCCGACTGTGGGTGGCGAGCTGTACTTCGACGAGTCGTACCGGACCAACTGCCTCGTCAACGCGATGTGCGTCGGCGTCGTCGAGCAAGGCCGCATGATGCGTGCCATCGCGAGTGGACCTGGCAACCTCGTGCTGCTTGTTGGCGCCGACACAGGACGCGACGGCATTCACGGTGCCAGCTTCGCGTCGGTCATGCTCGACGCGAGCAGTGCGGCGCGCCGGCCCGCGGTGCAAGTGGGAAACCCGTTTCTCGAGAAGTGCCTCATGGAGGCGTGCCTCGAGCTCGCCGGGGATCCACGTGTCATCGCGATGCAGGATCTCGGCGCCGCCGGACTCTGCGGCAGCACGGCCGAGCTTGCGCATCGCGGCGGCTGCGGCATCGAAGTCGACGTCGCACGCGCTTCACGACGTGAAACGGGCATGACCCCGTACGAGGTGATGCTGAGCGAGTCGCAGGAGCGGATGCTCATCGTGGCGCGGCCGAGCGATGTCCGTCCCCTGCAGGACGTTTTCGAGCGCTGGGACCTGCACTCCGATGTCATCGGAGTCATCCTCGCCGAACCGCGCTTCGTGGTTCGCGACGGCGTCGACAACGTGTGCGACCTGCCGCTCGATCTGCTCGTCGACGGGGCGCCCCCGCGCGGAGCGCCCGGCCCGCGTCCGGACAAAGCGGAGTCGCACGACAGCGACGTCGACGAATCAGCGCCACTCGCGGGCCCGACGTGGACTCCCGATGAGGCACTGCTCGCGCTCATCGCAAGCCCCAATCTCGGCAGCCGTGCCCCCGTCTTCCGCCGCTACGACACACAACTCGGCGATTCCACCGTGATCCTGCCCGGCGGTGATGGATCGCTCGTGCGTGTCGAGGACTCGACCGTCGGGCTCGCACTTGCGACCGACGGGAACTCCCGATATGCGGCGCTCAACGCCAGGCAGGGCGCGATGATCGCTGTCTGCGAGGCCGCACGCAACGTCGTCGCCACCGGCGCGAAACCCGCTGCCATCACCAACTGCCTGAACTTCGCCAATCCCGAGCAGGCGCACGTCTGGTGGGACCTCCACGATGCCATCGAGGGCATTGGCGAAGCCTGCCGCGCGCTCGAGATCCCGGTCGTGAGCGGCAACGTGAGCCTGTACAACGACGCCGGCGGGACCGGCATCGACCCCACCGTCGTCATCGGGATGGTGGGGGTCATGAGCGATGTTGCAGGCCGTTGCACCGCCGCTTTCCAAGCCGAGGGCGACCTCATCGCGCTGGTCGGACCGATCGGTGAGGAGCTTGGTGGGAGCGAATACCAGCGCATGGCCCTGGGCGTCAACCGAGGAGATCCGCCGCAGCTCGACATCGATCTCGAACGCCGGGTGCACGAATTCGTTCTCGAAGGGATCGCGAACGGCCTCCTGCATTCGGCACACGATTGCGCCGAGGGCGGTATTGCGATCGCGCTTGCGGAGTCGTGTCTGCTGGGCGACATAGGCGCGTGGGTCGGGATCGATGAGCTTGGTGAGATTCGGGAGCTGGGTCAGCTCGGAGGGTTGATCGAGAAGGAGGCCGGTATACTGTTCGGTGAGAGTCAATCTCGGTTCCTCATCAGCTTCGCCAGGGAGGCACTGGTGCGATTGCATGAGCTGGCTGGACGGCATTCGGTCCCACTGCGTGGGCTGGGCTCCGTCGGAGGCGAGCGTGTATGCGTGACGGGGTGCATCGACGTGCCCCTTCGCGAGGTGCGACGAGCGCACGAAGGAGCCTTGATCGAACGTGAGTGAGCAGGCCGGAATGGACGCTCTCGGCGACGACCACTTCCACGAGGAATGCGGCGTTTTCGGGGTGTTCCATCCCGGAGAGGACGTCGCCAACCTGACGTATTTCGGCCTGTACTCGCTGCAGCATCGTGGACAGGAGTCCGCGGGCATCGCGGTCAGCGACGGCACCACGATTCGTGTGAGCAAGGAGATGGGCCTCGTGTCACAGGTCTTCGACCAGGAGACCATCGACGATCTCAAGGGCTACATCGCCATCGGGCACACGCGTTACAGCACCACCGGCAGTGCGAAGTTGAGCAACGCGCAGCCGATGCGCATGGAACATCCCGAGATCGGGCCCGTGATGATCGGGCACAACGGGAACCTCGTCAACGCGACCAGGCTTCGCGACGAGCTGTCCGCGAAGGGCGTGGCGTTCGACACGACGAGCGACACCGAGGTGATCGGAGCGCTGCTTGCGCAGACGCACGCCGACTCGCTCGAGCACGCGCTCGCGGAGTCGCTGCCGCGCATCGAGGGCGCGTACTGTCTCGTGTTCCTCACCAAGGACTCACTCGTTGCCGCGCGCGATCCTCTCGGCATCCGCCCGCTGTGTCTCGGCCGTTTCGGCGACGTGGATGCACCCGGTGGGACCGGCTACGTCATCGCGAGCGAGACATGCGCGCTCGACGTCATCGGCGCGACCTTCCTCTGCGAGATCGAGCCCGGGGAGATCGTGACCGTCGACTCGACGGGCATGCGCAGCACCAAGATCCAGCGCGCCACCGCGCACCGTGCCATGTGCTCGTTCGAGTTCATCTACTTCGCCCGGCCGGACAGCGTGATGATGGGCAAGTCGCTGTACGAGGCCCGCCGCCAGATGGGTCGCGAGCTCGCACGCGAGGCGCCGGCCGACGGGGACATCGTCATCACGCTCCCCGACAGCGGCACGCCCGCGGCAATCGGCTATGCCGAGGAGTCAGGACTGCCGTTTGCGGAGGGCATGATCAAGTCGCGCTACATCACGCGCACATTCATCCAGCCGACGCAGCGTCTCCGTGAGGCGGGCATCCGGCTGAAGTTCAACCCGATGCGCCATGTGCTCGAAGGACGCCGCGTCGTGCTCGTCGACGACTCGATCGTGCGCGGCACCACGTCACGAAGGATCATCGACGAGCTGCGCCGCGCGGGTGCAACCGAGGTGCACATGCGCATCGCCTCGCCTCCGATCGCGTGGCCGTGCTTCATGGGCATCGACATCGCGTCACGTCGCGAGCTCATCGCCGCGGGACATACCGAGCGCGAGATCGGCGAGATGCTCGGTGCGGATTCGCTGCGCTATCTGAGCCTCGCCGGCCTGCGCCGCGCGATGGGGAAGCCCGACGGCAACGGTTTCTGCTTCGCCTGCTTCACCGGTTCGTACCCGGTCGACGTGCCAGCGCAGCTCGAGATGGACAAGCTGGCGCTCGAGATTCCGGTCGCCGCAGTCTCCTAAGCGCTGACGTCCGTGTCGCCGCTCGCAGAGACCCAGAAGGTCGAGCATCTCGCCCAGATTCGCGGTGCGGCGGTGCGGATCAACGGTCATGTTCGCCGCACGCCATTGCTGCGCACCGACATCGCGACGGGATTGATGGTGAAGCCCGAGTCGCTCCAGCGCACCGGATCGTTCAAGGCTCGCGGCGCGTTCAACGCCGTCCTCAGCCTGCTCGAGCGTGATCCGGGTGTTGCCGGCGTGGTCACGCACAGCTCCGGGAACCACGGACAGGCGCTCGCATGCGCGGCGAAATCCGCGGGGCTGCCGGCGACGATCGTCGTCCCCGAGGGCGTCACACCGGCGAAGGTCGCGGGCATCCGCTCGTTCGGCGCGACAGTCGTGTCGGATGGAGTCAACTTCGACAACCGGGAAACGATCGCCGAGGAGATCGCGAGGACGCAGCGCCTCTGGCTCGTTCATCCCTATGACGACTGGGACGTCGTGCACGGCGCGGGCACCGTCGGCCTGGAGATTATCGAAGACGCCCCGACACCGGGAGCGATCGTCGTGCCGGTCGGTGGCGGTGGTCAGATCTCCGGAATAGCCCTTGCGGTATCGGTGCTTTCGCCCGGCACGGCGGTTATCGGTGTCGAGCCGCAGGGTGCGGCCGATGCCGCCGACAGCCTGCATTCCGGGGCGCTGCAATCGCTCGATGCCGATCCGATCACGCTCGCCGAGGGCGTGAAGTCGAAGTCGATTGGTGACCGCAATTTCGACGTCATCGTCGCGGGCGGACTGGTGCGCGACATCGTCACGGTGTCCGAGAGCGAGCTCACAGACGCGGTGCGAGTGGCCTGGATGCGTCTGAAGCTCGCGATAGAGCCGACGGCGGCACTGGCGCTGGCCGCGTATCTCACGGGAAAGGTTCCGGCCGGTACTGCCGAGCACCCGACGGTGCTCGTGCTCAGCGGCGGCAACTTCGACCCGGCAGCTGTGGCGGCACTGCTCACCGGTTAGCACGAGCGCAGAGTCGTGCCGGCCAAACTCGATGACACGCCGCGCAAGCGCATGGCGTCGGAGTGCAAACGACGCGGGACTTCCGCGCTCGTCGGTGGTTGCGTTGCTCTGCTCTCGGGACACCCGGTCGATGACGAGCTGATCCGGGGGCTGGGCGGACAACCTGGTGCCGGTGTGCTCGATGGGTACAGCGGCGGGAGATCGGGATACTGGCCGCGCGTCTGGGCAGCCCGGCCCTGTTGTATCCGTGGGACGACAGCGCCATGAGTGCGGTGATCGCAGCGACCGGCGACGACGCCTGGCGAGTGCGTGAGTTGGCGGCAAAGGTGATCGCACATCACCACCTTGGCGACGCATTGCAAGCCGTCGCAAAATTGCGGACCGATCCCGTCGCACGAGTCCGCGATGCAGCAGAACGAGCGGTGAAGGTCGTGGCCGAAGCCCGCGCGTAGCCTCCGCCAACGCGTCTCCCGGCAACCTGCCGGCTACTCGGAGCTCGGTGACACCGATCGTAGGAAGCCCATGTTCGACGGCAGCTCGAGCTGGTCCATCACCGCATCAGGCAGTGACACGCCGTGGCGGCTTGCCGAGCTCAAGAGGTGGCCGGCCGCGTGCCGACGTCGGTAGCCGGGCTCGAGCGCGACGCCGTTGAAGTGCTCCTTCGGATCGACGGACTCACCTGCTGCACGACGACGTTTCAGGTCCTCGCTCAGCTTGGAGATGAGCTTCATGTACTCCCTATGGTTGTCGAACGCCGCCACGACCTGGTGGCGGCGTTCATGGCGTTCGGGGTCATACGCATACCGGCGCACGACGAATCGCTCGATGCTGTCGTCGTCGGGATCGACCCTTGCCATACCCGGAAGTGTGCATTGCCGGGCGGCGTTCAGCCACGCCGATACTTGGCCACCGCCAGCGGTGCGAACACGGCCACGATCGCCACCGACCAGATCAGTGAGCGGATCACGAAGTACGACGTCGGGTGACCGAGCAGCGCTTCGGCCGGGTGACCCTCGGCGAGGCAACGCACCGCGTTCACCATCACAGTGAGCGGCTGATTCTCGGCGAAGGCCTGCATCCACGAGGGCATCGTCGCCACAGGGATGTAGGCCGATGAGACAAAGCTGAACGGGAAGACGATCAGCGCGAACCCCTGCGCCGCCTGCGCCGAGCCGGCGACCATCCCGATGAGCACGAACACCCACTCGAAGACGAAGCCGAAGAGGATCACCAGCGCTGCGGCCGCGAGCGCAGCACCCACGCTGCCGTGGATACGGAAGCCGACCAGGAAGCCGATGGCGACCGTGACGATGAGCCCCCAGAACTGGAGCGCCGTGTCGGCAACCGCGCGGCCGATCAGCACGGCGCTGCGCGGTATCGGCAGCGAGCGCAGTCGCGCGATGAGACCCGCGCTCATGTCCTCGGCCATTCCTGCCGATGCGTACATCGCGTTGAAGAGCACGCCGGTCGTGATGAAACCGGGGACGACGAAGTCGACGTAGTTGATGCCGGCCAGAGGGATCGCGCCGCCGAACACGTAGCGGAAGATGAGCAGGAACATGGCGCCCTGCAGGGTGCCGACCACCACGAGCTGCGGCGACCGGACGAACTTGAGCAGGACCCGGCGCGCGATCTGCCCAGTCGAGACGAAGATGCCGGCGGCGTTGCCGCGCGGGGGTGCGATGGCGATGCTCATGCCACTGCCTCCTTGGGTGTGCCCGTGAGGGCGAGAAATGCTTCATCGAGAGTCGGCTGACGAACGGACACCTCATCGATCGCGATGCCGGTGTCGTCAAGCGGCCGGAGTGCGGCGAAGACGCGCTCCGTATCGGCACTGAGCGCGACCCGGACACTCCGTGTGGGCGCGTCGATGGTGGCCGGTCCGTCGCCGATGGACATCAGCGTCGCGGCGACGCGATCCAACGCCGAGCTGTCGCGTACACGGATCTCGACGACGTTGCGCCCGGCGAGGCGCTTCAGCTCGCGAGGCGTCCCCGACGCAACCACGTGACCGTGGTCAATGATGGCGATCTGTGACGCCAGATGATCGGCCTCGTCGAGGTACTGGGTGGTGAGCAGGACGTCCGTGCCGTTGACGACCAGCGAGCGGATGACATCCCACAGCTCGAGGCGGCTACGCGGGTCGAGACCCGTGGTCGGCTCGTCGAGCAGCAGCAACCGGGGTCGCGCAACGAGACTGGCGCCGAGGTCGAGGCGGCGACGCATACCGCCGGAGTACGTGCGCACCGTCCGGTCGGCGGCCTCGGTGAGACCCATCTGCTCGATGACGGCGGCGGTGTTGCGGCGGGCGTCCGAAGCGGATGCGCCGGAGAGGCGCGCGACCATGACGATGTTCTCCCGGCCGGTCATTGTCGGCTCCACCGCCGCGGACTGCCCGGCAAGCGCCATCAGCCGGCGGACCGCCGCGGGGTTGCGGGCGACATCGATCCCGTGGACACGCAGGGCACCGCCGTCAGGACGGATCAGGGTCGCCACGAGGTTCACGAAGGTCGTCTTGCCGGCCCCGTTGGGACCGAGCAGCGCCATGACCTGGCCGGGCTCCATGGTGAGGTTGAGACCGTCCAGCGCCCGGGTCTTGCCGAAGGACTTGTTGAGGCCGGCGGCCTCCAGTGTCGCGTTCATCTCTAACACCATCCGCGTGAGTTTGTGTCTAACGGTGACTTGTGCGATACTAGCCTAACGCTGTTAGTTACGTCAACCCACTACGGTCGTCGCGGTCGTCGACGCCGGAATCGGAGGAACCACCTGTGAGCCGTCAGGAGACGGAGACCGGGCTCAACCGCGAGGCGGTCATTCAGGCCGCACTGGGGATGCTCGACGCGGTCGGCGTCGAAGGACTCTCCATGCGTGCGCTCGCCGACCGTCTCGGCGTGAAAGCCGCTTCCCTGTACTGGCACATCCGCGACAAGGAGCAGCTCCTGGAACTCGTGGCCGAGGCCGTCCTGGAGCGGGTGGCCGTGCCGGCATCATCATTGGGCTGGCGCCCGCAGGTGACCGCCGCCTGCGACGATCTCGCGCAGTTCCTCAAGGTGCACCAGGGCGCGGCGACCGTTGTGCTCGGGTCACTTCCGGTGGTGCAACGCAGCCGCCTCACCCGCGACCTTGCCCAGGTGCTCGGAACAGCGGGGCTCGCGGAAGCCGAGGCTGCCGCCACCACACTGGTCGTCGAGGCAGCGGTGTCCGCCTTCACCGAACCGCCGGCGGGCGCGCGCGGACGCGGGGGTCAGCTGATGACGCTGGCGATCGATTCGGGCTCCTGGCGGGTCCTGGTTCGTGCGGCCGCGTCCGACACGGTTGACGTCGCGACCTCGACCGGCGGTGGCGGGGCCGCCTCGGTCGAAATGCGCCCCGGGAGCCTCGTGCTCGTGAAGAACCGGCGCGGCGGCGATCACGGGGCGGTCGAGCTGAGTCCCAACTACACGTGGCATTTCAAGATCCACGGCGGAACCTGGAACACGGTGCTCGATCTCTCGGGCCTGCGCGTCAGTGGGATCGAGCTCGACAGCGGAGCCGGGAACGTGACGTGCACCCTGCCGGCGCCGGTCGGCGTGGTTCCCATTCGAGTCAACAGCGGCATCGTGGGGGTCACGCTCCACCGGCCTCGGAACACTGCTGTGCACGCGGCCATTTCGCAGGGATCGGTCAAGGTCCGGCTCGATGACACGCCGATGCGCCTGAAATCGGACGTGCAATGGGA
Organism: Saccharimonadales bacterium (SeqCode); assembly: GCA_035532495.1. GTDB lineage: Bacteria > Chloroflexota > Dormibacteria > Aeolococcales > Aeolococcaceae > Palsa-851. The sequence continues at coordinate 75,578 of DATKQX010000134.1, forward strand.
CACGCCGGGCGCGATGCAGGCGACGGATCGCTATGACCTCGCCGTGTACAGCGGCTGCGTGCGAGTGACCCTCGACGCGGCTGCCCCGGCGGCTGTGGGTGCCGCGCCGTCAGCAGTGTCGGGAACGGCCGGCGCTTCCACCTGGCGCGCCGATCAGGGCATCAGCCTCGTGCTCGACGGCATCGAGAAGCGACTCGGCGATCGCGGCGCCGGCTGATCGGCTCATCCGCGTCCTGTCGATTTCCGGACATCAGCTCCGTCTACGAGGTGACGGACCGGATCACCGGCCCAACAGACACGCGGCAAGATCTCTTGCCGAGGAGGAACCGCCATGACCCAGTACATGCTCAGTGTCTTTCACGCTGACGCCGGTCCCGACCTGACGCCCGAAGCAATGGCGGCCAGCATGCGTGACGTCGACGCGCTCAACGCGGAGATGGTGGGCGCAGGCGTCTGGGTTTTCGCCGGCGGTCTGCACAACGACAGCACGGCATCGGTGCTCCGGGTGACGGACGGCACTGTTGTCACGACCGACGGACCCTATGCGGAGACCAAGGAGCGCATCGGTGGCTTCTGGATCATCAAGGCGGACGACCTCGATGCCGCGCTCACCTGGGCGCGCAAAGCCACGGTCGCGTGCGCCGCACCGATCGAGGTCAGGCCGTTCATGGAAGAGCCGGGTGCCTGATCCCTGGCAGACCGACGAAATGCACCGCCGGCCTTCCAGACTGTCGATTGACCGCTCGGTGCTCCGTATAGGAGGTGACAGGCCGGATCGAGACCGGCCAAAACCAACAGACGGCAACATGGTTGCCGAGGAGGATTTCCGGTGAAGCAGTACATGCTCAGCGTCTGCGCAGTCGACGGTGCCCCGACCCCTTCCGCGGAAGAGACGGCGAAGATGTTCCACGACGTGGACGTGCTCAACGACGAGATTCGCGCGGCCGGCGCCTGGGTCTTCGCGGGTGGCATGGATCCGATCGCGAACTCGACGGTCGTGCGAGTCCAGGCTGGCGCGGTGCTCACGACGGACGGCCCGTTCGCCGAAGGCAAGGAGTACGTCGGTGGGTTCTGGGTCATCAAGGCCGAGGACCTGGACGCGGCACTCGCGTGGGCGGCCAAGGGGACGGTGGCGTGCGGCGCGCCCGTCGAGGTACGTCCCTTCCAGGAAGCGACGGAAGACTGATTTCCGTGACGGTGACGGTCAGCAGTTCCGAGATCGAACGTGTCTTTCGTGAGGAATACGGCCGCGCCGTCTCCGTGCTGGTCCGATCGTTCGGCGACATCGACATTGCCGAGGAGGCAGTCCAGGAAGCGTTCATCGTTGCGGCGCAACGGTGGCCCGACAGTGGACTGCCTCCCAGCCCGGCCGGTTGGATCATCACCACCGCGCGACGGCGCGGCATCGATCGCCTCCGGAGCGAAGCCGCCCGGGCCGATCGCCACGCCAAGGCCGCACTGATGCATGCGGACAGCGAGCCCGTTGCTGAAGGCCTCGTGCAGGACGATCGACTTCGCCTCATCTTCACGTGTTGCCACCCGGCGCTCGCCACCAACGTCCAGGTCGCGTTGACGCTCCGTCTGCTCGGCGGGTTGTCGACCCCGGAGATCGCGCGTGCGTTCATCGTGCCCGAGGCGACCATGGCGCAGCGGTTGGTGCGCGCGAAGAACAAGATCCGCGATGCCCGAATCCCATACCGGGTACCGGGTCCGGCAGAGCTTCCCGAGCGGCTGCAGCCCGTGCTGACCGTTGTCTACCTCATCTTCAACGAGGGGTACGTGGCCAGCTCCGGCGAGCACCTCGATCGCGCGGATCTGTGCACGGAGGCGATCCGATTGGGCCGCCTCCTGGCCGAGCGCATGCCCGATGAGGACGAGGTGCTCGGGCTCCTGGCACTGATGTTGCTCGTCAATTCGCGACAGCGCGCTCGCACCTCGCCGGACGGCGAGCTCGTGCTGCTCGCAGACCAGGACCGTTCGCAGTGGGACCGTAGTCTCATCACGGAGGGCCAGTCGATGGTGCGTGCGTGCCTGCGGCGAAACCGGCCGGGTCCGTACCAGATCCAGGCAGCGATTCAGGCGGTGCACAGCGATGCCGGCACTGCGGCCGAGACCGACTGGGGGCAGATCGTGCAGCTCTACGACCAGCTCCTCGCAGTGACACCGACGCGGGTCGTTGCGCTGAACCGCGCCGTCGCGCTCGCGGAGGTTCGAGGCGCTGAGGCGGCACTGTCAGCGATCGAGGGCCCCGGCCTCGATGACTACTATCTCTTGCACGCAGTGCGCGCGGATCTGCTGAGCAGAGTGGCCCGGAACGACGAGGCGCGGAGCGAATATGACGCGGCGCTCGCGCTCACATCCAACGAGGCGGAGCGCACGTTTCTCGCGCGAGCCCGCGCAGCGCTGCCTGCGTAGGACAGCTGCGCTGGCGGATCGGAGATCAGCGGAAGCCGATACCCGCGAGCGCTGCTGATCCCGGAGAGAGCTTCGAATACGGCACCTGAGCCAGGGGCTGCTGGGTCGTGTTCCCCAGCTCGTGCAGATCGGAGCCTTGCTCGTCGATGTACAGGAGCCCGGTGACGATCTCACCGCGCCCGCGCGACGCCATCATGTGCTCGAGCACAGCGGCGCGATCCGTGGGGTCGTAGCCGTCCGGGACGTTGCGGAAGCGCAGCGTCGCCCCATCGTGCATCGGGATGCTGATCACGCCTTCCGGTGGGATCGTCGCAGAGATCTCGTCAGCAGGCGGCACGAAGTCGGTCACCGTCATCTGCACATCGTGCTGGCGTGTGAACAGGTAGCTCTTGGTCGAGCCCTCATGGTCGTTGAACGTCACGCACGGTGAGATCACGTCGATGATCGCGAGACCGTGATGCGCCATCGCGGTGCGGAAGATCGGCACCAGCTGGCGCTTGTCGCCGGAGAATCCACGCGCCAGGAATGTGGCGCCCATCGAGAGGCCGAGCAGCATGGGATCGATCGGCTGCAGGTGGTTCGCCTCGCCGCGCTTGGTCGTTGAACCGACATCGGCGGACGCCGAGAACTGTCCTTTGGTGAGGCCGTAGACCCCGTTGTTCTCGATCACGTAGACCATGCGCACATTGCGTCGCACCAGGTGCGCGAGGTGGCCGAGACCGATCGACAGCGAGTCGCCGTCACCGGAGATGCCGATGCAGAGCAGGTCGCGATTCGCGGCGCTGGCGCCCGTCGCGAGCGGTGGCATCCGGCCATGGCATCCGTTGAAGCCATGGGCACCACGGGCGAAATACGCGGCCGTCTTCGCGGAGCAACCGATCCCGCTGAGCTTGGCGATCATGCGCGGCGGTGTCGCGGTCTCCCAGAGCGCCTGGGTGATCGCGGCGGTCACCGAGTCATGCCCGCATCCGGCGCAGAGCGTCGACATGCCCCCCTCGTAGTCGCGCACCGTGAGGCCGAGCGCGTTGCGCTCGAGGCCGGGGTTGGTGACGGCGGGCTTGACGATGGACGGCATGGCTCAGGCCCCCACGATTCGTGTGACACCGTCAACGACGTCCTCGGCGCTGAGCGGGAAGCCGCCGTACACGAGCACCGACTCGAGCTGCTCTTTGGACACCGGGGTTTCCAGGGTGAGCAGGGTCCGCAACTGCCCGTCGCGGTTCTGCTCGACGACGACGATGGTCTCGTGCGCAGCGAGGAACGCGCGGACTGCGGCACAGAACGGAAACCCACGCACGCGCATGTAATCGGCGACGACACCGTGCTTCGCGAGGAGGCCGATCGCCTCGAGCACCGCGAGCTCGCAACTGCCGAGGGTCACGATGCCGAGCGGCGCGTGCGCGCTGTCCTCGATCATCGGCGCGGGGATGTGCTCTGCGACGGCGGTGTGCTTGCGCGCAAGCCGGTCGACAACCGCCTGGTACACCTCAGGAGTCTCCGTGTACGCGCCGTCGCTGCCATGCCCGGAACCGCGGGTGAAATACGCGCCGAGCTCACTGACGCCGGGGAGCGTGCGCGCCGCGACGGAGTCGGCGTCCGCGGGCTCGTACCGATGGAACACCTCGAGCTCACGCAGCGCAGCGGCGTCGAGCACGCGACCGCGATCCGGAGTGTAGTCGTCGTCCCACTCGAACGCCGGACTCACCCAGTCGTTCATGCCGATGTCGAGATCCGAGAGCACGAACACCGGCGTCTGGAAGCGCTCGGCGAGGTCGAACGCGGTCGGCGCCATCGAGAAGCACTCGGCCGGGTTGGCGGGAAAGAGCAGCACGTGCTTCGTGTCGCCGTGCGACGCATACGCGCAGCTGAGGATGTCAGCCTGCTGCACCCGGGTGGGCATGCCCGTCGACGGTCCCGTGCGCTGCACATCGAAGACGACGGCGGGCACCTCGGCGTAGTAGCCCATGCCGAGCAGCTCCTGCATCAGCGAGATACCTGGCCCTGACGTCGATGTGAAGGCGCGCGCGCCCGCCCACGACGCACCGATGACCATGCCGATCGCCGCCAGCTCATCCTCGGCCTGGAGCACCAGGTAGTTGTTCTTCCCGGTGTCGGGATCACGCCGGAACTTGGCGCAATACTTGGCGAATGCGTCCATGAGCGACGTCGACGGCGTGATCGGGTACCAGGCCGCGACGGTCGCGCCCGCATACACGCAGCCAAGTGCCGCGGCGGTGTTGCCGTCGATGAGGATCGATCCTTTCGTTGCATCCATCGTCTCGACCCGGCACGGCAGCGGGTACTCGAAGTGCCCGGTCGCGAAGTCGTGGCCGAGCCGCAGGGCCGTCTGATTGGACTCGCGGAGCCGCTCCTTGCCGGCGAACTGCTCGGTGAGGAGCTGCGCGATGACGTCCATGTCAAGCCCGAGCATCGCCACGAGCGCGCCGGCGCACGCGATGTTCTTCATGAGGATGCGCTCGCGCGGGCCGCGGAACGCGTCGTTGCACATCTCGGCAAGCGGCACGCCCAGGTAGGTCACGTCCTCGCGGATCAGGTCGCGGTCGAGCGGCCACGACGAGTCGTACATCGTGTACCCGCCGCTCACCACCTCCGCAATGTCGCTCGCGTAGGTCTGGCCGTTCATCGCCACCATGACGTCGTACCGGCGCGCGCGAGCGACGTGACCGTCCTTGTTGACTCGGATCTCGTACCACGTCGGCAGCCCCTGGATGTTCGACGGAAAGAGGTTCTTACCGGACACGGGGACGCCCATCCGGAAGATGGCGCGCATCAACAGGGTGCTCGCGCTCGACGATCCCGTCCCGTTGACGTTGGCGAGCTTGATCGCAAAGTCGTTGACCTTCGAACGTGCGTCGGCGGACGCGAGCTCTGGGGTCATGAGGGCACCGGGGTGGGTGTTGGCGTGGACATCGCGAGCGGGATGAGCAGCTCGAACTTGAGCATGTCCCAGGCCGCTGTCGGACAGCGCTCGGCGCAGAGACCGCAGTGCACGCAGAGGTCCTCGTCCTTGACCATCACGCGTCCGGTCTGCGGTAGCGCGGCCGACACGTAGAGGGCCTGGTCGCGGTTCCTGGCAGGCGCGGAAAGTCGCGTGCGCAGATCGGCCTCATCACCGTTCTCGGTGATCGTCAGGCACTGCACCGGGCAGATGTCGATGCACGCGTCGCACTCGATGCAGAGTGGCGCCTGGAACACCGTCTCAATGTCGCAGTTCAGGCAGCGCTGCACCTCGCGTGCGGTCTGCTCGGCGGAGAAGCCCATCTCCACCTCGGTCCCGATGCTCCGGAAGCGCTCCGTCAACTCGACATGCTGCATGCGCTGCCGGGCGGAGGGGTTGTAATCGTTGTTGTAGCTCCACTCGGTGAGCCCCATCTTCTGACTGACCAGGTTCATCCGCTGCGGCGGACGCTCGGTGACCGCCACTCCCTCGCAATGGTTGTGGATCGAGATCGCGGCCTGGTGGCCGTGCTCGACGGCCCAGATGATGTTCTTGGGTCCCCTCGCGGAGTCACCGCCGAAGAACACACCCGGCAGCGACGACTGGAACGTCACCGGATCGACGACGGGCATGTCCCAGTCGCCGACTTCGAGACCGAGGTCGCGCTCGATCCAGGGGAAGGCGTTCTCCTGCCCGATCGCGAGGATGACGTCGTCGCAGGGGATCACGATGGTGTCGATGACCGTCGAGTGCCGTGCCTGCTCGTCCCACTCGAGACGCTGGAACTCCATCCCGGTGAGCCTCCCGTTCTCGATGACGAAGCGAGTTGGTGCATGGTCCACGAGGATCTCCACGCCTTCCTCCTCGGCATCCTCGAGCTCCCATGACGAGGCTTTGAAGAAGGTTCGGGGCCGCCGCGCCATCACCTTGATGTGCTTGCCGCCGAGCCGGAGCGACGAGCGGCAGCAATCCATCGCGGTGTTGCCGACGCCGATGATCAGGACGCGCTCGCCGATCGATTCGGTGTGACCGAAGGCGATCGACTCGAGCCAGTCGATTCCTATGTGGATCCGGTCGCTGTCGTGCCGCCCGGGGATATCGAGATCCTTGCCGCGCGGTGCGCCAGTGCCGATGAAGATGGCGTCGTAGTCCTGCGCGAGAAGCTCACGGAGGCTGTTCACCGGCGTGTTGAGGCGCAGGTCGACGCCCATGTCGACGATGGTCGCGATCTCCTCGTCGAGGATCTCCGCCGGAAGCCGGAACGACGGGATGTTGGTTCGCATCAGCCCCCCGGCCACGTCGTGCTGCTCGAGCATGACCACCTCGTAGCCGACGGGGAGGAGATCGTTCGCGACGGTCAGCGACGCCGGTCCGGCGCCGACGCAGACGACCCGCCGCCCGTTCTTCACCTTTGGGATCATCGGGAGGCGATCGACGATGTCCCCGCGGAGATCCGACGCCACCCGCTTGAGGCGGCAGATCGCAACCGGCGCACCGTCGATCCGGGTTCGCCGGCAGGCCGGTTCGCAGGGACGGTCGCAGGTTCGCCCGAGGATCCCCGGAAAGACGTTCGACTCCCGGTTCGACATGTAGGCGTCCGTATACCGTCCCTGGGCGATCAGCCGTATGTATTCGGGGACGTTGGTGTGCGCCGGACATGCCCACTGGCAGTCGACCACCCTATGGAAATAGTTCGGGTCGTCAGTGTCGGTTGGGTTCACGAAATGGATCTGATTCCCTGGACGGGGTTGAATTCACTTCTATGGTGACACCGTGTCGCCAGCATGCGGCTCTTCAAGCGCACCTCCGCGCCGCCGAACCGGCCGCCGATACACTCTGCCTCGATGGGTGACCTTCGCTACGCAGACGCCGGCGTCGATATCGATGAGGGCAACCGTGCCGTCAGCCTGATCCGGCGCACCATCGCCTCGACCCATTCGGCGCAGGTCCTTGGCGGCATCGGCGCCTTCAGCGGCCTGTTCGCGCTCGAGCAGGACAACCCCAGCTCGACGGTGCTCGCCTCGAGCACGGATTCCGTCGGGACCAAGGTGAAGGTGGCGATCGCGACCGGCCGGCACCGCGGGATCGGCATCGACCTCGTCAACCACTGCGTCAACGACATCCTCTGCTGCGGGGCCGAGCCGCTCTTCTTCCTCGACTACTACGCCACCGGCAAGCTGATCCCGGAGCACCTCGCGGAACTGATCGAGGGCATCGCTGAGGCCTGCCGCTCGGCCGGATGCGCGCTCATCGGCGGCGAGACCGCGGAGATGCCGGGCGTCTACGCGCTCGGCGACTACGACATCGCCGGCTTCATCGTGGGATCCGTTCAGCGCGACGCGATCATCGACGGCAGCCTCGTGGTGGCCGGGGACCAGCTCTACGCGCTCCCGAGCAGCGGCCTGCACACCAACGGGTATTCGCTGGTGCGTCACATCGTCGCCGAACACGAGCTGCAATGGAGCGATGTCCTTCCGGGCACCGACCGCCCGCTCGTCGACCTCCTGCTCGAGCCGCACCGCGCATATCTCCACGCCATTCGCGAGATGCGCACACAGACAGCCATCCACGCCATGGCGCACATCACCGGTGGCGGCGTCATCGACAACGTGCCCCGGGTGCTCCCCGAAGGCCTCGCCGCAACCATCGACCGTTCCACGTGGAACATCCCTCCGATCTTCGACGCCCTCCAGAAGGCGGGGAGCGTCCATCTCGACGAGATGTGGCGCACGTTCAACATGGGCGTGGGGATGGTGGTCATCGTTCCCGCGGACGCTCCTTCGATCGACGCAGCCGCCGGGATCCCCGTCTGGCGCATCGGCGAGGTGGTCCCCCAGAGCGGCTCACGGCGGGTCATCCTCCGGTGAGTGCGCGTACCCCGATCGGGGTGCTGGTGTCGGGGGCTGGAACCAATCTCAAGGCGTTGCTCAAAGCCGGCACAGCCGCGGACTTCCCGGCGGAGGTGGCACTCGTCATCTCCAATCGGGCCACGGCGGGCGCGCTCGACATCGCCCGGAGCCACGGGGTCAGCGCGGTCGCGCTGCCGCAGTCGGACTTCGGGGGTGACGCAAGGCTCCGTGACCGCCAGATGCGCGATCGGTTCCGCGCCGCGGGGGTGCGCCTGATCGTTTGTGCCGGATACGACCGGATCCTCAGCGACGAGTTCCTCGATGCGTTTCCGGACGCGATCCTCAACGTGCACCCGTCGCTGCTGCCGGCATTCGGCGGCGGTATGGACGCCGTCGAGCAGGCGCTGGCGCGCGGCGTCAAGGTCACGGGATGCACCGTCCAACTCCTCGATCGCGGCGAGGCCGACGGCGGACCGATCGTTCTCCAGGCGGCGGTGCCGGTCGAAGCCGAGGACGACGCCGCGACTCTCCGGCGCCGCATCCACGACCGGGAGTGGGAGCTGCTGCCCCAGGCAGTCGCCCTCTGGTGCACCGGTCGCATCGTTCGCGACGGTGATCGAGCGCGCGTGCTCCCCGCACCCGCGACGGCTCCGGTCTGAGCATGCGAGCCCTCCTTTCCGTCAGCGACAAGACCGGGCTGGTCGAATTCGCCCGCGGGCTTCGCGAGTGCGGCGTCGAGCTGATCGCCACCAGCAGCACCGGGCGGGCGCTCGGCGAGGCCGGTGTGGAAGCACTGTCGGTGGCGGACATCACCGGCTTCCCCGAGATGCTCGACGGACGCGTGCGGACGCTGCATCCGGCCATCCACGCGGGCATCCTCGCCCGTCGGGACATCCCCGAGCACATGCGCCAGCTCGCGGAGAACAAGTTCGAGCCGATCGACCTCGTGGTCTCGTCGCTCTACCCTTTCGCGGACACGCTGGCGAGCGGCGCCGACGACGAGACGGTGATCGAGAACATCGACATCGGCGGTCCGACGCTGATCCGGGCGGCTGCCAAGAACCGTGACTCGGTCGCGGTCGTCGTCTCGCCGCGGCAGTACGAGCCGTTGCTTGCCGAGCTGCGCGAACACCGCTCGATCTCCGTCGCCACCCGTCATCGACTGGCCGTTGATGCCTTCGCGCACGTCGCCGCCTACGACACCCAGGTTGCCGCGTGGCTGCGCACCGGCACGTCGACCGATGAGTTGCCGGCGGAGTTCACCGTCGGCGGGCCCCGGCTCCACGAGCTTCGGTACGGCGAGAACCCGCACCAGCGAGGCGCCCTCTACGCCGCCCCCGGCCGGCCGGCCGGCGCCGCGCGCGCGAAGTCCTTGCAGGGCTCCGCGCTCTCGTTCACCAACTGGCTCGACGTCGACGCCGCTCGCGCTCTGGCCGGCGAGTTCGACGAGCCCGCCGCCTGCGTGATCAAGCACACCAATCCCTGCGGCTTCGCGGTCGGCGAGACAGCCGTCGACGCGTACCGGCGAGCCTACGAGTGCGATCCGCGTGCGGCATACGGCGGCATCGTCGGTGTCAACCGACCGATCGACCTCGCGACCGCAACCGAGCTGGCCCGCACCTTCCTCGAGGCGGTGGTGTGTCCGGGCATCGACGACGATGCGGCCGCCCACCTCGCGACGAAGCCGCGGATGCGTGTGCTCGTCGTCGAGCGGCCCTCCGGTCCGGGGCAGTTCGACGTGCGCAGCATCGACGGCGGCCTGCTCGTGCAGACCAGCGACCGCGTGGGCACCGACCCGGGGACGATGACCGTCGCGACCACGCGGCAGCCAGACGAGCGCGAATGGCTCGACATGCTCATCGCCTGGCGAGTGTGCCGCCATGTCAAATCGAACGCAGTGGTCGTCGTGCGCGACGGCATGGCGGTGGGTGTCGGCGCCGGTCAGATGTCGCGTGTCGAATCGTCCGAGCTCGCGGTGGCGCGTGCCGGGGAGCGCGCAGCGGGTGCGGTCGCTGCCTCAGATGCCTTTTTCCCGATGCCCGACGGGCTCGAGACCCTCGGCAAGGCGGGCGTCCGCGCAGTCATCCACCCCGGCGGCAGCAAGAATGATCCTGTCGTCACCGCCGCGGCCGACGCGCTCGACATGGCCGTCGTCCTTGCCGGAGAGCGCCACTTCCGGCACTGAGCCGGGGCGAGCTAGCGCCCGTTGCGCCTTCCGCGGTCCTGCTTTGACTGGTCCTCGATGCAGAAGCGCGCGGTGGGATGTGCCTCCAGCCGTGCTTCGCCGATGGCGTTGCCGCAGGCCTCACAGCGGCCGTACGACCCGAGGTCGACACGCTTGACCGCCTCCTCGAGCTCGGCGAGCTCCAGCTCGGCGTGCTTCTGGACGCTCTGGTCCAGCTCGAGCCCGATCGTCTCGCTCGCCAGCTCGGACGGGTGCTGCTCCGCACTGGAGAGCTCGCGCTCGGTCGCCTCCTGGGCGTCGGCGGTGAGCCGGCCGGCCGCCTGGCGGAGAGCCTCGATGCGGGCGCGCTCAGTCAGCAGCCGGGTGCGGGCCTCGTCGGTGTTCATGGTCGTGGGTCACCCTCGTGTCTGCCGAACGCGGTCACGCCAAGCGCTCGGTGCGCGACGGATCGCAGTGCTGATCCATTCGCGGCTGTGCGCCCTCGGCCGCAGGTTTGCGTTCATTCTCACCACTCTGCACCCGTTAAGCAATGGGTGAGGGCGCCAGCCAGACCACGCCGAGCGGCGGCAGCGTCAGCCGCGCGGAGTTCGAGAAGGAGTGCCAGGGCTCCGGTTCTGCCTCGACGGCACCCAGGTTGCCGACTCCACTCCCGCCGTAGTGCTGGGAGTCGGTGTTGACGACCTCCGCCCACTGGCCGGGGAGCGGCAGCCCGACGCGGAAGTCGTAGCGGACGACCGGTGAGAAGTTGGCGATGCATGCGATCCCCGGGTGTCCGTTGGCGTCGCGACGGATGAAGCTGAGGACGTTCTGGTCGGCATTCCCGGCGTCGATCCACTGGAAGCCACCGGGGCTTTCGTCGAGCTCCCACAGTGCTGGAACGTTCGCGTACAGCGCTCCCAGATCGGCGACGAGGTGCGCGACCCCGGCGTGCGCGGGGTCGTCGAGGAGCGTCCAGTCGAGCGACGATTCATGCGCCCACTCGTGTTCGTCACCGAGCTCGCCACCCATGAAGAGCAGCTTCTTCCCGGGGTGCGCCCACATCCAGCCGAACATCGCGCGGAGGTTCGCGAAACGCTGCCACGGGTCGCCGGACATCTTCCCGAGCAGCGAGCCCTTGAGATGCACGACCTCGTCGTGCGACAGCGGAAGGATGAAGCGCTCCGACCACGCGTACATGAGCCCGAACGTCATCTGGTGGTGCGCGTAGCGGCGATACACCGGATCCTTGTGGAGGTAGTCGAGGGTGTCGTGCATCCACCCCATGTTCCACTTGAAGTCGAAGCCGAGCCCGCCGCTCGCGATCGACCGCGTCACGCCCGGCCACGTCGTCGACTCCTCGGCGATGGTGGTCACGCCTGCCTTGCGCGCGTGCAGCGAGTCGTTCACCTCGCGCAACAGCGCGATCGCCTCGAGATTCTCCTTACCCCCGTTGATGTTCGGCACCCATGCGCCCGGCTGGCGTGAGTAGTCGAGGTAGAGCATCGATGCAACCGCATCGACGCGCAGGCCGTCGATGTGGAACTCCTCGGCCCAGTAATGCGCGTTGGCGACGAGGAAGTTGCGCACCTGGTTGCGCCCATAGTTGAATACGTAGGTTCCCCAGTCGGGATGCTCACCACGGCGCGGGTCGCTGTGCTCGTACAGCGGCGTACCGTCGAAGCGCGCCAGCGCCCAGCCGTCACGCGGAAAATGCGCCGGGACCCAGTCGAGCAACACTCCGATGCTGTTGCGATGCATGACATCCACGAACGTGCGGAAGTCGTCGGGGGTGCCGTGCCGCGCGGTCGGCGCGTAGTACCCGGTGACCTGGTACCCCCATGAGCCTCCGAAGGGATGCTCCATGACGGGGAGCAGTTCGACGTGCGTGAAGCCCATCGTGCGGCAGTGGGCTGCGAGCGGCTCGGCGATCTCCTGATAGCTGAGCAGGCGCCCGTCGGCTGCGCGCCGCCACGAGCCGAGGTGGACTTCGTAGGACGCGAACGGAGCGGCGCTCAGCGACGCGCGAGCACGTCGCCGCATCCATGCGGCGTCACGCCACTTGTGCGTGCTGTGCTCGACGATGCTCGCGGTGCCCGGCGGATGATCTGCGGACCGCGCGAGGGGATCGGCTTTGAACGTGCGCATCCCGTCGCCTCGCGTGACGAGGAACTTGTAGCGCACACCCTTGCCCACTCCGGGGCAGAACAACTCCCACACGCCTGAGCCGCCGAGCATCCGCATGGGCCAGGTGCGCGTGTCCCAGAAGTTCGCGTCGCTGACGACGCTGACGCCGAGCGCGTTCGGCGCCCAGACGCTGAACGCCGTCCCGGTCACGCCGTTGTGCTCGATCACTCGTGCTCCGAGCGCGCGCCAGAGCTGCAGGTGCGTCCCCTCGCCGATCAGGTGCAGATCGAGCTCGCCGAGGGTGGGTGTGAAGGCATACGGATCCTCCTGCTCCCACTCCCGCTCATCGTTCCGAAACCGGATCCTGTACCCGGGCAGATCGCTCACCGGAAGATGCACCTCGAAGAGGCCGAGGCCGTTGCGACGCCGCATCGGGGTCACGCCGCCCTCGCGAGCGATGCTCGCCGACGTGGCATCCGGGTGAAACGCGCGGATCAGCGTCGTCGTGCCGTCGGGATGCGGTCCCAGCAGTTCGTGCGGGTCGCGCAGGCGTCCGGCGAGCAGTTGCTCGAGCGCTCCGTCGAGGTCGGTCACGGCGCCTGCGTCGGCGGTCACTTCGGCACCGCGCCGCGGAGCAGGAACCGAAGCGGGATCTCGACCCACGTGGGTCGATGTCCCAGTTCATACCCAATCTCGTAGACAGCTTTCTGGACCTCGAAGGCCCGGCGGATGACAAGCGCGGATCCGAGTTCCGGGAGTACGGGATCCGAGCCGATCGCCTCCAGGTAGGCGTTCCAGAAGGCGTCGCGGTTGGCGTCCGCCCACGCGTCGCCGAACCCGAAGAGCACCCGTCCTTCGTCGCTGTCCGGAGCGGTGCGCTCGGCGATCGCCGCTGCGGCCGCGTAGTCGAACGAGCGGAGCATTGCCGACACGTCCCGAAGTGGCGTGCTCAACTCCCGCCGCTGCGCGGGCGTGCGATCGGGCTCGCCCTCGAAGTCGAGCACGACCCAGCCCGTGTCGACGCGAAGGAGCTGCCCGAGGTGCAGGTCGCCGTGGACGCGCGTCAGCAACCCCCCGGGCGGCAGATCCCGCAGGGCATCGAAATGCGAGACCACGTCGTCGCGGACGGCGCGGAGTGGATCCAATGCCGCGTCGGGGCGGCTGAGGAGCGAGTCGAGCTCGTCCGTCATCGCTGCCGCCCATGCGGAGAGCGTGGCCGGCGTCAGCGGCGCGGTCGCCATCGCAGCGCCGGCATCGCCGAGCGCGAGGTGCATCTCAGCAACCACCTGGCCAAGCCGCATCGACTCCGCGAGGAAAGCGGCGTCCTGATCGTCGACAGCGGCACGACGCTCGACGGCATCCGAAGCGCCCATTCCCTCCGCCGTCGCATAGAGGTCCCGAAGGGACGTCATCGCCAGCGCCCACCCCTCACTGCTGTTGTGGAGGAATCGCTGGATGAGCACGAGCGGCGATGGCGGCTCGGCGCCCGACGCCCACACCGCCCGCCCGAGCAACGGCGCGAAGTGCGTGAACCCGGACGCCGCCAGCGCGTCTGACATCTCGAGTTCCTGAGACGGTCCGGGCTCAACGCGGCGGAGATGCTTGAGGAAGAGCGCGTCGCCGACCTCCACCGACGTGTTGCTCTGCTCGACCCGCAGGGGGCGAATCGACGACAGGCTCCCGGTATCGAGCGCGAGCGGATCCGGACACGAGTAGCGCAGCGTCCCGCTCGACGTTTCGAGCACCCGTTGCTCGCGGATTGCCTCGAGCAGCCATTCGATGTACACAGCATCGCCGACCGCGTCGTACAGGAGCATCGCAGCTGGCGCGCCCGCCCACGGGATCACGAACTCCGGCGCCCGCTCCGCAAGGGCGTCACCGGGCTCGCGAACACCGAGTGGCAGGACGTATCGCATGGTTACACCATCCGTGAACGTGACGGCGGTCAGCGTATGCAGCAGGATCGGCGCGGCCGTGCTGATCACAGCCGCGTCGACGACCGCGACGGACTCGACGGTGCGACCATGCGCGCCGGCCCAGCGCTGGTGCGCGATGTACGCACCGAGCGCGCGCTCGCAGCCGTCAAGTCCGTGCTCGCGAAGCACCGCCGCAGCGCTGTCGCTCTGTGCGCTCATGCTGTCGCAGCGTCCAGCGTGAACCAGTAGAAGCCGTGCGGCCCGAGCGTCAGCAGGTACGGCAACTCGCCGATGCGCGGGAAGTGGACGCGACCGAGCATCTCCACCGGGGTCGTCTCGCCATACTTGCGCAGGTCGAGCTCGACCGGTTGCGCGAATCGTGAGAGGTTGTTGACGCACAGCACGACGTGGTCGTCCAGGGTGCGGATGAACGCGAACACCGACGGGTTGGCGGCATCCAGAGCCTCGAACGTGCCCTCGCCGAACACCGGCCAGCGCTTGCGCACGGCGATGAAGCGGCGCAACCACTGCAGCATCGACGACTCGTTGCGGCGCTGTGCGCTGACGTTGCACGCCTGGAACCCGTACACGGGATCCATGAGCGGGGGCAGGTACAGCTGCGCGAAATCGGCCTGGCTGAACCCGCCGTTGCGGTCCGCGTTCCACTGCATCGGTGTGCGCACGCCGTCGCGATCGCCGAGATACACGTTGTCGCCCATGCCGATCTCGTCGCCGTAGTACAGGATGGGGCTGCCCGGCAACGAGAGGATGAGCCCGTAGAACAGCTCCATCTGGCGGCGGCCGTTGTTGAGCAGCGGCGCAAGGCGGCGCCGGATGCCGAGGTTGAGCTTGGCGCGTGGGTCCTTTGCGTACTCGGTCCACATGTAGTCGCGCTCTTCGTCGGTGACCATCTCCAGCGTCAGCTCGTCGTGGTTGCGCAGGAAGATGCCCCACTGTGTCTTCGGAGGGAGCGCCGGCGTGCGGTCGAGAATCTCGGTGATCGGGAAGCGCTGCTCGCGGCGGAGTCCCATGAACATCCGCGGCATGAGCGGGAAGTTGAAGCACATGTGGCACTCGGGGCGCTCAGGAGTCCCGAAGTAGTCGACGACATCCTCGGGCCACTGATTGGCCTCGGCGAGCAACACCTTGCCGGGGTACTCTGTGTCGATCGCGGCGCGCAGGTCGGCGAGAAACTCGTGCGTCTCGGGCAGGTTCTCGCAGTTCGTGCCCTCTCGCTTGTACAGGTATGGCACCGCGTCGAGGCGGAAGCCGTCCATGCCCATGTCGAGCCAGAACCGGCAGACGTCAACGATTTCCGCGCGCACCTGCGGGTTGTCGTAGTTGAGGTCCGGCTGATGGCTGAAGAATCGATGAAAGTAGTACGCGCCGGACTGTTCGTCCCACGTCCAGTTCGACGTCTCGGTGTCGAGGAAGATGATGCGCGCATCGGTGAATCGATTCTTCGTGCTCGACCACACGTACCAATCGCGCTGCTCGCTGTCCGGGGAGGAGCGCGAGCTCTTGAACCACGCGTGCTGGTCGCTCGTGTGATTGATGACGAGATCCATGATCACGCGAATGCCACGGCGGTGTGCCTCCTCGACCAGGCGCGCGACGTCGTCGACGTCGCCGTAATCGGCGAGCACCGTGCGGTAGTCAGCAATGTCGTAGCCTCCGTCACGCAGCGGGCTCTGCTGGAAGGGCAGGAGCCAGATGCAGTCGACGCCGAGCCACTCGAGGTACTCGAGCTTGCTGATCAAGCCTCGGAAATCCCCGATCCCGTCGTTGTTGCCGTCGTGAAACGCGCGCACCGAGAGCTCGTAGAAGACGGCGCGCTTGAACCAGAGCGGGTCCTCGCCGAGTTTCGCGTGCGCCGTCATGACGGCCTCCGCACATGGAGCACGTGCGCGATCTGTTGCGACGGGTCGAGCCGGACGTAGTTGACAGGCCCCTGCCAGGTGAACGTTCCCCCACCGAGCTCGTCGTGGACCTCGAAGGGACGGTCGGCGGCGATGCCGAGCGCGCCAAGGTCGAGCCAGGTGGTGGCTTCGCGCGGATGATGTGGGTCGAGGTTCACCACGAGCAGCAGGACGTCCTCCTTGTCCGGGGTGGTGCGTGACACGCAGAGCATGGCCTCGTCGGTCATGTGATGGATGCGGAGCGTGCTCAGCTGGGCGATCGCGTCGCGATGAGCAGCGCGGATCTGATTCAGGCGGGTGATGTACGGTGCCAGCGACCATGGGCTCGACCAGTCCCGAGGCCTGAGCTGGTACTTCTCCGAGTCGAGGTACTCCTCGCTACCGTCGCGGAGTGGCGTGGCCTCGAAGAGCTCGTACCCACTGTACATGCCCCACGACGGAGAGGTGATCGCCGCGAGCACTGCGCGCATGCGAAAGGCCGGCGCCCCACCATGCTGCAGCGTGGCGTGCAGGATGTCCGGCGTGTTCACCCAGAAGTTTGGCCGGAACCAGTCGACCATCTCGGTTTGTGACAGTTCCGTCAGATACTGACCGAGCTCCCAGGCGCTGTTGCGCCACGTGAAATACGTGTAGGACTGTGAGAAGCCGATCTTCGCGAGCCGCTGCATCACCGCCGGCCGCGTGAACGCCTCGGCGAGGAAGAGGACGCCCGGGTGCTCGCGATGGATCTCGGCGATCAGCCACTCCCAGAAGACGAACGGCTTGGTGTGCGGGTTGTCGACGCGGAAGATCCGCACACCGTGGTCGATCCAGAAGCGCATGACCCCTGCGAGCGCCTCCCAGAGGCGCGCCGAGTCATCGGTGTCGAAGTCGATCGGGTAGATGTCCTGGTAGCGCTTCGGCGGGTTCTCGGCGTAGCGGATCGATCCGTCGGAGCGGTGCCGGAACCACTGCGGATGCTCCGTGACCCAGGGGTGGTCCGGGCTGCACTGCAACGCGTAGTCGATCGCGACCTCGAGGTTTGCCGCCTGCGCGGCGGCGACGAAGCTGTCGAAGTCGGCAACGTCGCCCAGGTCGGGGTGCACGCTCGTGTGACCCCCGGCGGCGGAGCCGATCGCCCATGGGCTCCCCGGGTCGTCCGGGCCGGACTCGGTGATGTTGTTCGGGCCCTTGCGATGGGTCATGCCGATCGGATGGATCGGGGGCAGATAGACGACGCTGAAGCCCATCTCCGCGATGGCGGCGAGACGGCCTTGAGCCAGGCGCAGCGTCCCGCTCTTCGGGGGGACGGCTCCCTCGGAGCGCGGGAACATCTCGTACCAGGCTGAGAATCCGGCCCCCTCGCGGTCGACCCAGAGCTTGTATGGGCCGTCGATGCTGGCATGGCTGAGATCCGCCGTCCGGCGCATGAGCGCCATCGCGCTATCCCGCGTGGCGAGCGGGAGACGTGTCGCGACCGGGGTCGGCGCGGCCAGCTTCATCGCGAGGGTGGCCATGGCGCGCCGGTCGGCTTTCGAGATCCCGGGCTGCATCGAGCGGGCATCCGCCATCGCAGCCCCGTCGGCGAGGTCCGGCGCGATGTCGATGCCGGTCTCGTGGCGGATCATCAGGTCGCGAGCCCAGCCGCCCCAGGCGTCAGGAAGTCCGACCACCGCAAAGCTCCACGCGCCGACGCCCGTCGGCGTGATCCATGCGCCGAACCGGTCCTGCGGCTCGGCGGACATCGCCACCTCGATCAGACCTTTTGGCGGTGCGTCCGGAACGAGCACGCTGTTCCCGGGCCAATGCCAGACCCATGTCAGCAACGGGTCGTGCCCTTCGAGAAACGCACGGGCGGTCACCCGCAGGGGCAGCCCACGAGTGGCCTTTGCAGGGAATTCCCCGCTGTCGACGCGCGGCCGGACGTGCTCGATGACCACGCGCCTTCGGTCGCCGAGCATCTCGCCACGCTAGCAGACGGGACCCCACCCGTAATGTTCCGTCAACGTGGCGACCCTACAGTCGAGCCGAAGCTGATGACCCGATACCGGATCGCGCTGGCCGCCGTGGCCGTATTGATCGTGGCGGCCGTGCTCGTGACGGTCGTACGCATGCCGCCGCCGCCGGCGACGGCGTCGACCACGGGCGGTGAGGTCCTCCCCGCGAATCAGCGTAGTGAGGCGCCCGAATTCACGGGCATCGACGCGTGGCTGAACAGCCCGCCTCTGACGCGTGCCGACCTCAAGGGCAAGGTGGTGCTCATCGACTTCTGGACGTTCTCATGCGTCAACTGCGTGCGCACCATCCCGCATCTTCAGGTGCTCTACAACGCCTACAAGAACGACGGATTCGTCATCGTCGGCGTGCACTCTCCGGAGTTCGACTTCGAGAAGGTGGAGGCCAACGTCGCCGCGGCGGTGACGCGACTCGGCATTTCATGGCCGGTGGCGGTCGACAGCGCCATGGACACATGGAACGCTTATCAGAACCAATACTGGCCCGCCGAATACCTGCTCGACCAGCAGGGCCGCGTGGCCTACACGAGCTTCGGCGAAGGCGACTACACGCAGACCGATGCGGCCGTGGCGCAGCTGCTCGGCGTCACCACCGCGGCGCTGCCCCAGTCGACGCCGGTGCCGTCGGGGACGACTCCCGAGCTGTACGTCGGCAGCGATGGCGGGCGTGGCCAGCTCGCCGACAACGAGATGTACGGGGCGATGGGGCAGCCGGTCACCTACCCGGACACGGGGCCGCCGCAGACCCACGATCTGCCCCAGGTCACGGGGTCGTGGACAGACGAGGGCCAGTATCTGCAGGCGAACGCAACGGACCATCTCCGCCTCGCGTTCCAGGCGGACACCGTCTATGTCGTCGCGGGGACGAACGGCGCGGAGCTGCCGGTTTCAGTCATCCTTGACGGCAAGTCCGTCGGCACCGCGAACAGCGGCTCCGCAGTGAGCAGCTCAGGGTTCACGGTCTCGCGCCAGGACCTCTTTCAGCTCCTCACCGGGGTCTCGTCCGGCTATCACCTCATCGATCTGACCGTGCCCGCCGGCTTCCGGATCTATACGTTTACCTTCGGCTGATGATTTCGATTGCCACGGTGCTCGCCACCTTCGTCGCGGGGCTGGGCTCCTTTCTCGCACCGTGCACCGTCCCCCTCCTGCCTGCCTATCTCGCCTGCGTCTCAGGGGTTAGCGCGGCAGAGCTCACCAATCCCGATCGGCACAGCTTCCGGCTCCGCCTCCTCGCGGGCTCGCTGCTCTATGTCGCCGGGTTCACGGCCGTCTTCGTGCTCCTCGGCCTGTCCGCGGGTGGGATTGCCCGCGTCGCCAATGGGGCGGTGAGCGGGCGCGTCGTCGAGATCGTGGGGGGCGTCGCGGTCATCCTCTTCGGGCTCGCGATCATCGGGGTCGTCCGTGTCGGCCTCCTCGAGCGCACCGCGGGATTCCGGCTGCCCGAACGTCTCCGCCGGCGCGGCGTGCTCGGAGCGTTTCTCATGGGCGTCGTCTTCGGCATCGGGTGGACCCCGTGCGTCGGGCCGTATCTCGCGGCCGCCCTGACGCTCGCCGCGCTCAGCGCCCACGCGATCGCCGGGGCATTCCTCCTCGTCGTCTACTCGCTGGGACTCGGCCTGCCCTTCATCGCGACGGCGCTCGTCTGGGCGTCGCTCCCCGACCTCCCGCGCACGCTCAACCGCTTGGTCCGCCCGCTCACCCTGGCGGGTGGCGTGATCACCGTCGCGCTCGGCGTCCTGATTGCGACGGGCGCCTACTCACACCTGACGTCCTACCTCGCCCAACTGTCGACGCCGACGTGATCAGCGGCAGCCCAGGCTGCTGACTCTGGAGTGCGGGGATCAGGCGAACTTGCGGCAGACGACGACGTCGAGGGTGACGTTGCGCTGGATATGCCGGGCGAGCCTGAGATAGACCCTGAAGTCACGATAGTGCTGATCGCCGACCATCTCCCTGAGCTGGTCGGCATGCTTGTGCATGTTGGCGAGCCAGTGATCGATGGTGACCTCGTAGTGGCGCCGCTCGATGTGGTGGACACGCTCAATGTCGAACCCGGCCGCGTTGGCGAGCCCGAGCTCCTCCGAGAGCGTGCGGTAGTTGCCCGTGTCGCCGTAGATCTGGCTGACGAACTCGCCGCCACGCTCGAGCTTGGCGTGACGGGGATGCTTGAGATGCAGCTCCTTGTTGATCATCACGCCGCCCGGCTTCAGCCACTCATGGACCTTGCTGAAGAACCCGCCGAGGTTGAAGAAGTGGACGATCACCTCGTCGGTGTAGATCGCATCGACGTGCTCCTCGGGGGTGTAGTCCTCCCAGTGGCTGAGGACGATCTTCGCGTCGGTACCGCGGCTCGCGATCCGCTGCTCCGCGTAGCCCTTTTGCGTGGGCGACAGGGTGAGCCCCGTGCCGGTGAGCCCGTAGGTGTCGCAGAGGTACGTGAGCGGCCCGGCCCAGCCGCAGCCGACGTCGATGAGACGCATGCCCGTCTGTAGGCCGGCGAGCCGCGCGATCAGGTCGAGCTTCGCCGCCTGTGACTGCGTGTCCGTCTCGGTGCCGGGGTCCCAGAGATTGGCCGAGTAGACGTTCCAGTCCCCACCCGTGATGAGCAGGAAGAACTCGGGCGGCTGCTCGTAATGGACGTTGGTCCGGGTCTGGTCGACCTCGGTCGAGTACTCGTGATAGAGCTGGTGCTCCGGACGGACGTCGCCTCTCTGCGTGGTTGCCACCGCTCAAATCCCTCTAAGCCGCCTCTGTCAGGACGAGAAGAATAGCCGCGCCCGTCCTCGTGCTGTGGTCAGGTCGACGGTTTCGAGTGCGAAGATGGATCCGTCATGGCTGGATCTGATCGCTACGGGACACGGGCCGGCCTGATCCCGGGCGTTTCCTACCACCGTCTCGCTGCGCTCGCCGAGCGAGGCATCGGGGATGTGTCCCGGTTGCCCGTCACGCTCAAGATCCTGCTCGAGAACAGTGTCCGCAACGCGGACGCCCCGTCGGTTCGCGAAGGCGATGTCGAGGCCATAGCGCGTTGGAACGGCACCGTCGCCGCCACAGACCGCGAGCGTGCCTTCATGCCGGCACGCGTGCTGCTGCAGGACTTCACGGGTGTCCCGGCGGTCGTGGATCTTGCCGCGATGCGTTCGGCCGTCGCACGCGCCGGCGGCGATCCGATGAGGATCGACCCACTCGTTCCCGTCGACCTCGTCGTCGACCACTCGGTGCAGGTGGACGCCTTCGGCAATCGTGAGGCGTACGAACGCAACATCGTGCGCGAGTACGAGCGCAACACGGAGCGCTACTCGCTGCTCCGGTGGGCACAGCAGGCGTTCCGCGACTTCCGGGTCGTGCCGCCAGGAATGGGCATCGTCCATCAGATCAACCTCGAGTACCTCGCGCAGGTCGTGCAGGTGCGCGATGTGGACGGAGTGCGCATGGCGCTCCCCGACACGCTGGTCGGGACCGACTCGCACACGCCCATGGTCAACGGGATCGGCGTGCTCGGATGGGGCGTCGGCGGCATCGAGGCCGAGGCCTGCATGCTCGGTCAACCGCTGTTCCTCCTCGCTCCGATCGTCGTCGGGGTGCGATTCCACAACGCTCTGCCCGCCGGAACGACCGCGACCGATCTCGTGCTGACCCTCACCGAGATGCTCCGTAAGCATGGTGTCGTCAACAAGTTCGTCGAGTTCTGCGGCACGGGCCTGAGCTCGATGACGGTGCCCGATCGCGCGACGCTCTCCAACATGTCGCCGGAATTCGGCGCCACCGCGTCACTGTTCCCGATCGACGCCCGAACGCTCGAGTACCTCCGCGGGTCTGGCCGCGACCCCGAGCACATCGACCTCGTCGAGCGCTACGCGAAGGAACAGGGGATCTTCCGCACCGACGACTCGGAGATACCAACCTTCAGCGAGATGGTGGAACTCGACCTGGCGAGCGTCGTTCCGAGCGTCGCAGGCCCCAAGCGTCCGCAGGACCGTGTCGCCCTGCCCAAGGTCTGGGACTCGTTCACGAGTGTCTGGGCGCAGCAGGCTCCGCGTGCGGCCAGCGAGGTCACGGCCGAAGGCGAGGTGCCGAGGCTCGTCGACGAAGGCGGCATCGATCCCAACGGCCGTGCGGCACCGCCGACGCCGAACGGCCCACGCGACGCCGACCTGGTGCGCGACGGCTCGGTGGTCATCGCCGCCATCACGTCATGCACCAACACCTCAAACCCTGCTGTGATGGTCGCCGCGGGTCTGCTCGCGCGCAACGCGGTTGCCCGCGGCCTGATGCCCCCCGACTACGTCAAGACCTCACTCGCGCCCGGATCGCGCGTCGTCACGGACTACCTCGAGCGGGCGGGCCTGCTCAGCTCGCTCGAGCAGTTGCGCTTCAACCTGGTGGGCTACGGCTGCACCACGTGCATCGGTAACAGCGGACCGCTTCCCGAGAACGTCGCGGAGCGCATCGACGCCGAGGATCTCGCCGTCGCTGCCGTGCTCAGCGGTAATCGGAACTTCGAGGGACGCATCCATCCCCAGGTCAAGGCCGCGTACCTCGCGTCGCCGCCGCTGGTGGTTGCGTACGCGCTCGCGGGACACCTCGACATCGACCTCAGCACCGACCCCCTCGGCACCGACCACGACGGGAAACCCGTGTTCCTGCAGGACATCTGGCCGAGCCCTGATGAGGTGACCACGACAGTCCTTGCGGCGATCGGCAGCGATCTGTACACGCGCGAGTACGAGCGCATCTTCGACGGTGACGAGCACTGGCAGCAGCTGCCGTCTCCGACGGGCGCGCTCTTCGACTGGGACGCGGAATCGACCTACGTCCGCGAACCACCGTATTTCGTCGGAATGTCTCCCGAGCCGACGCCGCCGGCCGACATCATCGATGCGCGTGTGCTCGCGCTCCTCGGCGACTCGATCACCACCGACCACATCTCGCCCGCGGGCAGCATCGCAGGCGCGAGCCCTGCTGCGCTCCACCTGCGTGAGCACGGCGTCGAGCCTCGTGACTTCAACACGTACGGCGCGCGCCGCGGCAACCACGACGTCATGGTGCGCGGCACCTTCGCCAACATCCGCCTGCGCAACCAGCTTGCCGACGGCAAGGAGGGCGGCTGGACCGCGCATCTTCCAGGCGGTGCCGTCATGAGCATCTTCGACGCCTCGGCGCACTATCACGACGAGGGCGTCCCGCTGATCATCATCGCCGGGCGCGAGTACGGCTCGGGATCGTCACGCGACTGGGCCGCGAAGGGCCCGCTGCTCCAGGGCGTCCGTGCGGTCATCGCCGAGTCCTACGAGCGGATCCATCGGAGCAACCTCGTCGGCATGGGCATCCTGCCGCTGCAGTTCCGCGACGGTGAGAACGCCGAGTCGCTCCAGCTCGACGGCACCGAGGTCTACACGATTCGCGATGTCGCGAAAGCGGCGACCGGCTCGACGGTTCGTGTCATCGCGCGGCGACCAGACCAGGCAGACATCGAGTTCGACACGGTGTCCCGGCTCGACAGCGAGACCGACGTGGAATACCTGCGTAACGGTGGGATCCTGCCGCTCGTCCTCCGTCAGCTCATGAGTGATTGACCGGCGCGTGCCGCTCCTCCTGCGCGACTGAATGCTGCTGTACCTCGGCATCCTGGCGGTCGTTCTCGTGGTGGGAGTGGTTTCGTACGCCGTCCAGCAGCAACGCGCGCGCGACATCCGTGCCTTCGCCGGAGCGCACGGGCTCGTGGCGAAAGGCAGTGAATGGGACCTCGGCGACTGTGGTTTCTCCCTGTTCCACCAAGGGAATCGCCGCTACTGGCGCAACGTGATGCAGGGCACCTGGAACGGGCTTGCGGTTGCATACTGTGACTTCTCGTACGTCGTGCAGGCGGGCAGGAACCAGGAGACATTCTCGTTCTCCAACGTCGTGTCATCGCTCGGTATGGAGATGCCGTGGGTGACCGTGTCGCCGCGCGGCATCATCGGCGCCTTCGCGGAGAAGTCCGTCGGCGCGCCGGGCGTCCGCTTCGAATCCATCGATTTCAACGACCGGTTCGACGTGCAGTCGAGTGACGACGCGTTTGCGGTCGAGCTGATCGACGCGCAGATGATCGAGGCGCTGCTGGCCCTCGATCACGGCGTCCACGTCGTCTTCGGCCCCGACGCCCTGATGGTCTACAACCACCGCAAGCCGGTCGTCGAGACCCCGCCGATCTTCGATGCCACGGTCCTCCTGCATCAGCGCATCCCTGCACTCGTGCGCGCTCGTTACGGGCAGCCGTCTGCGCCGATCGGCTGACCCGCCGCAGGTGGGGGTTTGGAGGCGACTTGCCGCGCGGTACTCTTAGCCCCGCAATCGATTCCCCGTTGCGAAGGAGACGTTCGTGATACCCCTGATCATTGTCATCGTCGTCATCGTGGTCCTCGCCCTGGCGGTGGTGGCCTCGTACAACCGCTTCGTCTCCCAGCGCAATGCGGTGCAGAACGCGTGGTCCGACATCGACACCGAGTTGAAGCGCCGGTACGATCTCATCCCCAACCTTGTCTCGACCGTCCAGGGCTACGCCGCCCACGAGCGCGGCGTCTTCGAGGAGGTCGCACAGGCGCGAACCGCCGGCATGAACGCGCAGGGACCGGCCGCCGCCGCTGCTGCCGAGGGACCATTCCAGATGGCGCTCGGTCACCTCTTCGCAGTCGCCGAGGCCTATCCGGAGTTGAAGGCCAATCAGAACTTCCTGCAACTCCAGGCGACGCTGTCCGACACCGAGGATCGCATTCAGGCCGCTCGCCAGATCTACAACGCGAACGTCCAGCAGTTCAACCGCCGCGTTCAGGCGTTCCCGTCGAACGTCATCGCCAACATGTTCCATTTCCAGAACGCGGAGTTCTTCCAGATCGACGCCGCGCAGCGCGCCGTCGTCGCGGAGGCGCCGAAGGTCGACTTCAGCGCGATCACCAACGCGACCTACGGTCAGGCGCCCGGAGCCGCTCCGGCACCCACCGTGCCGGCGCCCGGCACGCCGGGGACTCCGCCAACCTCCGGGGCCTGAGGCACAGCCGGTGCAGCCGGCGCCGCGTCGCTGGCGGGTGAGCGACGCCGCGCCGCTTCCCGGTATGCATCCCGTCGTCGCCCGGCTGCTTGCCGGGCGCGGGTATGACGCCGCGGGGGCGGCCGCCTTCCTCGCAACGGACGGCGGCTACCACGATCCCTTCGGATTACCCGCGATGGACGCGGCCGTCGCCACGGTTCGTGCCGCGATGCGCGATGGGATCGCCATCGCCATCTACGGCGACTACGACGCGGACGGCGTCACCGCCTGCGCAATGCTCACGCGCTGCCTCCGCGCCGCGGGCGCGACGGTCGTCCCGTACATCCCGAACCGCATGACCGAGGGCTACGGGCTGCATGCTGCGGCACTGACGGATCTGGCGGCGCAAGGCGTCGGCTGTGTGATCACCGTCGACTGCGGCACCAGCAGCGTCGACGTCGCGCTCCACCGCCCCAAGGGGATGCGCCTGGTGGTCACCGACCACCACCTCGCGCTCGCCCCGGGTGGCTCGCCGCCACAACTGGCACCGGCGGACGCGCTCGTGAACCCGAAGCTTCCCGGCTCCACGTATCCATTCGACGGGCTCGCGGGTGCCGGGGTCGCGTTCAAGCTCGTCCACGCCCTCGAAGTGAGCGGGGCAGTCCCGCCCGGCAGCGCCGACGCGTCCCTGGGCCTCGCCGCGCTGGGGACGATCGCGGACATGATGCCGCTCCGCGGTGAGAACCGTGTGATCGTCCGGGACGGTCTGCCGCGCATGGTCGAGCTTCCCGGGCTGCGCGCGCTCTGCGAGGCCGCGGGCACGGCAATCCCGCCCAGAGGCACCGACATCGCATTCGCCGTCGGGCCGCGCATCAATGCGGCCGGCAGGATGGAGGATGCCCGCCTCGCGCTCCAGCTGTGCCTCTCCGATGATCCCGAGGAGTCCGCCCGGCTCGCGGCCGATCTCGACACCCAGAATCGCCTTCGGCAGCAAGCGGTCGCTGTCGCGCTCACGCAGGCCGAGGCGCGTGTCGCCGAGATCGATGAGGACGCTCCCGCGATCGTCCTCGGCGATCCGGACTGGCCGATGGGCATCGTCGGTCTCGTGGCCGGGCGGATCGCCGAGCGGTATGCGCGCCCGACCTTCATTGCCTGCCTCGACCCGGCAGAGGCGAAGGGCTCGGCGCGCACGGCGGGGGGCGTCCACATCGTTCGGGCGCTTGACGGCGCCGCGCCGGCGCTGCTTCGGTACGGCGGCCACGCCGCCGCCGCAGGCTTCAGCCTCGAGGCCTCGCGGTTCGACGAGTTTCGCGACCTCGTGACAGCTGCGGTCGGGGAGCAGAATGCCGGCATCGAACGCCGCAGGGACTTCGCCGTGGACTGCGAGATCTCGGGCATCGACGTGACCCCGGAGCTGTGCGACGCACTCGAACAGCTTCAGCCGTGCGGCCAGGGCAACCCGGAACCGCTCCTGTCCGTGCGCGGCGCGCGGGTGCTCGGCGCCTCGACCTTCGGCTCGGAGCGCCAGCACATCAGGGTCGCGCTCGCGACGGGGGAGGGCATCGTCGAGGCGATCGCCTTCAACAAACCCGAACTTGCGGATCGCCTCAGCGATTACCTGCCTCGGGGCCGGGTCGTCGATGCCTGCTTCGGACTCGATCAGGACACGTTCCAGGGACTCGTCCGGGTCCGGGCACGCTTGCGCGATCTCCGGCCTGCGCAGGAGGTGGCGCTCAACGGCCGTCCCATCGCGGGGGGTGTGGCGATGCTGCCGGGCCTCGCGGCAGATTAGATCCGTCCGCTGAGGGTCGCGACGCCGTCGCCGGTGAGGTCGGCCAGGCCGGCCTTTCGTCCGGTGAGCGCGATGATGATCGACGCCAACCGGCCCTTCACCTCCGGTCCGACGCCTTCGCTCCAGTCGACGTCGGTGGCGTTCAGCTTGAGCCCGGTCGCGCGTCGCTTGCCTCCCAGGAGCAGGTTGCCTCTGATGACGAAATGGCCGACGAGCGTCAGTGCCTCCGGCTGGTAGGTGTGCGTGATGCCGAGCGGCCGGCGGATGTCCTCGCCGTGGATGACGATCTCAGCCACCATCGCGTCGAGCGGACCGGGAGGCGAGGTGGTGCGATCGAGCTGCGCTTTGAAGCGGGCGAGCGCATCCGCGGGCGTCGTGCCCAGCTCCTCCTGCACGCCCCTGTCGTTCATCGCGTTGAAGCGGAAGCCACTACCCGCGAACGTGCCGATGAACCTGCCCGGGGTCATCTTCGCCGTCGTGGTCATATGGGCGAGCACGTCGCGCACCGTCCACCCGGAGCAGAGGGATGGAGTCGACCACTGCGCATCGGGAACGCGATCGAGATCGGTGATGAGCGCCAAACGCTCGGCATGAATGAGCGGCCACTGACTGCCTGCCAACGGGATACCTCCGTGCGCGCCGGGTGCGCTGAACTCGCACCGACTGTAGCAGCGGCACCGGACTCCCGCCCCCCACACCGTTACAGCTTCCGCACTTGTTTCGGCCGCAACTCGGTGCTAGCGTCGGAGGGCGAACTCGGCCACCGATGAGCTCGGTGAGCGTGATGAGGACGTATCCGGAGGTACCTCATGCTCGAGGAAATCGGTATCCCTCGACTCGTGGTCGGCGGCCTGGGATCAGGTTCCGGGAAGACGTCGATCAGCCTCGGCCTCACCGCCGCGCTGCGACAGCGCGGCCGCACCGTGCAGACCTTCAAGGTCGGCGCCGACTTCATCGACACCGCATACCTGGCCCATGCCAGCCGCCGGCCCTGTCGCAACCTTGATTCCTGGCTGCTCGGCGGCGACGGTGTTCGTCGCTCGCTCGCCCACGGCTCCCTCGGCGCGGACCGTGTGATCGTCGAGGGCGCGATGGGACTGCTCGACGGTCACGGCATGGCTGCCGATACTTCGGTGGGGGGCGTTGCCGAGTTCGCGGGGAGCACGCTCGAGGTCGCCCGGCTCATCGCGGCGCCGGTCGTGCTCGTCATCGACGCCTGGGAGATGGGCGAAACGTCGGCCGCCGCCGTCCTGGGAATCAAGCAGCTGGACCGCTCGGCGAGCGTGGTCGGCGTCGTCCTCAACAATGTCCCCAACGATTACCGGCGCCGCGTCATCGAAGATTCGATCTGGTCACTCGCGCGCATGCCGGTGCTGGGTGCGCTCCCACGGATCCCGTCGGTGAGGATCCCGGCGCTGCGTACGGGGTTGCTGCCGCTGCTGCAGAACCCGAACGTCGACGAGGCCATCGCCGAGCTTGGGGAGGCGGTCGCCCGTGACTGCGACCTCGACCTCATCGAGCGGTTGATGGGTCGTGCGCGGATGGTGCGTCCGCCTGTCGCCCATCGCGCTGCCGACCACCAGGCCGGCGGCCCTGTCCGCATCGGAGTCGCCTTCGACGACGCCTTCTGCTTCTACTACCCGGAGAATCTTGAGCTGCTCGAGGACGCCGGAGCGGAGATCGTCACGTTCTCCCCGCTCGACGACGACGCCCTCCCACGCGATCTCGGCCTCATCTATGTGGGCGGCGGTATCTCCGAGGCGTTCGTCCCGCGCCTCGCTGCCAACCACGCGTTTCTCGAGTCATTTCGGCGCGCACGCGCGACCGGCGTGCCGATCTATGCGGAAGGATGCGGCCTGCAGTACTCGGCACGTTCGCTGCGCACCAGTGACGGCGAGGTCCATCTGATGGCAGGCATCATCCCCATCGACGTCGCGCTCGAGGCGGGCACGCTGCACAGCGGCTATCGCGACCTCAGCATCGCGACCGATTCGATGCTGGGCCCCGCCGGGACGCGCCTGCGTGGACACGAGTTCCACTTCAGCCGGTTGCTCTCGGGCGGCGACTGCCTCAGCCCCGCGTACTCGATGCATGACTGCGACGGGGAACCGCTCGGTTGTGAGGGCTGGACCGATCCGCTGCTGCTCGCGTCGTTCATCCACCTGCATTTCGGCCAGGACCAGGAGCTTGCCGGCCGGCTCGTCGCTGCCGCTCGGGCGTCGATCGACGCGCGGCACCAGGACGCCGCACTGACGGGCCGCGGGACCCGATTCACCGCCCCGGTGTAGGCTTGGGACGCGATGTCCCAGGCCCCCTCCACCATTGGTGAATTGCGTCGCGCGGAGTACCGCGTTCTGCCGGTCAGAACCGAGCTTCGCCGCAACCTCATTCGCAGGCTCAGCAATCACGAGGAGTTGTTCGGCGGCATCCGTGGGTACGACGACTCGGTCATCCCGCAGATCGAGAACGCGATCCTCGCAGGCCAGGACATCGTCCTTCTCGGTGAGCGCGGCCAGGCGAAATCCCGGCTGATTCGCGCGCTCATCACGCTGCTCGACGACGCAGTGCCGGCGATCGCGGGATGCGAGATCAACGACGACCCGTACGCCCCCATCTGCCGCCGCTGCCGTGACCTCGTCGGTGAGAACGGTGACGCGACGGAGCTGGCGTGGCTGACGCCCGACCAGCGTTACTCAGAGAAACTTGCGACGCCGGACACATCAATTGCCGACCTCATCGGAGAGGTCGATCCGATTCGTGTCGCAGAGGGACGCTATCTCTCCGACGAGCTCACCATCCATTACGGGCTGATCCCGCGCACGAACCGCGGCATCTTCGCGATCAACGAGTTGCCCGACCTCGCAGAGCGCATCCAGGTCGGTCTGCTCAACATCATGGAAGAGCGCGACGTCCAGATCCGCGGCTACCGGTTGCGCATGCCGCTCGATGTGTTCGTCGTCGCGAGCGCGAACCCCGAGGACTACACGAACCGGGGCCGGATCATCACGCCGCTCAAGGACCGCTTCGGCGCCCAGGTTCGCACGCACTATCCGCGCAGCCTCGAGGACGAGATCGCGATCGCCGAGCAGGAGCGCATGACGTTCGACGACATGCCCGTGCCGGTGATCGTTCCCGGGTTTATGCAGGAGATCGTGGCCGAGCTGTCGCACGTTGCCCGGCGCCATCCGCAGGTCAACCAGCGCAGCGGTGTGTCGGTGCGGCTCACGACGGCCAATTACGAGAACCTCGCTGCCGGCGCGCTGCGGCGCGCTCTGCGCACCGGTGAGCGCGAGGCCGTTGCGCGCGTGAGTGACCTCGCGGCGCTGTCGTCGTCGACGTCGGGGAAGATCGAGCTCGAGACCTGGGAGGACGGCGACGACGGCGCGGTCCTCGAGAAGCTCATGCGAACCGCGTGCAACAACGTCTTCCGCCGTCATTTCACGGTGCAGGAATTCAGCGACCTGGTGCAGCGGTTCGATCGCGGCGGCTTCACCGTCGAGGTTGGCGACCAGCACAAGGTCGCCGACTACGCGCAGGCGCTCGCCGAGCTCGGTGGCGTCGAGAAAGCCCGGCAGCGGCTTGGTGAACCCGACAGCGATGCGATGCGGGTCGCTGTGCTCGAGTTCATCCTCGAGGGACTGCACCTCGGCAAGCGGCTCAACAAGACCGCTCTCGACGGAAGCGCGGTCTATGGAGGATGAACCGCTCGACGAGCGGCCGCTCTTCGAGCTGAAACCCGGCGCTCGTCAGCACCGCTTCAGCGTCTGGGATGGCTCCCAGGATCCCCTTGGGGACGAGGCGGATGCGCTGTTCGATCGCCTCAGCGAGGACGTCTTCCACGGGTGGGACTTCGAGACTGCGTTGCGGCGTCTGCTGAGTCAGGGTTGGCGTGACCGCGACGGCCGCAAGTTCGCCGGGCTCGAGGAGCTCATGGAGCGGCTGCGCAAGCAGCGCCAGAAGCAACTGGAGCGGTACAGCCTCGACAACGTCTTCAAGGACATCGAGGAGAAGCTCGACAACGTGCTCCGGCTCGAGCGCGAGGGAATTGACGAGCGTCTGCAGAACGCGACCGACGCGTCCGCGAAGCGAATCCTCGAGCGCGTCGCGAGCAAGCGCCGCGAGCTGCTCGACAACCTTCCGCAGGAACCCGGCGGTGTGATCAAGGAGCTGCAGGGCTACGAGTTCATGGATCAGCGCGCCGAGCAGGCGTTCCAGAAACTCGTCGAGGCGATCAAGCAGAACGTCGTCGACACGTACTTCAAGCAGATGTCGCAGCAGATGAGCCAGATGTCCAAGCAGGACATCACCGCGCTGCGCGAGATGGCTCGCGACCTCAACGCGCTCGTGCGCCAGAAGCTCGAGGGTGTGCCGCAGGCGCAGCTGCAGCACAACTACGAAGACTTCCTGAAGCGGTGGGGCTCGATGTTTCCCGATGCTCCGGCGACGTTCGACGAATTCCTTGCGCAGCTTGCCGCGCAGATGGCGCGCATGGACTCGCTGATGCAGTCACTCTCGCCGGAGATGCGTCACCAGCTCGAGGAGATGGTCGCCGCGACGTTCAGTGATGAGGACCTGCAGGCGCAGCTCGCGGAGTTGATGAGCGGGCTCGAGCTGCTGTCGGATCGCCGTCATCTCGGGCAGCGCTATGGGTTTTTCGGCAACGAGCAGCTGCCGTTCGACGAAGCGATGGGTGTCATGGATCGCCTCCAGTCGATCGAGGAGCTCGAGCGCGGGCTCCGTGGCATGTATCGCGGCGAGCCGCTCGACACCGCGACGGAGGAAGCGCTTCGCGACGTGCTCGGAGAGAACGCGGCGCGCGACCTGTCGCGCCTGCAGCGCATGACAGATCAGCTCGAGCAACGCGGACTGGTCGAGCGTGACGGCGAGGGGATGAAGCTCACCGCGCGCGGGCTCCGGCGCATCGGACAGAAGGCGCTGGGAGATCTCTTCGCGCGGTTGCGTCGCGACCGTTTCGGGGATCATCCGATCGCGCGTCACGGTCAAGGGGGAGAGCGCGAAGAGGACACGAAGCCTTATGAGTTCGGCGACGTGTTTGACCTGGATGTCCGCGAAACCCTCATGAACGCCGTGCGGCGGGACGCCGACGACTCGTCTCTGCTCGGTGCGGACGGGGGGACATCCGCTCCGGCGACTCCCCAGGCTGTGTCGCCTCCGCGTATGTCCCCCCGTCCTGACGCGCAGCGCGGTCGGCGACGTCCCATTCCTCGGCTGGCTCCTGAGGATTTCGTTGTGCATCGGTCGGATACGCTCACGCGGTCGGCGACGGTCCTCATGCTTGACATGAGTAGATCGATGCCGCTGCGCGGCTATTTTTATGCAGCGAAGAAGGTGGCGCTGGCGCTGGATTCGTTGATTCGGAGTGCGTATCCGCGGGACACGCTGCACATCATCGGGTTCAGTGATCTGGCACGAGAGATCAGTCCCGCGGCGTTGCCGCATCTCTCGGTGAACGAGTACGTCTACGGCACGAACATGCAGCATGGATTGATGCTGGCGCGGCGGTTGCTGGCGCGCGATCCTGGTGAGAACAAGCAGATCATCATCGTCAGCGACGGCGAGCCGACTGCGCACATCGAGAACGGCCGGCCGGTCTTCTTCTATCCGCCGTTGCCGGAGACGTTTCACAAGACGTTGCTGGAGGTGAAGCGCTGCACGCGCGAGAACATCGTCATCAACACGTTCATGCTCGAGTCGAACCATCACCTCGTGCAGTTCGTCAACCAGATGACGCGGCTCAACCGCGGACGTGCGTTCTTCATCAGCCCGGACCGGCTCGGCGACTACGTCCTCGTCGACTACGTGAGCTCGAAGCGAGGCGCAGCGTAGGGTCGTGGCGTTCCAACGCTACCTCGACCACATCCGCGGCGAGTCCCGCATCGCGTCGATGCGAGCGCGCCTCACCGCCGCCACGCAATAGCGCCATGGACCGGGAGGCATTCGCGGAGCGGTTGCGCGTCCAGCTGATCGCGCGTTATCACCACGCACACGTCGATGTCGACAGCGCGCGTTTCGCGCTGCACATCACCGGCTCCGGCCTGGACCTGACCCTCCCACTCGCGCCCCTGCATCACGCGTGCGAGCGCGATGAAGCGAGGACGCCGGCGCTCATCGCCGAGTACGTGTCCTCCGTCGAGCATCAACTCACCCCGCAGCCGGCGATGATGCTGTCGACGTCGAGGCTGCTCTGGTGCGTGCGCAACGACCGTTCCATTGCGAAGCTTGGGCGTGCGGGCGACCTGCTGCGCGCTGCGATCGGCGCAGACCTGACCGCGTTCGCCGCTGAGGAGTTGCCCGGCTCGATCATGCGCGGCGTGCCGCGCGACGAGTGGGTTGCCGCGGGCCTGACCGACGATGACGTCCAGGTCGCGACCACGGCCAACACCGCTGCACGGTTCGAACCGCTCGTCGAGCGCATCGCGAAGACCGAGCGCATCCCGGCCGACGGCTGGCGGGTCGCATCGGAGCCGCTCTTTCAGGGCAGCATGCTGATGGCGCCCGCAGTCCTCGAGGCGTTCGTGAACCGTGCCGGTGGCGATGTTCTGGTCGGCGTTCCGGATCGCGGCGTCGTGCTCGCATTGCCCGCAGCGCTGCCCACCGCCGAGCGGTTCGAGCGCCGGGTGACGCGGGAGTGGCGCGACGCGATGAACCCGTGCTCGCGCGAGTTGATGGTCACCGACGGGCGGTCGCTGCGCGCGACCTCGCGCAGGAAACGCCTGTCAGGCCCGGTCGTTCTTCCCTGGCTGGCGGAGTAGGAGGGCGCGGCCACCTTCGAGGCGGCTCGCCTCCTGACGGGCGACGATCGCGCCGGCAGCACCGATCGCGACCGCAGCGCCGAATCCGACGAGCGTTCGCACCGCAACGCGCGTCGCCTGGTTCCGTCCGCGAGTTGCGATGCCGGGCAGATCGGGTCCGTCGCCGAACCAGAGGGTCAGCGCCGTCTGATCGGCGACGACGTCGCCCTCGGAGCGAACATGGCTGCGCTCGATACGCACCGCCGCAGGACGCGGGCCTCGCCATCGGCTCGTGTCCAGCAGTCCGGGCGCGGCGCGAAGTGCGCCGCTGTTGGCGATCGCTCGAACAAGTGCAACGGCCCGCTCCGACGTCGCCATAGCTCGAAAGGATAGCGTTCTGCTGATGACGTTGATGGACGAGCTCCCCGGCCGCATCGAGGCGAGTTTCATCGGCGCGCTGGCGGGCGAGCATGCCGCCGGCACCGCCGCCGGGACCGCCGATTTCGTGGGCGTCGCGGAGTCAGCCGCAGCCTGCGGTGGCTTCGACGACGCCGACCTGCGCCAACGCGGGCTCGAGCGACCCTCGCGCGCCGGAGCCGCCGGCCTGCTGCTCCGTGCGCTGCCCTTCGGATTGCTGAGCCCGCTGGACCGACCACGGCTCCGGCGCGACGCCTATCGCTGCGTGGCCATGGCCGGCGCCGACGAGGGAACGGCGGTCACCGCTGTGGCAGCCGCACTGCTCATCGCCGATCTGCTCCGCTTCGACCTCGGGACCTCGCTCGTCCGTGTGCGCCAGTCCCTGCTCGAGGACGCGCCCATGGCCCTGCTCGACCGCCTCCGCGTCGTCGGGGACGGCCCCGCGCTCGACGCGTCAGATCCCGATCCCGGGCTGACGCTGCAGCGCGCGATCTGCGCGCTTGCCACCGCGAACCCGTTCGATGACGTGCTCACGGCCGCTGCCGGCGGTACGGCCGTGGCGGCGAGCCTGGCCGGCGCGCTGGTCGGAGCGCGCGACGGTGCGCCGGCTGTCGCCGGCGTCGACCGCGACCACCTTCCCCACGCCGACCGCGCGCTCGGCGTGGCGCATCGGCTCGCCGACGTCGCCGTAGCGACCCTGCCGAATCAGGTCAGCGCCGAACGCGCGTAGGTGCCGCGGTCCTCGGCAACCGATTCTGAGCGAATGAGCCGGACGGGCTGGTGCGCGTTTGCCGGGGTCCGGTGGCGCAAGCACTACCATCAAGAGCGCATGGAAGCCACCGCCGCGCCGGCAACCGGCCGCAAGATCCGGATCCTCACCGCGAAGGTGGGCCTGGACGGCCATGACCGGGGCGTCAAAGTCATCTCCCGCGCCCTTCGCGACGCCGGCGTCGAGGTGATCTACACGGGCCTCCATCAGACCCCGGCGATGGTGGTCGAGGCGGCGATCCAGGAGGACGTCGACGGCATCGGCATCAGCCTGCTGAGCGGCGCCCACATGACGCTCTTTCCAGAGATCATCCGGCTCCTCAAGGAGCGCGACGCGTCCGACATCGTCGTCTTCGGCGGCGGGATCATCCCCGACGCCGACGTCACTGCGCTCGAGAGCCTCGGGGTCGACAAGGTGTTCACGCCGGGGACCTCGCTCGACGAAGCCGTCTCATATGTCAAGGAGCGTTTCGGTTCGGGGGCGGCAGCCTGACCCCCGGGTTGCTGTGCCTGGCAACGGCCAGCGCACGGGCATCTCGCTCACTCGCCGATCCCGCGGACAGCAGCGCAGGCGTCGCGCCACCGCATCCTGCCTTCGCCGCGTTCCGCACGATGTCGTACATCTGGGTCGACGGCCGCGCCTTCGAGCCCATCGGGGACAGCCTCGACCTCTGGCTGTCCTTCCTCCGCGATCGCGGCGCGCGCCAGGCATGGCTCGACGTCAGCGACGGGACGGAGGTCTGCCGGGTCACGAGGCGCGACGGCGACGAGAGCTGGACAATCGTCTGGAACGGCGGGATCTACATGCTCCACGGGGCCGAGGACACGGGTCCGCCTCGGCGCCGCGAGATCGACCTCGACGGCACTGCCGCGAAGCTCGAGGAACTGGTTGCCGCAGAACTCCAGGCCGGTGCGCATGACGTCCGCAGGAGAGCGCTCGAACGCGCCGCCGCCATTCTCGCCTCGTCGGGAGACGGCGAGGAGGTCTCCGACGTCGCCTGGCCGTATTTCGTGCTTCCCGACGGGGCGTCGACGGCCGCCAGACGGCTGATCGCAGCGGCATGCGCGACGTGGCCGGAGACCGGCGGCGCACCCGACCCCGCCGCGGTACCGGCGCGTGGCGAGGGTACCGTCGAGGCGGCGTTGCTGGCGATCGCAGCTTCGGTGAACTCGGCACGAGCCACCGAGCCGGTAGAGTAGCCGGGTAATGGCAACTCCCCTCGAACTCAGTGCGTCCGTCCGGTCGGAGACCGGGCGCCACGTCCACGCCGTCAGGCGCCGGGGTGAAGTGCCCGCCATCCTCTACGGGCACAACGTCAAGCCGCAGAACATCGCGATCGAGGCGCGCAGCCTCCAGAAGGTCTGGCACGGAGCCGGCCACAGCCATCTCGTCGATCTCGCGCTCGACGGCGGGAGGGCCCGCAAGGTGCTGATCCGAGAGCTGCAGGTCAACCCGCGGACCATGGAGCTCATGCACGTGGATCTCTTCGCAGTGAACCTTCGCGAGAAGCTCACGGTCGAGGTTCCGCTCATCCCCATTGGCGAATCGCCGGCCGTCACCGAGTTCAAGCTGGGCGTGCTTCAGCAGGTCATCACCTCGGTGAAGGTCGAGTGCATGCCGGGTGACATCCCCGCGCTGCTCAACGTCGACATCTCAGGTCTCACCGAGATCGACCAGGCCATCCGGCTCAGTGAGGTGCCGCTTCCCGAGCGCGTCACGCTCGCCACCGGGGTCGATCCCGATGAGCTCGTCCTCAAGGTCGCCCAGGTGCGCGTGGCCGCTGAGGCAGAGGAAGCCGAGGCTGCGCCTGAAGAGGGCGAGGAAGCCGAGGCGGGCGAAGGCGGCGACGACGACTCCGGGTCGTCCTCCTAGCGGCGCGACCCAGATCTGACGCCGGTGTCACTCGACATCGCCGCCACTCCCTCGTGCGATAGCGCCAACTGGTTCGACTTCGTCTGTCGCGCCATCCAGCCCCGCGACGCGACGGGGCCCGTGGGACCGTTCGTCGAACATGCGATCAGCGCGGTCGTGCTCTTCATCGTCATCTATCTCGTGGGCCGGGTGGTCCGCAGCGTGGTGCTCTGGACGATGCGCCGGAGCAAGGCCGATCGCCAGGTCCGCACGCTGGTCCGCAACCTCATCACCGTCAGCACGTACGTCGTCGCGGTCATCAGCGCGCTTGTCGCCTATGGCGTCGACATCCCGCTCATCATCGCGGCCGCCGGTGTCGGGACCGTCGCGATCGGACTCGCCTTCCAGGACCTCCTTCGCAACGTGCTCGCGGGCATCTGGCTGCTGCTCGAGCAGCCGTTCCGGCTCGGCGACACCATCACGGTCCTCGATCAGACCGGCGCGGTGCAGAACATCACGTTGCGTACAACGACACTGCGCACGGGCGCCGGAGCGCTCGCGATCCTTCCCAATCTCACTGTTTTTACCGGTATCGTCATCAACTCCAGTCACTACGACACGCGGCGGCTCGGCGTCACGGTGCGAGTGCCCGCGGATACCGATCTCGCCGACCTGATGCGCCGCGCCCGGGGGGTGATCGAAAGCGTGGCGGGCGTCGACGCCAAGCCCGGCATCGCCTTTGAGCCGATTCTCGACGGGGAGGCGCCGCTGCTGCAGTGCAAGTTCTGGGTGGACCAGCGTGAGCAGGACATCGACGCGGTGAGCGCCGCGGTCGCCGAGCAGCTGTGGGACGTCGTCGGCGCGAAGCCGGCACCGGCGAGGCAACAGGCGCCGAAAGCATGACCGACCTCGCCACCGGACAGACACCCGAACCGTCGCAGCGCATCGTCGTCGTCCGTCACGGTGAAACCGAATGGAGCCGCATCAAGCGGCACACCGGTCGAACGGACATCCCGCTGACCGGGGAGGGAGAGGCGCAGGCGCGGACGCTGGGGCCGGCCCTCGCAGCAATCACGTTCGCTGCCGTCCTCGTGAGTCCGCTGCAGCGCGCGCTCGAGACGTCCGTGCTCGCCGGGTACGGGGACGTCGCCGTCGTCGACCCCGACCTGGTCGAGTGGGACTATGGTCGATACGAAGGCAAGACGAGCGATGAGATCCAGAAGCAGCGGCCCGGTTGGACGCTGTTCGACGACGGAACCGTCGATGGCGAGACGATCGACGAGGTCGCCGCGCGGGCGAGTCGCGTGATCGAACGCGCTCGCGCGGTGCCGGGAGACGTCCTGCTGTTCGGCCATGGGCATCACCTGCGCATCCTCACGGCGCTGTGGCTGGAGCTCGCGCCGCCCGCCGCGCAGCATCTCCAACTTGCGACGGCCGCACCATCGATGCTCGGGTACGAGCACGAGTGGACGGCGCTCCTGAGCTGGAACGGACTGCCCAGGCAATGAGTCAATATCCGCCCTTTCCCGTCGGCAACCCCGATGAGCGCGAGTTGCTGCTGAGCTGGCTCGGGTTTCTCCGCGGCGCGGTGCTGCGAAAGATCGACGGACTGAGCGACGCCGACGCGCGCTGGACGCCGGACGGGAAGCTGATCTCGTTGCTGGGTATCGTGAATCATCTCACGCACCTCGAGTGGCGCTGGATCGACGGCGCCATGCTTGGCGAGCAGACCAGTCGCGATGAATCGGAGTTCTATCCCGACGCCGAAGTGACCGTGGATGTCGTGGTGCACGCCTATCGCGAGCGCGCGGTGGCGACCGACGCCTATGTCAGGTCCGCGTTCCTCGGGCAACCCTGCCGCAATGGCGACGGGACCGACCTGCGTTGGGTGGTGCTCCACCTCATCAACGAGACCGCGCGCCACGCCGGACACGCCGACTCGACGCGCGAATTGCTGGACGGCCTGACCGGCGAGTAATCTCGGCAGACGTGCAACCGTGGGGCGCGTGATGCGGTGCTAGTAGATGAATGCCTCGACGTCGTTGAGCGACCCGATGTGGCGCTGGTCCACGACTCCGAGGCCGAGGAAGTTGCCCTCATCCACAGTGAAGCTGTGCGAGCCCTGCACGGAAACCACATAGGCGACATGCCCGAAGCCGCTGTAGCCGTTGCCCGCGCCGAACACCACGATGGACCCGACACGCGGCCTCATGCCCTCGGGCCGGCCGGCCGCACGTGCGGTGGCGGCCCACTCCCAGGCGTTGCCGTTCCAGGTGACGTTGCGGAGTGAGGCCACGTACCAGGTGCACTGCCCCCACGGGAAGTAGTCCGACGTTGGTCCGAATGCGAAGGGTGGGAGCGCGTTGCCGATCACCCGAGCGGCGCCCCTCCCTGCAGCGGCGGCTGCAGCGGCAGCGGCTGCGGCTTGTGCCCGGCGTACCCGGGCGATCTTGGACTGAACGCCCTGGAGTTGCACCATCAGCGTCGCCGCCTTGCCCTTGAATGCCGACGCCCGCTGCTTGTACGTCACCTCCTCGGTCTGCTCCTGGCCGGCGAGCGTCTGCAGGCTTGCGACCAGTTGATTCGCCTGCGCCTGATCGTGCGTCTGCTGCGCCTGCAGCAAGGTCAGTTGATCGCGCTGGGCACGGATGTCCGTGACCAGCGTGTCCACCCGGCTGCTGACCTGGTCGACGCTCGTGAGCGTGTCCATCGCATCCTGCAGGCTCTTGCTGTTGACGAGGATCTCGGTCGCTGTTCCGTCGTCGGTCAGCTCGTAGACGTGGACGAGGAGCTGCGCAAGGTCGGACTGGTCAGTCGCGAACTGGGCGTGTACCGTCGCGAGCTGCTTCGTCGTGTTCGCAAGGTTCTGGTTAGCCTGGTCGAGCTGAATCTGCGCCTCGGCGAGCTTGGTCTGCGTGTTCGTGATCGCCTGCTCGGATGCGAGCGCGTTGCCGAGCGCCGCCGAACTCGCGCTGCCGAGCGCTGCGATCTCGTGCGAGAGCGCGCCCGCCTGCGCTGAGAGTGCGGTGATCTGCTGCGTGAACTGGTCGGCGTCAACCCGGACTTCGCTCAGCGGGGAGCTGACCACCACCAGGGCGATGACCCCTGACGCGGCGGCAAGACGCGCGCGACCAGCGAGCAAGCAGCTGCCTCCATGAGTGAGATGTGGGGATGGAAGGATGCCGGAGCACCGTACCAGCCGGTCCCGGAACGGTCAACCCACCCGCGCGTCCACGGTGAGGCGTCAGCTTTCCTCTGCTGGGGCCTCGTCAGCCTCCACGGCGTCCCGTCGCCGAGGCCGGCGGCCGGCGAGCGCTCCCAGAGTCGCACCGAACACAAGGTGCCCGGCGAGCATCACCGCCTGGCGGCCACGCTGGTCGTGGTCGGCGCGCGGCATCAGGCCCATCGACGGAACCCATCCGCCGTAGCTGACGCCCCAAATCGCGGCGCCGTATGCGATACCGAGCGGCACCGACGGCACCGGGACGCGGCGAGCGATGACTCCAAACACACCGCCTGCCGCTGCTCCGAACGCGAAATGCAGCCCTGCGGCCAGTGCGTCCTGCTGCCCACGGTCCGGGTGGATCCCATGGCTCCGCAGCATCTTTGAGGTGATCTTCTCGGGCGGCAGCGTCCCGGTGATACCGAGGCGCCGCGCGGCAAGCATGAGTGCGCTCATGAGGGCGGTGGCGATGGTGCCGGCAAATGCGCCGCGGATCAGGGATTTCACGTGAGTGTGAAGACTATATTGATAACGTCAAGGTCCGGTCCACCGACCTCGTCAATCTCTCCCGGGACGGCGCCCGGCACCCCCAGGCGCCGTTCGCTTTCTCCCACGCCGACGCGCGCGATTCGAGCGGGATCGCAGAATAGCCGGCCATGGGATTCGTTGATGTGCAAGGGCTCCGCCATGTCCTTCCAGATGGAAGCGTGCTCTTCGATGACGTGTCCTTTCGTGTCGGCGAAGGGAGCAAGACAGCGCTCCTCGGCGCCAACGGCGCCGGAAAGACCACGGTGCTGCGGATGATCGCGGGCGATCTGAAACCGCAGGTGGGCACGATCTCGAGCGCCGGCGGCCTCGGCGTCATGCGTCAGTTCATGGGGAGCGCTGACGGTGTGCGAACAGTGCGCGACCTGCTCATCTCCGTCTCGCCGGCGTCGCTCCGTCGCGCCGCGCGAGCCCTCGATGCGACCGAGGCACGGCTCGATGAGGAGGGCGGCGAGAGTGCGGGCGCGGCGTACGCGCAGGCCGTCGCCGATTACGCCGATGCCGGTGGGTACGACGAGGAGTCCGTGTGGACGCTCTGCACCAACGCAGCGCTTGGTGAGGACTACACGATTGCGGCGGCACGTTCGGTCGATGAGCTCAGTGGTGGTGAGCAGAAACGCCTCATGCTCGACGCGCTGCTCCGTGGTACCAGCACGGTGCTCCTGCTCGACGAGCCGGACAACTACCTTGATGTTCCCAGCAAGGAGTGGCTCGAAGCAGCGCTCGTCGCGAGCACCAAGACCGTGCTCTTCATCACGCACGATCGTGAGCTGCTTTCGCGCACCGCGCAACGCATCGTCACCCTCGAGGGTCACGGTGCGTGGATCCACGGCGGCGGGTACGGCACGTATGTCGAGGCGCGGCGAGGTCGGACCGAGCGCCTCGAGGAGCTGCACCGCCGCTGGACGGAGGAGCACGAACGCATCATCGAGTACGTCCGGACGCTGCAGCAGCAGGCCGCGCGCAGTCCGGCGATGGCCGCGCGATACAAGGCCGCGCAGACCCGCCTCCGCCATTTCGAGGAGAAGGACCGTCCCGCCGAACGACCGAGCGAACAGCAGGTGCGCATGCGCCTCAGGGGCGGCCGGACCGGCGTGCAGGCGATCATCTGCAAGAAGCTCGAGCTCACCGGACTGCTGCAACCGTTCGATCTCGATGTCGTGTTCGGCGAACGCGTTGCGATCGTGGGGCCGAACGGATCAGGGAAGTCGCATTTCCTCAGCCTGCTCGCCGGCGAGGCGGTGGCACACACCGGCGACTTCCGTCTCGGCGCTCGGGTTGTCCCAGGTGTGTTCTCGCAACTCCACCGGCGTCCGGACCTTGCCGGTCGCACGCCTGTGGAGGTTCTTGCCAACGCGCAGCTCGAGCGCGGCAAGGCGATCGGCATGTTGCGCCGCTACGGACTTGATCGAAGTGCAGACCAGGTGTTCGAGACGCTGAGCGGCGGTCAGCAGGCGCGGTTGCAGATCCTGCTGCTCGAGGTGGACGGCGCAACCCTGCTGCTCCTTGACGAGCCGACCGACAACCTCGACGTCGACAGCGCACAGGCGCTTGAGGATGGGCTCCAAGCGTACGAGGGAACCGTGCTCGTGGTCACCCACGATCGCTGGTTCGCGCGCAGCTTCGATCGATTCCTCGTGTTCGGTGAGGATGCGCGTGTGTGGGAGTCGGCCGACCCGGTATGGACACAGCCGCTGTCTCGGGCGGCGTCCTCGAGGAGAGATCCCGCGAGCGCGACGCGCGTTTGACACCTCTGGTACCGCGTTGCATCCTCTTTGATCAAGCAGTGCGGTGCAGTGCAGGAGGACCCAGCGATGCCGGTGAAGGCCTGGTCGGCAAAGCGTGAGCGACAGTACGAGCACATCAAGGAGGGTCTCGAGGAGCGCGGGAAGTCGGAGGACCTTGCCGAGGAGATTGCGGCGCGCACTGTGAACAAGGAGCGGGCACTCGACAAGTAGGCTCGGGGCGTGGCCGGTCATCGACAACGGTCGTAGCGCGTCGTCGACCCTGGGATTGTGCAGCCGCTGCTAGTGTCACCTCGATGTCGGCTCCGGCAATCGGTCCACTGCCGACCGCGCGTGGACCACGTGTGTGGTTGTCGCGTCACGGC
Source organism: Saccharimonadales bacterium (SeqCode) (assembly GCA_035532495.1). Lineage (GTDB taxonomy): Bacteria > Chloroflexota > Dormibacteria > Aeolococcales > Aeolococcaceae > Palsa-851. The sequence goes on from DATKQX010000134.1 coordinate 118,387, forward strand.
GGCGGATTGCCGCGTGCGTTCTGGTTCGTCTGGATCGGCACCGTCATCAACAGGCTCGGCTATGTCGTTGAGCCGTTCCTGGCGCTGTATCTCGTCCGCGGCCGCGGCATCTCGATCGGCACCGCGGGTCTGCTGATCGCATGCTTCGGCGCGGGGTCGTTTGTCTCGCAGCCACTCGGTGGCATGCTCGCCGACCGGATCGGCCGGCGCTTCACGATCATGCTCGGGATGACCGGCTCGGCGGCCGGGTTCATCGTGCTTGGACTCGCGCCGACCGTCGCGGTCATCGGAATCGCCGCGGCAGTCTGCGGCCTCGCGATCGATCTGTACCGCCCGGCGGTCGCGGCACTCGTCGCGGACGTGGTACCGACGGCGGATCGTCCGCGAGCGTATGGACTGTTGTACTGGGGTCTCAACATCGGTGTCGGCGTCGCGGCGGTCGCCGGCGGGTTCCTCGCACAGCACTCGTACTGGTTTCTCTTCGCGCTCGACGCCATCACGTGCGTCGGCTTCGCGATTGTCGTCGCGGTCGGCGTACCGGAGACGCGCCCGGAGCGCCACGGCGAGCAGGGTGGCGGCTACGCCGACGTGCTCGCCGATCGCCTGCTCATGGCTCTGGCTGCATCGGCGTTCGTGACCGGCATCGTCTACATGCAGTCGTTCGTGACGCTGCCTCTCGTGATGAGCATCCACGGACTCGGCCCGGCTGCGTACGGGCTCGCATACGTCGTCAACCCGGCAGCTGTCATCGTCCTGCAACCGCTGACGATTGGATGGCTGGCACGACAGCGTCTCGTCCACGTGTTCGCCGGCGGGTCCGTGATGCTTGGCCTGGGGTTCTTCGTGACCGTCTTCGCGCGGTCGACGCTCGCGTACTCGGCAACCGTCCTGGTCTGGACACTCGGCGAGGTCGCGTTCAACGCCGTGGGTTCGGCGCTGGTCGCGGATCTGGCACCGGCGCACCTCCGCGGCCGCTACAACGGCGTCTTCGGAACGGCGTTCGGTGCTGCGGCATTCGTGGCGCCGATCGTCGGCACAGTGACGCTCCAGCATCTCGGCGAGGGATGGCTGTGGGTCGGCTGTCTCGTGGTCTCAGTGGCGGCCGGAAGCACGATCCTGCTCCTCAGCGATCGGATCGATGCACGTCGCGCCGCCATGCTCGATGCCTCGCGGCCGCACGACCCCTCCCAACGACCCACCGGTTGCGGCGGCTAGCCGGGTCACCATTGCTCGTGGCTCATACATTCGCACCGGCCGGCGTCCTCCGATGCGTGGTTGCAACCCGTCGTACCGGCTGCTACGGTTTGCTCACTCGAGAGCGTGGGAGTGGACGTTCCCGGAGGGGGCTGGCATCCGGTTCCTGTAGAAGACCGCTCCATGGAGGAAGCGAATGCGACATCCGCGATGGCGTCTCTTCGCGCCGCTCACCGTGGCGGCGCTGGCAATCCCGGCGGCTCTGGCCGGTGGAGGGATCACATCGTCGGCATCCTCGGCGGCATCGAACGCGCCGAGTCACATCGACTGCAGCAACAGCAATCGTTTTCTCTGCACCGAGGTGAACCAATCGGACGAGGTCTTCGGTCACTACGTCGGTCACGATGAGCCGAGCGTGCTCTTCTATTCCAACAAGTCCGGCTCAGGGAACCAGATGCAGTACAGCGGCCAACTGCCGGTGGAGCCGACGGCGACGAATGTCGCCGGCAAGCACGTCTACACCTTTGAGTACGCCGCGGCCTTCTGGTTCGGGATGGCGATGTGCGACTCGCAGTCGTACCCCGAGCTCGTGAACTCGTGCGTGCCCGACAGCAACGCCAACATCGTCAACCCTGCCAAGAGCCCGTACCACCCTGGGACCGCGTACATGGAGCTCCAGTTCTATCCGCCGGGATACGTCCAGCAGTGGAACGGTTTCAGCTGCTCGGCTACGCAGTGGTGCGTCGCACTGACCATCGACAGCCTCGCGCTGAACTCGCTCACCGGTGAGCAGTTGAACTCGACCTGCGAGAGCGTCGTCGGCGAGGAGTACGTCAACTTCGCGTACCTGACGCACAGCGGCAAGCCGCAGGGCCCCCCGAACCCGGTGCAGTTCACCCCCGCGGCGTCGGGCAACCCGAACCCCGCCAAGGTGGAGTTCCTGAATCAGGGTGACGCATTCACCGTCAACCTGCATGACACCCCGCACGGACTGCAGGCGGTCGTGAAGGACACAACCAATGGCTCGTCAGGTTCGATGACGGCGAGCGCTTCCAACGGCTTCGGCCAGGTGAAGTTCGCCCCGAGCCCTTCGACGCAATGCAAGAACATTCCGTACGACTTCCATCCGATGTATGCGACGTCCAGTCCGCAGACGACTGTGCCGTGGGCGGCTGCGACCTACAACGTCGCAATGGACACGGAGGTCGGGCACTTCGATTACTGCAGCAAGGTCGATTCCACAACAGGCTCGTGCCTCGGTCATGAGGGCGTCGGCAAGAACGCCGAGCCGAACGACGGCGATGACTTCGGGTGCTGGGCACCTTCCGCGTCGAGCCTCATCAAGATCGGCGGTTGCGAGGGATCGAACGTCGGCTATGACGGGACCTCGTATCTTGCGGATTGGCCGAACGGCAGCTCGAGCCGGCCGACCAACTTCATCTTCACGAGTCCGCTCACGGGAGCTCACTACGACACCAACTACTCGTCGGTTGGATTCAACACGGACCTCCCGGCTATCGAGGACAACCTCGGCACCTGCGACACCAGCACGGGTGCGGGCTGCACGATCATTCCGCCGACGGACGACGGAACACCGGCGCAGTTCTATCCCTTCTACTCCACCGGCCACGCGCTCGGCGGTTGCGCCTGGACGGTCGGACAGAATTACCCGGGCTTCAGCACCAATAACTTCGGTGCACACCAGCAGTACGGTCATCTGCTCAAGGTCGCGTATTCGGGCGCGGCCGGCAGTGTGTCGTACTCGTTCAACGACTACCAGAACAACCTGCCGAACAACCCCTGCCCAGCCGCCTGACCAACGCTGATTGACACCCTGAGGGGCCGCCTTCGGGCGGCCCCTCACGTGTGCTTGCGAGCGTTCCTCACACCCGAGCGGTGATCAGTGACGCCGTCGCCGCGGGGCGTTTCGCGCGTGCGAAGCGCGCGACGATCTCCTCTGGAGCGACGGGCCGGCTGATGAGATACCCCTGCAACTCGGTGCAGTGCCGGGTCGCCAGGTAGCGTCGCTGCACCTCGGTCTCCACGCCTTCTGCGACGACTTTCAGTCCGAGACTGAGGCCCATCGCGATCATGGCGTCAACGATCGGCGCCGGCTGATGCTCGGCAACGATCGCGCGAGTGAAGGTGAGATCGATCTTGATGGTGTCCACCGGAAACTTCAGCAACCGGCTCAGCACCGAATACCCTGTCCCGAAGTCATCGATCGCGACGCGCACGCCAAGGTCGCGAATCGCCTGCAGCAACCCGAGCACCTCGCCCTGTTGTGGGACCGCGGCGCTTTCCGTGATCTCGAGCTCGAGCAGGCGCGGGTCGAGCCCGGTGTGCTTGAGCGCGTCGATGACACGCTCAAGGAGCTTGCAGGTGACAAGGCTGCGACCCGAGACATTCACCGCAACTGGCACCGGATCGATGCAGGCCTCCGCCCATAGTTGCGCCTGCCGGCACGCGGCCGTCAACGCCCACGTATCGAGGTCGTTGATGAGCCCGCTCTGCTCAGCGATCGGAATGAACGCGTCCGGAGCGATGAGGCCCCGTGAGGGATGATTCCATCGCACCAGTGCCTCAACGCCGGCAAGCCTGCCGGTCTGTGAGTCGACCTTCGGCTGGTACAGGAGCAGGAGCTCACCGCGTCCGATGCCCGCGCGCAGATCCTGCTCGAGGGTCATCCGCTCGAGCGTCGAGACATACATCGAGTCTGTGAACACGGCGCAGCGATCCTTGCCGTCAGCCTTGCCGACGTAGAGGGCCACATCCGCGTTGCGCGACACGTCGGCGGCCGCATCCGCACCGATTGAGCTGGCGATGCCGATGGTGGCTGTCACAGTCACGGATCGTCCCGCGATGACGAATGGAGCTCGGAGTGCGGCGCGCAGCTGTTCCGCCGCTGCAGGCGCCTCATTCGGCTCCGCGAGATCCTCGAACAGGATGGCGAACTCATCGCCGCCGAGCCGCGCAGCCGTGTTTCCGAGGCCGACGCTCGCAGTGAGGCGCTCGGACACGCGGATCAGCAGATCGTCGCCCGCCGAGTGTCCGAGACTGTCGTTGACCGTCTTGAAATTGTCGAGGTCCAGCATGAGCACCGCGTAGTACCCGCCGCTGCGCTCGAGTCGCTGGTGAGCATGCAGCAACCTGTCGCTGAAAAGCGACCGATTCGGCATGCCCGTGAGCGCGTCGTGGAGCGCCTGATGCTCGAGGTCGCGACGCATCCGAATGCGAGCGGTAACGTCGTTCGGGCAGATGATCATCGCGTTCTCGCCATTGAAGATCGTCTCTCGAGTGTCGACCTCGATGTCGAGGGTGCGTCCATCCTTGGTGCAATGACGAATGCCCGCGAAGTGGGTGCGTCCCCCGCGCACCGCGGTCAGGTTGCTCAGCAACTGACCGCGATCTTCGGGCGGACGGATCTCACCGAGATTGAGGCTGAGGAACTCCGCGCGAGTGTACCCGTACATCTCGAGCGCGGCGTTGTTGACAGCGAGAAATCGCAGGTCGCCTCGTTCCATATGGACCGCCGGAAGGCGCGTGACGAGCATCGGTTGCGGGTTCTCGTCAAACAGCGCGCGAAACGTCTCCGCGCGCGTGGCTGCAATGCGCGACTCGTGAGCGAGTTGATCCGCCTTCGCCTCGATGGCGAGACTCCGGCGCCGGCGCCGGCGTGCGATCAACGCGAAGACGAACAGGAGGAGACCCGACCCGATGACCATGGCGATCGATGCGACAAAGGCAATGGTCACGCCGCGGGACGCGCTATCGGCTTCGTCACGCGATTCCTGAGCCAAGGCGCCGCTCAGTGGCGCATATCGAAGCGCGCCGACTTGCGCGTAGATATCGGCGGCTGATTGCGAACCGCCGGCGCGGATGCTCGCCAGCTCGATGGAGACCGCCGCCTGATAGTCATGTGTCATGCGAGTGATGGAGGGGAGTGCCGCGTCGGTCGCATCGGCAAGCTGGACAGTCGTCAGCGCGGCGAACACATCGGCCTGCATTGCCATCCTCGTGTCCACGGTATCGAGGACACCCTCCTCTTCCAGGGCGACGGCTGTCCGAAGCGAGCTCACCGCTTGCGCGGCGGCCTCCTGCTGATTCGACCAGCCATGCAGGGCGACGAGTGCGATCAGCACCCCACAGGTGAGGAGCGCATAACCCGCGCCGCTCACCCAGAACGGGATATCCCGGGAAGACCAACCCAGTCGCGACGTGCGTTGCACAGCCCTTTCCTCATTGTCGAGTGCAGCAGATGCCTGGGCTGCTCCTAGCCTCACGGTACAAGCGGTCGAAGCATGCAATCGAGACATCGGTGGGTCCGAACAACACTGAGACAACCGAGTTTCGAACTCTGCACACCCCCGCAGTGAGATCGAGTGGCGTTAGGTAGCCTAATTTGGTAACCTAACGATATGCAGCGCGCTCCAAGGCCGGTCGTCGACGGCTCCAGCGCCGGGGAGCTCGATTCGGATTTCTCCACGGCGGTCACCCGCCTGTACCGGCGTCTCCGCGCCGAGAAGGCCGACGACCAAATCGGTGATTCGCATCGCGCGGTGCTGGCCCATCTGGTCAAGGATGGTCCGCGGACATTGCGCGAGCTCAGTGATCACGAGCACGTCACACCGCCGTCGATGAACCAGACGGTGAACGCACTCGCGGAGTGGGGCTTTGTCGAACGACGCGGCGACCCGGACGACGGTCGCAAGGTCATCCTCGTCGCCACACCGATTGGTGCCGCGCTCATCGCGGAGACACGGCGCCGCCGCTACGCGTGGCTCAATGCTCAACTCGAGGCGCTCTCGGTCAGCGAACGACGGCTGCTGTCCGCTGCGACGGGCATCATCAACAGGATCGCCGACTCGTGAGCACGGCCACCACCGTCACACCCACCCCGCCCGCGATCTCTCCTCGATACAAATGGGTGGTCCTGTCGAACACGACGATCGGGGTGATGCTTGCGACGATCGACTCGTCGATCATGCTGATCGCGATGCCGGACATCTTTCGCGGCATCGAGCTGAACCCACTGGCACCGGGAAACAGCTTCTACCTGCTCTGGATGATCCTTGGATATTTGATCGTGAGCAGTGTGCTGGTGGTGAGTCTGGGACGCCTCGGCGACATGTTTGGCAGAGTCCGCATGTACAGCCTCGGATTCGTCATCTACACGTCGGCGTCGCTGGTGCTGACGGTCGACCCGCTCACCGCGCAGGCAGGTGCGCTCTGGCTCATTATCGGCCGTCTTCTTCAGGGTGTCGGAGCTGCGTTTCTCATCGCGAACTCCGCCGCCATCATCACCGACGCGTTCCCGTCGAACCAGCGCGGCCTTGCGCTCGGAATCAACAACATTGCCGCGATCAGCGGACAGTTCATCGGGCTGATCCTCGGCGGTGCGCTTGGCGCCATCGACTGGCGCCTCGTCTTCCTGGTGTCTGTGCCACTCGGCTTGTTCGGCACCGTTTGGTCGTATCGCAACCTCAAGGAGCTCGGGCAGCGTCACCGGGCGACGATCGACTGGAGCGGCAACATCACGTTCGCCGTCGGGTTGGTTCTCATCATGATCGGGATCACGTACGGCATCGAGCCGGCGGACGGAAAGAGCATGGGCTGGACCAGCGCTCCCGTCCTTGCGCTGCTGAGCGTCGGCGTCGCGTCGCTGGCTGCGTTCGGGATCATCGAGTCGAATGTGTCCGAGCCGATGTTCCGGCTCGCCCTGTTCAGGATCAAGGCATTCACGTTCGGCACGCTCGCAACGCTCCTGTCCGCCATCGGCCGAGGCGGCCTCATGTTCATGCTCATCATCTGGCTGCAGGGCATCTGGCTCCCCGAGCACGGTTACAGCTTCGCGCAGACACCGCTGTACGCCGGCATCCTGATGCTGCCACTGACCGCAGGATTCCTGCTCGCCGGGCCGGTGTCTGGGTACCTGTCCGATCAACTGGGTGCGCGCTATCTGGCGACAGGGGGAATGACCGGCGCGGCAACGAGTTTCATGCTCCTGCTGTTCCTCCCCGTCGACTTCAACTACTGGGGGTTTGCCATAATCCTGCTGCTCTGCGGGCTTTCCATGGGTGCCTTCGCTGCCCCGAACCGCGCGGCGATCATGAACAGCCTCCCTGCGCGACACCGCGGCGCGGGCAGCGGCATGAATGCCACGTTCCAGAGCTCCGCCCAGGTGCTCTCAATCGGCATCTTCTTCACGCTGATGATCGTCGGGCTGTCGGCGACGCTGCCCACGACTCTGACGCAGGGATTGATGATGCACGGCGTCCCGTCAGCGGTTGCCGCGCACGTTGGCGACCTGCCTCCGGTATCGATTCTCTTCGCGGCATTCCTCGGATACAACCCCATCCAGACACTTGCGGGATCAAACGTGCTCTCACACCTTTCGCCCGCAAACCGTGCGGCGCTCACAGGGCATTCGTTCTTTCCCAATCTGATCTCGGGTCCCTTTCACTCAGGCCTGGCCACCGCGTTCATCTTCGCTGCCGCGGCATCGCTGATCGCGGCCGCGGCGTCGTGGTCACGAGGGTCGCGATACGTGCACGTCGACAGTTAGTGACGCACCGCCAATCTCTCAGGCAACTCTGAGCACTCGCAGACGAAATTCCGACGCGCCGTCGTCAATCTCGGGAAGGTCGATATCAACCCACCCCGACGGAGGCAACGACATGACAACGGCAACAATGCTGCTGAACGCCGGCCTAGCGGCAGGCACCACGGGAGCGCTCGCCACCGCGATGACGATTACTCCGAACCTCGATCGCATCCGCCTCGCGCGCCGCTCCCGCGTGGCGCGCCGGCGGCGCAGGATCCGGGAGCGTTTCGAGGCCGACCTGCAAGCCGGCGTCTGACGCCCGCCGCAAACGTCGGCCACGACATGAGCCGCCCCCGCGCCATCCCGGGGGCGGCAACGCCCGATGCATGGCCCGGCAACCGATAGTTGGGCGATATATACTGCTGACGTGAGCAAGCGCACGATGCAGGAGGCGACCTTCCTCATCCTCACAGCGCTCGCGGCTGGCAGTCAGCACGGATACGGCATCATTTCGGATGTTGCGCAGATCTCGGACGGGCGTGTGCGGTTGCGCGCCGGCACGCTGTACTCGGCGCTGGACCGTCTGCGTATCGACGGGTTGATCACCGTCGACCGCGAGGAGATCGTCGAGAATCGGCTGCGCCGCTATTACCGGCTGACGCTCGAAGGATGCATGCAGCTCGCCGCCGAGGCGGCACGGGTCCAGTCCAACGCGGCGACTGCACTCGCGCGGCTCGGGCCCGCAGGCGGGGTAGCGCTATGAGCGATTCCGCCGCGCTCGAGCGCGGATATCGCCGCTGGCTCCGCTGCTACCCACGCGCCTTCCGGCGCGAGCACGAAGCGGAGATGCTGACGGTGCTGATGGCCGGCGCGAGAAGTGACCAGCGCCGTCTGCGAGCCGCGGAGTGCATCGACCTGCTGACCGGTGCGATCGTCATGCGTGTGCGTCCGCGCGTGCCTCGCACCAACCGGTCGGTGTTTGCGGTCGTTCAACTCATGTGCCTCGGCGCGATGCTGGAGCTGGCCACGGCCATGACATTGCTCGTGAGCCTCGACCAGGTCAGGTCGAACATCGTCACCAGCGACCCCGGCTTCACCGCCGCCGCATGGCAAGCAGTCGTGACGGGTCAGATTGACCCGTTGGCGATATCAGCCGGGGTCGCGGTGTTGTTCCTGCTGTGGTTGGCGTGGGCATACGGCAGAGAGAAGCGCTGGCCGGGCCTTGCGTTTGCGCTCTTCTTCGCAGCAACGACGTGGAGCCTTCTGGGAGGGTTGAGCCGTGGATCGTTCGTGTATGCACAAGCGGACCTCGCTGTGGCGGCCGTGCTCTGGCTCGTCGAGCTTGCGGTCTTCGTGCTCGTCGTTCACCAGTCGCTGCGGAGGCTCGCACTCGCGCGCTCGCGTCCCGCCCGCGCCGGTACCGGATGACGGCTGTTCCGCTGTCCGGCGGTAGCGGCGTCCCAGCGCTCACGGTGGAGCATCTGTCGAAGCGATTCGGCGATCGCCTTGCATTCGAGGATGTCTCCTTCGAGGTGGGACGCGGGGAGGTGTTCGGGTTTCTCGGCCCCAACGGTGCCGGCAAGACGACGACGGTGCGCACACTCGGGACGCTCATCGCGCCGTCGTCGGGGACGGCGACCGTCGCCGGCATTCCGCTCCTCCCCGAGAACGGCGTCGACATCCGCCGGAGGATCGCGATCATGCCGGAGTCGCCCGGGCTCTACCTCCGGCTCAGCGTGCGCGAGAACCTCGAGTGCTTCGCCGACCTGTACGAAGCATCAAACTCGAAGCACCGTATCGAATTCGCGCTCCACGCGGTCAATCTTGCTGACCGGGCCAACGATGCCTGCGGCACGCTGTCCAAAGGTCTGCGACAGCGTGTGGCGCTCGCGAGGGCGTTGCTCGGCGACCCGGAGGTGCTGTTTCTCGACGAACCAACGGCGGGACTGGATCCGGTCGCCGCGCGAGATGTCCACGAGTTGATCGACGAGCTGCGCAAGCGCGGCGTGACGATCTTCCTCACCACGCATCGCCTTGAGGAGGCCGAGCGTCTCTGCGATCGAGTCGCGATCCTCAACAGCACGCTGCGCACGATCGGCCGTCCCGACGAGCTGCGTGAGCGGCTATTCTCCAAGACGCTCACGGTGAGAACGCTCGTTCCGCTCGCCGACGCCGGCAATGTGTTCGCGGGCCTTCCGGGCGCGGGTGCCTGGCGTCAGGATATCGCTGCGACGTACGTGCTTGACGTCACCGACGCCACCGTTGCGGCACCGGCGGTGACGCGAGCGCTCGTAGCGGCCGGCGCGGACGTTTTGTCGATCAGCGAGTCGCAGCACTCGCTCGAGGACGTGTATCTCCAGCTGATCGATGAGGACCGGGAGGCGGGCCGCACGTGAAGCTGAGCGCGCGACGCATCGGCGCGATCTTTCGCAAGGAACTGCGCGAGTTCCGGCACAACGGATCCATCGTGGTCACCATGGCGGTCCTCCCCCTGATCTTTGTCATCCCCCCACTGATCGCACTGCTCGAACTGTCGTCGTCGGGAGCGGGTGGCCTCCTCAACGGCGACCCGCTGGCCTACCTGCTTGGCATTCCGGCTTTGGTGCCGGCGACGGTCGCCGCATACTCGGTGGTCGGAGAGCGCCAGCAGGGCACGCTCGAGCCGGTGCTCACGACGCCGATTCGCCGCGAGGAGTTTCTGCTTGGGAAGGCGCTCGCGGCGTTCATCCCTTCGCTGTTCATCTCGTACTCGGTGTTTGGCCTGTTCCTCGCGTGCATCGCGCTGTTCGCACACCCCGCGGTCGCATCGGCGGCGTTCCAGGTGCCGGATCTGATTGCGCAGGTGCTGTTCACGCCGCTCATCGCCGGCTGGGCCATCTGGCTTGGCATGGCGATCTCCACGCGAGTGAGCGAGATCCGCGTCGCGCAGCAGCTCGGCGTCCTCGCTAGCGTCCCCTCGGCGGTGGTGACTGCGTTCATCGCCTACGACGTCATTCAGATCACGCCGCGGCTCGTCGTCTTTTTCGCAGTGCTGCTGCTGGTGCTCGACGTCGTCGGGTATCGGTTCGTGTCCGCGCTGTTCGACCGTGAGCGACTCATGACGGGGGCGCGGTCGTAACGCTCTGACCGATCGGTTCGCAATGCAGCGCCGCCATGCTGGCCCCGACGTGCTCATCGAGCCAGTTCGTCAGCGGCGCAGCAGCGCGCCATGTGCCGGCGACGTGACCGACGGCGTCGTCACGACCGACGCGCGATGTGCCGGCTGTCAGGCGTCCCGCGAGGAGCGACCGGAATCGCAGCATCTCATCTCGCGGGTGATCGCGCGGGAATCCGCGAGGCACCGAGGCCATGCTGTCGCTGATGAGCTCAAGACCGGCCCGCCGTGTTGCGACGAGCGCCTCTGTCAGACGCGCGCCGGGCTGCGCGTCGACGACTGCGTCTCTGTACCGGCGCAGCTGATCGGATGCGAGGCGGTGGTATCCCGCGCCGGCGTAGAGACCGCGCGCGGAAATGTCCGCATAGAGCCGAGCTCTCACCGGCGCCTCGAAGTCGAGGACGCCGTACGTTCTCGTCTTGAAGGGAGTCGAAGGCGCAAAGCGCATATCGTTCTGCTGCCGGAACACGTGGACGGTGCCGCCGAACGTCCCGCTCAACTCCTGCAGCATGAGTGTGAACGGGACTCGCACGTCCGCCTCGTACCGATCACGCGCCGCCTTGAAATACTCACGTGAGTTGTCGTGCTCGAGTCCCGCGAACCACTCAAACGTCGATGCGCTGAATCCCTGAAAGAGAGGCTGCGTCGCGCCGGCTTCTTCATGCGGACGTTGCTGTTTCGAGCGCATACCCACAATGATGCCGCGATGCCACGGTCACGACGCGGACGTCGCTCTCACCTCCGAATAAGAGGGCCGCGTCCAAACGACTCGAGGCGGCCCGGGCAAGGGGGGAGGAGGTTCTCAGGAATCAGCTGTCCGCGGCCATCATTCCTGCGAGCGATGGTCACCCTCTCCATCGGTGGTTGCTCGGATCGCCGATGCTGTTGTCCGGCCACACCGACGAATCCTTGCCGATGCGTGATCAACTCGTTGGAATACAGTGCGCAGCTGATGGGTCGATCATCGACCCTTCGCATGTTGGGGCGGCCGCTGGGGCTCGGGCGGGGGTGTGTGAGCCATCACGCTCACCGGGTGCGGTGAGCCGCCAAGGCGAGGTTGTATGCGAGTGACGGTGCCCAGCGCCCAGCGTCGATCATGGCGCGCACGAACCATCGCGGAGTGTGGGGCATGTGATGCAGCAACGTCGGCGTGAGATCGCGCCACCCCCTGCCGGGGATGAACACGGGTATCTGCTGGATCAAGCCTTCGGCCGTGTCGACCTCGGCGCCGGCCCTGACAACCGCTCGACGCAGCTGACCTAAGTCCCACTCGAAGAGGTGCTCCGGATTCTCCACCAGTTCGAAACCCCGAACTCGAGTCAACAAATGGCGGCGGTTCGGTGTTGTGATAATCAGCCTCCCATTGGGTTTGAGTAGCTCCACCCAGCGGCGCAGCGCTGCCTGAGGTTCGGTGAGATGCTCGATGATCTCGCCGGCGTAGACGGCATCGAACCTGCCCTTTTCGAAGGGCGGCTCGTCCGCTGGGGCAAAGCGCGAATCCACGCCTCTTTGCTGCAGCGCAGCCACCGCTGCCGGATCGCGATCGAACGCGTGTACGGTGAAGGGCCAGGGCCCGCTGTGCCACACCATGGAGTAACCGGAGCCAACGTCGCAGACCTCACCGCTGATCCCCTCCAGGAGCCTGCGACACTGCCGCAGCCGGGCCTCGTTGAATGCCGTGCCCCATCGGTCGGCCACGTACGCCGTCTGGTGGTCGGGTCGCGAGTAGTTGCGTTCGAGTACGGGCTCGGCGCTGCTGACGACCTCGTGTTCAACCCCGTTGATGCTCACCCGGATACGCGGCGGTGGGATGAAGTCGTCGCAAATACCTCGTTCGATGGCGATGCCACCCGCCACATCAATGGGATCCGCGGCGAGAAAGTCGACCGTGAGCAGCGACGGGGCAGCAGTCTCGAAGCGCCAGACGCCCGCGACTCGTGGGTGGTCGATGCCGACCTCAAGCTGGCCTGCCGGCACAGGGATTGATGCGACCGACGAGCCGGTGCGCACCGGTGCGGCAGCGTTCCCTCTCCTCGCCGAGGCTCTGCCGCGCATGCCGAGAGTGTACGCGCGGCGCGCGCTGCCGCTTCTGGGAAGACGGGTGGCCAAACTCTGACCTGACCATGTGATGCTGCCGCCGGGGAAGACGATCGCCTCGCAAGCCTCACTGCTGTCGGAGCCGTTTCAACCCAGGCCGCGAGTCGCGCCTTGGCTCGTCGTGCGAAGTCCGGACCCCGCGGCCGGTGAACCCCGCTCGCTTCCTAGCGGCAATAAAGAGGGCCGCCTCCAAAACGTCTCGAAGGCGGCCCGGGCGAGAGGGGAGGAGGTTCTCGGGAATTAGCTGCAGCCGCTCGTGGCTCCGCAGTTGTGGCACTTGTAGCAGGCGCCGTTGCGCACCATGAGGCTGCCGCAGTCGCTGCACGTCGGCGCGTCCTCCTGGTTGATGAACGCCCCGGCACTGAGCGGGGAAATCGGCGTGGCCGCCTTGCGCGCCGTCGCGGCCGGTGCCGCGGTGGGAGCCGCCACCACAACTGGGGCAACGGCCGGCTCGGTGCCGAAGTCTGCGAGGTCCGATGCTGCGGAGGCGCTGCCGTCCGGCTCGCGGCGAATGATGCCGAGGCGATCACGCTCCTCCTGCGGCAGGAAACGAGATGCGAGCCAGCGGAAGATGTAATCCATCACCGACTTGGCAATCGGGATCTCGGGATTCCGCGTGAAGCCCTGTGGATCAAAGCGTGTGTGCGAGAACTTGTCGACGAGCGCCGGTAGCGGGACCCCGTACTGCAGCGCGAGGGACACGGCGGTGGCGAACGAGTCCATGAGACCGCTGACCGTCGAGCCTTCCTTGGCCATGCGCAGGAAGATCTCGCCAGGTGTGCCGTCCTCGTAGAGACCGACGGTGATGTAGCCCTCGTGTCCACCGACCTCGAACTTGTGTGTGAGTGCGGTGCGCTCGACGGGCAGGCGCTTGCGGAGCGGGCGCTCAACGATCTGGGTCTTGTGGCCGGTGGTTTTGTCGATGCTGGTCGCAAGCGGCTGGCTGCGCTTACTGCCGTCGCGGTAGATTGCAACCGCCTTGAGGCCGAGCTTCCAGCCGTCGGTATACGCGCGCTCGATGTCCTCGACGGTCGCCTCGTTCGGCATGTTCACCGTCTTGGAGATGGCGCCGCTGATGAACGGTTGCACCGCCGACATCATCCGGAGGTGACCCTGCCACGAGATGGAGCGCTTGCCGTTCTGCGGTGTGAACGCGCAGTCGAAGACGGCGATATCCTCATCGCGCAGCGTGGGCGCATCCTCGATGGTGTCGTTGGCGTCGATGTAGGCGATGATGTCGCCGATCGCCGTCTCGCCATAGCCGAGCCGGCGCAATGCTGCAGGCACGGTGCCGTTCACCATCTTCAGCATCCCGCCGCCAACAAGCTTCTTGTACTTGACGAGCGCGATGTCCGGCTCGACGCCCGTGGTGTCGCAGTCGAGCATGAAGCTGATCGTGCCGGTCGGTGCGAGCACGGTTGCCTGCGAGTTGCGATATCCGTGGCGGGCACCAAGCTCGTGCGCTTCGTCCCACGCATGCCGGGCGGCGCCGATGAGGTCGGCCTCGATGTTGTCGGTCGGGATGTTGTACGCGGCCTCGCGATGCTTGCCGACGACGCGGAGCATCGGCTGGCGGTTGACCGCGTAGCCGTTGAAGGCGCCAATCTCGCGAGCGATGCGCGCCGACTGGGCATACGCCTCGCCGGTGAGGATCGAGGTGAGGCAGGCGGCGAGGTCGCGGCCCTGCGGAGAATCGTATGGCACGCCACGCGCCATGAGCAGTGCGCCGAGGTTCGCGTAGCCGAGACCGAGGGGACGGAAGTCTTCGCTGTTCTTCGTGATCTTCTCGGTCGGATATGAGGCGTTGCTGACCAGGATCTCTTGAGCGGTGATCGAGATGTGGATCGCGTGCTTGTACGCCTCGATGTCCATCGAGCCGTCGTCGTTGAGGAACCGCGTGAGGTTGATCGAGGCCAGGTTGCAGCTCGTGTCGTCGAGGAACATGAACTCGCTGCACGGATTGCTCGCGTTGATGCGCCCCGTCGCGGCCGACGTGTGCCAGTCGTTGATGGTCGTGTCGTACTGCATGCCGGGATCGCCGCACTGCCATGCGGATTCCGCGATGAGCCGCATCAACTCGCGAGCCTTCACGGTCTTGAGAATGCGGTTCGAATCCGTGACCGCGCGCAGGTGCCAGTCGCGGTCGTCCTGTACAGCACGCATGAACTCGTCGGTGACGCGCACGGAGTTGTTGCTGTTCTGGAAGAAGACCGACGCGTACGCCTCACCGGTGAAGGAACTGTCGTAGCCGGCCTCGATGAGCGCCCACGCCTTGCGCTCCTCGCTCACCTTGCAGGTGACGAACTCCTCGACGTCGGGATGGTCCGCGTTGAGGATGACCATCTTGGCGGCACGCCGCGTCGTGCCTCCGCTCTTGATGACCCCCGCGAAAGCGTCGAACCCCTTCATGAAGGAGACCGGCCCGCTGGCGGTGCCGCCGCCGGCGAGCGACTCGGTCGCGGAGCGGATCGTCGAGAGATTTGTCCCCGTGCCGCTGCCGTACTTGAAGAGCATTCCCTCGGTCTTGGCGAGCGTCAGGATGGACTCCATCGTGTCCTCGACGCTGTTGATGAAGCACGCCGATGCTTGATTCTTGCTTCCTGGGACACCGATGTTGAACCACACCGGGCTGTTGAAGCTCATCTTCTGATGCAGCAACAGGTGTGTGAGCTCGTCCTGGAACGCCTGGGCGTCGGTCTCGGTTGCGAAGTAGCCCCCCTCCCGGCCCCACTTCGCGATCGTGTCCGCGACGCGCGAAATCATCTGCTTGACGCTGGTCTCGCGACCCGGCGTGCCAAGCTTGCCGCGGAAGTACTTGCTGACGACGACGTTTGTGGCCATCTGTGACCAGAACGTTGGAATCTCGCAGTCCTTCTGCTCGAAGACCGTCTCGCCCTTCTCGTTCCCAATGGCTGCGGTGCGCGTTTCCCACGTCACCTCATCGAAGGGATGCACACCCTCGTGCGTGAACTTGCGCTCGACCTGGATACCGCCTGCCTCGATCTCCACCTTGCTGCTCACCCGGGCGTGCTCCGACCCCGATTTGCGGGGTGCGCGCCGTCCCGACGGCGGTTCCATCGAGATGTGGTGAGCGTCGTCTGGGAGGGGTTTGGAGGCGGATCGATCCACGGTCTTTCCTCTTCTAGCTGGTGGGCGCTTCATTGTGCGGAGACGTGTGCAGGACCGCGCCCTGGCGGGCTCGAGGCCCCAATCTCTGCGAGTGGGATCACCCTAATGATCCCACATCTTGGGGCTCGGCCGGTCGGGAGCCCCCATATCTTGCGAGTCGCCGTGTCCGGTGTCAAGGGGTTTTGGGACGTGGTTTGCCCCCGTCAGGATGTCACGATGGACCTGGGGAACCTCGATCCGCATCGCGACGCGGCGGTCCCCCGCGATCAGCAGGAACTCGCCACGAGATGCGGTTTCGAGGAAGGTCCGCTGCCGCTCCGTGAGACCGAACGCCTGCTCCATTCGGATCGTTTCCGCGGCGCGATGACCGCCCAGGAGGACGAGCGCGCAGTTGGTCGCGATTACGCTGCCCTCATCGCTGCCGAGCAGGTCCTGCGCGTTCTGTGTGGCCACGACGAGTGACGCGCTGTACTTGCGGCAACGTCGCGCGAGCTGCACGAGCAGCTCACGCAACGGACGGTGGACGCAGAGCGCACCAACCTCGTCGAAGACGATGTGACGGCGCCGGCGATCGCGGCGGACAAGGTCCCACAACCAGCGCGCCACGATCAGCGTTGCCGCCGGGACATGCTCTGGCGGCATGTCGCGGAGCGAGATCGCGCAGACGCCGGAATCGACCGCGAGCGATGTCGGGCGATTGAACAGCGCGCCGAGGCCACCCGTGCAGAAGCGGCGCACAACCATCGCGACCGGGCGTGCCTCTGCATCCAGCGTTGGGAGGCAATCCGCGAGCAGCGGCAGGCGATGTTCGCTCTGCGCACGCTGCAATGCGTCGCGCGCGGCGGCATCCACGACGGCGCGTTCGACATCGCTGAGCCGGTCGCCGCACAGCACGGTCACGAGATCGACGACCGCGGCAATCGCCTCCTCCGGTTCGTCCCCCGCTCCCTCGAACACATTCACCGCAGCATCGGTGCCCGGCGCCAGTTCGAGATAGCGCCCGCCGAGCGCCTCGACGACACCTCGGTACTCGCCTTCCGGGTCGACGATCACGGAGTTCACACCCGCGACTGCAGCCTCGAGGACGAGCGTTCCGATGGCGAAGCTCTTGCCATGGCCCGACGCAGCGAAGACCGCGATGTTCGGATTGGTGTGTCGCTCGGTGTCGAATGGCGCGACGCGCACGGGCAACCCCGATCGGATCGCGGAACCAAGGCGGTAGCCACCAGCGTCCGAACACCCCGCTTCGACCCAGGGGATGCACGTGGCGGCGGCGGCCGAGTCGACGAGCTTGCCCGCATGCAGTGCGTCCACCGCCAGCGGCATCGTGCTGACGAACGCAGCCTGATGGCGGAAGTGCGTGACCTCGGCGCCGATGAGCGCGGCGGCAAAGCCGAGTCGCAGTGCGTCGCTTTGAGCGTCCAGATCGTCGAGCGAAACGCCGCGCGCGACTGCCACCACCGACAGGTGCAATGGGCGTCCGAGATTGCGTGCCAGCCGCTCCCGCAACGCAGACGCGGACTCAAGGCCGATATCGACATGGACGTCGGCGAGCGCGCCGCGCTCCATCTCGAGCATGCGATGCGCGGAGAAATCACGCAGGCGGCGGTTGAGCCGGCCGAGTGCGTCTCCCAATGCAGCGGGTGCCAAATGAATGGCGATGTCGCAATTCGCTTGCACGCTCAGCAACGGCGCAAGCCACCCCGCCTCCACCGGATGGCCCGGCAACCGGCGGAGTGCGTGGCCGCGCACAAACACGCCATGGAAGGAGAAATAGCTCGCGTACTCGCACCAGAGCGTCGAACAGTCGTCGCGGTCGAAGTCGCGCAGCGCCACGTTACCGAGCGCCCGGCCGTCGAGCCGATGCGTCGTGATGCCGAGGGCAGAGAGCCGATCGGCGGTGCTCGCGCAGGCGGCGTCGAGTTGTTCGGGGGCATCGGCGCGCAGCGCGACGTACACGCGACGCCCGTGTTTGGTGCCGCCGATGTACCGATCTCGCCAGTATCGGTACATGGCCTCGTCGAGGGCCGGATGCGGGTCCGCGGCGATCCCGCGGTCCTGCAGAAACGGGCGGACCTGCACGATGAGCTGCATCGAGGCTTCGAGCGTGTTGCAGAGACGTGCGAAGGCGGAAGCAGCCGCGGCTTTGCGCGCTGGATCGAGCGCGTCGATATCGAGGTCGCTCGTCGCGAGCACCGCGGATGTGCCCCCGTCATGGTCGCAGCGATTGCCGATCAGCGCGAACGATCCTCTGAGGATGGACGGCGTGGCAGCCGGATCACCCCAGACTTTGCCGATCACGCCGGCCATGGAGTGCGCAGTTCGCTGCGGATGCGACGTGCGAAGCGACGAAGTGCGACCGCGGCCGGGCCGACGTCGTCGAGCCCGACGAGGCGATGCGCATTCTCCGCGCTGACGATGGCGCCATCGTCGGGGATGTCGGCAATCACCTGCCCGCCGAGGTCGGCCATCGGCTCGGCGAGATCGGTGCCGGTTGTCGATCGATTGATGACGTAGCGCAGCTGCTGGCGCAGACCGAGGCGGCGCAGCGCTTCGGTGCTGCGGTATGCGTCCTGGACGCCGCCCGCCGTCGGCACGACGACGACGAACACGTCGTCACATGCGCAGAGCGCCGTTGTGTTCACCGGCGACAGCTCCGGTGACACATCGAGGACGACAAGGTCGAAACCGTCCATGTCGAGCTCGCGGAGCACCTCACGCAGCAGAGCAGGTGTGACCGGCCACTCGGGATTGACTGCGCGTTGCGCGCCGAGCAGGACCCGCGCTCCGGATGCGTGCGTGATCATGAAGTCGGTGACGACGCGATCCTCGGGTGGCGTCAGCGCGTAGTCGAGCAGCGTTTTCTCGGGAGTACCGAGGCGGATGCCGACGGTCGGGCTCCGTAGATCCAGGTCGACGAGCGCGACGCGTGGCGCCGGGTGATCATCGCTGCGACTCGCGGCGAGCAAGCACGCGAGTTCGGTGGCGAGCGTGCTGCGGCCGGTGCCGCCACGCAGTGAGAAGAACGTGACTCGTCGCGGTCCGTCGCGACGTGGGGCGCGAGCGACCGTGGTTGCGGCGCTCACGGGTGGCGTCGCTCTGGCGCCGAAGAGTTCGATGATCGGCGAGCCGGGGGTCGCAACCTCCGGCGCGGCCGGCGATTTGGGTTCGTCCGCGTCCAGTACGCGGCTCGCCGTCCCACGCCGTGGCCGCATCAGATAGACGCAGCCGAACATCGCCCAGTCCAGCGCCGGCCGCCCGGCGACGCGAATCCACCCGAGCCCGGCTGCGACCGACGCGATGAGCACGGCAACCGGATCGGCGAACGCCGGCGCGAGCGGAGACCGCACGAGCGAGTACGCCGCCAGTGCTCCGCCCATGACCACGGCCAACTGGCCGGCGCCGAGCCCGAGAGCGATCTGGTCGGGTCGGTCGAAGCCGTCGGCGAATTCGATCTGGTCCATCCCGCCACTCCACTGTTTGCGTCCGCAGAATGACAGTATCGTAGGGTCAGGTCAGATCAATGGCGCGGACAAACCAGGTTTCCGCGGCGTCGCGTCGGATCAAGGATCAGACGGGGCCGCTGCCATGTCGGTGATGTCGCCCGTGATGGCCACGTTGTTGCTGCCGTCTGCGGCGACGTAATCGATCTGCCGGTGCCGCTCCCGGGTTGCGCCGATCGCCGCCCCATAATCGACGCTGGCGTCAGCAACCGATGCAGCGGTGGAGGCGGTCAGTGGCAGAGGTGGAGACCTACGAGCAGTACATCGACGGCGAGTGGGTCGGCGCCGAGGACGGCCGCACCTATGAGGTGATCAACCCCTCCACCGAAGCGGTGATGGCGCTCGCTCCCGCGGGTGGCAGGGCCGACGCCAAACGCGCGATCGCCGCATCGCGCCGGTCCTTTGAAGCCGGCGAGTGGCGCCTCAAATCGCAATTGCAACGGTCGCAGATCATGTTCCAGATCGTCGAGCACCTCCAGGAGGTGTCAGATGGCTGGGGACTGCTCGAGGCCGAGAACGCCGGCGCGGTACTGCGCAAGACGTCGGTGGTCGACGTGCCGCTCGCCATCGAGTGGTTCCGCAGCCTCGCGGAGCAGGCGCTGGGGATTCCCTGGTACGAGCCGCTGCCGTGGATCGATTCGCCATACGTCTCCTGGAACTTCCTGCAACGCGAGCCCGTGGGCGTGTGCGCGGGGATCATCCCGTGGAACTACCCGCTCATCTTCGCGATGTGGAAGATCGCGCCCGCACTTGCCATGGGGAACTCCGTGGTGCTCAAGCCGGCGCCGCAGACGCCGCTGACCGCGCTTGCCGTTGCCCGGGCGATCGATGAGACGGGCCTCCTTCCCAAGGGCGTGCTCAACGTCATCACCGGCGCAAGCCCTGATGCGGGCATCGAGCTCGTCGAGAACCCCGACGTCGACAAGCTCGCATTCACCGGCTCGACGGCAACAGGCCGCCGCGTGCTTGCGGCGGCGGCGCCGACGATCAAGAAAGTGACGCTCGAGCTCGGCGGCAAGTCGGCGAACATCGTGTGCCCGGACGCGGACCTCGATATCGCCGTCGACGGCGCGCTCTTCGGCACCTTCTTCCATCAGGGGCAGATGTGCGAATCCGGCACGCGCCTCTTCGTCCACGACGACATCTACGACACCTTCGTCGACCGCCTGGTCGACGGCGCGGCGTCGCTGCGTGTGGGCGATGCGGCCGACTTCGAAAGCCAGGTCGGGCCGGTGATCAGCAAGGCGCAGTACGACATGATCCTTTCCGCCGTCGATCGCGCGAAACAGGACGGTGCGACGGTCGCGTGCGGCGGCGGTCGCGCCCCGAACGCCGGCGACCGCGGCTTCTTCGTGCAGCCGACAGTCCTCACCGACGTGTCCCCCGAGTCGCATGCCGGCACCGAGGAGATCTTCGGACCGGTGCTCGCGGTGCAGCGTTGGAGCGATCTCGGGGAGGTCATCGGACGCGCGAACCGCACCATCTACGGACTCGCGGGCGGCGTGTGGTCGCGGGACACGCGTGGCGCCATCGAAATCGCCAGGCAACTGCGCACGGGGACCGTCTGGATCAACGACTGGCACCTGCTCAACCCGCTGGCGCCGTTTGGCGGCTACAAGCAGAGCGGCATCGGTCGCGAGCACGGGCGTGAGGGGCTGCTGGAGTACACGCAGGTCAAGCACATCCACGTCGACCAGGGTGTGCCCCGGCGCGAGCGCTACTTCTGGGACGTGCTGCTGGGCTGAGGCGCGATCTCGTCGAGGAAGTCGATGATCGCCGCGGCGACCTGGGCGGGGCGCTGGACGGGAAGGTCGTGGACCCCGTCCACCCAGACCACGCGGGCGCGGTCCCCGAGCACATCGCGGGCCTGCGCGACCGATCGAACCTTCGGAGAATCCTCGGCGCTGGGATGACCGGCGGGGACGAAGAGCATCGGCGCCTGCACCTTGGCCATCAGCTCGAAGCCATTGGCATCGAAGAGATGGCGGGCGATCTGCATGTGGTGGTCGAGCGTGAGGCGCGGCCGCAGCGTGCCCGCACCCGTCCCATCGTCCTCGAAATTGCCGCCGAGGATCTCCGCTGCGGTGTCAGGGTCCGACCCGTCGCGGAGCGGCGATGCATCCATCCAGGCGCGAAGCATCGCCGGCGTGATTCCTGCCAGCGCGGGCGGTCGCATGGTGCGATCGGCGACGGCCCAGTTCGGTCCGAAGTGGGCCTTGAGATCGCCGGCCCCGCCGTCGATGCAGATGACGCCCAGGGTCAACTCGGGGTGGTCCACCGCGAACGCGAGGGCTACAGTCGCGCCCCAACTGTGGCCGACAACCACAACGTGCCTGGGATGGTCGAGCACTGCGAGCAACCCCTCGAGGTCGGCGGACACGGTCTCGAAGTCGTAGCCGGCGTCGGGCCGATCGCTCTGGCCGTGTCCGGGCAGATCGACCGCGATCACCCGGTGCGCCGGGACGAGGCGATCGGCGACGAGATCCCACCAGCGAGCGTTGCTCGCCAGCCCGTGCAGGGCCAGGATCGTGGGCTCCCCGCCGGCATGGTCGCGGACGGAGAGCGTCAGTCGCGGCGTGTCGACCCGGTACTCATCAATGTGATGCGGCATTGCCCGGGGATTGTGCCGGACGACGGCAGCCGTGCAGGCCCGGTAGCATGGGGCCGGCGGGCCGGCCCCGCTCGGTCTGTGAAGGAGCCACGGCCTTGTCCGCGATCGAGCCGTACACACGGCGGATGCTCGCGAGTGTCCAGCCGATCATTGTTGCGAACCGGGCCCCGCTTGTCCTGCACGCGGCGGACCCCTACCGCAACACGCCCGAACGTCTCGTGAAGGGCGCCGGCGGCCTGGTGACCGCGATGACCTCGCTCGCTGCCGCGACCGACGCCGTCTGGATCGCGCTCGCCCGTGACCAATCCGACCGAACGCTCGCCGCGCACGGCGACCCGGCGGAGCTGACCACCGACGACGGCACCACTATCAAGGTCGCCTTCGTCGAGCCGTCAGCGTCCGTGTACGACCTCTACTACAACGTGATCAGCAACCCGCTGCTGTGGTTCATCCAGCATTACCTCTGGGACCTTGCGCGCGAGCCCGTGGTCGACGAGACCATCAAGACGGCGTGGGCCGAGGGCTACGTGAAGGTGAACCAGCTCGTCGCCGAACGTGTGGTCGTGGAGGCCGAGCGCTCCGAGAGGCCGGTGCTCGTCTTCATCCAGGACTATCAGCTGTATCTCGTTGCGAGGATGATCCGCGAGCGCCGCGACGACGTGCGCATCCAGCACTTCGTGCACATTCCCTGGCCGACACCGCAGTACTGGACGGTGCTGCCGAAGCACATCCGCGATGCCATCGTGCGCGGCCTGCTCGGCTCCGACATCATCGGGTTTCAGACCGCGCGCGACGTGCGCAACTTCCTCATGACGTGCGAGCAGAACCTCGGCCTCACCGTCGATTTCCGGCAGCGTACCGTCTTCCACGAGGGTCGCGCGGTATGGGTGCGGAACTACCCGATCAGCATGGACCCGAAGACGTTTCTCGAGCACGCAGAGCGGCCCGCGGTCCACGCCGAGGAGGAGCAGATCGAGCAGTGGCGCCCGAAGCACCTCATCCTCCGCGTCGATCGCACCGACCTATCGAAGAACATCGTGCGCGGATTCCTTGCGTATGAGCGACTGCTCGCGGCGCACCCGGAACTGCATGGTGACGTGCTCTTCTGGGCCTTCCTGCAGCCGAGCCGGCAGGACATCGATGACTACCGCGCCTATCTCGGCAGCGTCCTCAGGGTCGCCGCACGCATCAATCGCGAATTCAGTCGCGGTGGGTGGACGCCGATCCGCGTGGAGATCGACGACAACATGGAGCGAGCAATCGCCGGTTATCGCAACTTCGATGTGCTGCTCGTCAACCCGATCTACGACGGCATGAACCTCGTCGCAAAGGAGGGCCCACTCGTCAACAAACGCGACGGTGTGCTTGTCCTCAGCGAGAACGCCGGCTCACACGAGGAGCTGGGCGATTACGCGATCACCGTCAATCCGTTCGACATCGAGGAGACCGCGGAGGCGCTGTATTTCGGACTGATGATGGATGTACCCCAGCGCCAAGTGCGATTGCAGAAGATCCGCGACACGGTGATGACGAATGACATCACCCGCTGGATTGCGCTGCAACTCCAGGACCTGCGCGAACTGATCGGATAATCCTCGCGTCAGTCCGCTGACGTGCCTGGCTCGGAGCGATTCGCTCCGACCGTGTCCCCCTGAAAGGCCGGGTCAGTGATTGAAGCCGGCGAACCCCGCAATGAAGAGCCATCCGACGATGGCGAAGAAGGTCACCCAGACGACGATCCAGACGCGTCCCATGGCGAGGCGCTGGCGGCGGAGATAGCGGCGACGCACCGCCAGGTCGGCCGAGCCGTCGGGCTGGTTCCGGGGCAGTCGTCGAACTGGAGAGAGTTCCGCCATCTGCATGCTCCAACGGGGCTGACCCTGGTGGGGTTACGCCCGCCGAGGTACGCGCAAGTATCATGCAGACCTGCCGAATTGTGGGTGAGAGTCCGGTCTCCAACCGCTTTCCCACGCCTGGAGGTTATGTGGCCGGCGACGCGCCCGACAGCACCGACCCGATCGCGCTCGCGCGCCAGGTCGTCGAGGACGCCATCCGTTTGGGCCGTGCCGAACTGGCTGTCGTCGGCGCGGAGCTGAAGCGCGCGGTCATCCAGCTCCTCATTGCGGCTGTCCTGATCATGGTGGCCGCGACGTTCCTCTTGATCGGCGTGATCGAGGCACTGGGCGCGCTCCCGTCGGGCCTCGGGATCCTCGGTGCAGAGTGGGTGCGCTGGCTGGCGCTGGGCGGGATCTTCCTGGTGCTGGCGCTGGTGCTCATCTTCATCGGGCAGCGGAAGGCGCGGAAGGCAATCTCACGCGGGCGGAAGCAGGTGGAATCGACGTTGAAGGAGGATGCCGAGTGGCTCCGGGAACTGACGAAGCGCAGCGTCAAAGGGAGCTGACGAAGCAGGCGCTCGCCGAGAGCGCCGGCAAGCTCGAGCAGCGTGTGCGCGCGGAACTGGATTGGAAGGCGCGCCTGCGCCGAGACGGGCCGCGATACGCGGCGATCGCAGGAGGGGCGGTGCTCCTGATCGGCACGATCGTGCTCGTGCGTTCCCGGTTGCGCCGCGACAAAGGCGAGGAAGCAGTGGCGCCCACGACCCTCGAAGATCTCGCGGCGGAGCTCGAAAAGATCCGCAGCGAGATCAAGAAGGGCGGCGACAAGACGCCGATGTGGCAGAAGCTCGTGCTCCGCGGTGTGGGCGCGGCCGGGGCTGCCGGCGGTGCCGAGGTCGCCAAGCGGATCACCGCGCGGCAGGAGGCGATGGCCGGGGCCGAACCGCAATCGTGATCCTGCCGACGGCGCACAGCGCGCCGCCGTCGTTGGTGATCTCGACGTCCCAGATCCAGGTCGTCCGCCCGCGGTGACGAGGCTTGGCCTCGGCGCGAATCGTCCCCGCGGTGATCGGCCGAAGGAAGCTCATGTAGTTGGACATCCCGACGGAGATGTTTCCGGCCTCGTGCACGCCGAGGTAGGTCCCGACTGAGGCGATCGTCTCGGCCATCGCGCAGAGCACGCCGCCATGGACGATGCCGAACGGCTGGAGGACCTTCGGCGCGACCGGACACGTCGCGGTCATGCGCTCCGGGGTGGTCTCTCCGAACTCAAGCCCGTAGAGACGGTCGAAGACCATGTCCTGACCTGGATCGAGGCTCGCCATACGGCGG
>DATKQX010000135.1:0-39702 GCA_035532495.1 Saccharimonadales bacterium (SeqCode)
GACCGTGCCGACGGCTGCGGCGATCTTCTCGCGGTACTCGTCGACCGTGTAGAGGCGCCGCATGCGCCGGAGCAGGTCGTTGTCGCCTGCCTGAACCGGGAGATGCAGCTGCTCACACACAGTGGGGAGGTCGCGCATCGCTGACCAGAGATCGGGGACCGCGTTCCTCGGATGCGACGTGAGGAAACGCAACCGCCAGAGACCGGACACCGCGTCGACGGCGGCGAGCAGTTCGGGGAGCCGCGCGCGATGGGCCCGGTCGTGATACGAGTTGACGTTCTGACCGAGGAGCGTGACCTCGCGGACCCCCTGCGCCACAAGGCGCTCGACATGCTCGACGACCTCGGGCAGCGGACGGCTGAGCTCCCGTCCGCGGACGAACGGCACGATGCAGTACGTGCACATCTCGTTACAGCCACCCATGACCGAAACATAGGCGCTGAGGCGATCCGACGCCGGCACGATCACCGGCCCGTCGAGGTTCGGAGCGTGGAGTGCCTGGAGCTTGGCGAGGAACCCGTCCGGCTCGCGCACGTCGAACACGTAGTCCAGCTCAGGCAAGCGTCCGAGGAGCGCCTCGCCATGCTCCACGGCCATGCATCCCGTCAAAGCGATCGCGCGGCCCGGGCGTGCCCGCTTCCAGGGGATCAGCTCGCGGAACTTGCCGAACACCTTCTGCTCGGCGTTGGCCCGGACCGTGCAGGTGATGAGGACTGCGATGTCCGAATCGTCGAGCGCCGTCTCCGGGATGCAGCCGATGTCGGCGAGCTGCGCAGCGAGCTCCTCACGATCCGCGTCGTTCATCTGACAGCCGATGTGCCAGAGATGGACGCGCGGCGCCCGGCCGAGCACCGGGATCTGCGGCTCGCGGCGCGGCGGGCGCGCGATCAGCGGCAGCGGTCTGAATCCTCGAGCGGAGTCGCTCAGGACGGGCACTGGGCTCGGCATCGTCGAAGCCTAGCAGTGTCCCGAGGACCCGATCGCCCCCGGGTCGCTAGCGGACTTCGACGACCAGGCGGATCCCCGTTCGCTCTTCCCCGTCGATCGAGATGTCGATGAACGAGGGAATGCACACGAGGTCGAGACCGCCGGGCGCGACGTAGCCGCGCGAGATGGCGATCGCCTTGATCGCCTGGTTGATGGCGCCGGCGCCGATGGCCTGCACCTCGACGCGCTTCTGCGTACGCACCACGCCGGCAATCGCGCCGGCGACCGCAACTGGCTTGCTGGTTGCTGAGACTTTGAGAATTTCCAAAGGGGGGTTTGCGCCGGAAGCGTTATGTGAAGTCGGTGAGGAGGACGTGGACATTATCGGGCGCGATTGTCGCCTCTCGCTGTGCGGAGCACAGGGAAGCGCGATGCAATCGTTACTTCGCGTACTCGACGCTGCGGGTTTCGCGGAGGACGACGACCTTGACGCGGCCGCTGTAGCTGCCCTCGCCGTGGAGGCGCTTGGCGATCTGACGCGCCATGATCTGCGCCTCGTCGTCGCTGATCTCGTCCGGCTTGACGAGCACACGCAACTCCTTGCCTGCGAGCACCGCAAAGCTGCGCTCGACGCCGTGGAACTCGTTGGAGATCGCCTCGATGCGTTCGAGCCGCTTGATCGTCGACGCCAGCGATTCCCGCCGGGCGCCGGGACGCGACGCGCTGATCGCGTCTGCGGTCATCAGGATCGCCGCGGCGAATGACCGAGGTTCCTCGTCGTAGTGGTGCGAGCGCACCGCCTGCACCACGGCGGCGGGCCGTCCGAGGCGGGCGAGGATCTCGCCGCCGATGATCGCGTGCGGGCCGTCGACGTCGTGCTCGACCGCCTTGCCGATATCGTGGAAGAGCGCGGCCTCCTTGACCACCTGCTCGTCGAAACCGATCTCGGCGGCGATCATCCCGGCCAGCGCTGCGGTGTCCTGGCTGTGCGATAGGACGTTGTGCCCGTATGAGTTGCGGAAGCGGAGCGTGCCGAGCAGGCGCGCGAGCTCCGGGTGCACGTTGGTGAGGCCGATGTCCTGGCAGGCCTGCTCACCGTCGCGCTTGATCTGCTGGGCGAGCTCGTTGCGCGCCTTGACGACCATCTCCTCGATGCGGGCGGGGTGGATGCGGCCATCCGTGAAGAGGCGCTCGAGGGTGGCCCTGGCGACCTCGCGCCGCACTGGATCGAAGGAGCTGAGCACGATGGCTTCGGGCGTGTCGTCGACGATGACGTCCACGCCCGTGGCTGCTTCCAGCGCACGGATGTTGCGGCCCTCGCGTCCGATGATGCGGCCCTTGAGGTCGTCGGACGGGAGATGGACGACGCTCACCGATGCCTCGCCGCTCTGCTCTGACGCCTGTCGCTGCATGGCGGCGATGAGGATCTCGCGGCTCTGCTCGGCCGCTTCCTCGCGAACCTGCAGGCCCGCCTGACGGATCCGCTCGGCGATCTCCGGAACGAGCTCGCCCTCGACACTGCGTACCACCTCCGCGCGCGCCTCCTGCTCGGAGAGGGCGGCGACGCGCTGGAGCTCCGCGGTGATCAACGCGCGTTCGTCCTCCACCGTCTGCCGGAGCGTCTCGAGCTCGGTTTCACGTCGCGTCAGCCGCTGTTCATTGGAGTCGAGCTCGCGGAGACGGCGCTCCAGTCCCTCCTCGCGCTGATTGGTCCGCTGCTCGAGGCGCGCGAGTTCGGCGCGGCGTTCGCGCACCTCGGCCTCGGCCTCGTCTCTGCGGCGGGCGGCCTCCTCCTTGGCGGCCAGCAGCACGGACTTCGCTTCCTGCTCGGTGACGCGCACCTGATCGAGGCGCCGTTCGGCGTCCGCATCGTGCGTGCTCTGCACCTGCGCGACGCTTCGACGCGCATACACAAGGGCTGCAGCCGCAAACGCGGCTGCAACAATCACCAGCCCGATAAGGGCGACGATCTCGATGCCGATGGGATGGAACCTCGGAAGTGGGGCGCTTGTGCGCCCTGCTGGGGATATCCTGTGTGGGGAAAGGGACCGGGACGGGACCCACAACGTCTCGTTGATCCGGTCGGGGCCGGCCCGCGATTGGCCGGTCGTTCACCACAGAAGACCGTTCTCATTGTACGAGCAGCGGGCATGCCTGGCATGTTTCGATGAGTCGTCCAGCGGCAGGCTACCCTTGACGAATGACGGATCGGGACGTTGCCGGAGTGCTCGACGTCCCCGGCGAAGATGAGTTGCGAGAGACGGGTCCGCGTGCCATTGCAGCCCTGCTCGTGGCGAGCGCCATCCTCCGCGTTGGCTCCGTCGGCGTGGGCGTCGCTGTGCAGTTCCGTCTGAGCGACCTTGCCGGCGGAAGGCCCAACGGTGTCGACATCGGGCTCGTCGGTGCGGCGCAGGCCGTGACCGAGATGGTCTTCGCCCCGATCCTCGCGCGGAATGCGGACCGCTTCGGACGCCGGCGCTTCCTTGTCGCCGGCCCGCTGATCTGCGCGGTCGCCGTGCTCCTCATCTTCCTCGGCGTTCGGCCCGCGCAGTTCGGTGGCGCCCGACTCCTCGAAGGCATCGGTGCTGCGGCGTTCGTTCCGGTAGCGCTGGGGACGGTCGCCGCCGAGACCACGGGCAACCGGCGTGGACGTGCTCGCGCAAGCGGCGCCTTCGAAGCCGCGACGCTCATCGGCTACGCGGGTGGCTTTGGACTCGGGTCGGTCGCCTACTTCGGCCTGCATCGCGGCGCCTTCGTGCTGCTCGCGGGGCTGTACGCGCTGGCGGCCATCGTGTGCTTCGTCTTCGTGCCACGGGTGCCGCCACTGCCCGTGCACCCGCTTCGCACGGTGTTCAAGGCGGTGATCGGACCGGGGCCGATGCGGACATTCCTTCCGGGATGGATCATGTCGTTCGCCCTGATCGGCGCCTTCGTGGCCAACCTTCCCGCTTTGCTCCGCAACAAGGCGGTCACCGGGCAGTCGCTGATTCACCACTTCGACGTGCGGATCATCGGCCTCTTCCTGATCGCATGGATCGTCGTGTTCCTCATCGGGATCCTGCTCTGGACGCCGCTCGTGACCCGGCTCGGCCCTGCTGTGGCCATGCGCAGGGCCGTGCCCGGAGCATGGCTCACGATGATCGCGTTGCTCGCCATCAACCATCTGCCGGTCGTCGGCATGCTCTTGCTCGTGCCCTTCCTGATCGCGGGGATTCTCTGGCTCGCAGGCTTTGGTCCGGCCGCGTTGACCTTTCTCGCGGATTGCTCGGAGACCTTCGCTGCCGACAGAGCGGCATTGATGTCGTTCTATACGGTTGCGCTCGCCGGTGGCGGGGCGATCGGCGCCATCGTGGGCGGGGTCGCGGCTCGGTGGCTCGGCGTCGACGGTCTCGTCGTCCTCGGCCTTCTGCTCTCCTCTGGGACGTTCCTCACGCTTGGTCCGGTCGTGCGCTACGCGCGCAGCCACCCCCCGGTCGCCGGCGCCACCATCTGACGGCTACCAGGCCCACGCCTCGGGTGCTGTTCCCGGTCCAGGGAAGATCGCGTCGAGCTCGGCAAGGGTCCCGGGTTCGAGCACGACGTCCAGCGCGTGGAGGTTGCTCTGGAACTGCTCCGGCGTCCGCGGCCCCACGATGGGTGCCGTCACGCCGGGCTGCTGCAGCAACCACGCGAGCCCGACCGCCGAGGGGTGCTCGCCGAGCTTCGTGCAGAGCGCTTCGTACCGCTCGACACGATCGCGGTGGGTCTCCAGCAGTTTCTGTGTCTGCTCTGACGCCGACCGGCCGCCGCTGCCCTGCTTGGCCAGGATGCCCCCCAGCAGGCCGCGGAAGAGCGGGCTCCACGCGATGATCCCGACGCCGTAGTGCATCGCCGCTGGGATCACCTCTTCCTCGACATGGCGCTCGGCGAGGTTGTAGAGGCACTGCTCACTGACGAGACCGAGGAAGTGACGTGTGCGCGCAGCCTCCTGGGCCTGCGCGATCGTCCAGCCGGCGAAGTTCGACGAACCGACGTAGATCACCTTGCCCTGCTGGACGAGCACCTCCATCGCCTCCCAGATCTCGTCGAAGGGAGTGCTCCGGTCGACGTGGTGCATCTGATACAGGTCGATGTGATCGGTCTGCAGGCGTCGCAGCGATCCCTCACAGGCGCGCCGGATGTTCCGAGCCGATAGGAACGTGTCGTTGGGCCAGTCGCTCATCGAGCCGTAGAGCTTTGTGGCGATCACGACCTTGTCCCTTCGCCCGCCACCCTGCGCGAACCACCGGCCGATGATCTGCTCGGTGAGTCCCTCCCCTTTCTTCCAGCCGTATACGTTGGCGGTGTCGAAGAAGTTGAGTCCGGCATCGAGTGCCGCATCCATGATCGCGCCCGATGTGGGCTCGTCGGTCTCCGGACCGAAGTTCATGGTGCCGAGGCAGAGCCTGCTGACGGACAGGCCGGAGCGTCCGAGGTGTGTGTAGTCCATGACCGGGAGTCTGCCAGCCGCGTACGTTTCGACGGCCGCGGGACTGGTGCGCTCGGTTCAGCGCCCGGGGGTCGTCGGCGCTGTCCCCTCATCCAGGCCGCGCATCACACGGATGACGAGCGCTGACGAGAACCCGCGTCGTTGCAGCGCTCCGGCAACCCGCATGCGGGCCTTCTGATGGCGGCTGTCAGGCGAACCGGCGCGATTCCAGAGCTGCTGCGCAACAGCCAGCGCGGCGGCCTCCTCGCTGTCGCTCTGGCCTTCCAGCGCCTCGATGATGATGTCCTCGGCGACGCCCCGCGCCTTCAAGTCCGCCGCGACCCGGGCACGACCGTGCCCCGATCGACGATGCCGTGCAGCGACGGATGTCGCCAGCGCCGCGTCGTTGATGTATCCCGCCTCACGGCAGCGCCGAACGGCCTCGGCCGCGGCGTCGCCGGTGTACCCGCGTCGCTCCAACTTGCGCTGGAGCGACGCGGACGACTGACCCGCGCCTCGCAGGATGCGCAGCGCAGTGTCCTCGGCGGCATTCGCGTTGTCCGGTTCCGGAGGCGCGACCTGCGAGCCCATCACCCGCGTCAGCACCGACCCGTCAGCCGACCGGCGTGGGAATCGAGGGTGCGCCCCCGTTCAGCTCGACGACGGCATCCGTGAGCACGACCGGGGCCGGCATGAGCGAGAGACGGACCTTCGCCGCAACCTCCTCGAGGAGCTCCGGATTGCCACGCAGGAAGTCGCGGACGTTCTCACGACCCTGTCCGAGACGCATGTCGCCGTAGGAGAACCAGGCGCCGGCCTTCTCGATCACGTGCGCGTCGATGCCCATGTCGAGCACGCTCCCCGCGTACGAGATGCCTTCGTTGAACAGGATGTCGAACTCTGCCGCGCGAAACGGCGGCGCGACCTTGTTCTTGACAACCTTGACCTTGACACGGCTGCCGACAACGTCGAGGCCCTGCTTGATCGAGTCGATCTTGCGGATATCCATGCGCACCGAGGCGTAGAACTTCAGCGCACGACCGCCGCTGGTGACCTCCGGATTGCCGAACATCACGCCGATCTTCTCGCGGAGCTGGTTGATGAAGATGACCGAGGTGTTGGAGCGACTGATCGCTGCGGTGAGCTTCCGCATCGCCTGCGACATGAGCCGAGCCTGGAGGCCGACGTGGCTGTCCCCCATCTCGCCGTCGATCTCTGCCTTCGGCACCAGCGCCGCGACGGAGTCGATGACCACGACGTCGACCGCGCCGCTGCGGACAAGCACCTCGACGATCTCGAGCGCCTGCTCACCCGTATCCGGTTGGGAGATCAGCAACTCCTCAGTGCGCACGCCGATGCGCTGGGCATACTGCGGATCGAGCGCGTGCTCGGCATCGATGAACGCGGCGACGCCGCCGCGCTTCTGGGCCTCGGCGATGATGTGCAGCGTCAGGGTGGTCTTCCCCGACGACTCGGGACCGTAGACCTCGATGATCCGGCCGCGTGGGACGCCGCCGACCCCGAGCGCGATGTCCAGGGTGAGCGCGCCGGTCGGAATGACGTCGATGGGTTGAGCCTGCACCTCGCCGAGACGCATGATCGCTCCCTTTCCGTGAGCCCGCTCGATCTGTCCGAGCGCTGTCTCCAGTGCCCGATCCCGCTCCGTCGCCACCGGCACACTCCTCTCGTCTTGGGGCGCCCGAGAACGCCTTCCGCCAACTTCAACGACGGGCTCGATGCTACGACTTGCTGTCAGGGTGTTCGTCAACGCTGTACTCCAAGGGTGGTCGGAATGGTTGGAGGTGCGGCTGAAAAAGCCAGAGGGTCGCCGCGACGGGCGGCGGTCCGGGCTCGTCCGGTGGGGCGAACATTTGTACTGTACAGCGTTTGAGCGGACGTGACAAGCCCGAAGGTTTGATCTCCCCGGCTGGTGTGTGCGGTGACACTCAGCGCTCCCGCGTCCCGTCGGATCGAGGGTCCGCGCGCTGATCGACTGCGCGCTCGACGAACTCCAGACACAGTCGCAGCGCCGCGTGTACGGCACTCGCGCGATTGGCCTCGCGGCCGAGATCCTCGCTGAGCCGCACCACCTGCCCCGATCCAGGTCCCGCGACGGCTACGAACACGAGGCCCGCCGGCTTCTTCTCGCTTGCCTCGGGCCCGGCGACCCCCGTGATGCCCGCGCCGATCGTCGCACCGAACCGGTCGCGGGCACCCCTGGCCATCGCCATGGCCACCTCCGCGCTGACCGCGCCGTGCGTGACGAGGAGATGCCTGCCGACGCCAAGGTGGTCCGCCTTCGCATCGTTCGCATAAGCGATGATCCCGCCGCGCACGTAGGCCGATGAACCAGGGCCGGCGGTGAGCGCGGCGCCGAGCAGCCCGCCGGTACACGACTCGGCAACCGCGATGGTCATGCGGCGCTGGAGCAGACGTGCACCGAGTGCCGCAGCCTCCGGGAAAGCCACGGCCAGCAGGGGCGCCGCCGCGTCCGATTCCACGGGTGGCGGTGTGCCGTCGCCCATCGCGTCAGATGACGAAACGGCGGTAGCGCCAGAGGTAATCGAGACCGCTCAGGACCGTGGCGACGACCGCGAGCACGACGAACACCTCGGCCACGAGGTGCAATGCCGGATAGGGCTGCTCGAGGATGAGCAGCACGATCATCACGTTTTGCGTGACCGTTTTCGACTTGCCCCACGGGGTGGCTCCCACCACCACCCCCTGGCCCGCGGCGACGAAGCGCAGCCCGGTGATCACGAACTCCCGCGTGAAGATCACGACGACCACCCAGAACGGCACGACGCTCTGGCTCACCATGACTGCCAGGACTGTGATGACGAGGATCTTGTCCGCAAGCGGGTCAAGGAACTTGCCAAGCTCCGTGACGAGCCCGCGGCTCCTTGCGATTCTTCCGTCGAGCGTGTCCGTCGCGGCCGCTCCGGCGTACACCGCGACGCTGACCTGGTCGTGATATGCCCACGACGCGGTCAGCGTGTAGCCGATCACCGGGACGAGCAGCAGCCGGAGGATGGTCAGCTGTGTCGGCAGAGTCAAATGGCGCGTCACCGGTAGTTGGTGAACTGCAGCGGGACGTCGAGGTCCGTGTCCCGGAGCTGCTGGATCACGGCCTGCAGCTCGTCCTTGTCCTTGCTCGAAACGCGCAGCTGGTCGCCCTGGGTGCGGACCTGTGCTTTGGGGTGCTGTGCGCGGATGCGTTTGGTGAGGTCGCGGGCGAGTTCCTCGCCGATCCCCTTGCGGAGCTTGATGACCTGGCGGACGTTGCCCTTGGCCGCCGCCTCAGGCTTCTGCGGGTCGAGCACCTTGAGATCGATGCCGCGGCGATGCAGCTTGCTCTGCATCACGTCGATGATCGACTTGAGCTGCGCCTCGGTCCCGGTCAACAGCGTGATCGTCTCGTCCTCGAGCGTGACCTCGACGGTGATGCCCTTGAAGTCGTATCGCGTGGTGATCTCGCGGCGCGCCTGGTCGACGGCGTTCACCAGCTCCTGGCGGTCGAACTCGCTGACGACGTCGAAGCTGTGGTCCTGGGGCATGACCTGATGAGGATAGCGACACACCACGGAGCGGAGTGCAGCGAGGCCTCAGGGAGGGGCGCCGCGCGAACCCGTGACTCCCGACCTACTCCTCGCCGAGATCGGCGAGCAGCTCGTCCACCTGGAAGACGTCCATGAGCACCTCACGCGACTTGCTGCCCTCGAACGGCCCGACGACGCCGTGCTCGGCGAGCTGGTCGACGAGGCGCGCTGCCCTCGTGTAACCGATGCTCATCTTGCGTTGCAGGAGCGACGCGGCCGCGCGCCCCTCGGCGGCGACGGTGTGCGCGGCCTTGGCAAACAGGGGATCGCGCTTGGCGGCGTCGCGAGCCCAGGACACCGTGGCCTCGACGGTGAAAATCTCCTCCTGGTAGTCGGGCTTGCCCTGCTGCTTCCAGTGCGCGATCAGCGTGTCGAGCTCGCGGTCGCTGACGAATGCCCCCTGCAGCCGGCGCGGCTTACCCTCGTCGATGGGCAGGTACAGCATGTCGCCGCGCCCGAGGAGTTTCTCGGCGCCCATCTCGTCGAGGATGACACGCGAATCGACGCCGCTCGACACCGCGAACGCGACTCGGCTCGGGATGTTGGCCTTGATGAGCCCGGTGATGATGTCGGCCGATGGTCGCTGGGTCGCGACGATGAGATGCAGGCCGACGGCGCGAGCGAGCTGCGCGATACGGCAGATCAGATCCTCGATCTCTCCGGCGGCGACCATCATGAGGTCGGCGAGCTCGTCGATGACGATGACGACGTACGGCAACGGTGCGACGCCGAGCCCGGGCGCCTTCTCGTTGAAGGCGACGATGTTGCGTGCGCCGTGCGAGGCGAAGAGCTTGTAGCGCTCCTCCATCTCTTTCACCGCCCAGCGCAACGCCGCGACGGCCGACTCGGGCTCGACGACGACGGGCACGAGGAGGTGCGGCAGATCGCCGAAATTCGAGAGCTCGACCCGCTTGGGGTCAATGAGGATCATCTTCAGCTGCGCCGGTGTTGCCTGCAGCAGAAAGCCACCGAGCACAGCGTTGATGCACACCGATTTGCCGCTGCCGGTCGCTCCGGCGATCAGGAGGTGTGGCATGCGCGTGAGGTCACCGATCACCGGGTGCCCGCTCACGTCGGCGCCCAGCGCAACGCTCAGCCGGTTGCGTTTGTCGGTGAACGCCGGCGACTCGACCGTCTCCTTGAGGCTGACGAGCTGCGCGGCCTTGTTCGGGACCTCGACGCCGATCGCCGATTTGCCGGGGATGAACGGCTGGATGCGGATGGGCGCCGCGAGCGCGAGTGCCAGATCGGTCTGATAGCCGAGGATCCGCCGCACTGGCACGCCGACTGCGGGCTGCAGCTCGTACTGCGTGACGGTCGGTCCGCTGTTCGCACCGACGATCCGCGTCTCGATGCCGAAGGACTGCAGGGTGCTCACGATCTTGTCACCTGTGGCACGAACTTCTGCGGCGAGACGCTCGCGCTTGCCGGTGATCGTGTCGAGCAGCTCAGGCGTGGGCAGCACCCACACCTTCTCCGGCTCGTCGTTGATGAGCGATGCATGTCCGACGCCAACCTCGGGTACGGGTCCGATCACCGGCGCATGTGCATCGCCGGAGATCTCGGGAACTCCCTCGAACTCGCGCGTGAAGCCGTGCTCGCCCGGGTCTTCACCGGTGGGCTGGGGAACCTCCGGGTCGAGGAACGCTGTTGCCGGCGGTGCCGGCGGCGGGAGCTTTCTGGTGTCGAACGGGAGGGTCACCGGCACACCGGCCAGCTCGGCGGAGGCTTCGGGTGGCGCCCCGGGGAAGACCCGAGGCCGGTCGGGCCTCGAGACTGACGACCGATCCCGGCGCATGCTCTCGCCCTCGGCGGCGAACCAGCGTCCGATCGCCCGAAGGACCGCACCCGTGCGGAGGTCGGTGGCCAGGATCACGCCGAGGAACGCGACCACGACGAGTGCCACGCCGGCGCCCGCGCCACCGAGAACGCGCTCAACGCCGTTGCCGATCCAGCGTCCGAGGTCTCCGGCGTTCGCGGGACCGATCATCCCCGTGAGCCCGAGCAGCGCGACCATGGCGACCGCGCTCCCGAGCGCAGCCAGCGTACCCGCCCGCCACTCCGGGGTCAGGCACAGCCGCACTCCGGTGACGATGAGCCCTGCCACGCCGATCCAGGCGCCGATGCCGAAAGCGGTGAAAAGGCCGTCATGGAGCGGGCCCGCCACGGCTCCGCCGCCGGGCAGGAACAGGACCGCACCGAGGATGACTCCGGCACCGATCGAACCGATTCCCGTGAGCTCGCGACGAAGATCGCGATGCAGGAGCGGACCGCGCGATGGCGTGGCGCGCGAACGCGGGCGCGAGGCAGGACGTCTCGATCCTGCGGTGCGCTGACGCTTGCGCGGAGGCCGGGTTGGGGCGGAGCGAGCCATCAGGTGAACTCGATGTGGGACGCGTTGAAGACGGGCTACCGATGCCCCTTGATCGGGTCGGATGCTATCAGCAAATCGGCCCGCACAAGTGCGCCGGCGCACTTGTCATCCCACGAGTCGTGGTGGCTGGGGAAGACGAACATCCGTGCCTATACTACACGAATGTGTTGTGGCGGTGACTTTGTCCCGCCACCCGCGCCGCCGCGGGGCGCCCGCGGCTCGGCATCATTCGCCCCATGCATATCGGTATTGCGCTCTTCACGGACGCCGAGGAACTCGACTTCGCCGGTCCCTGGGAGGTGCTTGCCTTCTGGGCGCGCGAATGGCCGGATGACGGCGTGTCTGTGTTCACCATCGCTGAGGATCTCGAGCCGGTCCGCTGCGCGAAGGGCCTCAGGGTCCTGCCCGATCGGACCTGGCAGGACGCACCGAGTCTCGACGTGCTCGTGTACCCGGGTGGTCGCGGCACCCGTGCTCAGCTCGAGCCCACAGACACGATCCACGCGCGCCTGCGCGCCCTGGCCGCGGCGGGCACATTGATGACCAGCGTATGCACAGGCTCGCTCGTGTTCGCCGCCGCAGGGCTGCTGCACAACCGTCCCGCGACGACGCACTGGGCGTCGCTCGAGCGTCTTGCGGCGCTCGACCCCAGCATCGACGTCCGGCCGGAGGATCGCTTTGTCGACACAGGGAGGATCGTCACCGCCGCGGGCGTTTCCGCGGGCATCGACATGGCGCTGCATCTCGTCGCCCGCCTCCACTCCACCGATCGCGCGATGCAGGTCCGTCGCGGTATTCAGTACGACCCGCAGCCTCCGGTCTGAGCCGGCGCTCGTTGGTCATCGCGGTGCGCATCCAGGTCTCCAGCTGCTGCGTCGCGCTGAGACTCGGCACGGGAGCGCGATCCCTGCGGCTCCAGGATCGGACGGCCGTGGCGGTTGCGGTGGCGGCCCGGACGCATTCGGAGTGGCGTTCGGAGCCGATGCTGCATCCGCTGCAGGATCGAGCTCTGCGACCAGTGACCGCCGGCGTCCTTGTGCGTGGCTGCTGGCGGTACGAAACGCCGAGGCCGATTGCGTCAGCGTGTCACTTTGTCACCGCGGCCGGCTGTCAGACCTCAGTGACGAGCGGCAGGATCAGCGGACGGCGCTTGGTCTTCTTGTACAGGAATCGCGACAGCCCTTCGTGGATGGCACCCTGCCACGCCGTGTAGCCCGCGTCGGGCGTGAGCCGCGCGACGAGCGAGAGCACGTGCTCGCGAGCCTCATCGAACAGCGCATCGGCGTCATCCGCAACGAAGCCACGCGAGACGAGATCCGGTCCCGCGACGACAGCCCCGCTCGAGCGCTCAACGGTGACCACGACAAGGATGACCCCATCCTGGGCGAGTTGCTGGCGGTCGCGGAACACGACGTCTCCCGCTTCCTCGATGCTCAGGCCGTCGACGTACACATACCCGCAGCGGACCTTCGCCCCCGTCAGGTGTCCGCCGTGCTCGTCGAATGCGACGACGGTGCCGGTGTCGATCGGCAGGACTCGTTCCGCGGGGATGCCGACCGAGCGTGCGAGGGCGGCGTGCAGCGCGAGATGCCGGTACTCACCGTGGACGGGAATGAAATAGCGCGGCCTCGTGAGTGTGAGCATGAGCTTCAATTCCTCGCGGCTCGCGTGCCCTGATGCATGCACCTTGTGGCGTGACGAGTTGAAGACGCGGGCCCCGCGCCGGTAGAGGTTGTTGATGGTGCGATGCACCGATTCCTCGTTACCGGGAATGGGGTTTGCGCTGATGATCACGGTGTCTTGCTCGTGCAGGCTGACCATCCGGTGCTCGCCGGACGCGATCCGCACCAGCGCGGACAGCGGCTCACCCTGTGCGCCGGTACAGAGGATCGCCAGCTCCTTGTCGGGGATGGTCTCATGCTCCTTCGGCGTCACGAACGTGCCCGGTGGGACATGCAGATAGCCGAGCTCCTCGGCCACCTTGATGTTCTTGAGCATCGAGCGCCCGACGATGAAGCAGCGTCTCCCGCTCGCCTGCGCGGCGCCGATCGCCTGCTGGAGTCGCGAGATGTTGGATGCGAACGTCGCCATGACGATGCGCCCTTCGGCGCCCTCGAAGATCGGCGCCAGGCCTTCGCCGACCGTGCGCTCGCTCGGCGTCGTTCCCTCCTGTTCCACATTGGTGCTGTCACTGAGGAGGAGCAGCACGCCGTCGTCGCCGGCGCGCGCGAGTCGCGCGAGGTTCGGCGGCTCTCCCTGCACCGGCGTGCTGTCGATCTTGAAGTCGCCGGTGTGCACGACAACCCCTGCGGGTGTCCGGATGATGAGGGCGCACGCATCCGGGATCGAGTGCGTCGTGTGCACCCATTCGACCTCGAAGCAGCCGAGTGTTCGCGTGTCGCCGGGGCGCACCGTGTGCAGCTCCGTGGTCTCGATGAGGCCGTGCTCGCGCAGCTTGTTGCGCAGAAAGCCCAGCGTCAGCGCCGTCCCGTAGACGGGAACGGGAAGTCGCGGGAGCACGTATGGCAGAGCGCCGATGTGGTCCTCGTGGCCGTGCGTGAGGACGATGCCGCGGATCTGGCCGACGCGCTCCTGCAGCCATTGGATGTCGGGAATGACCAGGTCGATGCCGAGCATCTCCTGCTCGGGGAACATCAGCCCCGTGTCGATGACCACGATGTCGTCGCCCCAGCAGAGCGCGAGCATGTTGCGACCGATCTCGCCAAGTCCGCCGAGCGGCACCAGTGTCAGCTGTCCCAGGCGGGCCGTATCGCTCAAAAGAGATCCATCTGGTCGCCACGGGCCGCTGCCGCGACAGCGCGCATCTCGCTTCGTGTCGCCCCGCCTGCGCGCCGGGCACGAGTCGCTTCGGCGTCGTTCAGGTACCCGCGCACACGCCGCATGTCGGCCTCGAGCGTTTCCTTGAGCGCCCCGTTGTAGAGCGCGGCAGCGGGGTGATACAGCGGAACGTACACGCGGTCCTCGCGCTGCAACCGCTCACCGTGCAAGCGTGAGATACCCCCGGCATCGGGGAGCAGGCGGGTCAGCGCATGCCGTCCGAGCAGAAGGATGACGTCCGGCTGGAGCAAGGCGATCTGAGCATCGAGGAAGTGGCTGCATGCCTCAACTTCGAGTGGCTCGGGGTCGCGATTGCGCGGTGGGCGGCACTTGATGATGTTGGTGATGTAAATGTCGCGACGGTCCAGACCGACGGACTCGAGCAACGACGTGAGCAGGCGTCCCGCGGCGCCGACGAAGGGTTTGCCTTCGCGGTCCTCGCTCTCGCCCGGCGCCTCACCGACGGCCATCACTCGCGCGGTGACGGGTCCGTAGCCCGGGACCGCAAGCGTGCGTGTGAGATGCAGCGGGCACGCGGTGCATGCGCGAACGCGCCCGTGGAGCTCGAGGACCTCTTCGGTCGTCGCCGCCATCGCCGGAGTCTAGTGCCCCGCGCCGGGGCATCGTGACGACCCGGGAGCCGGCGTGCGCGCTGCTTGCGTCATTGTCTGGCGAGCACCAGCTCGGCGACCTGGACCGCGTTCGTCGCCGCGCCCTTGCGCAGGTTGTCGGCGCTGAAGAACAGCGCGATCCCGTTGTCGCGGCCGGCATCGCGACGGATTCGTCCCACCTGGACGTCATCCGTACCGGCGACGTCGCGCGGGGTCGGATAGCGCTGTCGCACCGGATCGTCGACCACGAGGATCCCGGGGGAGGTTGCGAGCAGGGCTCGGACGTCGTCGGGGTCGACCGGGTTGTCCAGCTCCACCCACACAGCGGCGCTGTGGCCCACCGCGACCGGGACGCGGACCGTCGTCACGCTCATGCGCAGGTCCGCTCGATCGAGGACACGGCGGGTCTCGGCAACGACCTTGACCTCCTCCTCCGTGTCGGCGCCTTCCATGGTCCACCCGCCCGGCACGACATTGCCGACCAGAACGTGCGGATACACCGCCGCGGTGGGCGCTGCTCCGGCGGCCGCGTCGCGGGCCTGGGCTTCGAGCTCACCGGCGAGCCCTCTCCCCGCGCCCGTTGCGGCCTGGTATGTCGCGACAGTGACGTGGCGCAGCCCATGCTCGCGATCGAGCGGTGCCAGCACGATGCTCAGCGGGATGGCGACGCAGTTGGGGTTGGCGACGATGCCGTGATGCATCCCGAGCGTGGCTGCGTTGACCTCGGGCACGACGAGCGGGACCGTGGGATCCATCCGAAACGCGCTCGACTTGTCGACGGCGACACCGCCCGCGCCGGCGACCCGGGGAGCGTGACGACGTGACGTCGCCGCCCCCGCAGCGAAGAAGACGATGTCAGTGCCCCGCAGCGCGTCCTCAGTGAGGGCACGCACCTCGAGGTCCCCCAGGTGCGTCGCGACGAGGCGACCGGCGCTCCGAGGGCTCGCGTACAGATGCAGCTCGGCGGCCGGGAACGCCCGCTCAGCGAGCACGCGCACGAGCGTGCCGCCGGCGGCTCCCGTCGCCCCGACGATGGCGACCGAGGGGCGGTCGGCCCGCACCGCGGTGCTCGCTACGCCGGCCCGCCGGCGCCGTTGCCCGCGGCTTCCTGCTGCTGCCTGGAGAGGTCGCGAATGGCCTCGCGACGTGAGAGGTTCACGCGCCCCCGATCGTCGACCTCGATCACCTTGACCATGATCTCGTCGCCGATGTTGACGACGTCCTCGACCTTGTCGACATGGTGCTCCGCGAGCTGACCGATGCGGACGAGCCCTTCCCTTTTGGGCATGATCTCGACGAACGCGCCGAAGCCCATGAGACGGGAGACCTTGCCTTTGTAGATACGGCCGATCTCGATGTCGTCGGTGAGGTCATGGATCATCGCCATCGCCTGCTCGCGCGCCGCGGCATTGGCCGATGCCACGAAGACGCGGCCGTCGTCCTCGACGTCGATCTGGCAGCCGGTCTCCTCGACGATCTTGCGGATCATCTTGCCGCCTGGGCCGATGACATCGCGGATCTTGTCGGGGTTGATGTTGATGACCTCGATGCGAGGCGCCCACTGGCTCAGCTCGGTACGTGGTGACGCCAGCGCCTCGCGCATCTTGCCGAGGATGTGGAGGCGGCCCTGGCGCGCCTGCTCGAGCGCGCGCTCCATGAGGTCCCAGCTGAGGCCCTTGATCTTGCAGTCCATCTGCATCGCCGTGATGCCCGTCTCCGAGCCGGCGACCTTGAAGTCCATGTCGCCGAGCGCATCCTCCATGCCCTGGATGTCGCTGAGGATCGCAGCGTGCTCGGCGCCCTCGTCAGTGATGAGCCCCATCGCGATGCCGGCCACCGGGGCGATCAGCGGGACGCCGGCGTCCATGAGCGCGAGGCAGGAACCGCATACCGACGCCATGGACGTGGAGCCGTTGCTCGAGAGGATCTCGGTGACGATGCGGACCACGTAGGGGAACACCTCTTCCGTCGGCATCACGTTGTGCACCGCGCGCTCGGCCAGCGCGCCGTGACCGATCTCGCGACGGCCTGGTGTGCGCAGCGGC
Organism: Saccharimonadales bacterium (SeqCode); assembly: GCA_035532495.1. GTDB lineage: Bacteria > Chloroflexota > Dormibacteria > Aeolococcales > Aeolococcaceae > Palsa-851. The sequence goes on from DATKQX010000135.1 coordinate 16,842, forward strand.
CGCGCCTCCCCGACCGAGTACGGCGGGAAGTTGTAGTGGTGCATGAACCGCTTGAAATTCTCGAGACCGAGGCCGTCGATTTTCTGCTGATCCTGACCGGAACCGATCGTCACGATCGAGAGCGCCTGCGTCTGACCGCGGGTGAAGAGCGCCGATCCGTGGGTGCGCGGCAAGACGCCGACCTCGCACCAGATGGGCCGGATCTCGTCGGTACGGCGTCCGTCCGGACGGATGCCCTCATTGAGGATCGCGTTGCGAACCGCCTTCTTGACCTCGGACTCGTACGCCTTGGCGATGTCCGAGCGCCCGTCGGGGAAGCGCGCCTCGAGCGCCGCTGCGGTGTCCGCCTGGAGCTCGTCGAGGGCTGCCTCGCGAGACGCCTTGTGGGGATTGCGCGCCGCATCGCCGACGCGCGACGCCACGTGTTCATGGACGGCGTCGACGATCTCCTGCGAGACCTTGGTCGACGGATAGCTCATGGTGGGCTTGCCGATCGCGTCGTGCAGGCCACGCTGGAATTCGACGAGCTTGCGGATCTCAGCGTGCGCGAGGCGGAGCGCCTCGAGCATCTTCTGCTCGGAGATCTGGTGCGCGCCGGCCTCGACCATGACGATGGCGTCGTAGGTGCCGGCGACGATCAGGTCCAGCGCGGACTCGTTGATCTGCGTGAGCGTCGGGTTCAGCAGCAGCTCGCCGTCGAGCATGCCGACGCGCACGCATGCGACAGGGCCGCCGTGCGGGATGCCGCTGATCTGCAGCGCGCACGATGCGCCGGTGACCGCCAGCGTCGCCGGATCCTGCTCCTGGTCGGAGCTGATCACGGTCGCGACGATCTGCACGTCGTTGCGGAAGTCCTTGGGAAAGAGCGGACGCATCGGCCGGTCGATCATCCGGCTCGTGATGACCGCCGCCTCACTCGGCCTGCCCTCGCGGCGGGGGAACGAGCCGGGGATCCGTCCCACGGCGTAGAGCTTCTCTTCGTAGTCGCACGTCAGCGGGAAGAAGTCGATGCCCTCGCGCGGGGCCTTCGACGCGACCGCCGTGACGAGGATCACCGTGTCACCGCAGCGCAGCATCACCGCGCCGTTCGCCTGCTCGGCGATGTATCCGGTCTCGACGCTCAGTGGACGGCCGCAGAAGTCCGTTTCAAATGTCTTCTTAAGGTTGTCGGGGATGGCCACGCGTGTCTCCTGTGGGTGACCCGCACTGCAACGCTGCGTCGTCGCGCCCGGCAGAGATGAGGTGTTGGAGGCTGGGCATCAGATGGACCGGCTCGCGCTGCAGCTGCGGCACCGCTTCCTGATGCACGGACCCCAACGTCTCACCTGTGAGTGCGACGTCGCCGGACGATGCCGGCTCCGGGTCGGTTGATGGTGTGTGTATTTGGTGTCTGGAATGTCCGCGCGACCGACACTACCGGCGCAGACCGAGGCGCGCGATCAGCGCGCGGTAGCGCTCGACGTCATTGCGCGACAGATAGTCGAGCAACCGGCGACGCTGCCCGACGAGCTTCAGCAGCCCGCGGCGCGACGCATGGTCCTTAGGGTGATCACGAAGATGTTCGGTGAGCGAGCTGACGCGCTCACTCAGCACGGCTACCTGGACCTCGGTGGAGCCGGTGTCCGTTTCGTGGCGCCGATGCTCCGCGATGATCTCGGATTTGGATCTGACGATTGGCACGATTGTTCGCCGCAAGTCTAACAGGAGATCGACGGCGAGCGGCCTCCGCTTGCTTCGGGAACGCAGAGGCTGATGGCATCAGGCAGGCAGGTGAGCGTTGCCGGAGTCGTCCCGACCTGCTCCCCCTCGACGTCGAAGAGCATGGGTTCGCCCTCGCACGCGACCCGCACCGTCCGCGCGCGATACACCTCGACCTCGCGGCGGCCGAGATGCCGACCCCGGTACAGCGACGGGATGCCGGTCAAGGCGCGGGCGCGTCCCGTCTCGCCGATGATGACGACGTCGAACTGGCCGTCGTCGAGTGCGGCGTTCGGCGCGACGTGCATCCCGCCGCCGAAATACCGGCCGTTGGCGATGACGACGCTGCGCACGTCCCGCTCGATCAGCATGCCGTCGATTTCGATGCGCGCGCTGCGGGAGGTGTAGCCCAGCAGTGTCACCAGCGATGTGCCAAGAAAGATCGCGCTACCGCGAACGCCGCGATTGGAGGTCCGGCGATTGACCCGCGCGACGACCTCACCGCCCATCCCGCAGTCGGCGATGTTGATGAAGAAACGCAGGTCCCCATTACCGAATTCGATTCGGCCGGCGTCGATGTGACGCACCGACCCGATCGCGATCAGCCGTGCCGCCGCGTCGATATCGCTGGGAATGCCGACAGCTCTGCGGAAGTCGCCGCCGGTGCCGCTCGGGAGCAGCGCCAGCATCGCGTCGCCACCGATCGGTGCGCCCTCGGCGTCGAAGAACCCGTTGACGACTTCGTTGAGCGTCCCGTCGCCGCCGACCGCGACGATCGTCCTGCATCCGCGCTGGATCGCAGTGCGCACCGCGTGGGTCGCGTCACCCGGCCCGACCGTGCGGTGCACGTCGAACGTCACGCCGGCGGAGCGGAGCGCGCGCATGGTCGCGGGCCAGCGACGCAGCGTCCGTCCACCCGCGCTCGCCGGGTTCAGGACGACCAACGCGTCGCCGGTCACCGGGGCGGCTGCGAATGCGCCACGACGGCCCGGGTCCGATCGATGTCGTGGACCATGGCCGCCACGAGCGCCGAGACCGAACCAAACTCGCGCTCCGGTCGCAGCCGGCGCGTGAGTGCCAGGCGCACCTCGCGGTCATACAGATCACCGTCGAAGTCGAGGAGGTGCGCTTCGATGGTGACGGCTCCCCCACCGAAGGTCGGCCGGGTGCCGATGCCCGTCGCCGCGGGCCGCCAACCGTCGCCCGCGTCGAGCCAGCCCGCATAGACCCCTGCCGACGGGATGCACCGGCCGGGGTCGACGCGGAGGTTCGCGGTGGGCACGCCGAGCCCCGCGCCGCGGCCCTCGCCGCGTTCGACCATCCCCTCGATGACATACGGCCTGCCGAGCATCGCGATCGCGTCAGCGAATCTGCCGGTCGCGATCGCCTCGCGGACGCGCCCCGACGACACCGCAGCGCCGCCGCGTCTCGACGGGGCGACGCTGGTCACCGCGTAGCCGCGCTTCCGGCCAATATCGCTCAGGAATTCGATGGTCCCTTCACGGCCGTGTCCCAGGGCGAAGCCGGCTCCGACGAGCAGGCGGCGCATGCCGAGCCGATCGACCAGGGCGGCGGCAAAGCGTTCGGCGCTCCAGGTCCGCAGCTCCTGCGTGAATGCAAGCACGACGACGCGTTCGGCGCCGGCCCGCTCGAGCAGTTCGATGCGCTCGGCAAGGCTCGAGAGCATCGGCGGGCAGCCTGACGGGTCGACGATGCAGCGTGGATGCGGATCGAAGGTGACGACGGTGGACCGCATCCCCGATCCGTCGGCCGCCTCGCGCACCCGCCTGAGCAGTCGCTGATGTCCGATGTGCACGCCGTCGAAGGCGCCGATCGTGATCACCGACCCTATGCCGCCCGCCTCCCGTTCGGGGAGCTCGTGGAAGAGTTCCATCGTGACGTCAGGCGGTGAGCACCTTGGTCGGTCGCAGCAACCCGCCGTTCAGCTCGCCGATGCCGACGAGCTCGCCGCCCGGATCGTGTATCCGGCACTCGCCGGCCACGTCGGGGAGGACGGTGCGGGGAAGCCAGACCGATTGACCGCGGCGCACCTGCTGGACCTGCGCCGGGCCGAGGTTGACCTGCGGCAGATGGGCGACTGCGACCTCGGGAGGCAGCAGTGCCGGCCAGGGGTCGTCCATCGCGCCGAGCGCATCGAGCGTGATCGAGGACGAGAGCTGGAGTGTGCCGTAGGTCGTGCGCGAGAGCCAGCCGAGGAGACCCCCGGTGCCCAGGGCGTCGCCAAGATCCGAGGCGAGCACGCGCATGTAGGCGCCCTTGCCGCTCACGACCATGATCTCCGCCTCGGCGATCGCTCCCGGCCGGAAGTCGACCAGTTCCGCGGAGTGGATCGTCACGCGGCGAGGCTCGCGAACGACCTCCTCACCTGCCCGCGCGATCTCGTAGAGGTGGCGGCCCTCGTGGCGCACGGCGGAGTGCATGGGTGGAATCTGATCGATCTCGCCGGTGAAGCGCTCCAGCTGAGTGCGGATGTGCGACGCCTCGAGCGCGCCGGCGTCCGCACCGGCGCTCACCACGCCTTCGGTGTCGCCGGTGTCACTTCGCTCCCCGAGTCGGACCACGCAGTGATAGGTCTTCGGTTGAGCGTGAAAGTAGTCGACGAACCGCGTGGTGCGCCCGACGCAGATCGGCAGCAGCCCGGTGGCCGTGGGGTCCAGCGTCCCGGCGTGGCCGACCCTGCGCTCGCCGAGGATGCGGCGGACCTGGCGGACGGCATCAAACGAGGTGATGCCGGCGGGTTTGTCGAGTGGGAGGACTCCTCCTCTGCGCGCGAGCGCAGATCCGGGCCGCGGTCCGGCGCCGGCGGCGGCGACGCCGTTCACCGAGTGCTTTCGATCAGCCGGCGAGCAACCTCGAGCACCTTGCGACGAGCGTCGGGCAGCGAGCCGCCGATCTCGGCGCCCGCGGCGCGCCGGTGACCCCCACCCCCGAACGGCGTGCAGACGTCCGTCGCGTCGAACGGCTCGCGGCTGCGCACGCTGATCTTGATGCGGTCAGGGGAGGCTTCCTTGATGAGGACAGCGATCTCCATCGTGGCGATGCTCTGGAGCGCGTCGATGATGCCTTCCGCGTCCTGCATGTCCGCGCCGGCCTGATCGAGCATCGGGCCGGTGACCTCGGCCCAGAGCAGACGGCCGTCCATTTCGGAGTGCATGCCGGAGATGCTCAAGCCCTCGAGCCGGACCTGCGCGAGGGAGCGCGACTTGAAGCTCTTCAGCGCCACCCAACCCGGATCGGCACCCGCGGCGACGAGCGAGGCGCCGAGACGCAGCGCGGCTTCGGTCGTGTTCTCGTGGCGGAAGCCGCCTGTATCGGTGAACAGGGCAGCGTAGAGGTTCGTCGCGACGTCCTCGCTGATCGGCGCGCCGAGCATGGTCAGCAACGTGTACACGACCTGCCCGGTGGCGCTCGCCGACGCGTCGACGAGGTTGATCGAACCGAACGCGGTGTTGCTGAGGTGATGGTCGATGTTGACGACGGTCGTCGCCTGCTCCACCTCGTCCCGGCGCTCACCGAACCTGGTCAGCGTGGCGCAGTCGAAGGTGAACACGGTGTCGCCGAGCGGAGCACCGCCGGTCTCGACCGTGTCGAATCCGGGAAGATGCTCGAGCAGGCGAGGCAACGGCTCGGGGACGACCACGCGGACCTTCCGACCCGATGCCCGCATCGCCAGCGCGAAGCCCAGCCCCGAGCCAAGGCTGTCGGCATCGGCGTCCTTGTGCGCCAGGCAGGTGATGTGATCGCAGCGCTCCACGATCGACCGGATCGGATCGATGACGTCTTCGATGGTCGGCCAGATCACGGGTGCGGCGACGCTCATTCGGGGACCTCCACGGGTGCCTCGGCGGGACGTTCCGCCTCGAGGTCGCGCAGGAGCGTGCTCACTCGTACGCCGTAGGCGATCGATTCGTCGAGCTCGAAGTGGAGTCGGGGGATGCTCCGCAGGTTCTCGAGCCGGCGGCCGAGCTGTCCGCGCAAAAATCCCTCGGCGCGCGTGAGGGTTTCGACGACATTCTCGCGTTCGGCATCGTCGCCGAGGGCGCTCACCGAAAGCCACGCCTCGCGCAGATCCGGGCTGCAGCGCACGCGCGAGATGGAGGCGAGCCGGACGCGCGGGTCCTTCATCTCGGTGAGGATCATCGCCGAGAGCTCCTCTCGAAGCTGTTCACCCACTCGTTCGCGGCGGGGGCTGCGTGCGCCCGACCGCAGAGTCATGCGTTCTGCTGCTCCATTGTGAACGCCTCGAGGATGTCGCCTTCGTGGAAGTCGCCGAAGTCCGCGAGCGTGATGCCGCAGTCGTATCCGTGAGTGACCTCACGGACATCGTCCTTGAAGCGCTTGAGCGCGTCGATACGGCTCTGTGCGATCTCCTTGTTGTCGCGGAGCACCCGGCAGGTGGCGTTGCGGGTGATCCTGCCATCCAGGACGTGCGAGCCTGCGATCGCCGGCTTGCCATCCACCTGGTAGACACGGCGAACCTCGGCGCGGCCCTGCGTCACCTCGATCATCGTCGGCTGGTAGAGCCCCTTCACAGCCTTCTCGATGTCATCGGTCACCTGGTAGACCACGTCGTAGAAGCGGACGTCGACGCCCTGATCCTCGGCCGCGGCCTTGGCATGGTCGTCGGGGCGGACGTTGAAACCGATGACGATCGCGTCGGTGACCGCAGCGAGGTTGACGTCGGACTCGCTCACCGCCCCGACCCCTTCGCCGACGACCTTGACCTTGACCGTGGGGTCCTCGATCTGAGTGATCTGGCTGCGCAGGGCTTCGAGTGAGCCGTTGGCCTCGGCCTTGAGCACGAGGTTGAGGCTCTTCGTCTCGCCTTCCGAGATGTTCTGAGCCAGGTCCGCGAGCGTGATGCGACGGACTGGCTGCGCCAGGCGCTGCTTCGCGGCGAACCCGCGCTGTTCTGCCTTGGAGCGAGCGCCGCGCTCGGTCTCCACGACCTCGAAGATCTCGCCGGCCATCAACACGTCGGAGAGCCCGGTGACCACGACGGGCGTGCTCGGTCCGGCTTCCTTGATGCGCTTGCCCGTGTCGTCGACCAGCGCGCGCACCTTGCCGAATGCGGAACCTGCGACGAGGTTGTCGCCGACGCGAAGTGTGCCGTTCTGGACCACCAGCGTCGCAATCGCCCCGCGACCGCGCTCCAGGTGCGAGTCGATGACCGTCCCCACGGCACGGCCGCTCGGATCCGCCTTCGGCTCGACCAGGATGTCGGAGACGGTCAGCACGCTTTCCAGCAGATCGTCGATGCCTTCCCCGGTCCTGGCGCTCGTCCTCACGACCGGAACATCGCCGCCGTAGGGCTGCTCGGCAACCACGCCGCGCTCGGCGAGTTGCTGGAGCGCGCGATCTGGGTTCACTCCGTCCTTGTCGATCTTGTTCATCGCCACGACGATGGGTACACCCGCGGCGTGGATGTGCTGGATGGCCTCGTCGGTCTGCGGCATGACCCCGTCATCGGCGGCCACGACCAGAATCGCGACGTCGGTCACGTCCGCTCCGCGGGCGCGCATCGCCGTGAAGGCCGCATGACCCGGGGTGTCGATGAAGGTGATCAGGCGGCCGTTGCGCTCGACCTGGTACGCGCTGATGATCTGGGTGATGCCGCCCGCCTCGCCAGCGGCAACCTTGGTCTTGCGCACCGCGTCAAGGAGCGATGTCTTGCCATGGTCGACGTGGCCGAGCACCGCCACGATCGGCGGCCGGGTGACCAGCGTCCCCGGAGCGGCAGTGGAGAGGTCGATCAGGGGGTGCTTGCGCCGGCCTCCGTCAGGCGACGTGCCCGTGGCCTGCTCGGCCACGGCGTCCTCCGACTCGGCCTCGAAGCCGAAATGGTCCGCGGCGAGCGCCGCGGTGTCGAAGTCCACCGACTGGTTGAGCGCGGCCATGACCCCGTTGCTCATCAGGTACTTGATGAGCTGGGTGCCCGAGACGCCGAGGCGTTCGGCGAGTTCGGCGACCGTGAGCCCTGCCGGCAGGGTGACCTTCTTTACCGTGGCTATGTCGATACCTCCATGCCGAGCTCCCGCAGCGCTGTGGCGAGGCTGGGCTCGTCGATTACATCATCCCCGACCCGAAGCGAGCGCGCCAGGGAGCGGTGCCGCCGTGACTGGCGTAGACAGGTGATACCCGTTTCGCGGCAGAGATACGCGCCGCGGCCGGGGCAGCGACCGGTCGGGTCAAGGGTAACGCGCCCGGTGGAAGCGGCGACAGCAAGCCGGATCAACTCCATCCTGGGTCGGACCCGGTGGCAGCCGGTGCAGGTGCGGAGCTGCGAGCGTTCGGGCATCGCAGTCACTGTCCTGCACCGTCGTCGCCTGCCGGCGGATCGCCTTGCGGTTCGCCGCTTCTGATGTCGATACGCCACCCGGTCAGCTTGGCGGCGAGGCGGGCGTTCTCCCCGCCGCGGCCGATCGCCAGCGAGAGCTGATCGGCGGCCACCGCGATGTGGGCGGTCCGGGTCTCGAGATCGAGCTCGACGCCCTGGGCAGCCGCTGGGATGAGCGAATTCATGACGAAGGTCGCGGGATCGGCCGACCACGCGACAATCTGCACCTGCTCCTCGCCGAGCTCGGACGTGACCGCGCGTTGGCGTACCCCGTTGCGACCGATGCACGCGCCCTGCGGGTCGACGTCACCGTCTGGTGCGTCGACCGCCACCTTGGTGCGCCGCCCCGGATCGCGCGCGATCGCCCGGATCACCACCTGCCCGCTCGTCAGCTCGGGGACCTCCTGCTCCATCAGCCGCTGCACGAGCTGCGGGTGCGAGCGCGAGACCACGACCAGGGCGTCGGGGCCGCGTCTCCGCCCCTCGACGATCACCACCTTGACGTGGTCGCGAATCCGCAGCCGCTCGCCCGGGATCTGCTCCTCCGGTGGCAGCATTCCCGGGACGCCCGCCGCATCGAGGTACCAGATGCTGCCGAGCCGGCGCTCGATGATGGCATCGCGCAGCACACCACGCTGGTTCGACGCCTCGCCGAGGATGCGCCGTCGCTCGATCCCGGTCAGGCGCTCGGCGACCGCGGTGCGCGCCGCTGCCGCAGCCTGGCGGGCGAAATCGGGCACGGTCACGTCGATCGTCTCCTCGACGCCGTCGTCCCCCACCCGGTAGACGACGAACGTCCCCGAGTCGAGGCTGACCCGCGCGCGGACGCCGGGATCATCCTCGACGAGGCGGCGGTAGGCCGCCGCGACGCCGTCCTCCACCGCACCGGTGATGTCGGCCTCGGTCAGCGGAGTCGCCGCGGCGAGGTCCCGCAACGCGCTCAGGGTCACGGTCGGGGCGGCCATCAGATGTCGACGACGATCCGCGCCGCCACCACTGCGCCGAGGTCGAAGGCCGTGACGCGCGTCGTCTGGCGGCTGCGCATCTGGATCTCCGCCTGGGTCCCCGCGACCGACATGAGCTTGCCTTCGAGAACGAGCTCGCCGTCGCCCTGGCGCAGGCGTACGTTGACCCGACGCCCGACGGCCGCGACCCACCCCTCCGGCGTGCGAATCGGTCGCTCCGCGCCTGGGGAGCTGACCTCGAGCCGGTAGGCATGGTCGATCGGGTCATAGACATCGAGCACCGCCGACGCGGCGTTGGACGCGCGTTCGCAATCGTCGAGGGTCACACCGCCGTCCTCGCGGTCGATCGTGAGCCGGAGCACGGCTCCGCGGCCATGGCCTGCCCACTGCACGTCAACGAGGTCGAGACCCAGATGGGACAGCGAAGGGCGGATCGCGTCGGCGATGCCGGAGACACTGGCGTTGTCGGTGTTCATATGTAGGGACGCAGCGCCTGCGAGGCGCTTACTCGATCACGCGGACCGTGTGGCCACCCGTCTCCGGCCGGCTGGTGGCGCTGCCGATCGCGAGGCTCGTGCCTTATCCCACGCGACGAGCAGCGTGCTCGCATTGAAGATCGAGCTGTACGTTCCGGAGACGATCCCGATGAGCAGCGCGAGCACGAAGCCGCGGATCGAGTCGCCGCCGAAGATCACCAGTGAGAGCAGCACGAAGACGACGGTGAGCGACGTGTTCAGGGAGCGCGTCATGGTCTGCACCGTCGACAGGTTGATGACCTGATCGAAGGTCAGCCGTGGACCGACACGCAGGTTCTCGCGCACGCGGTCGAACACGACGATGGTGTCGTGGATCGAGAACGCGACCGACGTCAACACGGCCGTGACGAAGAGGGAGTCGACCTGACCCAGGTCGGTGAAGTGGCCCAGGATCGCCCAGATACCGGCCAGGACGAAGACGTCGTGCAGGAGCTTGAAGAAGGCGCATGCGGAGAAGCGCCACGGCGATATCGCGCGCTGGCGGCGGAACGCGAATGCCAGATAGATGGCAATCGCCGCGGCCGAGACGAAGATCATGATGATCGCGCCTGTCACGAGGCTTGAGGCGATCGTCGGCCCGACCTGCTGAAAGCTGACGTCAGGTTGGTGACTCTTGGGGTCGGTGGCGATCGTGAACTTCGCGCCGAGCGCGTCGTCGATCTGGAACAGTCGCTCGGTGTCGGAGGGCAGGGTCGAGATGGCGAAGTGGCTGACGCCGTTGCTGTTCGTTCCCTGCGCCTGGACCGCCGGCCGAAGGTCGGAGGCCACGCTCTTGACGACCGTCGTCACCTGGGCCTGGCTGACCGATCCCGTGAGCCCGATGTTGACGACGTTGCCGCCCCGGAAGTCGATGCCGAGGTTGAAGCCCCAGAAGATGATCGCGAGGATACCCGGGATGATGACCGCCAGCGATCCCAGGAAGAACCAGTTGCGGTTCTTGACGATGTCGAACCGGCCCCGCGGCGGGTGCTCGACGAACTCCTCGTGGATCTCCGTGTAGAGGCGCGGATTGCGGCCGATCCTCCAGCTCAGGACCCATGCGAACAGCGAGCGGGTGATCGTGATCGCGGTGAAGAAGGACACGATGACGCCGATGGCAAGCGTGATGGCGAACCCGCGGATGACGTTGGTCCCGAAGAACGCGAGGATCGCGCAGGTGATGAGCGTTGAGATGTTACTGTCACGAATGGCAGGAAATGCCCGGCGGAAGCCGGTTTCGACAGCCACAGGCGTACTTCTCCCGTGGCGTAACTCATCACGGGTGCGCTCGAAGATGAGCACGTTGGCATCGACCGCCATCCCCACACTGAGCACGAAGCCCGCCAGCCCGGCCAGGCTGAGAGTCACCGGGATGAGCTTGAACAGCGCCAGGACGATCGCCGCGTAGATGAACAGGGCGATGGTCGCGAGCACGCCCGGAAAGCGGTAGTACCCGATCATGAAGACGATCACGATCAGCAACCCGATCGCGCCGGCGATGAGGCTGAGCGTGATCGATTGCTGGCCGAGCGTCGCGCTGACCGTGTTACTGGCAACCGTGGTGATGCTCGCGGGCAAGGCACCGGCACTGATGAGGCTGGCGAGCTGCGTTGCCGAATCCGATGTGAAGTTGCCGGTGATCTCGGTCTGATTGCTCTGTCCGCCGCCGGTGACCTGCGGGGCGGTGAGCACTTCGTTGTCGAGGAAGATCGCGATCTGCGCATTTGGGCTCGTCGGGTTGGACTGATAGACCGCGAAGGCCGCGTTGGTGATCTTGGCCCACTCGGTCGCGCCTGCCGCGTTGAAATTGATGTCGACCGCGATCGCGCCACTGGTCGAGCTCGTGCCGACTGTCGCCGAGTTGACGTCGGTGGCCTGGAGGTTCTTGTCGATCTTCCAGTGATAGCCGGTCGGGTACAAAGTCGGATTGCTGAACTGCGCGGGGTCGTAGAGGCCCTGCTGGTCGGCGATGAACGACGAACTGGTCGGGTCCGCCGCGCCTGCGACCGCGGTGGCGAAGTAGAGCTTCTGCGTGGTGCCGATGGTGGCCACCGCCTGTTTCAGGCTCACACCCGGTAGCTGGACGAGGATCTGATCGTTGCCCTGAGCCTGGACCGATGCTTCGGAGACGCCGAGCGAGTTCACGCGCAGGTCGAGGATTGGGATCGTCGCCTGCTGGGCCGCTTGCAACGCCGCCGGGCTGGATCCGTTCGGAGGCCCTGCCCGGCAGTCGCTTCCAGGGGGATTGTTGAATCCGTGGCAGACCTCGATCGTCAGCTCCGTACCGCCCTGGAGATCCAGTCCCTTGTGGATGAAGAGGTCGCGTCCCAGGAAGGACGGCGTCGACGTCAGCGTCTGGCCGAGCGGCTGATGGGCGACGAAGTACCGGTAGATGAGGCTGTAGCCGTCGATGAAGAAGGCGCCGACCACCACCAGGAGGACGACGGCCAAGCGGAATCGCGTGATCCTGAACACCGATCGTCCAGTCTACCGGGGCTCAAGGCTGACTCGGCCGTCTCGCTCCGCGCGGAACGCCGCGAAGGCATGGTCGCGGATCGCTGTTCGGGCACCCTCCATCAGCCGCCCCAGATGGGTGATGTTGTGCAGGCTGACCAGCCGGTGCGCCAGGATCTCGCCGGACTGAAACAGGTGGCGCAGATACGAGCGCGAGAACCGCTCGCATGCGGCGCAGGGGCACTCTGGATCGATCGGGCGGAGATCGTCCTTGGCGGCGGCGTTGCGGAGCGAGAGACGGCCGTCCGGGGTGAGCGCCGTGCCGTTGCGCGCCAGCCGCGTGGGCACAACACAGTCGAACATATCGATCCCCAGGCCGATCGCCGCGAGCAGTTCGGCATCCGTGCCGAGCCCCATGAAGTACCGCGGTCGGTCGGACGGCAGTTCCGAGACGCTCGCTCCGGCCATCGTCAGCATCGTCTCCACCGGCTCCCCCACCGACAGACCCCCGATGGCGATGCCGTCGAAATCGAGCCCCGCCATGATCTGAGCCGAGTCGCGCCGCGCCGCCGCATCGAACCCGCCCTGGGCGATGCCGAACAGCAGATGTCGGCCGCCGGGATGCGCGTCGCGACAGCGCTCCGCCCATCGATGCGTGCGCGCTGTCGCGTCGCGCGCGCTTGCCTCGGGAGTGCCGTGCGCCACCGGGTGGTCGAGACACATGAGCACGTCCGCGCCGAGCCGTGCCTGGTTGCGCACCGCCTCCTCGGGCGTCACCTGCAGCCGCGAGCCGTCATACGGGGAGACGAATGTTGCGCCGTCATCGTCGACGGCAGCGACCTCGGCGAGGCTGACAAGTTGATAGCCACCGCTGTCGGTGAGGATCGGATGGTCCCAGCCCATGAACGCATGCAACCCGCCGGCGCGCTCGATGAGCTCGATACCGGGACGCAGTGCGAGGTGATACGCGTTGCACAGCAGGATGTCGACTCCCGCTCCGCGCACCTCGTCCGGATGCAGCGCCTTGACGGTCGCGTGCGTCCCCACCGGCATGAATGCGGGTGTGCGCACCGCTCCGTGCGCGGTACGCAGTTCGCCCGAGCGTGCTGCTCCGTCAATCGCCAGGACGCTGAAGGCGTCGGTCACGACGCGCGCCAGCAGAGCATGCAATCGCCGAGCGAGAGAAACCGATAGTCACTCTGCAGCGCGTGCGCGTACGCCGCGTGCCGGCGCTCGGCTCCGACGAATGCGTCGAGCAACACGAGCAGCGACGAGCGCGGCTGATGAAAGTTCGTGACCAACCCGTCGACGGCGCGGAAGCGATGTCCGGGGCGGATGAACAGCCGCGTGCGACCGGCGCCGGCGTGCGGCACGCCGCTCTCGGTCGCGCATGTCTCCAGCACGCGCACAACGGTGGTTCCGACAGCAATCACACGTCCGCCTGCACGGCGCGTCGCCGCGATCGCCTCGACCGTCGCCGGCGGAAGCGAGTACTGCTCCTCGTGCATCTCGTGGTCTTCGACGCTCTCGGTCCGGATGGGCGCGAAGGTGCCGAGGCCGACGTCGAGACGCAGAGTCGCCCACCCGACTCCCCCATCGCGGAGGCGATCCATCACACGGGCGCTGAAGTGCAGTCCCGCGGTGGGCGCCGCGGCGGAGTCCGGCGACCCGGTCGCGTAGAGAGTCTGGTACCGGCTGGGATCCGCGAGGGTCTCGTGAATGTACGGCGGCAGCGGCGCATCGCCGGCAGCCTCGATGGCGGCGTCAGCATCCTCGGCATCGAACGTGACCCAGCGCCCGCCGGGATGCGCGCCGGACGGGCCGATCACCGTCGCATGCAGGTGTTCGCCGATGTGGATCACCGCGCCCGGCGCTGCCAGCCGAGCCGGCCCCGCCAGGCAGAGATAGGACCCTTCGGATCGCCGCTCCAGGACGAGGAGCTCGACATCCCGTCCATGGCCGTCGATCCCGTGCAGGCGCGCATTGCGCACCCGAGTGTCGTTGGCGACGAGGAGATCCCCCGGCCGCAGCAGCCCGGGCAGATCGATGAACCACCGATCCTCGAGCTCGCCGTTCTCGCGAAGGAGCAGGAGCCGAGACGCGTCGCGGTCGGCGAGCGGTTCCTGCGCGATCCGCTCGGGCGGGAGCGCGTAGTCGAAGTCGGCAGTCCTCAACGCTCGAAGAGCGCTGCCTGCGCCTCCGCCGCCCCATGCGCTCCGGCCGGCACGGTCAGACCGAGATGCTGGTACGCGGCCGCCGTTGCGAGGCGTCCCCGCAAGGTACGGGCGAGCAGGCCGCTGCGGATGAGAAACGGCTCGACGACATCCTCGATGGTGTCCGGATCCTCCTGGACACTGACGGCGATCGTCTGCACGCCGACCGGCTGGCCGCCGAGCGTTCCGCACAGCACACCGAGCACGCGACGATCCAGCTCATCGAGGCCGATCGAGTCGATGCCGAGGACATCGAGTGCCGCGGCGGCGACCTCGACATCGATGTGTCCCGCGGCGCGCACCTGCGCGTAATCGCGAGCGCGCCGCAGGAGGCGGTTCACGATGCGCGGCGTCCCGCGCGAGCGCCTGGCGATCATCGTGGCGCCCTCGGCATCGAGCGCGATGCCGAGCAGGTTCGCCGAGCGGTTGGCGATCGCCACGAGGTCGTCTGTGTCGTAGAAGTCGAGACGGAACGTGACTCCGAAGCGGTCGCGAAGCGGGGCGCCGAGCGCGCCGGCGCGAGTCGTCGCGCCGATGACCGTGAAGCGGTTGAGCGTGAGCCGCAGCGTCTGCGCGCCCGCCCCCTTGCCGGCCACGAAGTCGAATGCGAGGTCCTCCATCGCGGGATAGAGCGCCTCCTCGACCGCGCGGTTGAGACGGTGCACCTCGTCGATGAAAAAGACGTCGCGTTCCTCGAGGCTCGTCAAGATCGACGCCAGCATTCCCTGGTGCTCGAGCGCCGGGCCACTCGTGAGGCGCACGTTCACCCCCATCTCCACGGCGATGATCTGTGCGAGCGTCGTCTTGCCGAGGCCCGGTGGTCCATACAGCAGCACGTGATCGAGCGCGTCGCCACGATGCTTGGCCGCCTCGACGAGGATGCGGACCTGGTCCTTGATGGTCGCCTGACCGACGAAATCGTCGAGGCGGCGCGGCCGCAGCGCGGTGTCGGAAACCCGCTCGGCCTCAAGCTCTTCGGGGCTGACCACGCGTTCCTCGGTCATCGCGGCGATCCCGCTTTGTCGAGCCGGCGCAGCGCCGCACCGACGAGATCGGCGACATCGTGCGCATCGCCGCCGCCCGCTATCGTCGTCACCGCATCGCGCGCCTCGTTCTCGCGGAATCCGAGGCCCATCAACCCTGCGATCGCCGCGGATACCGCATCGGGCTGGGTCCCGGATGTCTGATGGACCGTCCCCGGAGGCTCGAGCGAACCGACCTTGTCCCGCAGCTCGAGGATGACGCGCTCAGCGGTCTTGCGACCAATCCCCGGAACAGTGGCAACGAGCGCGATGTCGCCTTCTGCGATCGCTTTCACCAACACCGGCAGCTCAGCGCGGCCAAGGATGCCCAACGCGGCCTTCGGCCCGATGCGTTCAACGCCGATCAGCAGGCGAAAGAGCTTGAGCTCGTCATGCGTCGCGAAGCCATACAGACGGATGGCGTCGGCGCTGACGCTCGTATGCACGTACAGCGAAATCTCGGGCTCATGCGACGCGTTTAGCGTTGTGATGGTGCGCAGGTGACAGAACACCTCGTAGCCCACGCCGCCCGTGTCGATCACGACATGGTCGTCGCCGACGCTGAAGAGTGTGCCGCGAAGGAGTGCGATCATCGCGCTGTACGCATGAGCGCCGCGCGAGCATCGCTCACGGCGCGATCGAGCGGCGACTCCTTCTGGTGCACGGCGCGGCCGGTGATCGCGCCGAGACTGCCGCGATGGTGATGGCACACCGCGACGGCGCACGCGTCGGCAACGTCATCATGGCCGCCGATCTCAGCGACCCCGAGCAGGCTTGCCACCATTCGTGAGACCTGCGGTTTGCGCGCACCGCCATACCCGCACACCGCCTCCTTCACCTGGTTCGGTGTGTACTCGGCAATGGCCACGCCTTCGCGGGCGAGCGCGCAGAGGATCACACCGCGAGCCTCGCTGACGCGCATCGCGGTGCGCCGGTTCGTGGAGAAGAACAATGCCTCGACGGCCGCGACATCAGGCCGAAGCGAGGTGCACGCGTCGACGACAAGGTCGAACAGCCTCGCGAGTCGCCCCGCTTCATTGGTCTGCGGCACCGTCTCGATGCACGACGCGTACACAAGGACGAGGTGTCCGGGCGATCCTTCGACGATCGCAACGCCCGTGCGTGCGAGGCCGGGATCGACCCCCAGCACCCTCACCGGTGTGCGCCGCCGCCGACGTCAGCCGACGGTCTCAAGGACGTCGTCCGGTATCTCGGCGTTGGCATAGACCTGTTGCACGTCATCGTGGTCCTCGAGGCCGTCGAGCAGACGGAGGACCTGTCGGGCCTGGCTCGCGTCCAGCACGATGGACGTCGTCGGATTCATGGTCACGTCGGCGTTGTCGACGGTGTACTTGCGCTCCTCGAGAGTCCGGCGCACCTCCTCGAATCGCGATGGTGCGACGGTGACAACGACCTCATCGCCGTCGACGCCGACGTCGCCGTCCTCGCCAACGTCGACGACGTCGAGCAGTTCGAGCGCGAGCTCCTCGGGATCGCGTTTGCCGGCCTCGACGCTGATGACGCCCTGCTGATTGAACATCCAGGCAACGCTGTTTGCTTCACCGAGCGCGCCACCCGAGCGCGTGAAGGCATTGCGAATCCCGGCCACGGTTCGGTTGCGGTTGTCGGTGAGCGTGTCAACCATCACCGCGACGCCGTGGGGCCCATAGCCTTCGTAGCGAACCTCCTCGAGCTGGACGCCATCCTTGCCACCCGCGCCCCGCTGGATCGCGCGTT
The DNA here is from genome assembly GCA_035532495.1 of Saccharimonadales bacterium (SeqCode). Lineage (GTDB taxonomy): Bacteria > Chloroflexota > Dormibacteria > Aeolococcales > Aeolococcaceae > Palsa-851. The sequence continues at coordinate 33,804 of DATKQX010000135.1, forward strand.
CGATGTTGTCGGCGGGCATGTTCACCTCACGCGCCTTCTGCATCGCGAGGCGCAGCCGGAAATTCCCCTCGACATCCGGGCCGCCCTCACGCGCGGCGACGGTCAACTCGCGGGTGACCTTGGTGAAGACCTGGCCGCGTTTCGCGTCCACGATGGCCTTCTTGTGCTTGATGCCAGCCCACTTGCTGTGACCGGACATGGATCCTCCGAGACGAACAGATGTGCCGATTCTAACGCAGCCTTCGGCTCAGTCTAGGGCTCACGAGGGTTGTGGTCAGGCGCCAACTGGACTATGGTGGAGGGAGCATCGACCATTCAGACGGAGGTAGTCATCCCGATGTTCACTACCGTCTGGCAGCGCTTCCGGCACGGCCGAGCGGAGGGTTGAGGCCCGGCTGACGGGCCCTCTGATCGTGTAGCGGCGGCGCCCCGTCGAGGTCGCTGGGCAATCGGCGACCCCGGGATGTCCTGAAGAGGACGAGCGCGCGTTACGCGGCTGAGTGCTTGGGACCGGGCCTTTCCGAACCCCGGCACCGGTTGAGGTGCCGCAAGAACGCCCGGGAATTTCTACCGGGCTGCCGTAATGGAAACGGTGCAAAACAGGGGCCGGCTCAGTCCGGCCCCTTCTTTTCGTCCCCTGCGATCTCGCTGTCCCCTGCTGCCGCTGCGCTCGCCGCTGCCGGCCGTGGACGCGATACCGCGGGATCGCCCAGCGCGCTGAAGCGCAGCAACCAGTCTGCCGCCGCGCGAATGCCCACACGCCTGCTCACGGCGATCGCGGGCACGTTCGGGCGCACGTCGATTGTCACGCGCGTTGTCGGGTCGAGCAGGTCCATGCCGTCATCGGGCCGGCCGATTCCGAGCCCGCGACAGAGATTGCCGGGGCCGCTCAAGAGGGCGGCAGTGGCAACGCGCTCGCCGCGCCGAGCGCGTACGGTCGCGAGTCCCTCCTCAAGCGTCGCAGCGCGGAGGAGCACCGCGCCGGCGACGCCATCGATTTCGGTGACGACGTTGGCGCAGTGGTGCATCCCGTACGTGAAGTACACGTAGAGATGCGCCGGCGGTCCGAACATCACCGCTGACCGCCGAGTTGGGCCTCGAAACGCGTGAGACGCGGGGTCCTGCTGCCCGAGGTATGCCTCGGTCTCGACGATCCGGGCGACCACCGCGTCGCGAGCGCCACCATCGACGATCAGCGCGCAGCCGATGAGATCTCGAGCCACCTCAATGGTCGGTCTCGCGAACCAGTTACGCTCGACGCCGCCTACTGACGGATCTCCGCGTCGCAGTGCGTTGCCAGCGCTGCGGCGATTGCCCGCTGCGCCGTCTGAGCCTCCTCCCCCGTCAGGGTTCGGTCAGCTGCCCGGAACGTCAGGCGGAAGGTCCAGCCCTTCCTGCCCGCACTGATGGTGCCGCCTCGATATTCGTCATACAGCTCCGCGCTCTCGAGCAACGGCTGCTCGGCGTCGCGAATGGCATCCATCGCGTCACCTGCCGGCCGATCGGCGCTCACCGTGACGGCGAGGTCCTGCACGATCGCCGGGAATCGCGGTGGCGGTCCATAGCGGAGACGGCGCTGCCGCGGCGGCACGATCGAATCGATGCGCAGCTCGCCAACCGCGACGCGGCCGCGGATCTCGAAGGCCGAGGTTGTGTCGTACGACAGCTCCCCGATGACACCGACGGTGGCGCCGTCGAGACTGAGTGTCGCGCTCCGTCCGGCGTGCAGCCCGCGCTCCGCCGACGGTTCCACTCGCGGGCGGTCCCCGACGAGGTCGTCGACAACCCGGTCGAAGAGGGACTGGACCCGGCGCAGCGCCACCGCGGCGTCGTCAGGCGCGCCGCTCGCAACGTGGACAGCGACTGACAGCAGCAGCGGCTCGAGCGGCAACGGAGGCAGGTCGCGGTCGGCGCCGTCGGTGGTTGAGCCGGCCGGGAGACCGTCCCGCTCGCCTTCCCAGAACGCGCGGCCGAGCTCGAACAGCATCACGTCGGCGTTGCCGCGATTGACGTTGCCGGCGAGCGCTGCACAGAGGCGCGGCAGCTGCGAGGTGCGCATGACGCTCCATTCGTCACTCAGCGGATTGAGGAGGGCGATCGGCGCCCGCGAGCGGCCGAGGCCGGGGAGCAGCGTGGCGTCGAGCGGACCGACGAACGAGAACGTGATCGCCTCGTCGAATCCGGCCCCGACGCACGTCTCGCGCACGGCGTCCTCGATAGGCGGCTCGGGCGCGGTCGTGGTGACCTCCGCCCGCCTGCCGGGGAGCGTGCTGGGGACGCGCGCGTAGCCGATCATCCGGCCGACCTCTTCGACAAGGTCCTCCGGCAATGACACGTCGCGCCGGAAGTACGGCGGCATGACCGACAGAGTCGCACCCGCCTGCTCGACGGCGAATCCCAGCTGCGCGAGCGTTGTGGCCATCTCGGTCGCGTCGACCGGAATGCCGAGCAGCGTGCCGGCGAACGTCGCCGTCAACTCGATGGGGCCGAGCTTCGGGAGTGGCCGCGGCCACTCGTCGAGCACCCCGCGGAGCACGTGTCCGCCCGAGAGCTCGGCGATGAGCGCGGCACCGCGGTCGAGCGCCACCGGCGGGAGCCGGTCACTGAGCCCCTTTTCGAACAGTGTCGACGCGTCCGTGCGGAGTCCGAGGCGCTTCGAGGTCGCGCGGATCGCCGGACCGTCCCATGTGGCGGCCTCGAGAAGCACGGTCCGCGTCGAGTCGGTGACCGCGGTCGTGCTGCCGCCGATGACGCCGGCGATGCTGGCGGGGCTTGGTCCACTGCACACCACCAGGTCCGCCGGCGACAGCTCGCGATCGGCGCCGAGGAGGTCCACGACATGCTCGCCCGCAGCGGCACGGCGCACCACCACCTGGGCTGCCGCGCCGCCGCCGATTTCGATGAAACGATCGAGGTCGAAGGCGTGCATCGGCTGGCCGAGCTCGTGGGTGATGAAGTTGGTGACGTCAACCACGTTGTTGATGGGTCGCAGCCCGACCGACCGGAGCCGGTTGCGCAACCACGGCGGGGACGGACCCACGGCGATGCCCTCGATCACCCGACCCACGAAGCGTGGGCAGCCCTGCGGGTCCTCGACGCGGACGCTTGCGCGCAGCTCGGCCGAGGTCGCAGACAGCAGCGCATCGGGCACCTCCGCCGGCGGTTCGGTGAGCGCCTCGCCGAGTGCGGCGGCGAGCTCGCGCGCGATGCCGACGTGGCACAGGCAGTCCGGCCTGTTGGTCGTCACGTCGAGGTCGAGGACGGTATCGAGGTCGAGCACCTCGCCAAGCGCCTGGCCGGGCGCGCCCTCATCGAGGATGAGGATCCCGCCGGCATCCTCGCCGACCCCGAGCTCGATCGCAGAACAGAGCATGCCGGGCGACTTGTGCCCGCGAATCGTCTTCACCCCGAGGCGCTCGTCCATCGCCGGCGGGCGTGTTCCGGGCGGTGCATAGGGCACGAGTTGACCGGCCTTGACGTTCGGCGCCCCGGTCAAGACCCGGACGGTTCCGGGTGTCGCGGTGAAGGCGGCCAGCGCCTCCGGCACCGGCGAGCCGAGGTCGATGTCCGCGAACTGCAGATGCGATGAACCGGACACCGGCGAGACCTCCAGGATCCGTGCGACGACGATCCCATCGCCGCCCACCTCGACCGTGCCGACCTCGGTGCCGGTGTCGGTGAGGGCTCTGGCGAGCGCTGCCACGGGCGCATCGAGGGTGGCGTAATCACGCAGCCAGCGCAACGAGAACTTCATGATGCGTCGATCCGTCCGGGAGCCGCGGGCGCCGGGCGCAGAAAGCGGACATCGTTGTCATAGAGCAGGCGCATGTCGGGGATGCCCCAGGCGAGCATTGCGGCGCGCTCGATCCCCATGCCGAACGCGAAGCCGGAATATCGCTCGGGGTCGATGCCGCCGTTGCGCAACACCTGCGGGTGCACCATGCCGCTGCCCAGCAGCTCGAGCCATCCGCTGTACCCGCACAGCGAACACCCCGCACCCGCGCAGACGACGCATGCAAGCTCGAGCTCCAGCGAGGGCTCGGTGAATGGAAAGTGATGCGGTCGCCACTGCAGCGCCGAATCGGGTCCGAAGAACGACCGCGCGAAGAATTCGAGCGTTCCTTTGAGATCGCTGACCGCGATGCCCTCGTCGATGCAGAGCCCTTCCACCTGGTGGAACATCGGCAGGTGCGTCGCGTCGTGGTCGCGGCGGAACGTCTTGCCGGGAACGATCACCCGTTGCGGCGCGCCGCGGATGAGCATGCTGCGGATCTGCACCGGCGAGGTGTGGGTGCGCAACAGCCGTGAATCGTCGATATAGAAGGTGTCCTGCGAGTCCCTGGCCGGATGCCCGGGCGGCTGGTTGACCAGAGTGAAGTTGTAGCGGTCGTACTCCACCTCCGGGCCGTCGACTGCGGCGAAGCCGAGCTGGCCGAAGATGCGGCGGATCTCCATCGACGCGAGGGTGACCGGGTTGAGGCGACCGCGCCGCAGTGGCGGAGCCGGACGCGTGAGATCGATGCCCTCGGTCTCGAGGCTGCGCGCCCGCGCGGCGCTGTCGATGGCGCGCTGGCGTTCGTCCGCCGCATCGGTCACGCGACCGACCAGCTCGTTGACCATCTGGCCCATCTGGCGCCGGCCGTCCGCGTCGGCGATTTTTCCGAGACCGCGCCGGAACGCGGTCAGCTCACCGTCGCCGCGTCCGAGATATCTCGCCCGCACCGCGTCGAGTGCACCGAGATCCTGCGCTGCGCCGATGGCCTCGAGTGCCTCCGCCGCAACGCTGTGGAGGTCGGCGGTCACGCCTTGGTGAGGGCGCCCCGCGCGACTTCGACAAGCTGCTGGAATGACCCCGAGTCCGTCACCGCGATGTCGGCGAGCATCTTGCGATTCACCTCGACGCCGGCTTCCTTCAGTCCGTGCATGAACTGGTTGTACGCAAGGCCGTTCTGTCGCGCCGCAGCGTTGATGCGCGCGATCCAGAGGGTGCGCATGTCGCCCTTGCGCTGCTTGCGGTCTCGGTACGCATACGATAACGAGTGCATGACCGCCTCGTTGGCGTTCTTGTACAGCCGGTGGCGAGCACCCTGCATTCCCTCAGCAAGCTCGAGGATCTTCCGGTGGCGAGCCTTGGCCGTCACCCCACGTTTCACTCTGGCCATGTCGCTCTCCTAAAGATATGGTGCAAGTCGGATGACCTTGCGGCGATCCGACGCGGAGATCTCGTGTTGAGTCCGGTATTGACGCTTGCGCTTCGCGCTCTTGTGCTCGAGTAGGTGCGAGCGAAACGCCTTGCGCCGCATCACCTTTCCCGTCGAGGTGACGCGGAGCCGCTTGGCGGTTCCCTTATGGGTTCGTATCTTCGGCATGGTCATTGCTCCCTGATTCGGCGCCGGAGTCGTCCACCGGAACGGTGACGCTTATCTCCACTTCCTGGATCTTGGTTCCGTCGGTTTGGGCTTCCTCTGCCTGGGATTCCTGGGTCGGTGCTGCATCTGCCTGGGACGCCTGGCTCCCGCCGGTCTCCGCCGTGGGACGCCGGTCGTTGCTGTGCTGATCTCCCTTGGCATGCTTCTTGTTGAGCGGGCTCATGATCATGATCATGTTGCGGCCCTCGACGAGTGGGTTCCGCTCGATGATGGCGATCTCCTTGAGCTCGTCGGCCATCCGGTCGAGCAGCTTGCGTCCGTACTCCTGGTGCACCATCTCACGCCCACGAAACATGATCGTGAGCTTGACCTTGTCGCCGTCGGCGAGGAAGTGACGAACCGAACCGAACTTGGTCTGGAAGTCGTGCTCCGAGATCTTCGGACGGAGCTTCATCTCCTTGACGTTGATGGTGTTGTGCTCTTTCCGGCTCTCCTTCTCCTTCTTCAGGGCTTCGAACTTGAAGCGCCCG
>DATKQX010000136.1:0-22933 GCA_035532495.1 Saccharimonadales bacterium (SeqCode)
TCCGCAAGGTGGATCCTTGGCTCTCTGCCATCGGGCTCACGCTATTCGCAGCCGGGCTCGGCTTCGCCGTCTGGGCGCGCATCCACATCGGACGCAACTGGGGCACCCCGATGTCACAAAAAGCTGACCCAGAGCTGGTGACCAGCGGTCCCTATCAACTCGTCCGCCATCCCATCTACTCTGGCATTCTCGTGGCTGGTGTCGGCACCGCGGTTTCGCTGAGCTGGTCGTGGCTGATCGCCGTGGCGCTGGCCGGGATCTACTTCGTCTACAGCGCGACGATTGAGGAGCGCAATCTGACCCAGCAGTTCCCCGACGCCTATGCGGTGTACAAGCGCTCGACGAAGATGCTCGTGCCCTTCATCGTATAGAAGCCCGGAGGGCTGGAAAGCCCCACACTCGGCGTCAGCATGCGCCCACCATTCGCATGCCAACTAGCGTTTGTCACCTCGGTGTTCAGGTTCGCCCGTACGGCGATTGTGCTCCATCGCCGGCAACTCGAGTCAGCCTCCACCATGCGATGCCCGTCTACGCTGCCACCTCGCTGTACATGCCCACGCGGTCCTTGCCCTCGCGTTTTGCCGCGTACATGGCGACGTCGGCGCGACGCAGTAATTCATCAGGTGTGTCCGTGCTTCGTTCCGAGATGGCCGCGCCGACGGTGCCACGCGTGGAGCAGACCGTCTCGCCGATGAACAGCGGCTCGCGAAGCGACTGCAGAATGCGACGGCTGATTGTCTGCAACTGGTTGGCGTCCGGAGCACGCTCGAGAAGGATGGCGAACTCGTCACCACCGAGCCGAGCCGCCACGTCGCCCGGCCGCACCGACGCTTGGAGGCGACCGGCAGCGGCGATCAGCACACGGTCGCCGAAAGCGTGGCCGAGGGTGTCATTGACGCTCTTGAAATCGTCGAGGTCAATGAACAGCACAACGCAGGGGGTCCGGGTCGGCCGGTGGCGCTCGAGCGTGCGAGCGAGGCATTCGTGGAAGTGCTTGCGATTGGGCATGCCGGTAAGCGCATCGTGATTGGCCTGATGATCCAGCTCTCGTTCCCGGGCGGAGAGGCGGTTGAGCAGGTGCGTATTGTCGAGGCCCATCAGGTACTGACGGATGAGCACCAGGCCGACCAGGGTGAGTACGGCCCAGAAGGTGAAGTCATCGAGATTGCCCGTCGTCGTCTTCTGCGCGATTGTGACCCCAACCGCCGCGGCGGCCGGGATGTACGGCAGCAGTGCGCCGAAGCGTGATGGAAGCACGGCGGGCGGGCGCCCTCGCATCGGTCGCCGGACGGTTCGGAGCGCACTCAATCCGATGAGGAGGTAGCCGGCGACCCACCCGGCGTCGAGGACGTTGCCGCTTCCGTACGTATTGTTCGCGGTCAGGTACGCGAAGTTGCTATCGGCGACCGCCGCGGCCGCGAGGCCGGCCGCCATGAGCATCAGCGGTGTCCTGCCGGCGCGCGGCACGCGCGCGACACGCACCAGGATCATGGTCACGATGGCGACGTCGCTGATCGGGTACAGCAGGCTGAGCACCATGGCCATCGGGGTGTCGGCGCCCGCTCGGTACACCGCCCCAAGGCTGGTCGACCAGCTGACCACAAGCAGTCCCGACGCGATGAGCAGGCCATCGAGGAATGTCCGAACAAAGGTCCGAGCGCGTTCCGCGGCGACCGGGAAAGCGAGCACACCACCGATCGCGAAGGGGACAGCCAGCAGGTAGCCGGCGTCCGAGAATGACGGAAACGGCACCTCGACGTTCCGCACCACCTGGTACCAGTCCCAAACAGACTGACCCAGGCCCCATGACAGTGCCGAGGCGCCCATGAGAGTCCATGCGAGGCGGACCCGCCCGCCGTGGCGGAGGGCGGCCGCGCCACAGGCGGCCGCGGCCCCCAGGGCCGCGAGGGTCTCACCGATGTTGTCGAGGTAGAGGTAGGCCGATGCGCCGCCTGCGAGCAACCCGAGCACGAACAGCGCGAAGAGGCTGCTGACGACAACACATGTCGCCGCCCACCAGTGGATGCCAAGCTCAGATCGAGCACGCCGCAGGGCCATACGGCGACTCTTGCCGATCGCGGTCACAACTCCGTGGCGGGTCCGCCACAGCATTGGTCAGGTCCTCAGGAACCCGTCCCGCTGTCGCCGCTCGGCTCTGTCACGCGAGGACGCCGATTGACACGTCCCAGCATCCCGATATGCTCGTCCGGGGTCGCATCCCGGAGCGCAGTCAGCAGGTCCTGGAGCGCCTCGACGAGCGGTCGCGTGTCGTGCTCGGGAACCGATGCCCAGACCGTTTTCGTCTCACGCTGCATCCCCCGAGCGGACGACAGGCGGGGATCCCAGGCGCCCGCCCATGGCGGGGCATCCGCGCCTCGGTCCCACACGCCGGCCGGATCACCAGTCCGAAGGTTGAACCGGTATCGGTTTCCCACCGCGTCACCGCAAAACGCCATGAGGTTTGCCGACGGGTCGTCGCCGACGACGGCATCCCCGGGATCGAGATGGCCATGCTCCTGACCGACGTAGAGCATGTTTTGGAATGGGCCGGGTTCGAAGGTGTCACCCACGGCCAGGTGAAGATCCTGCGTGACGCCCTTGGCCTCGGCGCCCGCCGAGTGATAGAGGTTGCCGGCGACTCGCATCCACACGACGAAGTTCAGCGCCGAGCCATTTCCGACGTTGCGGACCCGGACGGCGGCCCACGGTTGATCGCGTATGCCGATCGGTGGCTCGTCAAGCAGGATGAGTACCGGCATCGTCGCCACCGTTGCCTCCCGCCGCAACTGCTCGATCAGATCGTGCGCAGCGTCAGCCTGCTGACTCGCGGCCGTTTCGAGGGCGGCGTTATTGTCGACGAGGCGGCGCATGTCCCGGGCGAACGCGCGATTGTGCCGCACCAAAAGCACGATCGCCACCATGATCGCAATCAATGCCAGACCGACACCGCCCGCGGTAATCGCCACGATGACCGTCGTCGTGTCCATTGCAGCAGTGTAGCCAGGACATATAGCCGAGAACCAGCGCACCCGGAGCGTTGCCGCGGGGACGCTCAAGGGGCTGGGTCGAGGAAGCGGGTGTGGTCATACCATCCCGTGCTGATAGGCGTAGCGGACGGCCTGTGCGCGGTCCCGCGCGCCGGTCTTCGAAAAGATGCGATTGATGTGCGTCTTGACGGTGGCGCTGCTCAGGAACAGCGCGGCCGCTATCTCGGTGTTCGACAACCCGGCAGCGATCAGCTTGAGGACTTCGATCTCGCGTGGACTGAGGTCGTGAGCGAGCGACTCCGCGGGCGCTGCCCGGCTGGGCTGCACCTCCAACACCGCAGTCACCAACCTTTGCTGAATCGCCGGGTCGAGATGTGTTCTTCCGGAGGCGAGCGCCCGGATTGCCTGTTCGATCTCTTCCGCGCTGGCGTCCTTGGTGAGGTATCCGCGCGCGCCCGCCTGGAGGGCGGGGAAGAGTGACTGGTCGTCGGCATAGGTGGTGAGCACGAGCACCTGAATTTCGGGAAGGGTGGCTCGGATTCGCCGGGTGGCCTCGGCACCTTCCATCCCGGGCATGCGGAGATCCATGAGCACGACATGTGGACGCTCGGTCCTGGCGCGCTCCACCGCCTCGCCTCCGTCGCCCGCCGTTCCGACGACCTCGACGCCGTCGATCAAGCTGACCAGCATGCTGAGCCCGTCGCGGACGACGCGCTGGTCGTCGGCGATCAGCACCCGGATCGGCGGTTCGGTCATGCGGGTACGACCACCTCGACAAGCCATCCGTCGTCGGTAGGCCCCGCGTGCACGCTGCCGCCGACTCGCTCGACGCGCTCGCGAAGCCCAGCGAGCCCGCGGCCTCCGCCGACCCCCTGCAAGCCTTCGCCGCTCTGGGGACCGGTCGCGAGCCGGCTCCGATCTTCGACGCGCAGCGTCGTGTGATCGGGCTCGTAGCGAAGGGCGATGTCGACCACAGCGCCGTGCGCATAGCGGGCGACGTTCGTGAGCGCCTCCTGCGCTCCGCGGTACAACGCTAGCCCGGCATCTGCGGGAAGTGTCCGCGCGTTTCCTTCGATGCTGAGGTTGACGTTCGCCTGCATGTCATCGCGGAACCTCTGAACGAGCGCGTCGAGCTCCGACACGCCCGGCAACTCGTCGCCACGCAGGGCGCCGACGGCCTGGCGTGCGTTCGCGAGTCCCTCCTTCACCAACGCCCCGGCGCGGTCGATCGCGGCGTGCAGGGATGGTGTCGCATGTTCACGATCCGCAAGCTTTCGTGCCGCCTGCAGCTGGATCGCGGCCCCGGAGAGTGAATGTGCGAGCACGTCGTGCAGTTCACCTGCGATCCGTCCGCGCTCCGCGACGGCCGCCGCGCGCGTCTGCTCCTCCCGCGCGTTTTCGAGTTGCGCGAGGAGCAGCTCGGTCCAGTCCTGACTTGCTCGCGACTGCTTCATGAAATAGCCGACCAATCCGATGAGGGTAAGCAGGAGGCTCGCTGCAAGCAGCGCAGTGGACGAGCTTCCTGACAGCGCTGCGGCGGTGTCCAGCCCGACCCCGATGACAACGCCGAGCGAAATCCCGAGTGGCAACGGGAGCCGGACGACAGCCATCCACACGGCGGCTCCACCCCCCAGTTCGGTTGCGCCTTGGGGCTGCAAGGCCACCAATGCCACCCCGGCCGCGCCCATCAGCGAGATCACTGCGGTCTGCATCACGGTTCCGCGCTCGGTGAACCTTCCCCCGGTTGCGATCGCCAGAGCTCCGGCGAATGCCAGCACCGCCAGCGTCACGCCGAGCCCTTTGCCTTGGATCGCGGGATGGGGCTGCTCGCCGATGGCACCCGCAACCACCACCAGAACCACCGCCCAGCCCATCGGACGCAAGGTGTCTCGCTGGCGGCGGATTCGCTGGGTTGCGTGCTCCCGGGCCTCGGCTATCCGCGGGCTCTCGTGAGCCGACGTCACTGGAACGCTGGTCACGGTGCTGAACTCCCCATGCGTACCCATTCGACACAGACGATAGAACGCCTCCGGTCCGCATTGGGGACCCGGAGGCGTTCCAGCGCTGCGAGGCCGCCAGTCAGGCTGCGACACCGACTGCCACGGCGTGGTTGGCGGGGGCCGCCTGGAGTGCGCGGCCCCGGAGATACACGGTCACAACTCGGACAGTCACCTCGCAGATCGCCATCGAGACCAGGGCCACCGGCCAGGCCGCCGCGCTGATCTGGTGGGCGATGCTGAAGCTGCGGATCGCGGGCTCGGCTCCGTGGGTGACGACGAATGCGAACACGACTCTCGACGAGATTCCGGCGACCAGCAGTCCACCGGCGACCCAGCCCACCCGAGCCAGCGCGAAGCCGTCACTGCCGGGGCGAACGTGCGTTGCAAAACCACTGAGCAGGCCGAGCGACAGTCCTGCACCGGCGAGCAGCCCGATCAACACGAGGTCGTTGCCGGTGGTGGGAACGGTGTGCAGGTACTGCTGCGCAACGAAGAACACCAGCACGAGCGGGATCACCAGCGCCCGGCGATCGAGCCGCTTCTCACGCGCCTGCCAGCACACCATGACGATGAATCCGGCGTTGATCAGGTAATCCGTCGTGGTCATCGGGGGTCCTCCGTGAATCTGGTTCTCCGTCCCAAGTGGGACGATCCCCATGATTCGTCCGCCGCTTCTTGAAGTCGTCGGCCCGTGGGTGGGACTTTTCGAGGCCTGAGTCAACCCGGCCGCTCAACCCGTGGGTTGATCGGCGGAACGCGGGCCTTCAGTCGTGCGACAGTCCCGTCGGTCCCGCGCGCCCTTCCGCGCGCTGCAACTCCGCATGCGCAGCAAGGCTGCCGGTACCACCGAGGTCGCCAACCTCGTCCGTCGTTGGTACAACGCCTCGGGCCGCCGAGGGAACAACCCTCAAGGCCGTGAGGGGACTGCCATGCCGATCGTGGGCACCCCAAGCAATCGCGAAACGGTCGAGAAGTATTGGCAGTCGATGAACGCTCGCGATTGGGCAGTCTTGGCCAAGCTCTTGTCGCGCGGCGTGGCGACGTATTAGGCGACGGCGGTATCGGCCCGTGAACGTGCGTCGACACGAGACGACGCGAGACCGAGATCCCGCGCGGACATCGGCTTGCTGATGAAATACCCCTGCGCGAGGTCGCAGCCAATCTCGGCGAGAAGGTTGAGCGCCTCGACGTCCTCGATCCCTTCCGCAACCACGCGCATATTCAACTTGTGGCCCAACGCAATGGTCGCGCGGACCAGGGCGAGATTACGTTCCGTGTCCCCTGTGGCGAGGCGTGTCAAGAAGCTCCGGTCGAGCTTCAGTTCGCTGACTGCGAGACTGCCGAGATAGGCCAGTGACGTGACACCGGCACCGAAGTCGTCGATCGAGACACCCAGTCCGAGTTTTCGCAATTGTTCGATGACGAGCTTGCAGAGATCGAAGTCTCTGATGATCGTCGTCTCGGTTATCTCGAGGATGAGGGACGCGGGGGCCACGTCGTGGCGAGCAAGTGTCGCCATGACGGTATCGCTGAACCCAACATCGAGAAGGTTGGTCGCCGAAACGTTTACGGATACGGTCACTGTTTGGCCGGCGGCGTGCCACGCGGCACACTGTTCGACAGCGCGCTCCAGCACGAGTGCTGTCAGCGATTGCATCAGCCCGGCTTCCTCGGCGAGAGGAATGAAGTCCAGCGGCGGGATGAGTCCCAGTCGTGGGTGCGACCAGCGCACCAAGGCCTCCATCGACGACAGCCTTCCGGATATGAGATCGACTTGTGGTTGGTAGTGCACCTCGAGGTCACCGCCGACAATGGCGCCGCGTAACTCATCCACAAGGCGCAGCCGATTGCCGGCGTCATCGACCTCGTGTCGGTATACCTCGTAGGGGGCTGGACCAACCTTCGCGCGATACATCGCGAGGTCCGCGCAGCGCAGGAGCGCAACGCTGTCGGTCGCATCCGCGGGTGCACTGGCGATCCCGATGCTCGCGCCGACGCGGACGCTCAGCGTATCCAGCACAAACGGCTGCTCAAGTTCGGCGATGAGACGCTGAGCGACGGTGGCAGCGTAGTCAGAGTCGGTGTCAACGACGAGCACAGCCAGTTCATCGCCGCCGACGCGGACGAGGACGTCGCTGTCTCGCAGGCGGCTGGTGAGGCGTGGACCCAGCTGTCGCAACACCTCATCGCCTGCCCCGTGACCGAAGGAATCGTTGATTTCCTTGAAGTGATCCAGATCGACATAGAGCAGCGAAAGCCGGCGATCCACGGTGTCGGGGTCCGCGTAATCGGCGAAGAATGCGTCGAGAAGGTTGAAGAGCTGTCTGCGGTTACCCAGGCCGGTCAGCTCGTCTGTAATGGCTTGGCGGTGGCGCCTCTCGGTCAGGATTCTCAGGCTTCGCACGGAGAGCGCCAATCGGGCACCGACTGTGATCAGCGTGGCGGTGGCGAGCCCAATCGCGACCGGCGTGACCTGATGGAGGGTATCGACCAAGAGAATGGAGAGCCCTGCACACGCGCCAAGACCGGGGAGGAGAAATCCGGCCGAACCGCTGGGCGCCAATGGGCTGGACTGCAACGGACGCACCCAGACGGCCATCGATATGAGGAGGATCGCGCAGGGCCACGCGACTCCATTGAGGATCGTCCCGAGATGGGAGCTCGAGCCGGAGCTTGCGAAGAGGTTGAACGTGTCGCCAACCGCGGTGCACGCGATGGCGCACGCGATCAGCAGCCACTGCGGACTCTTGCGGCCCGGAATCATCGCCGTACCTCCGACCGCGAGCATGAGCAGCAAGGCGTCGCCGATCGGATAGGCAAGATCGGTGGCGACCGTGGTGGCACTGCCGCCAACCGAATGCAGGATCGTATTGAAGGCAAAGCAAGCGCACAACGCCGCAGCCCCCAGACCGGCCACCGCACCATCCAGCCATGTCGCGACCCCCATGCGGGCGAGGTGCCTGCGCGTCAGGAGGAGGAGCGCGACGTAGATGATGGGATAGAAACCCAGCCAAAACAGATCCGCGAGCGATGGGACGGCAGGAGCACCCCCGCCGGCAGATTCGGCCGCAAGGACAGTGTCGCCGATGCTCCACGAGAGTATTCCCAGACCCAGCAACAGCGGAACGGCACGCCGACGAGAGCCGATCGCTCGCCAGAGACACAGTCCGCTGACGACGACCTCGAACGCACCGACGCCCCAGCCGTCGATCGCCTCCACAGATTGATTGGGTCCGCGCACCATCAACGAGATGAAATAGCCGAAGAGCAGCGTTCCCATCAGGGCGTAGCTGCCGACCACCCAGCGCGGCGCGCGCCCGGCACGCTCGGCGAGGGTCGCCGCTCGAAGCCGTGGATGTGCAATGGACACGCCAGAAGGGTAGGCCAGCGACGTTCAATCGATCGCCAACAGTCAGTGGTCCATCCGTTACGGAAGCGTACGAACCGATGGCTTAACGACGGTGAATCGAATTACCACGCGCCTCAGGACCTGCGTTCACCCGTCGGCATCGTTCCAAGCGAAGTCTGTAAAGGGCCGAAAGCGCGAACTGTGCAAGGGATTCGGGTCATCGTCTCGACTGCGTTCCGATCGAAGGATGTCCCCACCGTCGCAGCCGCAGGCGGACCCTGCGGTCGCCTCCCGCGCGGATCAGACGGGGTGCGACGACTGGTAGCGCGCCACGGTGACGGCGATGATCACGGGCACGTCGACGGCGAACAACACCAGCATCAGCGAGACCACGAGCAGTGGCGCACCGGTGGCACGGTTGCGCACGAATGAGAACTCGATCATCCCCGCAGATATGACATAGGCGACCAGGGCCCAGCGCACGACCAGCGAGAAGGCTGCCCACGCAAAGCCACGCCAGCGCACGAGGAGCAGGATTGCGCTGCCCAGCAGCGCGGCGCTGACCGCCGCAAGCGTGATCGGCAGCACCAGCGGTGGAGGGGTTGGGAAGTACGCCGCCATCAACACTCCGCCGACAACGACCAGCCCTAGTGACACGGTGGCGAGCTCGGCCGCCGGCGGGTATCCACCTCGCGTGGCGCCGCGCATCACGGTTTGACGACCCCCTCGATCATTGCGTGGCCACCCGGGTCATGATCACCAGGGTGGCGATCTGCATCGCCCCGGTGATCCCGGCCGCATAGACGAAGCGGCGCATCAAGCGGGCGATGAGGTCGCCGTCGGGATGCGGCTTCTTCATCTCGAACAGGACGGCGATGTTTGCGGGCTCGAGGATGCCAAGCGCGACAGTGGCCATCACGCCGACGACGACAAACGACGCCACGAGCCACCCGTGATTCGGGTTGAGGGATTGGAGGTTACCGAGCCCGAGCGCCAGCTGGAATCCGGAGGCCAGGGTCATGAGCACGACAGTGGGCATGATGACCACCATCATCGGCATGAATCGTGCCGAGAACTCAGCGCGAGAAGGAATGGAGAGCCGCCCGAGGATGGGGCCGATAACGAACCCGACGAACAGGTCGATACCTGTCCACAGCCCGCCGCCGACCACGTGGTAGAAGACCAACGCCCAGAGCCAATTGCCGGCAATCGTGGTGATCAGACCGGCGACGATCACGGCGATGACAGGAAGCGCTGCGCGTGGCACGATCTGAATGGACGGCCGCGATGGGGCGTTTCCCGGGGCTGCCGCGGCTGCCGGTGCCGCCATTGCCGATTGCGTGTCCACGGGTTCTGGTTCCCTCTGCTCCAATGTAGGTGGTCTGCCGAGGGCTCATGAGCCCCGTCGAGCGCAGAGTATCCGTCAGCGCAGTTGGGCCGCAGCGGTCACGGCGCGCTTTACCCGTTCGAGGCAATCGAGGCACGCCCTCCTTGCATCGGTGCTCCCTAAAAGGGCTA
Source organism: Saccharimonadales bacterium (SeqCode) (assembly GCA_035532495.1). Taxonomy (GTDB): domain Bacteria; phylum Chloroflexota; class Dormibacteria; order Aeolococcales; family Aeolococcaceae; genus Palsa-851. The sequence goes on from DATKQX010000136.1 coordinate 9,855, forward strand.
GACTGCGCGGTGCCCTTCGGGGGGTTGAGTGCGTCGCGCTGAATGGCCGGGAGATCTCCGACCAGAGATATGGGGGAAGCAATGAAAGCTACAAGAATTATCCGATTCGTCCTGGCAGCAGGGTTGCTCGCCGGCTTCGGCGTCGCTCAAAACCTCGATGTGGCCGCAGCGAGCACCGGCGACCACGACAGGGGGGCGATCTTCGTGTCGCAGCGGGGGAGCCTGACCAATTCGGGCGGGTCGTGCGCGACCGCCCGCTACAAGACGATCCAGTCGGCAGTGAATGCCTCTCCGACGTGGGCCACCGTGGTCGTGTGCAAGGGCACGTACACGGAGGATGTCGTCGTGTCCTCGCCGCTCACCCTCAAGGGGCGCGACGCCACGATCAAAGGCACCGCGACGACGCCGTTCCTGTGCGATCAACTCGGACCAACCGGCCCTGGCGTGGCTCCCTGCCTCGCCGGCGTGACCATCAGGAGCTCGCACGTCTCGATTGAGGGCTTCACTGTCACGGGCGCGATCGGCGAGGGCATCCTCGCCACGGGCACCCTGAAGGGCGGCTCGATCACCGACGTGAGCATCAAAGACAACTGGGTCGTCGGCAACAACGTCGGTGGGATTCCCCCGAGTCCGAACTCGCCCTACCCGCAATGCGCGGCCAGCGGCCAGATCCCCGGTGACTGCGGCGAGGGCATCCACCTCATGGGCGTCGCTCATTCCGTCGTAGCCGGCAACCACGTCAGCGCCAATGAGGGCGGCGTCCTCCTGACGGACGAGTTTGGGCCGACGCATGGCAACGTCGTCGAAGACAACACACTCACCGGGAACCCATTCGACTGCGGCGTGACCGCCCCTGGGCATAACCCGTTTGCGCTGGACGTAAGCGGCAAACCGCAGCCCCTGGTCGCCGGCGTGTACAGCAACGTTATCCGCGGTAATCGGATCACGAACAACGGGTTGCAGGGGGAGGGTGCGGGCGTGCTCTTCGCCAATGCAGGGCCGGGAACCGCTTCGTACAACAACCTGGTCGAGGACAACTACATCGCGGGCAATGAGTTGTCGGGCGTGACCATGCATGCGCACACGCTTCCACCTGGGCTGTTCGAGGACCTCAACGGCAACCGCATCATCGACAACGTGATCGGCCGCAACAACGTTGGCAGCCCATTCGTCCCCGGAGATCCGCTCGATGGACCGCCTGCGCAGGATTTTCTGACAACCGGCATTCTGGTTTTCTCGGGGTCCGTGCCGGTACACGTGACGATCAGTGACAACCGGATTTTCGATGATCAGTACGGCGTGTGGCTGGGGATCAACGGCAACGTGACGGTGTCGCGGAACGGCAACTCGTTCCGTAACGTCGCCAAGCATTTCTTCACCTTCAGCTGAACAGGTATCTCGCTAAGGTGATCACCGTGCAGCACCCGCGTGGCCCGCATCGATGCTGAAGGTCTTCGAGTTGGCTGCTCTCAATACTGAGCTCGAACGCATCAGTGGATCGGCCGGTCCCGAAGGCCGGCCGATCCATATGAGCGGGGCTTAGCGGGACGCGACAGGCGCCAGGTCCTTCCAAGCGGTTTCGAGCGCCGAAATGTTCTCGCAACCGAGCACCAGGCGCGTGTCCGTCGCAAGGTACATCGTTGTCAGGTTGATGCCGGCGTCAGCGAGGCGACGCGTGACCTTACCCAGCATGCCGGGGCGATCCTCGATGTGCTCAACCATCACTTCCGTCTCGCGGGTGACCTTGTAGCCGACCGTGGTGATGGCGCGCGTGGTTGCGGCCTTGTCCGTGGTCAGCAGGTGGAACATGGCACTGCCGTTTTGCTCGACGGCGAAAAGGCCCTCGATGTTGATCTTCTCGCGGCCCAACTCCTCCGCGAGATTCGCAAGACTGCCCTTGCTCTGCGGTGCGACGATCGTGAAGTCATATGCGTGCATGACTTGACCTCCTGTGTGGGGCGCCGAGTATTTCAGCTGGCCCACCACCCACCGTGCGCGCGATGTCACACGATATGCAACCACTGCGAACTCAGCAGTGTTGTCGGACGACGCATACCGTTCGAAACCCTTGCCGGCATGCGTCCGCATCAGACCTTTTCAGACGCGCAGCGAAGCATGCTGAGCAGAGGACAGACCACCAACCGATGAGCGGTGCGGCGTTCTCCGTCACGGCTCCGTTCTTTGGGAGTCTGCGTTCGGTTGGATTGACACAAAGCCCCGGCCGATTGCGTGGCCGGGGCTTCGGTATCGCGCGACTTGGGTCGGTCTCCCCTGTTACGACAACGGAATTGTGTTGAACACACCCCACGGGGTGACCGCACCCGCCCCGTTGATGCTCTGCGTTCCGGCAACACCCGGGATGTAGGCATCGTTGACGAAGAGGTACAGGGGCTTGCCGTGGTAGGTCACCTGCCGCGTGCCGTCCGGCCTCACGACGACGCCGAGCGCATGCTCATCGACGCCCTTCCCGGCGGCAGGCCGCTCGGAGGTGAGGACCGGTTGCCAGAGCAGCGCACAGAATCGCTGGCAGGCCTGGCCATGGTTGTTGCTCAAGGTGTAGACCGGGAAGTTCCCGTGCGGCAGCAGGGAGAAGTGGTTGTCCATCGATGCCGCAAGCACGTCGCTGCCGCTGACCGTCTCAGCTCGCATCTGCAGCTGACCTGGTGCGGGACGTCCTCGATCTGGCTCGACCAGGTACCAGGTGCCGGCGGGGCTGGTCACCGGGTCGAACAGATTCGCCCCGTCCGTTTGCCCCGGCGTCTCGTCCAGGAAGAACCGGTACAGCGGCAGACCGGCGTAGGTCACCTGCTGAACGCTTGCGCCAGACACGACGTCGCTACGGATCACCGTCCCGAGCAGTGAGCGGTCGACCCCCGGCCCGGCGATGGGAGCGCCCTTGGTCAGCAGCGCCGGCCAGAGGACGCTGTCGCACGGCTGGCCGATGGGGTTGGGACCGTTGCTGCACCCAAAGGCAGCCAGACCGAACGTCAGGGCACGGAGCGTATCGGACGTGAGCACATACAGCGAGCAGCCCGCGTTGACGCCCGAACCAACGCTCAGCACGCGGCCAAACGACGTCGATTTCGCTGACACGGTCATTCGAGCGGTCGGCGCGCTGGTGATCGGGGTGGTGCAAGAACGCGCACCGGCCTGTGCGCTCACGGGAGCGCTGAACTGGAGAGCCCCGGCAACGAAGGCCAGGGTGAGCATCGCGGCTGTCGCCGCGCGGATCGGTTTCATGTACCTCGTCTCCTTTCGTTGGCGATTCTTGCTGTTCCGGCAGACGCGTCGGGCCCGATGTGGAACCGGCGGTCTCGAGTGAGTTGTCGGCCGGTCAGCTGTAGAAGTACGGGTCGAGGACGCTCACTCGCGTGATCTGATCGACCGGCAGGGAGTTGCGCTCAGCGGTCTTACGGATCGCTTCCGGAGTCGGCGCGTCATAGACGCAGAAAGTCTTCCTCTTGTCATCGCTGACATAGGAGTGGATCCACGTGACCCCCTCATCGGCGTTACGGCCGACCACGGCCAAGCAGCTCGCCGCCCCCTCCGCATCGACGGGGATGTTGAGGCCTTCCGGAAAGGTCCGCTCCACGACGTATCTCGGCATAGGTAGTCCTCCGTGCTGTTCTCGCTGGCGCGAGCACTTGCACCGAGAGTACGAGCGGCTCTGCACAACGCGAATCGGGAGGACTACCCAGATTGCCGCTTGCGATTACCCATCTTTCCCGTATGCCGAGACGCCGCACTTCGACCAATCCATCGGATCACACGCCGTCTGGGACGAATCGCAGCGTCGCCGGTTGGCAAGAACGGCGGCACGGCCCGCTGTACTATTTGTGCCGATTCACGGGGAGTTAGAGATTTTGAGGACGTCGCAAGCCATTGCAGGATCGGGGGACCTGCTCGAGCGGGCGGAACCGCTCGCTTTGCTTGAGCACCATTTCGCCGCGGTCGCGAAGTCCTCGGTCGGCCGCTTCATTTTCATCGGCGGTGAGGCGGGCGTCGGCAAGACGTCGCTCGTGCGCCGCTTCTGCGCTGACCAGTCGGTGCGAATCCTCTCCGGAGCGTGCGATGCCCTCGCCACCCCGCACCCACTCGGCCCGCTGCTCGATATCTCGCGCACCACACCTGGAGACCTCAAGGCGGTGATCGTCCGGGGCGGCCGGCCCCATGAAGTCGCTGCGGCACTGCTCGACGAGCTGCGGACGGGCTCTCCGTCCGTCGTCATTCTGGAGGATCTCCACTGGGCCGACGAGGCCACCCTGGACGTGGTCAGGTTGTTCGCCCGCAAGGTCGAGTCGGTGCCAGTACTCGCGATCGGTACCTACCGAGACGACCAGACTGACCGCGTCCACCCGCTCCGAGTGCTCATCGGCGACATCGCAACCAGCCCGGCCGTCGCGCGCCTGTCCCTCGGCCCGTTGTCGGAAGCTGCGGTCGCGGATCTTGCATCGCCATTCGACCTCGACGCGGCAGAGCTGTACCGGAATACGGGCGGCAATCCTTTCTTCGTCACCGAAGTGCTCGCCACCGGTGGTGAACGGCTTCCCGCAACAGTCCAGGACGCTGTCCTCGCGAGGGTTGCGCGCCTGGGGTCCGTCGCGCAGCGGCTGGTCGAGATGGTGGCCATCATTCCGACGGGAGTCGACATCGGCATCCTCGATGCAATGGATGCAGAGGCGGTGGCGGGCGTTGAGGAATGCCTTGCTGCCGGCGCGCTGGCTCCCATCCCCGGCGGTGTCGCCTTTCGCCACGAGCTTGCGCGTCTGGCCGTTGAGAACTCGCTGTCACCCCCGCGCCGCCTCTCCCTCCACCGCGCCGCGCTGACGGCGCTGTCCGACCCGCGGCGTGGACCCATCGATCCCACATCCTTGTCACACCACGCGGAGGCCGCGGGTGACGTCGACGCGGTGTTGTGCTTCGCCCCTCAAGCGGCGGCTGTCGCCGTGCAGGCTCGAGCACATCGGGAGGCCGCCGCACAGTACGCCCGCGCCCTGCGTTTTGGGTGGGCGCTCACCGATGAGCGGCGCGCCGAACTTCTCTCCCTCCGGTCCTGGGAATGCTTTCTCATTGGCCACTATGCGGACGCGATCGAGACCCGCCGGGAGGCGTTGGCGAAGTATCGAATCCTCGGCGACCGGAGGCGTGAGGGTGAGGCACTCTGCGCGATGTCATCGAATCTCCGCTGCAATGGGCAGGTCGCCGAAGCGACCGACGCGGGGTTGGCAGCAGTCGCTGTGCTGGAGAAGCTTGCTCCGGGCCACGAGCTTGCGAAGGCCTATGCGAATCGCGCCATGCTTGCGCTGAACATCGAGGACACGGTGGCCACGCGGTACTGGGGTGCAAAGGCGCAGGAGCTCGCCGAGCGGATCGACGACCGAGAGACGCTCGTGCACGCGATGAATTCGATCGGCACGGCAGGCTATCTACTCGGCGAGGAGGACGGCCGGCGGGCAGTCGAACGGAGCCTGCACCTCTGTAAACAGTGGGGATTCGACGAGCAGGCTGGTCGCGCCTACATCCATTTGGCCTGGGTGAGCGTCCGCGTACACGACTACTCGCGGGCCGAGGCGTATCAACGAGAAGGAGTCGAATACTGCCTCGAGCGGGGGCTTGATGCGTGGCGATTCGAGATCCTCGCACACCAAGCCCGCCGCCTCCTCGACCAGGGTCGCTGGGACGAGGCGACCGAGGCGACGTCGACGATTCTGCGATCTGGCACCGGTAATGCGGTCGCACGGACGATTGCCCTTTGCATCGTCGCGCTCCTACGGGCGCGGCGCGGCGACCCCGACCACCACGGACCGCTGGCCAACGCGAAGGCGGAGGCGGCACCAACCGGCGAGCTCCAGCACCTACTGCCTGTCGCCACTGCATCCGCCGAGATCGCATGGCTCGAGGGCGGCGCAAAGTCCGCCGACACGGCCCGCGCGGCGACCGATTACGCCATGGAACTGGCGATGCGCTATCGCGCGCTGCCGGCGCTGAGCGAGCTCGCGGCATGGCGACGACGCTGTGGAGTCCATGAAGCGAGTCCCGCCGATTCCGTCGGTCCGTATGCCCAGGAACTCATCGGGGATACCGCCGGAGCTGCGGCAGCATGGACAGAGCTCGGCTGCCAATATGAGACCGCGATCACGCTGTGCGCGGCAGGACCGGACCAGCATCAGAGGCGCGCGCTCACTATCTTCCAGGCACTCGATGCGAGACCGGCCGCCGCAATCACAGCCCGCCTCCTCCGTGAGGGTGGGGCTCGAGACGTGCCTCGTGGGCCGCGTCCATCGACGAAGCAGAATGCGGCTGGGCTGACGACCCGCGAGGTACAGGTGCTCGGGTTGCTCTGCGAAGAAATGAGCAACCGCGAGATCGCTGGTCGTCTGCATCTCTCGGAAAAGACAGTCGACCATCACGTGGGGGCGATCCTGGCCAAGCTCGGCGTCAGCAACCGCACACAAGCGGCCAGGGTCGCGGCGCCTGTCCTGCACACGTGAGGAACTGTCTCGAGCGATAGGTCAGCGGTCGGTCACCCGTCGGTGTCGAAGCCGCGCGGACTAGTGCGGTGTGACCTGCCAGACGAGGTAGCCGTACTCCGCGACAGGAGGTGTGCCAAGGAGTTGTGTAAACAGGGAACGCGTTCCCGGCGCTACGAGGGTCGGGTCGACGATCACGGTGGTGACCTCAAGGGAGTGCAATCCCGACAGAAGCGCCCGCTGCTCGGATGAGGACAGCCTGACCGTAACCGGCTGCGCCGAGAGGTCGTGGATCTTCTGCTGAAAGGCTCCGACGCCCGGCGCATACGGGCCGATCACGTAGCCGCCGACCATCGTGAAAGCGTAGTTCGCGGTTCGCTGCCATACCATCGCCTGCGGGTAGTCGACGCCTGGGAACGGCTCGAAGAGCACGTTGGCGCCGCGGAGCGCCTGCGCCGACGTTTCGGAGGTGAAGGGCGCGCGGGTTCGCAATGCCGTCGCGGGCGCCGGAAGGGTGGGCACGAGGGGCAGGAGCACAGCCAGCGCCACAAGCAGGTTGAGTGCGAGTCTGGAACGCACCAGCCAGAGTGCCCGCAGCAGAAAGGCGAACGTGATCCCTGCCGCGAGGTAGACGTAGATCATCAGCCGGGCAGGCAGAATGTCCTGAAACACCGGCAGGTGCGCGGGGATCCACCATGGCAGCGTCAGCGCCGAGAGCTGACGCCCCGCCACGTGAAGATGGGGTCCGAGTGAAAGGACCGCGATGATCGCGGCAACGATCCCGGCGGTCCGTATCACCGGCACTCGCCAAAGTCGAGCAGTCGCGATCACGAGCAGAAGGACGAGCGGGATCCCCAGATAGGCATCCCATTCCGATGCGTTGCCGCTGAAATGCGATGAGATGCTGATCGCACCCTGTGGCGATATCAGCTGGGTGACGGTGGGAACGACGAAGTTCGCCGCGTCGGTGACGTAGGTGTCGGTGCCGTGCACCGCTCCGAGAATGACAACGTGACCCGGTGCGAAGACTTGGAGCCAGGTCGGGTACGCGAGCACCACCACCGCCGCGACCGCTGCGATTCCAAGGGTGCGCACCGCGTAGCCGGCATGCGCTCGCACCCGGTGGGGGTACGAGATCGCGAGCACGATGGTCACGATGGCGGCGGCGATGATCTCGGTGAGCAGCACCTCCTGGGAGATGAAGAACTGCAGGACCGCCAGAGCCGCGGCGAGTGCGCCGAGCATGAGCGGACGGCGACGCTGACGCACCACGATCTCATCCAGGAGCATGAGCGCGAGCGGTGGAGTGACGGCGCTGAGGACGAGGCCGATATGGCCGAAGTACTGTGCGGTCATGTACGGCGAGAACCCGTAGAGCAGGCCGCCCAGCGCTGCGGCCACGACTCCGGGGACCCATCGGCGGATCATGAGGTACGCGACGAAGGCGGAAAGCGCGAGGCTCAACGTGACCACCAGGTTGTAGGTGACCATCGCGCCGAGCGTGAGCGTCGCCGGCCAGAGCACCGCGCCCATCGGGATCGCATAACCGTCCGCCCAGAGCAGATTCAGCCCCATGGGCCGGTTCATGGAGGCGGACACCAGCGGATTGAGACCGTGGCCGGCAGCGAACGGCACCCATCCGATTCCCCACATGGCCTGGATAGGGTCAGGTCCTTCGCCGATGTAGGTGGTCGACGGGGCACGCCAGACCGAGATCGCCAGGAGGAATGCAAGCACGGTGTAGACGGCGACAACGACCAGTCCGGCGGGCACGCGCCGGCTCAACCGAGTCATCAATGTGCCGCCGGAGCTATCAGCGGCTCGCTGCACGAGAAACCTGCACATCGTCCTGGACAATTGGGGCCGACACCTAAGCTGTAGATGAGGTTCGTCGCTACCTGATCGCCCAGGAACGACGTGGCCGCCCATGAGGAATGGCAGAGCGCAGCTCGCGGTCGCCGTGTACCCGCCAGGCGATCGCAACAACTCCGACGAGGAGGACGAGAGCAACACTGCTCTCGTGGAGCGCGTCGAGCGGGTTGTAGAGCGACGCCAGTGCGTACGCACCGGCGAGCCCCAGGACGAGCATCTGGGCGCGCGGAGCGAGAGCTGCGATCGGCACGGCAAGCAGCATGAGGCTGTAGTCGCCGAGGTGCGGGGAGAGCAGCACCGACAGCCCGATCCCCACAGCAAGCGTCGTGGCCTTGTCCTCACGTAAGTGCTTCCTGGCGATAGCCATCGCCACGACTGCAACACCGGCGAGCGCCAGAGCGGCCACCCATGCGGCGGTGTTGCTGCCGAGTGGACGGGCGATCAAAGCGGGAATCGAGTTGCTCTGCAGATCCAGGTGCGCATACGAAGGCGCGGTGACGAGGCCGACTGCATCCAGCAGGTGTCCCGGCCCCGCCACGGCGATCGATCCGAGCAGCACCACGAGCGCGCCGGCGCAGAGCGCAACCAGCACCCGCCACTGCCGGGCAGCGATCAGGGCGGGGGGAACGAGCCAGAGCAGCTGCGGTTTCAGGAGCAGCGGGGCGAGGAGCAGGCCTGCAAGCACCGGCCGCTGGTGCCCGGCGGCCTCGACCGCGAGGGTTGCGGCGAGCAGCATCAGCCCGTCAGATTGGCCCAGGAGGATACCCGTACCCGCCTCGAGCGAGAACACGACGGTGATCACGAGGCAGGTGGCGAGCAGTCCACCGAGCGCCGGGCGCACGCGCCGCACCAGGATCGCGGCCGAGAGCGCCATCGCCGCGACATTGGCAGCGATGAAGAGGTCGGCGCCCGTCTGCAGGGGCAGTACGGCCAGCGGCTGGATGAGCCATGCCATCAGCGCGGGGTTGACGAAGGCGACCGGAAAGGTGGTGCTGGCGGCCGGCGTGTAGCCGAGGAGTTGCCCCTGGGCCGTTGCCAACGCCCCCGCGCAGTACACGCAGGGAGAGCCGGCATGCACGATCCTGCCTGCAGACGCGATCGCCAGGTAATCGACGGCTGTGCCGCCGCCAAGCGCCATGTGCAGGTCGGCGACGGATCTGACCACCATGTACACGGCGCACAGGCCGGCCGCAGTGCCGATGACCCATCGCCACCTCGAGGGTGCGCTGTCCATCTGGCGACCAAGCTAGCAGAGCCAAATCGAAATCGAAGGAGGGGTGCGAAACCGTTACTGGGTAAACATCCGGTCGTGTGAACGGGTTGGACATCGACTGATCCGAGGCGATGCTGCCGCCGGTGTATTCGAGGTCTTGTTAGGGATGGGATCGGCCGAGTGAGGCCAGAGCCCTCGCGTGGTCCGCGTCGGTCGTACGATGAAGCCGTGATTGGGCGAGAAACCGTGCGTCAGGCATCCGCGCAGCGCCGTCAAGCGGCCACGGAATCGAAACGTCAAGACCAGGTGGCCGCCGCTATGCAGAGGATCGCGCACACGGACCGGCCCATCCTCAAGGCACTCGCGGCCTTCGACCGTGGCGAGCGCCCCGCCGCCTGAGCCGCTTTACTACCTCATAGCGGCGGATCTGGTGCGCTGTCACGCAGCGGCCCTGTAAGTTGCTGAGTCGACAGCTCGACATCACATGCTCCACCGCGACGGCCTAGTCGCCGCCCTCGAGCGACCGCGATTGCTCGATACACCAATCGGATATCAGGGATAGATGCCGCGGTCAGTCGTCGCCTCTGCGACTCGGTCGATGGCAAGGAAGTACGCGGCTTGACGGAGCGAGACTCCGTGCTGCTTTGACATATCCCAAACCTCAGTGAAGGCGCGGTGCATCACCTTCTCGAGGCGAGCATTGATCTCGTCCTCATCCCAGAAGAAGGATTGCAGATCCTGAACCCATTCGAAGTACGAGACGGTGACACCACCCGCGTTGGCGAGGACGTCCGGCACCACGGTTATGCCACGCCGCTCCAGCAGGATGTCCGCGTCGGGAGTGATCGGACCGTTGGCCGCCTCGAGGATGAGCCTCGCCTGGATACGTCCGGCATTCTCGCTGGTGACCTGGTTCTCCAGGGCGGCCGGCACGAGCACGTCGCATAGCACCTCGAGGACCTCACCTGCAGCGATAGCGCTGGCGCCGGGAAACCCGGTGACGCTATCTGTCGATTTCTTGTGCGCGATCAGGCGATCCACGTCGAGGCCCGCGGCACTGTGGATGGCGCCGCTGCTATCAGAAACCGCAACGACCGTGAAGCCCTGGGCTGCCATCAGCCGCGCCGCGATCGACCCGGCATTCCCGAATCCCTGAATGGCGACGGTCGAGCTCTTGGGATCGATGCCGAGCCGCGTGCAAGACTCGAGCGCGACGAACATCACGCCCCGCCCCGTCGCCGCGTTGCGTCCCTGGCTGCCGCCGACGGAGAGCGGCTTGCCGGTGACCACCGCGGGAATCGAGAAGCCATGCTCCATCGAAATCGTGTCCATGATCCAGGCCATGATCTTCGGCGACGTGTTGACATCGGGAGCGGGGATGTCGTACTCGGGACCGATGATCACGCTGATCTCGGTGGCGTAGCGGCGGGTCATCCGCTCCAGCTCACCCTCACTCAGGTGCTTGGGATCGACCACGATGCCGCCCTTGGCGCCGCCGAACGGCAGTCCTGCGATTGCGCACTTCCACGTCATCCACATCGCCAGGGCCTTGACCTCGTCAAGGGTCACGCCCTGGTGATAGCGGATGCCGCCCTTGGCCGGTCCCCGCGCCATGTTGTGCTGGACCCGGTAGCCTTCGAAGACGCGCACCGAGCCGTCGTCCATCTTCACGGGGAAGCTGACGATAAGCTGGCGTTTCACCTCGCGGAGCACGGCGCGGAGGCCGGGGTCGAGGTGGATCAACTCCGCGGCCTGGTCGAACTGACGCTGGGCGTTGTGCCACGGGTTTTCCACTGCCACTGTGGTTGAAGAAACGGTACCGATCGCAGTCACATGGACACCTCAGCGGGCCCGCGGCGATGTCGTCGCACAACGGCTCGCGACCTCCGAGCCTAGCGCCTCGCAAAGGGCTCGAGATAGGGTCCTTGGACCCGAAAGCGATCTGGGATAGCGTCCCGTACAGGTCAAGACGCCGAACGGAAGTGGCAGCTCAGCCTATGGCCGCTGGGCAGGCGCGCCCAAAGCGGCTGTGGCGATGCCGCCGCTACAACTCGGGAAAGGGTGACCCGTTCGCAAGTGTGAACGGAATTAAATCCAATCCGCTCCCAGCGAGAACCGGCTCGTTCGCGCGGATCGCGGACGATCACTCCAAGAAGTGACAAACGGCCCTGGCAGCCGGCCACCGGTGGTCGCATGCTCAGGACCATGGAGGCGCTTGGCGGCGGCCATCGGCGTTGGGCAGAGCCGTATCGGATCAAGATGGTTGAGCCGATCCGGATGACCACACGCGACCAGCGCGAGGCAGCCATCCGCGACGCTGGATACAACACGTTCCTGCTGCGCTCAGAGGATGTTTACATCGATCTGCTCACCGATTCGGGGACCTCGGCGATGTCCGACCGGCAGTGGGCGGCGCTGATGATCGGCGACGAGGCGTACGCGGGCAGCCGCAGCTTCTACCACCTGATGGACGCGGTGCGCGACGTGTATGGCTATCCGGAGCTCGTGCCCACGCACCAGGGGCGAGGAGCGGAACACATCCTCAGCCAGATCCTCATCAAATCTGGCGACACCATCCCCGGCAACATGTACTTCACGACGACACGCTGGCATCAGGAAAACGCCGGCGGTTCGTTTGCCGACGTGATCATCGACGAGGCGCACGACCCCGAATCCCTGCATCCATTCAAAGGCAACGTCGACCTCGACAAACTGCGCCGAATCATCGCCGAGGTCGGAGCGGAACGGATCCCGTACATCTCACTCGAGACCAACGTCAACATGGCTGGCGGACAGCCGGTGTCCATGGCCAACCTCAGAGCGACGTATGCGCTGTGCCACGAGCATGGCATCCTGGTGATGCTCGATGCAACTCGCGCCCTGGAGAACGCCTGGTTCATTCAGCAGCGCGAGCCCGGCTACGCACATCGAAGTGTCGCCGAGATCCTACTCGAGATCTGCTCCCACTCCGACGGCGCCTCGGTATCGTCGAAGAAGGACAACCTGGTCAACATCGGCGGGTTCCTCGCGCTGCGGGATCCGGAGCTCGCGCGGCGTGCCCGAGGTCTGCTCGTCGCCTACGAGGGGCTGCACACGTACGGCGGGATGTCCGGGCGTGACATGGAGGCACTCGCGTGCGGGATCCGTGAGATGGTGGACGGTGACGACCATGTCCGGGCTCGCATCGGTCAGGTGGAGTACCTCGGCAACCTGCTGATCGACGCGGGCGTTCCCATCGTCCGGCCGATCGGCGGGCACGGCGTGTATCTCAACGCGCGGGCCATTCTGCCGCACGTGCCTCAAGACGAGCTGCCAGCTCAGTCGCTCGCGGCTGCGATCTATCTCGACTCCGGGGTGCGGACCATGGAGCGTGGCGTCGTCTCAGCTGGTCGCGATCCCAACACCGGCGAGAATCGCCATCCGCGGCTTGAATTGGTGCGTCTGACACTGCCACGGCGCGTGTACACGCAATCGCACATGGAGGTCACGGCGGAGTCGGTCGTCAGCGTGTGCGCGCATGCGGA